>NZ_JBICUN010000008.1:4399-327852 GCF_043198195.1 Micromonospora sp. NPDC048868
CCAACTGACGTTGCCGCCGGCCGCGGCCAACTGACGTTGCCGCCGGCCGCGGCCAACTGACGTTGCCGCCGGCCGCGGCCAACTGACGTTGCCGCCGGCCGCGGCCAACTGACGTTGCCGCCCGGCGCAGCCAACTGACGTTGCCGCCAGCTGCGCCAACCTGCCGGCCGCGTAATCCGCCGGCCACGGCCAACCGCCGGCGCCGCAGCCAACTGACGTTCGGCCGACCGACGTCTCAGCCGGTCGCGACCGCCGCCCGCAACTCCCCGAACGCGGCGCCGAGCGTCTCGGGGGTGAAGTGCGCGTTCAGGCCGCTGGGGTTGGGCAGCACCCAGAGCCGGGCGTCGGCCAGCCGCTGCGGCTGCGGCCCGAAGGCGGCCTTCGGCCGGGCGAACCCGATCCGGTACGCGGTGACCCCGACCACGGCCACCCACCGGGGGCGGTACCGCTCCACCTTGCCGGTGAGGATCTCCGCGCCCTCGACCAGCTCGGCCGGGGTCAGCTCGTCGGCCCGGGCGCTGGCCCGCGCGACCATGTTGCTGATACCCAGCCCGTACCCCGGTAGCTCGTCCTGCTCGCTGGGGTGCAGCAGCCGGGGCGTGAACCCGCCCCGGTGCAGCGCTGGCCAGAACCGGTTGCCCGGCCGGGCGAAGTGCCACCCGGTCGCGGCCGACCACAGGCCCGGATTGATGCCCACGAAGAGCACGTCCAGGCCGGGGGCGATGACGTCGGGGATGGTGCGCTCCGCCGCCGCGGCGAGTTCCTCCCGCGTCGGCCGCGGATACCGCCCGGCCGCCCGCGCCACCCGGGTCCGTCGCCGGAGAGGCGATCCGGCAGGCGATTCGTCGGCAGGCGGTCCGTCGGCGGGGGGACCGGCGGACGATCCGTCGGCGGGCGCGGCCATCACAGGCTCCGCAGCACGCCGCCGTCGACCGGCACGGTGACCCCGGTCAGGTAGCTCGCGGCGGGGGAGAGCACGAACGCGGCCACCCGGCCGAACTCGTCCGGCGCGCCGATGCGGCGCAGCGGAATGGCCGCCTCGGCCTCCGCGCGGGCCCGGTCGGGGTCGCCGGTGGCGGCGAAGAGCTCCACGTTGCGGTCGGTCATGATCCGGCCGGGCAGCAGGCCGACCACCCGCACGCCCCGGGGCCCGTACTCGTCGGCGACGTCCTTGGCCATGCCCACCAGGCCGGGGCGCAGGCCGTTGGAGATGCCCAGGCCGGGCACCGGCCCGCGCGCCGAGGTCGACAGGACCAGCCCGACCGCCCCGCCCCCGGCCAGGTTCTCGGCGACGGTGCGGACCATCCGGACGGTGCCGAGGAAGACCGTCTCGAAGGAGCGGCGCCACTGCTCGTCGGTGATCGAGGCGGCGCTGCCTGGCGGCGGCCCGCCGACCGAGACCAGCGCCCCGTCGAGCCGTCCGAAGTGCTCCCGGGCCGCCGCCACGAGGCGCTCCGGCGTCTGGGCGTCGGCCAGGTCGGCGGTCAGCCCGACCGCATGCTCCGGCCCGCCGAGGCGGTGCGCGGCGGCGGCCACCGCGTCGGCGTCGCGGGCGGAGAGCACCACCCGGGCGCCGTCGGCGACGAGACACTGCGCGGTGGCGAAGCCCAGCCCTCGGGAGGCGCCGGTGAGTACGTACACCCGATCGGTCAGTCCGAGATCCATGCCGTCGATCCTGCCGCACCCGGCCGGATCCGCCAGCGGGGCCCTCGGGCCGGTGCGGGCCGGCCCGGCGGGCGCTCAGCGGCGGGCGGTCCGGCGGGGAACGTTTCAGCGGCGGGCGGTTCAGCGGCGGGCGGGACGCAGCAGGCGTACCCGACCGGCGAGCTGGACCGCGACGGCCCCGCCGGCGCGCCCCCACGCCGGCAGCCGCCGCGGGCGCGGCGGGGTGTGCCCGTCGTAGCGGTGGGCGGCCTCGCGCGCGGCCAGCTCCTCCGCGCCGAGCAGCGGCAGCGCGCCCTGGTCGCGCAGGTCGCGGGCCAGGTCCCAGCCGTCGCGCAGCGAGCCCCCGGTCGGCCGCCCCGTCGCCCAGCGGGCGAAGGTCTCCGGCCACCGGGGAGCGAGACCGGCGGCGAGCAGCGGCCAGTGCCGGGCCACCTCCCCGGCGCGCTTGCGCAGCAGCGCGGTCCCGGCGGCGGCGAGCGCCGCCGGGTCGAAGCCCGCCGGCACCGGGCCGCCGGCGACCAGCGCCGCCACCAGCGCCGCCTGCCGCTCGGCCAGGTCGCCGCTCACGTCACCACCGGGAAGCCGGATGCGGCGGCGAGGGCGTCCAACTCGGCGCGGAGCACCGGGGCGGGCGGGTAGTGCCCGTCGCGTTCCAGCAGGAACGCCGGCGGCCGGCGGCGGGCGCACAGCTCGCGGATCAGGTCGAGCACCGCCGGGGGCACCGGATCGGTGTGCGTGTCGTGGTAGTAGCCGCCGTGCTCGGCGCCGCCCGCCACGTGCACGTAGGAGACCCGCTCCAGCGGCAGCCGGTCGAGCAGCGCCAGCGGGTCGGTGCCCCGGTTGCGGGCGTTGGCGTACACGTTGGCGACGTCCAGCAGCAGGAACGCGCCGGTGCGGTCCAGGATCTCGGTGAGGAAGTCGGCCTCGTCCAGCTCGTCGTCGGGCCAGTCGAACAGGGCCGCGATCGGTTCCAGCGCGAGCGGCACCGGCAGCGCGGCCTGCGCGCGGGCGACGTTGGCGCAGACCGCGTCGACCGCCTCCCGGCTGCGGGGCAGCGGCAGCAGGTGACCGGCCTCGACGCCGCCGGCCCGGACGAAGGCGATGTGCTCGCTGACCAGCGGCGCCCCGACCAGCTCCGCCACCGCGCCCAGGTGGGCGACGCGCGCCGGGTCGACCGGCTCCGCGCCGCCGAGGGAGAGGCGGACGCCGTGCGGTACGACCGTCACGCCGCGCTCGCGCAGCGCGGCCAGCCCGGCGGGCGGTGGCCCGGTCGCGGCGACACTCTCAGCGACCACCTCGACGAAGCGCAGCCCGGGCAGGTCGGCGACGAACCCGGCGATCTCCGGCCGCCAGCCGATGCCGACGCCGGCGGGGCCGGTCATCCGCCGCACCCGCCTCCGCCGCAACCCCCTCCGCCGCCGCCGCACGAGCTGCCCCCGCTGCACGAGCTGCCGCCGCCGCATCCGCCGCCGGTCGAGGAGGCGCCGGAGCCGCTGATCGCCTGGTGCTGGATCTCGGCCTGGCTGGCGAAGCCGGGGTCCATGGCGTAGAGCGACGCGGTGCCGAACAGCGCGACCCCCATCGCGGCGCCCGCCGCGCCGTAGGTGGCGTAGGCGGGGGCCGAGGCGGGCGCGAGGTAGGTGTGCTGACGCCGCAGGCCGCGCAGGGCCTGAGTGGCGGCGCGGGTGCGCCACGGCACCCGGTACAGGAGGACGGCCACGACGATCAGCGGGAGCTGGCTCAGCACGAGCCAACCCACGGGACGGTCGTTGCCCAGGCCGGCGAAGATGCGCAACACGCCGACCAGCAGCAGGGCGGTGAGCAGGAACGCGCCCCGGCGCAGCGCGGCCCGGCGGGCCGGCGCGAGCGCGAGCCCGCGCTGCTCCAGACTCGTCCGGAGCTGGTCGAGCGCCCGGACCACCCACTCGTCGCGGGCCAGTTCCCGGGTGGTGGCGTTCCGGCCGGCCGCGAAGTGGATGGCCTGGTCCAGCGGCGTGATCCCGGCCGGCAGCGCACCGCCGGTGGTGAGCCGCCGGTCCGGGCGTACGCCGATGGCCCCGCTGCTGCGCAGCCCGCCGAGCGAGGCCCAGATCGCCAACTGCTGCCCGCCGTTGAGGTAGGCGACCTGCTGTGGGCCGAGCTGACCCACGTCGCCCACCTGCGGACCGGCGAGGACCGAGAGCCGGTGGACGACCGTGCCGACGATGATCACGACGGCTGCGAGGAGATAGACCGCGAGGAAGGCGGGACCGGAGATGCCCCAGGTGTCACCAGGTGCGGCGAGGACGGTCATGTGCTGCTCCTGTCGGGCGAGGGGGATCGCGACCCAATTGTGGAGCAGGCCCGCCAGGGCGGATCCACCGCGTGGACCGAGTTACCGGACCGATACGCAGTGGCGCGGGGGCGGCCGGTCAGCGGCGGCGGACGGCCTCCTCGACCAGGTCGAGCACCGGGCCGAGGTCGCCGGCGGGGCGGCCCATCGCCAGGTGCAGCACCAGGCCGTCGTAGGCGAGTTCGAGGAACTGGGCCAGCACGTCGATCGGCATGTCCTCGCGGAGCACGCCCGCCTCCCGCTGCCGGGCCAGCCGGTCGCGGGTCGCCTCGGCGATCGCCGCCGACCGTTCCGCCCACCGCCTGGCGAACGCCGGGTCGGTCCGGAGCCGCCGGGACACCTCCAGTTGGCTGCCCAGCCAGCCGGTGGTGTCGGGGGAGACCGCACCGGCCAGGAGGTCCCGCATGACCTGGACCAGGCCGTTGCGGGCGACCGTCTCCACCATGGCCGCGGCGTCGTCCTCGGCCACCGCCAGGAAGAGCGAGTCCTTGTCGCGGAAGTGGTGGAAGATCGCGCCCCGGGACAGCCGGGTGGCCTCCTCCAGCCTGCGGACGGTGGCGCCCTCGTAGCCGTGCCGGGCGAAACAGGCCCGCGCGGCGGCGAGGATCTCCTGCCGGCGCGCGTCGAGCTGGTCCTGACTTACTCTGGGCACGGGTCGATGGTGACAGCTCGCCCTCCGCCATGCAAACCGTACGTACGGCTTGGTTTGGCCGCGCGCATGATCATCCAAGGTCGGCGCGTCGGTTTAGGATCGGCCGGTGATGCCACTTCCCACCGCCGTCGCGGTCCCCGCCGCACCGCTGACCGTCGCGGCCGTGCAGGCCGAGCCCGTCCCCGGCGACGTGGCCGGCAACGCGGCGAGCGCCGCCCGGCTGGTCCGCCAGGCCATGGAGCGGGGCGCCCGGGTGACCGTGCTGCCAGAGCTCTTCCTGCCCGCGTACCACCTGCCGACGCTCGCGGCCGATCCGGCCGGCACCGACGTCGCGGCCGACGCGGCGGCCGGGGTGGACGACATGCGGCTGGACCCGCTGCGCGAGGCGGCCCGCGACGGCGACGCCGCCGTGGTGGTCGGCGCCGCCGTCCGGCACCCGGACGGCCGGCGGACGATCTCCGCCCTGCTGGTCGACCGCGCTGGCGAGGTCCGCGTCGGCTACGACAAGCAGCAGTTGTGGAGTGGTGAGCGGGAACTGTTCGTCGCCGGTGACCGGGGTGCCACCCTGCTCGTCGACGACTGGCGGCTCGGGCTCGGCATCTGCTACGACGGCTGCTTCCCCGAGCACGGCCGGGCCGCGGCGGCCGACGGGGCGCACGGCTACCTCTGCCCGAGCGGCTACCTGGCCGGCTCCGAGCACCGCCGCGACCTCTACTACGCGGCACGTGCGCTGGACAACACGATGTACGTGGTGTTCGCCAACCTCGTCGGCGGCGCCGACCCGTGGCGGTTCAACGGCGGCGCGGCGGTCTACGACCCGGAGGGCCGGCCGCTGGCCCGGGGCGCGGACATCGGCGAGGCCGTGCTGGTCGTCGCGCTCGCCCCGGAGGCCCTCGCCGTGACCCGGGCGGCCCACTGCATGCTGCTCGACCGCCTGCCCCACCAGGGCGGCGCCCGCTCGGCGCTGTCGGCCTGACGGGCGCGGGAGGAGCCGGCACTGTCGCCGGGCGGTCGTGCTCCCGTAGGGTGCCCGAGTGCCGCTGCTCCTGCTGGACCTGGACAACACGCTGCTCGACAGGGCCGGTCCGTTCCGCGCCTGGGGGGAGCGTTTCCTGGCCGGTGTCGGCGCGCCGCCGACCGACATCGACTGGCTGCTGTCCATCGACGCCGACGGGCTGACCGACCGGTGGGACGTGGCCGACGCCGTGCGTGACCGCTACGGGCTGCGGATCCCGTCCATCGACCTGGTCGAGGAGCTGCACGACGGCGTGGTGGCCAACATCCGGCTCGATCCGCTTGTCGCCTGCGCGCTGCGGATCGCCGACGAGGCCGGCTGGACGCCCGTGGTGGTCAGCAACGGCGGGGTACGCCAGCAGGAGGCCATGATCCGGCGTACCGGGCTGGACCGCTTCGTCGCCGACTGGGTCATCTCCGAGGAGGTCGGCGTCAGCAAGCCCAACCCGAGGATCTTCGCGCTGGCCGCCCGGCGGGTACGGCTGCCCCTGCGCGGCGCCTGGGTGGTCGGCGACGGGCCGGAGGCGGACATCGGGGGCGCCGCCGCCGTGGGCCTGCCCAGCGTCTGGCTGCACCGGGGGCGGAGCTGGGTCGACGACCGGTTCGCCCCCACCCGCACGGCGGACGGTCTGATCGCCGCCGTCGCGACGGTGCTCGCCGCCTGACGGGGCGCCGGGCCGGGGCTGGCGTAATTCGGTTGACCGGGGCGGCGTCGGACCGCGAGCATGGTCGGCGCATCGTGCAACCGGGTCCGCGCCCGGTCGAGGAGAGGGGGTCGGTCATGGCCGTCTTCGCAGGTCACTACCACCTGCCCCCATCAGCCTCGAGTAAGGGATCACCACCGCAGTGCGCGATCACGACCTTCCGGCGCGCGAGCGCCGTACCCGCGGCAAGCGCCGCTTCGACGACGACGAACAGCTCTTCCTGAAGCGCGGCCGGGCCGCTGAGCCCGCCCTCGCCGACCCCGACGCCGAGCCCGACCCCGACACGGGGGAGCGCTGGTCGTCCTGGGACGACGCCGTGCACGGCCCGCAGCCCCACCCCGAGTGGCTGGTCACCGAACTGGCCGCCAAGGACACCGAACTCGGGATGCTCAAGACCGGCAAGGAGGCGGACGTCCACCTGGTCCGCCGGGCGGTACCCGGCACCGACCGGTCCTGCCTGCTGGCGGCCAAGCGCTACCGGGACCCCCAGCACCGCCTCTTCCACCGCGACGCCGGTTACCTGGAGGGCCGGCGGGTCCGCCGGTCCAGGGAGAACCGGGCGATGGCCGGCCGTACCGCCTTCGGCCGGCAGATGATCGCCGGGCAGTGGGCAGCGGCCGAGTTCGCCGCGCTCGCCCGGCTCTGGGAGGTCGGCGCCCGCCACGGCACGATCACCGTCCCCTACCCGGTGCAGCTGCGCGGTACGGAGCTGATGCTGGAGTTCCTCGGCGACCAGGAGGAGGGGCTGGCCGCGCCCCGGCTGGCCCAGCTGCGGCCGGAGGCGGGGGAGCTGCGCGAGCTGTGGGGGCAGCTCGTCGACGCCCTCGTGGTGCTCGCCCGCGCCGGCCTCGCGCACGGTGACCTGTCGCCGTACAACCTGCTGGTGCACGCGGGGCGGCTGGTGCTCATCGACCTGCCGCAGGTGGTCGACGTGGTGGCCAACCCGCAGGGGCCGGAGTTCCTGGCCCGCGACGTGCGGGTGGTCGCCACCTGGTTCGCGGCCCGGGGCCTGCCTGAGGCGGACGCCGACCCGGCCGCGCTGAGCGCGCTGCTGCTGCGGGAGGCGGGGATCCGCTGACCGCGACGTCCCGGGTGGCCAGGCACCGGCCGCCCGGGACCCGGGTCACTGGAGGTAGCGCTCGACCGCCGGCTTGGGGCGCGTCCCCTGGGCGTCCGGGTCGCCGTGGGTCTCCCGGGCGGCCCGTCGCCGACGCAGCAGGTCCCAGCACTGGTCGAGGGACTCCTCCAGCTCGCGCAGCCGGGTGCGGGCGTCGTCGTCCGTGCCCGACTCGCCGGCCTGCGCGTCGGCGCGCAACCGGTGCTCCTCGTCGACCAGTTCCGAGATCCGGTTGAGGATCGTCTTGTCGTCCATGCCCTGAGCCTGGCACAGGCCGCGCGGGCGCGCCCGGGTTCCACCGCCGCCCGCCCCCGCCGCTGCGGTAGGTTGCCCAGCCATGGTTCCCACCGTCCGGGCCGCCGGCCCCGCCGACCTGGCGCCGGTCGCCGACCTGCTCCGCGCCGCCCGGCCCCACCTGGTGGTCACGCCGGAGCTGCTCGCCTGGCAGGCGACCGGCAAGCCGGCCGAGCGCTTCGGGATGCTCGTCGCCGAGGCGGGCGACGGGATCGCCGGCGTCGCCCGGACGGGGCTGCTGTACGAGAGCGCCGAGCCGGGGCTCGGCTTCGTCAACCTGGTCGTGCGCCCCGAGGGGCGGGGGCGGGGCGTCGGGTCGGCGCTGCTCGCCGCCGCCGAGGAGCGGCTCGCCGGGCTGGGGGTGCGCCGGGCGTACGCGCGGGTCGTCGACGAGCCGGCGCCGCTCGCCTTCGCCGAGCGGCGCGGCTACCGGGCCGGCCGGCGCAGCGTGATCCTGGGCCTGGACCTGGCGGCGGCGCTGCCGGCCGCGCCCGATCCACCGGCCGGGGTGCGGCTGGGTACGGCCGCGGAGCTGGTCGACCCGCGTCCGCTGTACGAGGCGGACCTGGCTGCCGCCGCGGACGAGCCGGGCGACGTCGGGATGGACGAGATCGGCTTCTCCGACTGGCGGGCCGCGTACTGGGACCGGCCGGACCTGGACCGGGCGCTGAGCACGGTGGCGACGGCCGACGGCGTGGTGGTGGCGTTCAGCCTCGCGCTGACCGACGGCCGGGACCGCTACCTGTCGGGAATGACGGGTACCCGCAGCGGGTGGCGGGGTCTGGGCCTCGCCCGGTCGGTCAAGCACGCGTCGCTGCGGGCGGCCCGGCCGGCGGGCTTCCGTTGGGCGTCCACGATCAACGACGCCGGCAACGACGCGATGCGGGCGGTCAACGCGTGGTTCGGGTACCGGCCGGTGGCCGCCGAGTGGCGCCACCTGCGCACCCTTCCGAAGTGACGCCCGACACGAAATCCTTCATGGACGAGCATTCCCATGAGCAAAATTCTCATTCGACGGCTAGCGGAGTCTCGACGGGTGATGGCATGCTTCCCGAATCGTGACGCAAGGCAGCCGTTCGCATGACGGTCCGTCACAACGGAGCGTGACCGACGGGAGGAGCCACGGGTGCGGGATGCCATTGCTGAACGGGGTGCCGACGACTCACGAGGTCGCCCGGCGCGGTCCGCGCCACTGTGGAGGATGCTGCCGGGCCTGCTGCGTGACCCGCTGGGCCAGCTCGTCGCGATGGCGGACGCCGCCCCGGGCGAGGTCCTGCGGCTCAACCTCGGGACGATCCGCCCCTACCTGGTCACCGAGCCCGCCCACGTGCAGCACGTGCTGCGGGACAACGCGACCAACTACACCCGCGGCGGCCGGAGCATGCTGTGGCGGCCGGTACGGCGGCTCACCGGCGACGGCATCATGTCCGACGGACCGGAGTGGCAGGCCAGCCGCGGGCGGATGCAGCCGCACTTCACCGCCAAGCGCATCGACTCCCTGGTGGACTCCATGAGTCTCGCGGTCAGCGAGGCCGTCGACGAGTTCGACGAGCCGGCCCGCACCGGCCGGTGGCTGGACGCCGGCGCCGAGCTGGGCCGGGTCATCTGCCGGGCGATCAGCAGCGTCTTCTTCGCCGACCGGGTGAGCCTCGCCGACCAGCTGCGGATCGTGGCCGCCCAGGACACCATCGTGACGGCGCTGCGGGCCCGCCTGCTCCTGCCCTTCGTGCCCGACGCCGTACCGGTGCCGGGCGACCGCGCCCTGCGCCGCGCCATCGGCGTCGTCGACGACATCATGCTGCCCCTGGTGCGGGCCGAGCGGACCCACCCGCGCGACGGCGACGACCTGCTCGCCGCCCTGGCCAACGCCCGCGACGACGACGGCCGCCCGCTCGGGGAGCGACGGGTCCGCGACGACGTGGTGTCCATGTTCGCCACCGCGACGGAGACGACGTACGCCGTACTGACCTGGCTGTGGCCGATCCTGGACGCCAACCCGGAGGTGGCCGGCCGGCTCTACGCCGAGCTGGACGAGGTGGTGGGCGCGGACCGGGTGATCAGCCGGGAGCAGCTGCTCGCCCTCACCTACACCCGGTCGGTGGTCGACGAGCTGCTGCGCATGTACCCCGCCGGGTGGCTGGTGCCCCGCACGGCCGTGGCGGACGACGTCATCGGCGGCACCAGGATCAGAGCCGGCAGCATCGTCGCCGTCAGCTCCTACGTCACCCAACGGCTGGCCCGGTACTGGGACCGCCCGGACACCTTCGATCCCGACCGGTTCCGGGGCGACCAGCCGCGGCGCGAGCACCGGTACGCGTACTTCCCGTTCGGCGGCGGCCCGCACCAGTGCCTCGGCATGTACCTGTTCAACCTGGAGGCTCCGCTGGTGGTCGCGACGATCCTCAGCCGGTACCGCTTCCGGCTGCGCGACGCGGGGATGCCGCCCAAGCAGCTGGCCGCGACCCTGCGTCCGGGCCGGCCGGTGGTCATGGCGCTGACCCCGGTCCACGAGCGGAGGCCGGCGTGACCGCGGTGACGCCCGACCGGTCGCGCGACGCGACGCCGGGCGGGCGCGACGAGATGCGGGACGCGCAGGAACAGGGCCGGATCTGTGGCCTGGCGGTACGCGGCCAACGCGACCTCCAGGCGTCGGCCGCGGCGCACCCCGAGCTGTTTCCCGCCGACCCGTTCGACACCATGCTGTTCGCCAACATCTCGCTGGCCATCGCCTTCGGCGCCCCGTGGTGCACGGCCGGGCAACTGCGCGCCGCGAACCGGACCGTGCTGTGGGGCTTCGCCCTCGACTGGCTGATCGACCACCGGGCGCGCTCCCGCGACGAGGTCGACGGCCTCGTCGCGCGCTGCCTCGCGGTGGCCGCCGGCGAGCCGCCCGCCGCCGACGACCACCTCGGCGGCTACCTGGCCGCGCTCCAGGACGAGCTGGCGACGTCCGACGCCTTCGCGGCGCACCGTCCGCTGTGGCGGGACCGGGTGGACGCGACGGTGCGGGCGATGGCCCGCGAGTGGGAGTGGAAGGCGGCATGGCGGCCGGGGGACCGGTCGTCCCTGCCGAGCCTCGACGCGTACCTCGACAACGCCGACAACCACGCCTGCACGATCGTCAACGTCGCGCACTGGCTCTACACCGGCGACGCGGCCACCCTGGCCCGGCTGGACGAGCTGGTCGCGGTAAGCGACCAGGTGCAGCGCGCCCTGCGCCTCGTCAACGACCTCGGCACCTACGAGCGCGACCTGCGCTGGGGCGACCTGAACGCGCTGCTGCTGGTGGAGGACCGCGCCGAGGTGGAGCAGCGGCTCGCCGCGCTGGTGGACACCTGCCACCGGATGCTGGAGCCACTGCGGGAGACCTGCCCGCGCGAGGCGGACTACCTGGCCCGGCAGGTCGGCTTCAGCAGCGGCTTCTACCAGCTGGCCGACTTCTGGGGCATGTCGTGACGGCGGCCCCGGTCGCCGTCCGGGACGTGGGGGGCGCCGCGCTCGCCGTCGCCGGTCGTGAACTGGTGGCGGCGATGCTGGCCGCCCCCGACGGCACGGTCTCGCCCTCGGTCTACGAGACCGGCCGGCTGGTCAGCGACGCCCCCTGGCTGCCGGGGCACGCCGAGCGGCTGCGTCACCTGCTGGCCGCCCAGCGCGCCGACGGCGGGTGGGGGGCGCCGGGCGCGTACGGCCTGGTGCCGACCCTGAGCGCGGTGGAGGCGCTGCTGAGCGCACTGCGCACGCCGGGTCGCGCCCGCCCACGGGAGGCGCACCGGCTCTCGACGGCCGTGGACCGGGGCGTCGCGGTGCTGCGGGACCGGCTGCTGGTCGCCGCCGAGCCCGTGCCGGACATGCCGGGCGTCGACCTGATCGTGCCCGCCCTGATCGACCGCATCGACGCGCTCCTCGACGGCACGGGGTCCCCCGGGCGGCCGGTGCCCGCGCTGCCGATGCCGCACGGCATGACCCGGCACCGGGCCGAGGCGGTCGGGCGGCTCCTCGCCGCGGGCGGGCCCGTACCGGAGAAGCTGTGGCACGCCTTCGAGGTGCTCGACGAGCGGGCACGGGTGGGCCTGCCGGCCCGGCCCGTGTCCGGCGCCGTCGGGGCCTCGCCCGCCGCCACCGCGGCGTGGCTGGGTGATCCCGCCCGTCCCGGCGCGGACCGGAGCGCGCTGGAGTACCTGACCGGGGCCGTGGCGCGGGGCGGCGGGCCCGTGCCGTGCACGACACCCATCGCCGTGTTCGAGCGGGCCTGGGTGCTCAGCGGGCTGGCCCGGGTCGGCGCGGCGGCGGACGTCCCCGCCGAGCTGACCGGCAGCCTGGCCGCCGCGCTCGGACCGACCGGCGCGGCCACCTCGCCCGGCCTCCCGACGGACGCCGACACCACCGCCGTCACCCTCTTCGCGCTGGCCCGGCTCGGCCGCCCGGTGGCGCCCGACAGCCTCCTGGCCTACGACACGGGCACGCACTTCTGCACCTGGCAGGGCGAGGACGGCGCGTCGGTCACCACGAACGCCCACGTCCTGGAGGCGCTCGGCTGGCATGCCCGGCACCGTCCGGGCCGCCCGTACGCCGACGTGGCGCGGCGGGTGGCCGGCTGGCTGCTGGACGGTCAGCTCGCCGACGGCAGCTGGACGGACCGCTGGCACGCCTCGCCGTACTACGCGACGGCCAGTGTCGCGGCGAGCCTCGCCGAGTACGCGGCCGACACCACAGGCGGCCGGCTCGACCGGGCGGCCGACTGGGTGCGCGACACCCAGCGTGACGACGGCTCGTGGGGGCTGTGGACGGGCACGCCGGAGGAGACCGCGTACGCCCTCCAGGTGCTGCTCGGCACGGGGCGACCGCCCCGGCCGGGCCTCGCCACCGCCGTGCGCCGCGCGTTGGCCTACCTCGACGACCACCGCGACGAGGACGGTGCCGGCGTTCCACTGTGGCATGACAAGGATCTCTACCACCCGGTGCTCATCGTGCGGGCCGCCGTGCTCGCGGCGCGGCACCTGGCGCGGCTGAGCGGCCACGCAGGACGGTGAGCCCTGCGACCCGGTGCCCGCGATGACGCACCGGTCATGATCAGCACTGCTTGAGTGATCGTCGGGACACTGCTACCGTGCGCCGGGTCGGTCGAAGCGCCATGCGGAAACCGCCGATCGGATGAATCAGGCTCCCCGCCAGGGATGGTTTTAAATGGGTTCCCGCAGCTCCAATCTGCGCCGGAAAGTCGTGGCTCTGCTGGCCTCACTCGTTGCGCTGTGGGCGTTCGCCGCGTGGGTGACCCTCCGGGAGGGCGTCAGTCTCCTCTGGGTGCAGGTGCTCGACGCCCAGGTCGCCCAGCCGGGTGAGCCGCTGGTGCTGGAGTTGCAGGCGGAACGCCGGGCGTCCGCGGCGTACCTGGGCGGTTCGGGCGCGGCCGAGCGGGAGCAGCTCGACGCGCAGTGGCGGCGGACCGAGGGCGTCGCCGACGACTTCCGCAAGTCCGTCAGCAGTTGGCGGGTGGACCTGGCGGCCGACGAGAGCCAGCGGCAGATCGACACGGTCGTTAGCGGGCTGGACCGGCTCGCCGCCGTACGCGAGTCCATCCGCGACCGCCAGGTGGACCGCGCCGCCGCCACCCGCGAGTACACCGATCTCATCGACTCGGTGCTGCGGATGTACGGGTCGCTGGGCAACCTGGACGACGAGCAGTTCACGCGGGAGACCGCGGCGCTGATCCAGCTCGTCCGGATCCGTGAACTCATGTCGCAGGAGGACGCCCTCGTCACCGGCGCCCTGGCCGCCGGCCGGATGACGCCCGAGGAGACCGCCGCCTTCGCCCGCGCCACCGGCGCCCAGCGCTACCTGGACAGCCAGGTCCGTACCGACCTGTCGAGCGGCGACCGGGCCCGTTACGAGGCACTGGTCGGCGGCGAGGCGTACACCGCGTTCCGGTCCCTGGAGGACCGCGTCGTGCAGGGACGGGCGGGCGGCGCGCCATCCGTGTCGGCGGCGGAGTGGCGCGCGGCGGCCGACGTGGTGGTTGGCGAGCAGCAGCGCTTCATCATCGAGGCCGGTGACGCGCTCGTCGAGCGGGCCGCGCCGATCGCCGTCGGCGTCGTCCTGCGGCTGGTGCTGGCCGCCGGTCTGGGCCTGCTCGCCGTCGTCGCCTCGATCGTCGTGTCGATCACCACCGCGCGGGCCCTGGTGCAGCAGTTGGAGCGGCTGCGCGAGGCCGCCATCCGGCTGGCCAACGAGCGGCTGCCCAGCGTCGTCGAGCGGCTCGGCCACGGCGAGGAGGTCGACATCGCCAAGGAGGCGCCTCCGCTCGAGTTCGGCGACGACGAAATCGGGCAGGTGGGCAAGGCGTTCAACGCCGTGCAGGAGACCGCCATCCGCACCGCCGTCGAGCAGGCCGACCTGCGCCGCAACGTGCGCGAGGTCTTCCTCAGCCTGGCCCGGCGCACCCAGGCGCTGGTGCACCGCCAGCTCACCCTGCTCGACGCGATGGAGCGTCGCGAGCACGACGCCGAGGAGCTGGAGGACCTGTTCCGGGTCGACCACCTCGCCACCCGGATGCGGCGCAACGCGGAGAACCTGATCGTGCTCTCCGGCTCCACCCCGGGCCGCGCCTGGCGGCGCAACGTGCCGATGGTCGACGTCGTCCGGGGCGCGGTCGCCGAGGTCGAGGACTACACCCGGGTCAACGTGCTGCCCCTCGGCGCGGTCTCGCTCACCGGCCGCGCGGTCGGCGACGTCATCCACCTGCTCGCCGAGCTGATCGAGAACGGGCTGTCGTTCTCCCCGCCGCACACGTCGGTCGAGGTGCGCGGGCAGCAGGTGGCCAACGGCTTCGCCATCGAGATCGAGGACCGCGGCCTGGGCATGAGCGAGGAGGACCTGGCCGCCGCGAACCACCGGATCGTCGACCAGTCCGAGCTGAACCTGGCCAACGCCTCCCGCCTCGGGCTCTACGTGGTCAGCCGGCTGACCGAGCGGCACGGCGTGCGGGTGCAGCTCAAGGAGTCCGCGTACGGCGGCACCACGGCCGTCGTGCTGATCCCGGCCGAGCTGGTCACCGCCGACGACGAGGACCCGAGCACCTCCGGCGGGTTCCCGGCCGGCCTGCCCGCAGGCGTCCCGGTGGCCGGCGCGTCCGGCCAGGCGCCGCCCGCCGCCGAGCCGCCGCTCGCCACCACGCCGGTGGCGCTGGCCGAGCCGATCGCGCCCCGCCCCCGCCCGGCGCCGGACGCCGAGGCCCCCGCCACGGGCGACGCCGACGGTGGCGCCCTGCCGACCCGGTCGCGCGGCCGGAGCCTGCCGGCGACGGGCCCGGCCCTCGACGCGCGGCTGCCCGTGCGCGCCCGTGGCGGCTCCGAGCAGTACGCCCTGGACGGCCCGACCTTCCCGACCGGCCTGCCGGTGGCCGCCCGGCCCGCGCCGGCGGAGGCGCCCGACACGACGGGGACCCCCGCACCGGAGGCGGACACCGGCTCCACGACGACCGGCGGTCCGGCGCCGACGGCCCGCCAGGTGACGGCACGTACCGACTCGGGCCTGCCGGTCCGGGTCCGGCAGGCCAGCATCGTGCCGGAACTCCGCGACGATCCGGCCGCCGGCGGGGACGACGACGGGGACGAGGACATGGCGCGCCCGCCGGAGCAGGTACGCCGAATGATGAGCTCCTACCAGACCGGCACCCGGCGGGGCCGTACCGACGCCGCCCGGCTGCTCGGTGGAGCGGGCGACAGCCGAACCGAGGCCGGCGAGGAACCCGACGCCGGCGACGACCTGCAAGCAACCTGACCGGTGCCGTCGCGGTGCGGGGGATCCCCGCACCGCAGCGGTCAGCCGAGACGAGCACGGCGACAACAGCCGGGGGAGAAGAGGACGACGAGTGGCGCAGAAGACGGCTTCGAGTGCCGACCTGACGTGGTTGCTGGATGATCTGGTCGGCCGGGTGAAGCAGGCCGACCACGCGGTCGCGCTCTCGACGGACGGCCTGTTGATGGCCGCCTCGCGAGGGCTGGGCCGGGACGACGCCGAGCACCTGGCGGCCATGGCGGCCGGCATCCAGAGCCTGGCCCGGGGCGCGGGCAAGCGCTTCGGCGGCGGGCAGGTGCAGCAGACGATCATCGAGATGCAGTCGTCGTTCCTGTTCGTCACAGCGGCCGGGCGCAACGCCTGCCTGGCCGTACTCGCCAGCGAGGACGCCGACGTCGGCCTGATCGCCTACGAGATGGCGATGCTGGTCACCCGCGTCGGCAAGTACGTGGCGTCGCCCTCGCGGACCGGCGAGCAGCAGACCGGCGAGAAGTAGCCGCGATGACGGTGCAGGGGGAGTCCTCGGAGCACCAGTGGGTCGACGACCATGCCGGCCCGGTCGTGCGCCCGTACGCGATGACGCGTGGCCGGGCCCGACCGGTCACCGGCACGTTCGACCTGATCTCCCTGGTGACGGCGACCCGTGCGGAAGTGATCCCGGAGGTCGGGCTGGGCCCGGAGCACCTGGCGATAGTCGGGCTCTGCCAGCGGATCCAGTCCGTCGCCGAGATCGCCGCCCACCTGGACCTGCCGGTGGGCACCATCCGGGTCCTGCTCGGTGACCTCGCGGCCCGCAGCCTGGTGCAGGTACGCGAACCGCACACCACAGCCGGCCTTCCCGACAACAGCGTTTTCGAGGCGGTAATCAATGGACTACGGGCACTCTGAGCGGCCGGCGGGAGCGACGCCACTGCCCACCGCGATCAAGATCCTCGTCGCGGGTGGCTTCGGCGTGGGCAAGACCACCATGGTCGGTGCGGTCAGCGAGACGCGCCCGCTGCGTACGGAGGAGGTGTTGACCGAGTCCGGCGTCGGCATCGACGACCTCTCCGGGGTGGAGAGCAAGACGACCACCACCGTGGCGATGGACTTCGGCCGCATCACCATCAGCGACGACCTGGTGCTCTACCTCTTCGGCACCCCCGGCCAGGACCGGTTCTGGTTCGTCTGGGACGAGCTGGCGCTCGGCGCGCTCGGCGCGGTGGTGCTGGCCGACACCCGGCGGCTGGCCGACTGCTTCCCCTCCATCGACTACTTCGAGGGCAGGGGCACGCCGTTCGTGGTGGCGGTCAACTGCTTCGAGGGAAGCCGGCAGTACCGGCTCGACGAGGTGCAGGCGGCGCTCAACCTCGACCCGGGGGTGCCGGTGCTGCTCTGCGACGCGCGGCAGCGGGAGTCCAGCAAGGAGGTGCTCATCACGCTGATGGAGCACGCCATGAAGACCCGCGAGGCCCGCCGCCGCGCAGCCGCCACCGACTGACCGGGCCGCCACCACCGCCGTGTAGCAGCCGCTACGGTGCCACAGCCGCCGTCGCGCGGGTAGCCGCCGTTGCGGCTGCCCCGCGTCGCTGTTTGCTGCCCCGTGTTGCTGCCTGCTGCTCGCGTCGATGCGGCTGCCCCGCGTCGCTGCCTGCTGCCCGCGTCGATGCGGCTGCCCCCGTGTCTGCTGCGTTGCCTCCCTCGACGCGCAGACCGGATCTTGGCGAGAAACGGCCCCTCTGGGGGCACGTCCGTACCAAGATCTCCGGCCTGCACGGGTGCAGCGCACCCGTGGGTTGGCAGCTCGCTTCCATGGTGCCCGTGCCCGTGCGCGTGGGGCGGGTTGGGCGCGGGGCTTGAGTGTCGCTGGGCTGGGTGCCCACTCGAGCACAGAGCACAGAGCACACGCACAGAGCGCCGCGACGTGCCGCACCCGCTGTGGTCGGCGAGCGGCTACGCCGACAGCGGACCCGGCCGGGCGGTGCAGCGCCACAACGTGTACGTCGGCTCGGGCGCGCCGGAGCCGAACGGCACGGTGGTCGAGCCGCGCACGTACTACCCGTACACCCCGGGCCCTGCCGTGGATGTGCCGGCGGGCGCCGGCCCCACCCACAGCTGACCCGCCGGCACCGAAGGCACGCGTGAAAGGAAGGGCCCCTTGTCAACGCTAAGCGTTGACAAGGGGCCCTTCCTTCTATGCCAGACGTCAGTTGGCGATCATGCGACGCAGCACGTACTGCAGGATGCCGCCGTGCCGGTAGTAGTCCGCCTCGCCCGGGGTGTCGATCCGGACCACCGCGTCGAACTCGACGCCGGTGTCGGTGCTGACCTTGACCGTACGCGGGGTCTCGCCGTCGTTCAGCGCGGTGACCCCGGCGATGGAGAACGTCTCCGTGCCGGTGAGGCCGAGCGACTCGGCGGTCTCGCCGGCCGGGAACTGCAGCGGCAGCACGCCCATGCCGATCAGGTTCGAGCGGTGGATCCGCTCGTACGACTCGGCGATGACCGCCCTGACGCCGAGCAGCATGGTGCCCTTGGCCGCCCAGTCGCGCGACGAGCCGGAACCGTACTCCTTGCCGGCCAGCACGACGAGCGGGACGCCTGCCTCCTGGTAGGCCACCGAGGCGTCGTAGATCGACGTCTGCTCGCCGGTCAGGTGGTTGACCGTGAAGCCGCCTTCAGGGAGCGCAGCTCCCGCATCGGAACCGGCGCCCGGGATCCGCAGTTGGTTGCGCAGCCGGATGTTGGCGAAGGTGCCCCGGATCATCACCTCGTGGTTGCCCCGGCGCGAGCCGTACGAGTTGAACTCGTGCCGCGGCACGCCGTGCTCGGCGAGGTACGTCCCGGCGGGCGAGTCGGCCTTGATGGAACCGGCCGGCGAGATGTGGTCGGTGGTCACCGAGTCGCCCAGCTTGGCCAGCACCCGGGCGTCGGTGATGTCGACGACCGCCTTCGGCTCCCGCTCCATGCCCTCGAAGTACGGGGGCTTGCGGACGTAGGTGGACTCGTCCGCCCAGGCGAACGTGTCGCCGGTCGGGGTGGGCAGCGACTGCCAGCGCTCGTCACCGGCGAAGACGTCCTCGTACGCGGCGCTGAAGCCGGTGGCGCCGATCGCCGAGGCGATGACGTCCTGGATCTCGGCGCTGTTGGGCCAGATGTCCCGAAGGAACACCGGGTTGCCCTCGCCGTCCTCACCGATCGGCTCGTTGGCCAGGTCGATGTCCATCGTGCCGGCCAGCGCGTACGCGACCACCAGCGGCGGGGACGCCAGGTAGTTCATCTTGACGTCCGGGTTGATCCGGCCCTCGAAGTTGCGGTTGCCGGAGAGCACGGAGACGACGGCCAGGTCGGCCTCGTTGACCGCGGCCGAGACCTCCTCCGGCAGCGGGCCGGAGTTGCCGATGCAGGTGGTGCAGCCGTAGCCGACCAGGTGGAAGCCGAGCTTCTCCAGGTAGGGCGTGAGGCCGGCCCGCTCGTAGTAGTCCATGACGACCTTGGAACCCGGGGCCAGGGTGGTCTTCACCCACGGCTTGCGGGTCAGGCCCTTGTCGACCGCGTTGCGGGCCAGCAGGGCCGCGCCGATCATCACCTGCGGGTTGGAGGTGTTGGTGCAGGAGGTGATGGCCGCGATCACCACGGCGCCGTGGTCCAGCTCGTACTCGACACCGTCGGTGCCGGTGACCCGGATCGGGTTGCTGGCCCGCCCGCCGGAGCCGACCGCCGCCGTCTCCAGGTCGCGCGGCGCGTCGGCCGGGTCGCTGACCCCGTTGGCCGGGGAGTCGCTGGCCGGGAAGGACTCGGCGCTCGCCTCGTCGGCGTGGCCCTGCACGCCGAACGGCTTCTCCAGCTGCGGCACGCCGGACTTGCGGCCACGGTCGCCGCCGGTCTCGTCGGCGGCCACGTAGTCGGTCAGCGCCGAGCGGAACAGGGTCTTGGCGTTGCCCAGCGGGACCCGGTCCTGCGGGCGCTTCGGGCCGGCCAGGGACGGCTCGATCGTGCCGAGGTCCAGCTCCAGGCGCTCCGAGTACTCCGGCTCGGCGTCCGGGTCGTGCCAGAGGCCCTGCTCCTTGGCGTACGCCTCGACGAGCGCGACCTGCGCGGCGTCGCGGCCGGTCAGCTCCAGGTAGCGGACGGTCTCGGCGTCGATCGGGAAGATCGCGACGGTGGAGCCGTACTCCGGGGACATGTTGCCGATGGTGGCCCGGTTGGCCAGCGGCACGGCGCCCACGCCCGGCCCGTAGAACTCGACGAACTTGCCCACCACGCCGTGCTTGCGCAGCATCTCGGTGATGGTGAGCACCAGGTCGGTGGCGGTGGTGCCGGCCGGCATCTCGCCGGAGAGCTTGAAGCCCACCACGCGCGGGATCAGCATGCTGACGGGCTGGCCGAGCATCGCGGCCTCGGCCTCGATGCCGCCGACGCCCCAGCCGAGCACGCCCAGGCCGTTGACCATCGTGGTGTGCGAGTCGGTGCCGACGACCGTGTCCGGGTACGCCTGGCCGTTGCGCTCCATGATCGTACGGGCCAGGTACTCGATGTTGACCTGGTGCACGATGCCCGTGCCCGGGGGGACGACCTTGAACTCGTTGAACGCGGTCTGGCCCCAGCGCAGGAACTGGTAGCGCTCCTTGTTGCGCTCGTACTCCAGCTCGACGTTGCGCTCGAAGGCGTCCTCGCGGCCGAACAGGTCGGCGATGACGGAGTGGTCGATGACCAGCTCGGCGGGGGCGAGCGGGTTCACCTTGGTGGCGTCGCCGCCCAGGTCCCGTACCGCCTCGCGCATGGTGGCCAGGTCGACCACGCAGGGTACGCCGGTGAAGTCCTGCATGAGCACCCGCGCCGGGGTGAACTGGATCTCGACGCTCGGGTCGGCGTCGGATTCCCAGGCGCCGAGCTGCCGGATGTGGTCGGCGGTGATGTTCGCGCCGTCCTCGGTCCGGAGCAGGTTCTCCAGGAGGATCTTCAGGCTGTAGGGGAGCCGTTCGTGGCCCTCCACCTTGCTGATCTTGAAAATCTCGTAGCTCGCGTCTCCGACGCGTAGCTGGGTCTTCGCACCGAAGGTGTCGAGGCTCGCCACGTCGTACTCCTTCACACCAGCGACCGTGAGTAGTCCTGAGCAGTCTGTCGCACCGGTCGGGGTGCCGCCGTGGTTAGGGGACACTTACCGCCGATCTCGTCGTCAACAAAACCGTACGTCCGTCTTGCTAACTTCGCAACCTCGTGCCATCGTTCGGGACGAGGAGGTACCACCATGATCCATCACGTCCAGCTCGCCTGCCCACGCGGCTCCGAGGAGGCGTCGCGGGCCTTCTACGTCGGGGTGCTCGGGATGGCCGAGAAGCCCAAACCGCCCGCGCTCGCGGCCCGTGGCGGCTGCTGGTTCACCGGGCACGGCGCGGAACTGCACCTGGGCGTGGAGGACGACTTCCGCCCCGCCCGCAAGGCCCACCCCGGCCTGCTGTGGCCGGACCTGGACGCGCTCGCCGCCCGGTTGGTCGCCGCCGGGTACCCGGTGAGCTGGGGCGACGACGAGCTGCCCGGGCTGCGCCGCTTCCACTCCCAGGACGCGCACGGCAACCGGCTGGAGTTCCTCGCCCCGATCGACTGACCACCAGCGACTTGCTCGCCTCGGTCGGCTGCCCTGCCGGTCGATGCTGGAGTTTCTCGCCTCGGTTGCTCGCTCGGGCGGCTGACCTGCTGGCGGACGCTGGATTTCTCGCCTCGGTCTGTGCCCGTCGGGATGGGCAACGCGGGCCGCCCGCCGCGGGTGCCCCCAGGCTCTGGCTGCGGCTCGGCCCTGGCTGCCGCCTTGGGCTTCGGCTCGGCCCTTGGCCTGCGCGGCTACGGATGCTGGGTGGAGGTGAGAGACGACGAGAAGGCCGGCCCCTTGTGGGGCCGGCCCTTGTCGTTAATGTCGCTGGGCGGTGCGTGTCGCCGTTGTTGGGTCAGGCGGTGTAGCCGCGGGTGGCGATCCAGTCGGCGAGGTTGTCGACGCTCATGCGGTAGGAGGCCTGGTTCGGGTCCGCGGAATCAGCGATGGTGACGGTGTTGCCGTTGTCGCGGTAGCCGACGACGCTGATGTAGTGGCCGCCTTCGAAGGAGTGGGTGGTGCCGTCGGTGTCGGTGGCGGTGCCGGCGATGTTGGCGACCACGGCGTGGCCTTCGTCGATGGCGGTGACGATGTCGCCGCGTAGCTTGTCGGTCTGCTTGTCGTCGGCCTTGGCGCCGGGGATCTCCACCGACTGGTAGGCGTCCTTGCCGGTTTCCTTGTTGAGGACGGGGGTGATGTCGTTGATGGAGTTGGTGCCGGCTTCGGTGGTGCCCATGCGCTGGGCCATGCCGTCGACGTCGATGTTCTTGCCCTGCACGCTGAGGGCGTTGCGGGCGGCGGCGGGGCCGCAGTAGTAGAAGTTGGGCTGTGCCTCGTAGCGCACGCCGAGTTCGCGCTCGCCGCCCTTGCGGTCCTGGGTGACCGTGGCCGACACGGGGGTGGTGGGGGCGGCGAGGGCGGTGGTGACGGGGCCGGCGATGGCGCCGCCGGTGAAGGCGAGCCCGGCAGCGGTCAGGGCGGTCTTACGCAGGATGTCGGTACGCATGATGGCAGCACCTTTCGATCGGGGGTACGCGACACACACCACCGGGGGAACGGGTGGCGTCGCGGGCTGAGGGAAAGGTCGAACCAGGTACGCCCTCGACGAGGGGTGAGGCGCGCCCGGGGGATGTAACGACGCGGGCCCGGCCGGCATTCCGACCGGCGACCCGGCCATCCCGGAGGGCTCAGGGTGGGGCCCGGGGTTACGCGCTCACGGTGGTTACAACGACCCGGCCCCCCGACCCATGCCCACCGGGCGCGTGACCGAGGCCACCGCAAACCACCATCAACCGGACAGCGGGTTGGGGCGGGTTGGGGCCTTGGGTGGTTACGGGCGTCGCGGTGCGTCGTGGGGGTGTGGCCCGCCGTGCCCGGCTCCGGGCGGTCAGGCTTGATCCCTGCGCTGGGCACGGCGGGCCACACCCCGTCGGCGCCTACTCTCGCGTCCGTCCGCCGGGCTCCCGCCGGAGATCTTGGCGAGAAAGCGCCCCTCCAGGGGCAGTTTGGTACCAAGATCTCTACCGGTACCTCGATGACCCCGGTGTCCGGGGCGACCCCGGTGACCCCAGTGACCCGAGGGCCCCAGTGATCCGGTGACCCCAGTGACCCGAGGGCCCCAGTGATCCGAGGGCCCATTGACCCATTGCCCCGAGGACCTCAGTGACCCGAGGACCCCAGTGACCCGAGGACCCGGCTCTATCCGGCTCACCCGCGTTCACTCGGATGAGCCGGATGACGGATGAGCCGGATGAGCCGGATGAGCCGGGTGAGTCCTTGGTGAGCGGGGAGTCGGTGACCCCTGGGCCCGGTTGTGACCGGGTGTCCGGTTTCGTGGTGGCTGTCCGGGCGGCTTGAGCCGGGGAATCGTCAGTGGTTGGCGTGTCGGTGCCGGGTGTGCGGTTTGTGGGTGTGGCCGGGGGCATCGTGGGGGCGGAATCGTGGCCGGGGCGGGGTCGTTACACCCTGCGTACGACCGAGCAAGACCACCCCCGCCGAGGTCACGCCGCCCCCACAGATGGCGTGCCCGGGGCCCCCGGAATGATGGCGGGCCGGCGGTGGTTACACATGGTCCGGCCGACGCGAGGGCGTCCCCCCGCCCCGCACGACAGCCCGGCCCCCTTCCGGCCCGCACGGGTCGGACATCCGGCCGCCACGGCCGAATCTGATCTTCCCTCTGATCTTCGCAACTCCGGCTTGATCGTCGGAGATCCTCTCCATGCCTCGTTGGAGATCCTCTCCGGTTTCGCTGGAGACCCCGCTTGAGTTTGCATGAGTCCCCTTTGAGTTCGTATGAGCGCCGGACGGTGCTTGCACCCGCGTGAAAGCCGATCCCCCTTCGGCGTGTGGGTGCCAACCCCCGAATGGAGCGTTTCTGATGAACACGATCATCCGTAAGAGCGTTCTCGGTATTGCTGGTCTCGCGTTCGCCGGTGGCGTGTTTGCCGGTCCCGCGACCGCGCACGCGGCCCCGTCGGTGGAGTCGACCCCGGTGGCGGTGGCCGTGCAGGCCGACAAGCCGTCGGTCGACGAGGGCAAGCTGATTCCGCACGGTGTGCAGGGCGCCCAGTCGCACGTCGACCTGTCCGACGAGCAGGTCACCAACGTGAAGGCGATCATTGCCGCGACGAAGAAGGCCGGCATGGACGAGCGCGCCGCCGTCGTGTCGATCGCCACCGCGTTGCAGGAGTCGAAGCTGGAGAACCTGGGTCATCTGGGTGACCGCAACGACCACGACTCGCAGGGCCTGTTCCAGCAGCGCCCGTCCTCGGGTTGGGGCACGGTGGAGCAGATCACCGACCCCGAGTACTCCACCACGGCGTTCCTGAAGGGTCTGAAGCAGGTCGACGGGTGGCAGGGCATGCCGCTGACCAAGGCCGCGCAGACGGTGCAGGTGTCGGCGTACCCGGACCACTACGCCCAGTGGGAGCAGCAGGCCGCCGACCTGGTCGCCGAGCACTGGAACAGCTGACACAGACTTTCCACCACAAGGGGGATCGCTGGCCGGCACCCGAACACGGGGTGCCGGCCAGCGGCACATCCACCGCCGGTGGAACATCGCAGGCCGTCGGCTGGTTCAATGAGGTGTCGGTGTGTCCAGTGTCCCCGGGCCTCACCTAAATTGCCTTCGCGGAATACCGTCCGGCTGGAGCCGCGTCGCGCCACTCGCCGAGAGGCGACCTGCACACCGACACCGGCGCCGCCCCCGAGCCTCCGGGCCCGGGGGCGGCGCTGTCTTCGCCGCCAGCCGACATGGAGCGGACCGCCCCCAGGACACCGGTCGCGTACGGCCATGGGCGACGCCGCGGGAAGCGGGCGGTGACCGTCGGGGTGGTGATCCGGCGGCACGGGTCGCGGTCCCGGGCGGCCTGGCCTATGTTCATGTTTGGCTGTGACGGACGGGCCGGGAGAGGGGGTGTCGCGCGTGGGTCTGCGGACCTTCATCCAGGGCTGGCCGGTGTACCGGCAGCTCACCGGCACCGACCCGCTGGGCCGGGGCGCCGCGGCGCAGTCGGGTCGGTCGGCGGAGCTGACCGCCCGCACCGAGACCGCCGACAGTGTGGCGCGTTCGGTCTGCCCCTACTGCGCGGTGGGCTGCGGCCAACGCGTCTTCGTGAAGGACGGCGCGGTCACCCAGATCGAGGGCGACCCGGACAGCCCGATCTCCCGGGGCCGGCTGTGCCCGAAGGGCTCGGCCAGCAAGAGCCTCGTCACCAGCCCCCTGCGGCAGACGAAGATCCGCTACCGGCGGCCCTACGCCACCGAGTGGGAGGATCTGGAGCTCGACGTCGCGCTCGACATGATCGCCGACCGGATCCTCGCCGCGCGGGCGGAGACCTGGGAGGACGTCGACGCGCAGGGCCGGCCGCTCAATCGCACGCTGGGCATCTCCAGCCTGGGTGGGGCGACGCTGGACAACGAGGAAAATTACCTCATCAAGAAGCTTTTCACGGCGATGGGGGCGCTCCAGATCGAGAACCAGGCGCGCATTTGACACTCCGCCACCGTCCCCGGTCTGGGGGCCAGCTTCGGTCGCGGTGGCGCGACGGACTTCCAGCAGGACGTCGCCAACGCTGACGTCATCGTCATCCAGGGCTCGAACATGGCCGAGGCCCATCCGGTGGGCTTCCAGTGGGTGATGGAGGCCAAGCGGCGCGGCGCCAAGGTGTTCCACGTCGATCCGCGGTTCACCCGCACCAGCGCGGTGGCCGACACGTACCTGCCGATCCGCGCGGGCTCCGACATCGCGCTGCTCGGTGGCGTGGTGCGCCACATCCTGGAGAACGAGCTGGACTTCCGGGAGTACGTGCTGGCGTACACAAACGCCGCGACGATCGTCAGCGAGCGCTTCGTCGACACCGAGGACGGCGACGGCTTCTTCTCCGGCTTCGACCCGGAGACGGGCAGCTACGTCCAGGACTCCTGGCAGTACGCGGGCCACGAGTCCGACTCCGGCAGCGGGCACACCGCGAAGGAGCGGGACACCGCCGCCGGGCTGCGCCACGAGTCGCACGGCGCCGAGGTGGGCGGGCAGGTGGAGCGGGACGAGACGTTGCAGCATCCGCGCTGCGTCTACCAGATCCTCAGGCGGCACTTCGCCCGCTACACCCCGGAGATGGTGGAGCGGGTCTGCGGCATCCCCCGGGAGAAGTTCCTGGAGCTGGCCGAGGCGTGGACGGCCAACTCGGGCCGCGAGCGCACCGGCGTGCTGATCTACTCCGTGGGGTGGACGCAGCACAGCGTCGGCGTGCAGTACATCCGTACCGGCGCGATCATCCAGCTGTTGCTGGGCAACATGGGCCGCCCCGGCGGGGGCATCCTGGCCCTGCGGGGGCACGCCAGCATCCAGGGCTCCACGGACATCCCGACGCTGTTCAACCTGCTCCCCGGCTACCTGCCGATGCCGCACCACGCCGATCACCCCACCTTCGACGAGTGGGTGGACAGCATCCGCCACCCGGGCCAGAAGGGCTTCTGGGGTAACGCCCGCGCCTACGCGGCGAGCCTGCTCAAGGCGTACTGGGGGGACGCGGCGACGCCGGAGAACGACTTCTGCTACGGGTACCTGCCCCGGATGACCGGCGACCACGGGACGTACCAGCAGGTGCTGAACATGATCGACGGGAAGGTGCGGGGCTACTTCCTGCTCGGCCAGAATCCGGCGGTCGGCTCGGCGCACGGCCGGGCGCAGCGCCTCGGCATGGCGAACCTGGACTGGCTGGTGGTCCGCGACCTTTTCATGATCGAGAGCGCGACGTTCTGGCGGAACAGCCCCGAGGTCGCCACCGGCGAGATCGTGCCGGAGCAGTGCAAGACGGAGGTGTTCTTCCTGCCGGCCGCCTCGCACGTGGAGAAGGAGGGCACCTTCACGCAGACCCAACGGCTGCTGCAGTGGCGGGAGAAGGCCGTCGAACCGCCGGGCGACGCCCGCTCCGAGCTGTGGTTCTTCTACCACCTCGGGCGCCGGCTGCGGGAGAAGCTGGCCGGCTCCGACCTGCCGCGCGACCGGGCGCTGCTCGACCTGGCCTGGGACTATCCCATGCACGGTCCGCACGCCGAGCCGAGCGCCGAGGCGGTGCTGCGCGAGATCAACGGGTACGAGGTGGCGACCGGCCGCCCGCTGTCCACGTTCGCCGAGGCCCGCGACGACGGTTCCACCGCGGTGGGCTGCTGGATCTACTCCGGGGTGTACGCCGACGGCGTCAACCAGGCGGCGCGGCGCAGGTCGCGCCACGAGCAGGACTGGGTGGCCGCCGAGTGGGGCTGGGCGTGGCCGGCGAACCGGCGCACCCTCTACAACCGGGCCTCGGCGGACCCGCAGGGCCGGCCGTGGAGCGAACGCAAGCGCTACGTGTGGTGGGACCCGGACGCCGGGGAGTGGACCGGCTACGACGTGCCGGACTTCGAGCGGACCAAGCCGCCGACGTACCGGCCGCCGGAGGGCGCGTCCGGCCCGGAGGGGATCGCCGGCGACGACCCGTTCGTCATGCAGGGCGACGGCAAGGGCTGGCTGTACGCGCCCAGCGGCGTGCTGGACGGCCCGCTGCCGACGCACTACGAGCCGGCCGAGTCGCCGGTGCGCAACCCGTTCTACCGGCAGCAGGCCAACCCCACCCGCAAGGTGTACGCGCACCCGGTGAACTCGGTGAACCCGAGCCCGCCGCAGGAGCACAGCCAGGTCTTCCCGTACGTGTTCACGGTCAGCCGGCTCACCGAGCACCACACGGCGGGCGGGATGAGTCGTACGGTGCGGCCCCTGGCGGAGCTGCAACCGGAGATGTTCGTCGAGGTGTCCCCGGAGTTGGCCGCGGAGGTGGGCCTGGCGCACCTGGGCTGGGCGCACCTGGTCAGCGGGCGGGCGGTCATCGAGGCGAAGGTGCTGGTCACCGACCGGCTCAGCCCGCTGCGGGTGGACGGCCGGGTGATCCACCAGGTGTGGCTGCCGTACCACTTCGGGTTCGAGGGCCTGGTGACGGGCGACTCGGCCAACGACCTGTTCGGGATCACCCTGGACCCGAACGTGCTGATCCAGGAGAGCAAGATCGGTACCTGTGACGTGCGGCCCGGTCGGCGGCCCACCGGCCCGGCCCTGCTGGACCTGGTGGCCGACTACCAGCGGCGGGCGGGCATCGTCCCCGGCCAGCCGGCACCGACGCTCACCCCGGGGGCGCTCGCCCCGCCGGAGCCCGCCGACGGCGCCGGGGAGGGCACCGATGCTTCCTGACCCGCACAGCCTGTCCGGGCCGCTGGATCCGGCTCCGGAGGCCGGCTGGACCGACGCCCCACCTCGGATGGGCTTCTTCACCGACACGAGCGTCTGCATCGGCTGCAAGGCGTGCGAGGTGGCGTGCAAGGAGTGGAACGACGTCCCCGGCTCGGGGCTGGACCTGCTCGGCATGTCGTACGACAACACCGGCGCGCTGACCGCGAACTCGTGGCGGCACGTCGCGTTCGTCGAGCAGCCCCGCCCGGCGGGGCACCGCAGCCCGCCGTTCGCCGGCACGCCGACGGGCGGCTCGGTCAGCGCCTCGTCGGCGGCCGTGGCCGCCGGCGTCGGCAACCCGACCGGCACGGAGCCGGGAGTGCCGCCGGGCGCGGCGGACGCGGCCGCGCGGATGGCCGTCGGCACCGGGACCGGCCCGGGTACCAGCGCCGGCACGAGCACGGGCCCCGCCGGCACGAGCACGGCCGGCCGGACCGGCGGGCCGGAGTTCCTGGGGATGCCCGGGGCGCAGCCGCCGGGGCGTGCCGGGGGCGCGGAGGGGCGCACCGACTTCCGCTGGCTGATGATGTCCGACGTCTGCAAGCACTGCACCCACGCGGCCTGCCTCGACGTCTGCCCCACCGGCTCGCTGTTCCGCACCGAGTTCGGCACGGTGGTGGTGCAGGAGGACATCTGCAACGGCTGCGGCTACTGCATCTCCGCATGCCCCTACGGCGTCATCGACCAGCGCAAGGGCGACGGCCGGGCGTGGAAGTGCACGCTGTGCTACGACCGGATCGGCGCGGGCAACACTCCGGCCTGCGCGCAGGCGTGCCCGACCGAGTCCATCCAGTACGGCCCCCTCGACGAGCTGCGGGAGCGGGCCGCGGCCCGGGTGGCGACGCTGCACGAGCGGGGCGTGCCCGAGGCGCGGCTCTACGGGCACGACCCCGGCGACGGGGTCGGCGGCGACGGCGCGTTCTTCCTGCTGCTCGACGAGCCCGAGGTGTACGGGCTGCCGCCGGACCCGGTGGTCACCACCCGGGACCTGCCGAAGATGTGGAAGCGGGCCGGCCTGGCCGCCCTGGCGATGGCGGCGGCGGCCGTCGCCGCGTTCGTCGGAGGATCCTCGTGAGCACGGACCGCCCGGTCGGCGACCGGTTCCGCCGCTTCCGCGACCGCCTCGACGCGGGCACCCCCGACGCCGGCCCGGCCGGGTCGCCCAGGAACGGCAGGGGCGGGCGGGCCCGGCGCGGCGGCGAGGAGCTGAGGGTCCCGGAGGCCGAGTTCACCTCCTACTACGGCCGGCCGATCCTCAAGGCGCCGGTCTGGAAGTGGGACATCGCCGCGTACCTGTTCACCGGCGGGCTGGCCGCCGGCTCGTCGCTGCTCGCGGCGGGCGGGCAGCTCACCGGCCGTCCCGCGCTGCGCCGCGCCGGCAGGGTCGCCTCGCTGGCGGCGGTCACCGCCAGCACCGTCTTCCTGATCAAGGACCTGGGGCGGCCCGCCCGGTTCCACCACATGCTCCGGGTGGCCAAGCCCACCTCGCCCATGTCCGTGGGCACCTGGATCCTCGGCGCCTTCGGCCCGGCCGCCGGGCTCGCGGCGGTCGCCGAGGGCGCGGCGTGGCTGCCCGAGCGGGGGCTGCCCGGCCTCGCCCGCCGGGTGCTGCCGCCGGTGGGGCACGCCGCCGGGCTGGCCGCCGCGGCGACCGCGCCGGCGCTGGCGACGTACACGGGGGTGCTGCTGGCCGACACGGCCGTGCCGTCGTGGCACGAGGCGTACCCGGAACTGCCTGTCATCTTCGCGGGCAGCGCCCTGGCCAGCGGCGCGGGCGTCGGGTTGATCGCCGCGCCCGCCGCGCAGGCCGGTCCCGCCCGGCGGATGGCGGTGGCGGGCGCGGCCCTGGAGCTGTACGGCGCGCACCGGGTGGAGACCCGGCTCGGGCTGCTCAGCGAGCCCTACCGCACCGGCCGGCCCGGTCGCCTGCTGCGCGCGGGGCGGGCCCTGACCGCCGCGGGGGTGGCCGGCGCGCTGCTGGGTCGGCGCAGCCGCACGCTCTCCGCGCTGTCCGGGGTGGCGCTGCTGGGCGCCTCGGTGGCGACCCGGTTCGGCATCTTCGAGGGCGGCGTGGCCTCGGCGAAGGATCCGAAGTACACGGTGCTGCCGCAGCGGGAGCGCCTCGAGCGGCGGCGCGCCGCCGAGGGCTGACGCCTCCCCGCACACGCCCGCCGGGCCTGTGGTTCACTGCTGCGTGGAGGCGTTCAGGCGGCTGGTGCCCCTCCCGGTCTTCAAAACCGGTGTGGTCCGGGATCCGGGCCAGGCGGGTTCGATTCCCGTCCGTCTCCGCCATGCTGCGGAAGTGGGGATCATGGGGGACGTCGCGGCCGATCCGCGCCGGCGGGTGCCGCGCACCGACGCGCTGCTCGCCGACCCCCGGCTGGCCGCCGCGGCGGGCACCCTGGGGCGGGAGCGGGTCAAGGCCGCCGTCCACCGCGCCCAGGAGCGCGCCCGCCGGGGCGAGATCACCCCCGAGGCGGTACGCGACGCCGCGCTGGCCGCCCTGCCGGCGCCGGCGCCCCGGGCGGTGCTCAACGCCACCGGCGTGGTGCTGCACACCAACCTGGGTCGCGCCGCGTTGTCGCCCGCCGCCGTGGCGGCGGTCGTCGCCGCCAGCGGGCACACCGACGTCGAGTTGGACCTGGGCACCGGGCGGCGGGCCCGGCGCGGGCGCGACGCCCTCGACGCCCTCGCGGCGGCGGTGCCGGACGCGGGCGCGGTGCACGTGGTCAACAACGGCGCCGCCGCGCTGGTGCTCGCCGCGACCGCGCTGGCCGCCGACGCCGAGATCGTCGTCAGCCGGGGCGAGCTGGTGGAGATCGGCGACGGGTTCCGCCTGCCCGACCTGCTGGAGAGCACCGGCGCCCGGCTGCGCGAGGTCGGCACCACCAACCGCAGCACGCTCGACGACTACGCCGCCGCGATCGGTCCCCGGACCGGCTTCGTGCTCAAGGTGCACCCGTCGAACTTCCAGGTCACCGGCTTCACCTCCGCCGTGCCCGTACGCGCACTGGCCACCCTCGGCGTCCCCGTGGTCGCCGACATCGGCTCCGGGCTGCTCGCGCCCGACCCGCTGCTGCCCGCCGAGCCGGACGCCGCCAGCACCCTGCGGGCCGGGGCGGCGCTGGTCACCGCCAGCGGCGACAAGCTGCTCGGCGGCCCGCAGGCCGGGCTGCTGCTCGGTGCCGCCGACCTGGTCGAACGGCTGCGCCGGCACCCCCTGGCCCGGGCGTTGCGGGTGGACAAGCTGACCCTCGCCGCGCTCGCCGCCACCCTCGCCGATCCGGAGACCCCCACCCGGGCCGCGCTGCACGTCGACCCGGACGCGCTGCGGGCGCGCACCGAGCGGCTGTGCGCCGCGCTCGCCGCCGACGGGTGCGAGGCGCAGGTGGTGCCCGCCGGGGCGGTCGTCGGCGGCGGTGGCGCCCCCGGCGTCGAGCTGCCCTCCTGGGCCCTCGCCCTGCCCGAGCGGTACGCGTCTCCGCTGCGCCTCGGCGACCCGCCGGTGCTGGGCCGGGTGGTACGCGGGCGGCTGCTGCTCGACCTGCGCTGCGTGCCCGCCGACGCCGACGCGGCGCTGCGCGCCGCCGTGCTGCGCGTGCCCGGGGAGGGCTGAGGCGTGTTCGTGGTGGCCACCGCCGGGCACGTCGACCACGGCAAGTCGACACTGGTGCGGGCGCTGACCGGGATGGAACCCGACCGGTGGGCCGAGGAACGCCGCCGGGGCATGACCATCGACCTCGGCTTCGCCTGGAGCACGCTGCCCTCGGGCGCGACGGTGGCGTTCGTCGACGTGCCGGGGCACGAGCGGTTCGTGCCGAACATGCTCGCCGGCGTCGGCCCGGCGCCCGCCGCGCTGGTCGTCGTCGCCGCCGACGAGGGCTGGATGCCGCAGTCGGCCGAGCACCTGGCGGCACTGGACGCGCTCGGGGTGTCGTACGGCCTGCTGGTGGTGACCCGCGCGGACCTGGCGGATCCGGGGCCGGCGACAGCCCGGGCCCGGGCGGAGCTGGCCGCCACGTCCCTCGGCGTGGTCGACGCGGTGGCGGTGAGCGCGGTGACCGGCGCCGGCCTGCCGCAGCTGCGCGCGGCGCTGGACCGGCTCGCCGCCCGGCTGCCCGCCCCGCGGGCCGACGCGCCGGTGCGGCTGTGGGTGGACCGCGCCTTCACCGTCCGCGGCGCCGGCACGGTGGTGACCGGGACGCTCGGCGCCGGTCGGCTGCGGGTGGGCGACGAGCTGGAGCTGGCCGGCAGCGCGGAGGCGGTGCGGGTGCGCGGCCTGCACTCCCTGGGCGTGGCCCGGCCCGAGGTCGGCCCGGTCGCCCGGGTGGCGGTGAACCTGCGCGGCACGCCCCGGGACCGACTGGGGCGCGGCGACGCGCTGCTCACCCCCGGCCGGTTCCACCGCACGGACCTGCTGGACGTGCGGCTGGCCGGCGACCCGACCGGGGAGCTGCCGGCCACCCTGACCCTGCACATCGGCGCGGCGGCGGTGCCGGCCCGGGTCCGGCCGCTCGGCCCGGACACGGCCCGGCTGCGGCTGGCCCGGCCGTTGCCGCTGCTGGTCGGGGACCGGGCGCTGCTGCGCGACCCGGGCCGGCACCACGTCGCGGGCGGGGTGACCGTGCTGGACGTGGCCCCGCCGCCGCTGACCCGTCGGGGCGCGGCGGTCGCCCGCGCGGCGGTGCTGGCGACGGTGGACGGCCGCCCCGAGCTGGCCGGCGAGCTGCGACGGCGGCGGCTGGCCCGGGCCGCCGACCTGATCCGCATGGGCGTCGAGGTCACCGGGCGGCCGGTCGCCGGCGACTGGCTGGCCGACCCGGAGCACTGGCGGGGCCTCGGCGCCCGGCTGGTCGAGGAGGTCGCCCGGCACTCGCGGGAGCACCCGCTGGAGGCGGGCGCGCCGGTCGAGCTGCTGCGCCAGCGCCTGGACCTGCCCGAGCGGGCGCTGGTCGAGGCGCTGGTCCGGCCGCCGCTGCGGCTGCGCGCCGGTCGGGTCACCGCGTCGGCGGTCGACGCGCTGCCGGAACCGGTGGCCCGGGCCGTGGCCCGGGTCCGCGCCGAGTACGCCGACCGCCCGTTCCGCGCCCCCGAGGCCGAGCACCTCGCCGACCTGGGGCTGGGTCCCCGGGAGATCGGCGCGGCTGTCCGCGCGGGGGCGCTGCTGCGGCTCGCCGAGAACGTGGTGCTGCTGCCCGGCGCGGCCGACGACGCCGTGCGGGTGCTGGCCGGGCTGCCCCAGCCGTTCACGCTCAGCGCCGCGCGGCGGGCGTTGGACACCACCCGCCGGGTCGCGGTGCCGCTGCTGGAGTTGCTGGACCGTCGCGGCGCCACCCGCCGGCTGCCCGACGACGCGCGGGTCGTGGTGACGGCCCGCTCCTGAAGCCGCCCCGGCGGGGCCGGCGGTCGCCTAGCGTGGCGCCATGGACCCTTCCGCGGTCTGGCGGGACCGGCAGCACAAGTGGCGGATCGAGGCGTACCGGGCGCCGGACCTGCGTTTCGCGATCTTCGCCACCAACGGCACCACCGAGTCCGCGCCGCTGTGGCTGTTCGGGATGTCGGCGCTGGCCCGGTGGCTGATGACGCACAAGATCTCCCTCGACGACCTGGAGGTCGACTGACATGGGGGCGCAGCTCGGTCAGCTCGCGCTGGTGGCGGTGCTGGTGCTGGTCAACGCGGCCCTGTCGGGCAGCGAGATGGCGCTGGTGACGCTGCGCGAGGGGCAGGTGCGGCAGTTGGGCCGGCGCAGCCGGTCCGGTGAGCGGCTGGCCCGGCTGGTCCGCGACCCCAACCGGTACCTGGCGACCATCCAGCTCGGCATCACCCTGGCCGGGTTCCTCGCCTCCGCCGCCGCCGCGGTGTCCCTGTCCGAGCCGCTGGTGGGGCCGCTGGGCTTCCTGGGCGGGGCCGCGCGCGGGGCGGCGATCGTCCTGGTCACCGTGCTGCTGACGTTCGTCACCCTGGTCGTCGGCGAACTGGCCCCCAAGCGGCTGGCGATGCAGCGCGCGGAACGCTGGGGGCTGGTCAGCGCCGGGCCGCTGGACCTGCTGGCCCGGCTGTCGCGGCCGGCGGTCTGGCTGCTCAGCAAGGCCACCGACGTGGTGGTGCGGCTCGCCGGCGGGGACCCGCGCGCCAACCGTACGGAGATGACCGAGGACGAGCTGCGGGAGATCCTGGTCAGCCAGCGGGGCCTGTCGGCACAGCAGCGGGAGATTCTCACCGGCGCGTTCGACATCGCCGGCCGGACGCTGCGGGACATCCTGGTGCCCCGGCTGGACGTGACGATGCTGCCCGAGACGATGCCCGCGGCCGACGGGCTGCGCCGGCTCGCCGCCGCCGGCCGCTCCCGCGCCCCGGTCGTCGGGCCGGGTGGGCTCGACGCGGTGCGGGGCGTGGTGCACATCCGCGAACTCGTCGGGGCGGACGCGGCGACGGTTGCCGACCGGGCCCGTCCGCCGCTGCTGCTGCCCGGCACTCTGCCCGTCGCCGACGCGCTGCGCGAGCTGCGGCTGTGCCACCAGCAGCTCGCCCTCGTCGTCGACGAGCACGGCGGGGTCGACGGCATGATCACCATGGAGGACCTGCTGGCGGAGGTCGTCGGGGAGCTGTACGACGAGACCGACCGGGACGTGACCGGGGTGACCCGGGAACCGGACGGCTCACTGCTGATGCCCGGCGACTTCCCGCTGCACGACCTGGCCGACGTCGGCGTGCGCCTGCACTTCCGGCCGTCGCGGGAGTACACGACGGTGGCCGGGCTGGTGCTGGCCGGGCTGGGGCACCTGCCGAGCGGACCGGGGGAGACGGTGCACCTGCCGGGGCTGACCGTCGAGGTGGTGGAGGTGGCCGGCCGCACCATCCGCCGGGTCCGGCTGCGCGGCTTCTCCGCCGGCCCCGACCCGGTCGGGTGACGGCGGCGGGAACCGTCACGAACGGCGTGGATCAGGACGTACCGTCCGGTACGTGAAGGACCGAGGGATGCGGACGTTCGTCACCGTGCTGGCCGGGCTCGCGGTGATCTACTTCGGCACCACCGGCCGCAGCGAGGAGGACGGCCGGGGCGTCTCCGGCGGCCTCGTCGTGCTCGCGCTGCTGGCGGCGCTGCTGGTGTGGCACCTGACGAAGCCGGGCGACAAGACGGCCAAGTAGCCCGTTCAGGCGGCGGCGGCGCGGGTGACCTCACCGGCGGACTCCTCGCCGAGGGCCACCCGGACCAGCGCCGAGGCGAGCCGGCCGAAGTCGCCCGGGTCGACCAGCCCGGCCAGCCGGTCCGCCGAGCCGGGCAGGCCGAGGCGTTTCGCGCCGGCCAGGGCCCGCCGGTCGGCGTACGGGCGCAGGTCGGCCCAGGCCACCTGGGCCTCGCGCAGGAAGATGTCGGCGCCGGTGGGGCCGATGCCGGGGAACTCGGTCAGCAGCCGGCGCAGCCCGGCCGGTTCACCGCCGGCGTCGCGGTGCAGCCGGCGCAGGTCGCCCCGCCAGCGGTCCAGGCACAGCCGGGCGCCGGTGCCGAGCATCGTCGAGGTCCGCTCGTCGTAGCGGCGGTAGTGGCCCCGGCCCAGCGCGTCGACCCGGTCCTGCCAGCTCGCCGCCTCCATCCGCTGCGGGGTCCGGTAGCCGGCGGCGAAGAGTTCGCGGGCGGCCGACACGGCCACCCCGGCCCGGATCCGGGTGCTCAGCAGGGTGGCGAGCACCAGCAGCTGGTAGAGCGGGGCGGGCCGGTCGGCGAGCGTGATGCCCGCCTCCTCGGCGTACGTGCGGCCGCGCCGCTCCAGCAGGACCCGCGCCACCTTCCGGTCGTCGCCCATCCTCGGCGTGTACCCGCCCTGCGCCCGGCCACCCCTGCGACCGTCCGCCCCGGCGGGTATGCGGCCGGGGCGGACGGGTAACCGACGTCGGACACGGCCGGACCCCGGAAGGAGAAACCCGTGGTGAACCCGCAGCAGGAGGAGTTCCGCCGCAACAACAAGGGCGCCACCAGCCAGGACAGCAAGGGCCCCAACCCCGCGGGGCACCCGCGCAACCGCGGCTCGTCGCACGGCGACGAGGGGCGCCCGGTGCCCCGGGGGCAGGTGTCGCCGTACGGCCCGGCCACGGAGCCGGTCGCCGACGACGAGAGCGCCCGGGGCTAGCAGCTCCGGCCCGCGACGGGCGGCCGCAGCCGGTTCCAGGTGGCTGCGGCCGCCACGCCGTACGCGAGGTGCGGCACGAGGTCGGCCAGCCAGTCCGACCGGCGCCACGTGCGCGGATCGGTCACGCCCAGCACGGTCATCGACCCGTCGGACATCGTCATGACGGTGCCGCCGAGCACCCCGGCGGCCAGCGGCAGCGGCATCCGGCGGCCCCGGGCGAGCAGGGCGTACCCGACGCCCGCCGCCACGCCGATGCCGTAGCCGAGCAGGGGCCCGAGGCCCGAGCGGCGGTTGGCCGCCCGATCCTCGGGCCCCAGGTCGACGTGTGCCACCTGGGCCACCCGCCCGGCGGTCTCCTCCGGGGTGCTGCTCGCGGGCCGCGCCCGCAGCACCATGTCGAGGTAGCTGACCATGTTCAGGGCGGCGCTGCCGACGGCGCCGGCGATCGCCCCGTCGGCCAGGTTCGTCGCCCTCACCTCGGGTCGCCCGGTTCGCGCTCGCCCTTGGGGCCGTAGACCCGCTCGCCGCGGACGACCCCCCGCTGTCCCCGGTCGGACTGCAGGATCCGGTTGGCCACGTCGTTGGCCTTGTCGTCCGGCACCCGTCGTCCCGAATCGTCGATCGCGTTCCGGATGCGTGCCCGCTGCTTGTCGTACGCGTTGCTGCCCGGCCGTGGTCCTGGCATCACTGCCTCCTCCGGTCGTCGTCGCCGTTGGCGTACCGCGCTCGTCTACCCGCCTGCGCGGGGGCCAACCCCGCGACCGGTCCGGCGCGGTGCCCGGCTCAGCGCGGCGCGCGGACCACCGCGACCGGGCAGTCGGCGTGGTGCAGCAGCGACTGGCTGACCGAGCCCAGCAGCAGCCCTGTCAGCTCGCCGCGTCCCTGCCGGCCGACCACCAGCAGCTGGGCCCGCCGGGACGCCTCGGCGAGCACGGTGGTGGGGCGGCCCCGCGTCGTCTCCCGGCTGACCGGCACGTCCGGCCACCGCTGGGTGAGCCCCGCCATCGACTCGGCGACCACCCGCTCCTCCTCGGAACGCAGCTCGGCGTCGTCGTACACCAGTGGTCGCATGTCCCCGGGGCCGGTGGAGGTCGGATGCCGGTAGGCGTGCAACGCGACCACCGCCGCGCCGCGCACCGACGCCTCCTCCATGGCGAACTCCGCGGCCAGCCGGGCCGTCTCGGAGCCGTCCACGCCGACGACGACGGCCCCGTCGGGGTGGTCGGTGCCCCGGGCGACCAGCACGGGACAGTCGGCGTACGCGGCGACCTGCACCGCGACGGACCCCACCACCAGGGCGGAGAAGCCGCCGAGCCCCCGGTCGCCGAGCACGATCATCGCGGCGGCCAGCGACTCGCCGAGCAGCACCGCGGCGGCCTCGCCGTCGATGATCTCGCCGGAGATCCGCAACCCGGGCACCGTCGCCTCGGCCTCGTCCGTGGCGGCGGCGACGACCTGCTCCGCCTGGTGCCGCAGGCCGGCGCCGGGTGGGCCGGCGGCGGGGGCCTCGACCGGCACACGCAGCAGGGGCCAGATGAAGGCGTGCACGATCCGCAGTGGCCGGTGCCGGCGGGCCGCCTCGACGGCGGCGAGCCGCACGGCGCGCAGCGACGAGTCCGAGCCGTCCACGCCGACGACCACCGCCGCGCCGTTCGCCGAGTTCACCCGCCCACCTCCCGCCGCTTCCCGGCCAGTATCGCGGCCGGGAACCCGTCGGCGGGCCGATACCGCGCAGGCCGACCGGTGGGTACGCTGTCCACGCCCACCGGGGAGGGAGCGTCGTCGATGGTTGAGCCGGACCAGCCGAGCACCGCGCGGATGATCGATTTCTGGCTCGGCGGGGAGCACCACTTCCCGGTCGACGTGGCGGCCGCCCGCGACTTCGAGCAGGCGTACGGGCCGTGCGAGCCGGTCTTCCGCGAGCTGCGCGCGTTTCTCGGCCGGGCGGTCCGGGCGATGGCCGCGCGGGGGGTCGACAGCTTCCTCGTCTTCGGCGCCGGGGTGCCCACCATGGGCAACGTGCACGAGGTCGCCCCGGACGCCACCGTCCTCTACACCGACGTCGACCCGGTCACCATCCGCCTCGGCCAGCGCCTGCTGGCCGGCAGCGACCGGGCCGGCTACGGCTACGGCGACGCCACCGACATCGGCACGGTCGACCGCGCCCAGCTGCACCGGTTCGTGCCGGGGTGGGGGAGGAGACCGGTCGGCGTGGTCTTCCTCGGTCTGGCCGCGTTCCTCGACGACGAGACGCTGGCCCGCACCCTCGACGAGCTCTACGAGGCCACCGTGCCGGGCAGCCTGCTCGCCGTCGACTTCGACACGGAGGAACTGGCCGGCTTCCCGGCGGCCCTCGCGATGATGGGCCCGGCGTTCCGGATGCGCCCACCGGCCGCGTTCGTGCCGCTGCTGGGCCGCTGGACTCCCACCGGGGACGGCATCGTCCCGATCGCCCGGTGGCGGCCGGACGGCCCGCCCGCGCAGGTGCCCGACGCCTTCCACGGCGGGGTCGCCGTCCACTCCCCGGCGTGCTGACGCCTTCGGACGGCGAGGTACGCGTGTGCGGCCTGCCGTCCTGACCGGCCGTCACCGCGGCACCCGGGTCGCCGCCTGGACACCGGTCGCCTGAACACCGGTCGTCGCCCGCCGCCGCAGCAACCTGGCCGTCGTGGGTGCGTGCGGCTGCCCCCGCAGCACCCGCCGGCCGAGGCGACGTGGGCGCCGGGCGCCGGGTGCCGCCCGCGTGCGAGGGGCGCGGCGGCGGGTACCCGCTGTGTGCCCGCCCGCCCGGAGGGTGGGGGAGAGGGCTCCGTATGATGCTTGCCCTACGGCAAGCTTCCGGAGGATGATCATGTTGGAGGCACCGGGCCAGGTCTCGCGTGCGCTTCGTGCGGCCCCGCCCGACCAGGTGGTGGAGGCGGCGGACCAGGCTATCCGGTCCGCCCTGGGCGCCTCGCGAACGGATGTGTTCATCGCCGACTACCGGATCACCGGGCTCTGGCCGGTGCTCGACGCGGACCTCTCCGGCGGCGGCTTCCTCGCCTGCCACGACGCGGCGCAGCGCTGCTTCAGCAGCCAGCAGCCGATGACCGACACCGACGACGAGGGCCGGTGCCGGCTCTACCTGCCGCTGTCGGTGTGGGGGGAGCGGCTGGGCGTGCTGCTGGTCGAGCTGCCCGACCAGCCCGAACCGGACGTCGTCGAGCGGGCCGCGGACATCGCCGGCGAGCTGGCCGTCGTGCTGCGCGCGGCGGACCGGGAGACCGACCGGTACCGCCGGGTCCGCCGGCGGGAGCGACTCAGCATGGCCGCCGAGATGCAGTGGGAACTGCTGCCGGGACGCGGCGTGAGCCACGCGGCGTTCGAACTCGCCGGCCAGCTGGAACCGGCGTACACGGTCGGCGGGGACCACTTCGACTGGTCCGTGGACGACGACCGGCTCACCGTGACGGTGCTCAACGGCGCCGGCATCGGGCTGTCGGCGTCGCTGCTGACCGCCGTCACCGTGAACGCGCTGCGCAACGCCCGGCGCTCCGGAGGCAGCCTCGTCGAGCAGGCCGAGCTGGCCTCCGACACGGTCTTCTACCAGCACCGCGGTCGCCGGTACGTGGCCACGCTGCTCCTCGAACTGGACACCGTCACCGGCCGGGTGCGGGCGGTGGACGCCGGCTCCCCGCACCTGCTGCGGGTGCGCGGCGGCACGGTGACGCCCATCGACCTGGAGCAGCAGCTGCCGCTGGGCATGTTCGCCGAGGCCCGCTACGACGTCCAGGAGTTCGCGCTGGAACCGGGGGACCGGCTGTTCGTGGTCAGCGACGGGGTGTGGGCCGCCGACCCCGGTGACCGCGGCGCGTACGGCGAGCGGACGATGGCGCGGGCGATGCGGTCCACGCGGCTGCAACCGCCGGCGGAGGCAGTTGGTACGGTGATGCGCGAACTACACGCCTGGCACGCGGACGCCGATTTGCGCGACGACGCGGTCGTCGTCTGCCTGGACTGGCGTGGTTCCGCCGGGCGGGGCGACGGGTGAGAGCCGTCGTCGCACCGGCAGGGCACGAGCGGGACGATCGCAGGGGACACCGGGTGGAGCGACCTCCGAATCTCGCCGCGGCGATCGACGCTGCCGCCGAGGCGCTCGTCGGTGTGCTCGACTCGGCGGTGCCCCGGCACCAGATGGCCGTCTCTCCGACGCAGCTGCGCGTGCTGTCGCTGATCAGCGGCCGGCCGGAGACCAACGTCAACGGCCTGGCCGAGTTGCTGGACGTCGTGCCGTCCTCGGCGAGCCGGCTCTGCGACCGGTTGGAGGCCACCGGGCTGCTGCGCCGGGTGCCCGATCCCCGGGACCGGCGGGAGGTGCGGCTGATGCCGACGGCCGCCGCCGAGGCGCTGCTGCGTGAGCTGCAGGAGCGCCGGCACCGGGCGGTGCAGGCCGTGCTGGACCGGATGCCCGGTCGGGCGCAGCACGAGCTGCTGCTGGCGTTGATGGCGTTCGAACGCGCGGCCACCGCCACCCCGACCGAGTCGCCGGCGGACTCCCAGGCCCGCACCGCCTGACGGCTCGGTTCCCCGTAAGCGCATTCCCCGGCCTGCTCCACTAGTGTCCTAGGATGCCTTACGGGTGGTGACGCAGCACACCCGACGACACCGTCGTCCACGGGCCCGGCTGCCTGAGGCCGAGGGAGGCGCCGAGGGCCCGATATAGTGGCAGCGCAACCGGCCCGTGATCGTCACGATCGCGGGCCGATGTCAGGCGAAGGTCCCGTATACGGGGGACCGCAGGGGACGCCGGCGGCAGCCGGCCCGACAGCGCCCACGTTCTCCGCGCCGCCGGTCCTCGGCCGGGCGGCGGAGCGTGCCGCGGAGGAGGTTCGGTGTCGCGTCCGCCGGCTCGGGAAGAGCACCCGGGGGCCACCGCCGGCACGAGCGGATCGGCCGTCGGCGACCGGATCCTCACGCTGCCGAACGTCATCAGCTTCGTCCGGTTGCTCGGCGTGCCGCTCTTCCTCTACCTGCTGCTCGTCGCGCACGCCGACGTGGCCGCAGTCGTGGTGCTGGCCATCGGCGGCACCACGGACTGGGTGGACGGCTGGGTCGCGCGCCGGATGCGCCAGGTCAGCCGGCTCGGTGAGCTGCTCGACCCGCTCGCCGACCGGCTCTACATCCTCGCCACCCTGCTCGGGTTCACCGCCCGCGACGTGGTGCCCTGGCAGTTCACCGCGGCGCTGCTGGCCCGGGAGTTGCTCCTGCTCGGTTCGCTGGCGGTACTGCGCCGGCACGGGTACGGCCCGCCGCCGGTGCACTACGTGGGCAAGACCGCGACCTTCCTCTTGCTGGCCGCCTTCCCGGTCCTGCTGCTCGCCGCGGCGGTGCCGGGTGCGGCGACCGTCGCCGGGGCGATCGGCTGGGGCCTGGCCTGGTGGGGCCTGGTCCTCTACTGGGTGGCCGGCGCGCTCTACGTCGTGCAGGCCGGCCGGCTGGTCAGGGCGGTTCGGGCCGGGGGAGCGCCGGCATGACGGGCACGCCGGGCGACGGCCGGGGCCGCGGCGACCGGGTGTACGCCCCGGACTTCCTCACCGAGCTGTTCCGTAATCCGCTGGATCCCGGCTACGCCGACGCGGCGGCCCGGCGTCAGGAGCGGCAGACGCCGTCGCCGAGGTGGCGGCGGTGGTCGGCGCGTTCCGTCACCGTGGTGGTGGCGCTGCTGCTGGGTTTCCTGTTCGCGGTGGCGTACCGGCAGACGCTGGAGGCCGAGCCGGGGCGCAGTCAGGCCCGGTCCGGCCTGGTCGAGCAGATCAAGCAGCGGGAGACCGAGACGGACCGGTTGTCGGTGCGGGCCGACGAGCTGCGGGCGGAGGTGGCGCGGCAGCGGGCGGCGGCGCTGGGTGGCTCGGAGGCGGCGCGGTTGCACAACCTGGAGGCGGGCACCGGCCTGGGGCGGGTGCGCGGTGACGGCGTGGTGGTGCGCCTGGCGGACGCGCCGCAGAACCAGGACGCGGTGACGGGCGCGGACGTGGGGCCGTCCCGGGTGATCTACAGCGATCTGCAGGGTGTGGCCAACGACCTGTGGGCGGCGGGGGCTGAGGCGATCGCGATCAACGGTCAGCGGTTGACGGCGATGTCGACGATCCGTTCGGCGGGGCAGGCGATCCTGGTGGACTTCCGGCCGGTGACGGGCCCGTACGAGGTGTCGGCGATCGGTCCGGGGTCGATGCGGGACCGGTACGAGGACAGCCGCAGCGCGTTGACGATGCGGAAGGTGGCCGAGGACACCGGGTTGTCGTTCGGGGTGCGTGAGGCGGAGGACCTCACCCTGCCGGCCGCTCCGGACCCGCGGCTACGCTACGCGCAGCCCTCGGTGAGCCCGACGCCGTCGCCGTCGGGGGCCGACCGTTCCGTCAGTCCTGGGCCGACCGGTTCGAGGACGTCTCCCAGCCCTTCCGGAGGTGGTCGATGATCGCGGTGCTGGCGTTGCTCGCCGGTGTGGTCCTCGGTGTGTGGCTCGACCCCACGGTTCCCACGGCGTTGCAGCCGTACCTGCCGATCGCGGTGGTGGCCGCGTTGGACGCGGTGTTCGGCGGGGTGCGGGCGAAGCTCGACCGGATCTTCGACGACAAGCAGTTCGTGGTGTCGTTCATTTCGAACGTGCTGGTGGCGGGTCTGATCGTGTATCTGGGTGACCAGTTGGGGGTGGGCGGTCAGCTTTCCACCGGCGTGGTGGTCGTGCTCGGGGTGCGCATCTTCGGGAATGTGGCGGCGATCCGTCGGCACCTGTTCCGGGCGTAGGTTGGTGGCGATGAGCAGCGACGAGCACACCGAGACGGGCACGGGTTGGCCGCAGCCGGCGGGTCCGGGGCGGCCGTCGGGTCCGGCGGGGGCGCCCGATCCGCGGCCGGACGCGCCGGATCCGGACGAGTTGAGCCCGTTGGCGCCGGAGCGGTCCGCGCCGCCGGTGGAGCCGCCCGTGCAGGAGCCGGCGGTGGTGGAGCCCGACGACGGCGCGACGGTGGAGTTGAGCCGGGCTGCCGCCGGTGCCACCCCGTCCGCGCCGGCGGTGGCGGCCGGGGATGGCGGGACGCCGCGGCGGCGGGTGAGTTCGGCCGGGGTGATGATCGCGGCGCTGTTGGCGTTGCTGGGGTTCACCCTGGTGGTGCAGTTCAAGTCGACGTCGACGGATCCGACGGTGGCGGCGACGCGGCAGGAGGATCTGGTGCGGATCCTGTACGACCTGAACTCGCGGGAGGTCCGGCTGCGGCAGGACATCGCGACGCTGGAGGAGAGTCAGCGGCAGTTGCGTTCGGGTCAGCAGGGGCGGCAGGCGGCGTTGGAGGAGGCGACGCGGCGGGCCGACGAGTTGGGGATCCTGGCGGGGACGTTGCCGGCGACGGGGCCGGGGTTGTCGGTGCGGTTCGAGGCGGGTGAGAAGCCGATCTCGGCGTCGCGGGTGTTGGACGCGGTGCAGGAGTTGCGGGGCGCGGGCGCGGAGGCGATGCAGATCTCCGGTGGTGACCGGGCGACGGTGCGGATCATCGCGTCGACGTTCTTCCTGGACGGGGAGGGCGGGTCGTTGGTGGTGGACGGGCGTCGGTTGACGGGTCCGTTCACGATCACGGTGATCGGTGATCCGGCGACGATGCGTACGGCCTTGAACATTCCCGGCGGGGTGGTGGCGTCGGTGACGGGTGACGGCGGTAAGTTGATCGTCGAGGATCGTGAGGCTGCCGAGGTTTCGGCGCTGCACGCGCCGATCAAGCTGGAACACGCCCGTCCGGTCTCCTGACCGGCGCGGCCCGCACCGGGTTTCCGGTGCGCCGATGGATGAAGGACGCGTCTGGTGATTCCTGAGGATCTGCGGTATACCGCCGAGCACGAGTGGGTGGCGGGTGACGGCGGCGGCACTGTCCGGGTCGGCATCACGCACTTCGCGCAGGACGCCCTGGGTGACATCGTGTATGTCCAGCTGCCCGATGCGGGTGTGGTGGTGGCGGCCGGTGAGTCGTTGGGTGAGATCGAGTCGACGAAGAGCGTGTCGGAGATCTACGCCCCGCTCAGCGGTACGGTGGCGGCGCGCAACGAGGCGCTCGGCGACACCCCTGAGGTGATCAACACTGATCCGTACGGTGCGGGTTGGTTGTTGGAGATCACCCCGGACGATCCGGCGGCGGTCGATGGTCTGCTGTCCGCGGACGCGTATCGTGAGCTCACCGAGAGCTGAGTGCGTCCCCTTCGGGCGTGGCGGGTGTTCCGCGCGTCCGGTTGCCCTGCATTTCGGCGCTGGCTAGGCTCGCCCAGTCGACCGAGAACCAATAGTTCAGCGTTGCGGAATTGCCTTTCCGGGCACGGGGAGCCAGCCGCCGGGTGTGCACTGCCCGGCGGCCAGACCCGCCATTACCCGACGCCGACCGAACAGATCCGTGAGGTGGTCCCATGACGCGCCCAGACGACGAGTTCCCCCCACTCGACGTCACTTCGACGCTCAATCTCGGTTCGCTCGACGAAGTGCTGGAGGGGCCGGACACCGATGTGGTGCCGAGCCGGATGTCCGGTTCGTTGCCGCCGGGTATGGCGCTGCTGGTGGTTCGCCGGGGTCCGAATGCGGGTGCCCGGTTCCTGCTGGATCACGATGTGACGACCAGTGGCCGTCACCCGGACAGTGACATCTTCCTCGACGACGTGACGGTGTCGCGGCGGCACGCCGAGTTCCACCGTGACGGTGGGACGTTCACGGTGCGGGACGTGGGGAGCCTGAACGGCACGTACGTGAACCGGGAGCGGGTCGAGGCGGCCACGTTGAGCAATGGTGACGAGGTGCAGATCGGCAAGTTCCGGGTGGTGTTCATCGCCGGTCCGCGTCCCGAGGAGGGGGCCGGCCGGGGGTGAACGAGCCTGCGGCCTCCACGCCGCCCGAGGCGGCCCGTGCGCGCCCGCTGATGAGTATCGGTGAGGTGCTGGGTCAGCTGCGGGTCGATTTCCCGGACGTGACCATCTCGAAGTTGCGGTTCCTCGAGGCCGAGGGCCTGGTGGAGCCGCAGCGGACGGCGGCGGGTTACCGGAAGTACAGCTGGGACGATGTGGCGCGGTTGCGGTTCGTGCTGACTGCGCAGCGGGACCAGTATCTGCCGTTGCGGGTGATCCGTGATCAGTTGGCGCAGTGGGACGCGTCCGGGGAGTCGCCGGGTCGGCAGCGGCCGACGTTGGTGGCGGTGGGTCCGGACGGTGAGGTTCCGGGGCGGGTGCCGGAGGAGCCGGTCGGGTCGCCGCAGGTGCGGCTCGGCCGGCTGGATCTGGTGGCGCGCAGCGGGATCGACGAGTCGACGCTGGGCGAGTTGGAGCGCCTCGGTGTGGTGGTGTCGGATCCGCCGGGTTGGTACGACGACGACGCGTTGATCATCGCGAGTGCGGTGGCGGGCCTGGCGGCGTACGGGTTGGAGCCGCGGCATCTGCGGGCGTTCCGTACGGCGGCGGATCGGGAGGCTGGTCTGTTCGCGCAGTTGTTGACGCCGTTGGCGCGGCAGAGTGATCCGGCGGCGCGGGCGCGGGCGGCGGAGACGGCGCGGGAGTTGGTGGCGCTGTCGCAGCAGTTGCATGCGGCGTTGGTGCGGGTGGGGTTGCGGTCGACGTTGGGTCGGTGATCCGGCGGGGGCCGTGCGGAAAGATCTTCCCCGGGAAGCGTGTCGTAGGCTTGCCGGGGTAACCCCTTTCTGGCGCGGGCGTGTGCGGGTAGCGCATGGGACGGCCGTGTCGCGGTCCGTGTACCGTGCAGGGAAGGGCGCGGTGCGGCGTAGGTGACAACGACACGGAGGCGGCGGTGCGCGAGCTGAGCGTGGTCGGAGTTCGGGTGGAGCTGCCCAGCAACCAGCCGATCGTCCTGCTCAGGGAGGTCGACGGGGACCGCTATCTGCCGATCTGGATCGGTGCGGTCGAGGCGACGGCGATCGCCTACGAGCAGCAGGGGGTCAAGCCGGCCCGGCCGCTGACCCACGATCTTCTGCGGGACGTGTTGACGGCGTTGAAGGCGCCGTTGCAGGCGGTGGAGATCACCGAGCTGAAGGAGAACGTCTTCTACGCCGATCTGTTGCTCGGGGACGGGGTGCGGGTGTCGGCCCGGCCGAGTGATTCCATCGCCCTGGCGTTGCGGGTCGGTGCGCCGATTCGTTGTGCGGAGGAGGTCCTCAGCGAGGCGGGGATCGTGATCCCGGACGAGCAGGAGGACGAGGTGGAGAAGTTCCGCGAGTTCCTGGACCAGGTGCGTCCGGAGGACTTCGCCGGCTGAGTCCGGCCTTCTTCGGGATGTCACTTTCGGTGACGTTCCGGTGCTGTGGGTGATCTTCGTTGTCGTGTCGCGGCGTGTCGCGGCGGCTTCTGCGGGGCAATTCCTGAAGGCGGCTATAGGGTTGCCGTGTCGAGGGGTGCACGTCCCGGAAACGACGTGTCACCGCACTGGCGGGGAGGTTGTCCGGATGCACGAGCCGCGAGATCCCGATCCGGGTACGGAGCTGGACGAGCCGGGTGTGGCGCCGCCGGGGTGGGCGACCGAGGGTGACGGTGCCGTGGGCTACCGGGGTGTGACGGCCTGCCATGCGGTGGGGATCAGCTACCGGCAGTTGGACTACTGGGCCCGTACCGGGTTGGTGGTGCCGAGTGTGCGCGACGCTTCGGGTTCGGGCACGCAGCGGTTGTATTCGTTCCGGGACCTGGTGGTCCTGAAGGTGGTGAAGCGGCTGCTGGACGCCGGGGTGTCGTTGCAGAACATCCGCAAGGCGATCGAGGCGCTGCGTTCCCGTGGGGTGGCGGACCTGGCGGGCATCACGTTGATCTCCGATGGCACGACCGTGTATGAGTGCCGGTCGCCGGAGGAGGTGGTCGACCTGTTGCAGGGTGGCCAGGGCGTGTTCGGTATCGCGATCGGTGGGGCGTTCAAGGAGATCCAGGGGTCCCTGTCGCACCTGCCGTCTGAGCCGGCGACGTCGGTGGAGCCGCAGGTGGCGGCGGAGCCGGTGGGTGACGAGTTGGCGGCGCGTCGGGCGCGTCGCCGGGCCGGCTGAGGTTTCGGCGCTCGGCTGATCCGACGGGCGCACAGTGCCCGCACGACGTGGCCCGCCCCGCGATCGTCGTCCACGACCGGGCCGTTCCGGCCGCTGTGGGGTGGGGGCCTGCGGCGGTGTGGCGTGCGCCACGTCCTGACCTGTCGGCTTGTTGACACTTCTGACGATCATGGCAATCCTGTCTGCGTCGTTGCGCCTGTTTCGCACGTGGGTCGCTGTCCGTCGGGTGTGGGCAGTAGCGGGCCCGGTGTGCGCGACGACGCAGGCAGCGGGCGGCGACGCTTGCCCGACGATCGGATTGAGTGCGAAGTGCAGACCGACGTGGATGCCGGCGCGAGGGCGGCGGGCGCCGACGTGCGGGCCGGGGGCGCGGAGCGCTGTCCCGTGTCGCACGCGTCCGGCTCGCCGGTGGACGTGACGGCGGAGGCGGTGGAGTTCCTGCACCTGTACCACGAGGAGCGTCGGCTGCCGGGGGTGGCTGAGCGGGTCGCGCGGGTGCGGGAGGAGATCGCGGTGACCGGCACGTACCGGCACACCGGCGACGAGTTGGTGCACGGCGCGAAGGTGGCGTGGCGGCAGTCGGCGCGCTGCGTGGGGCGGGTCCGGTGGGCGGGGTTGCGGGTCCGCGACCGCCGTGGGGTGACGACGGTGGCGGGCATCGCGGGGGAGTTGGCGCGGCATCTGGCGGTGGCGGACAACGGCGGGCGGATCCAGTCGGTGATGACGGTGTTCGCGCCGGACCGGCCGGGGGTGGGTCCGCGGGCGCGGCTCTGGAACGACCAGCTGATCCGCTACTGCGGGCACCGGATGGACGAAGGGGCGATCCTGGGTGATCCGGCGCAGGTGGCGATGACGGACGCGGTGCGGGCGCTGGGGTGGCATCCGCCGCCGGTGCCGGGCCGGTTCGATCTGCTGCCGTGGGTGATCGAGACGGCGTACGAGGATCCGACGTTGGTGGAGGCGCCGCGGGATCTCGTGCGGGAGGTCGCCCTGACGCATCCGGCGTATCCGTGGTTCGCGGAGTTGAGGTTGCGCTGGCACGCGCTGCCGGTGATCAGCAACATGCGGTTGCGGGTGGGTGGGGTGGACTACAGCTGCGCCCCGTTCAACGGGCACTACCTGGGCGACGAGGTCGGCACCCGGAACATGGGTGACGGGGACCGGTACGACCAGTTGCTGCCGGTGGCGCGGGGGTTGGGGTTGGACACCTCGCGGGAGGACACCCTGTGGCGGGAGCACGCGGCTCTGGTCATCAACCAGGCGGTGCTGCACTCGTTCCGTTCGGCGGGGGTACGGGTGTCGGATCCGCACACGGAGTCGGAGCTGTTCATGCGGTTCTGCGCGCAGGAGGAGCGGGCGGGCCGGCCGGTGCACGGCGACTGGTCGTGGCTCAACGGCAGTGTGGGGTGGGCGGCGTTGCACGCGGTGCACCACCGCTACTACGACACGCGGGTGCCGAACCCGAACCTGTGGCAGACCGATCGTGCGTACGGTCCGGCGGGTGTCGAGGCGCTGTCCCTGCGGCAGCGGCACGACGCGGCTCGTCGGCGGGAGGGCTGAGGCATGGACGTGGTGGCGCTGCGTCAGAGTTGGGCCCAGCTCTCGGTGGCCGGGCCGGAGGCGGCGAAGTACTTCTACGCGACGTTGTTCCTGATCGCGCCGGAGACGCGTGCGATGTTCCCGACGAACATGCAGTACCAGCAGGACAAGTTGCTGGCGGCGTTGGGGCACATCGTCACCCACGTCGACGACGAGCGGGAGGTGACGGCGTTCGCGCAGCGGTTGGGCGCCGATCACCGGCGTTTCCAGGGCGAGGACCGGCAGGGCCGGCCGGTGCCGTTGACGGAGTGGCACTACATCCGGGTCGGGCAGGCGTTGCTGGCGACGTTGGAGCGGTTCCTGGGTCCACGGTGGACGCCGCAGCTGCACGCCGAGTGGGCCGGGGCGTACGAGTTGGTGGCGCGGTTGATGCTTGCCGGGGCGGTGGAGGCGGAGCGGACGTCGCCGCCGTACTGGGAGGCGGAGGTCCTGGCGGTGCAGCGGCGGCGGGCCGACGTGTGTGTGTTCACGGTCCGTCCGAACTACCTGTGTGAGTACCTGCCGGGGCAGTCGCTGCCGGTGCAGGTGCCGCAGTTGCGGACGTGGCGGTATCTGTCGCCGGCGAACGCGCCGCGTCCGGACGGGACGATCGAGTTCCACGTGCGGGCGGCGGGCCGGTTCTCCACGCATCTGGTGCGCAGGCTGCGGGAGGGTGACCGGGTGCTGTTGGGCTCGCCGGTGGGGACGGCGTTGTCGTCGTACGACCGGTCGCCGGGCCTGCCGTTGCTGCTGGTGGCGGGGGGCACGGGGGTGGCGCCGCTGCGGGCGGTGGTGGAGGCGTTGCGGCTGGGGCCGGGGCGCTCGACGACGCTGGTGGTGGGGGGACGGACCCCCGACGACCTGTACGACGACGTGGCGTTGCGGGAGTTGGCGGCGGGCGCGCCGGCGCAGTCGTGGCAGTCCGGGTGGCTGCGGTACGTGCCGACGGTGGAGTCCGGCTGGCAGTGGCAGGGGGCGGTGGGCACGGCCGGTGAGACCGCGGTGCGGTTGGGTCCGTGGCACGACACCGAGGTGCTGGTGTGCGGCAGCCCGGAGATGACCGGGGCGACGGTTGCGGCGTTGACGGCGTCGGGGGTGCCGCGGGAGCGGATCCTGGTGGAGAGTTACGACCATTGCCTGTATCCGCCGCTGGCGGGCGCTGCCGCCGCCGCGCCGGACGACTTCAGTTGGACGGGTGTGCGATGAGCGTCGACCACGGCGACCGGGTGGTCGCCGATGCGCACGGTGAGCTGACCCGGGCCGTGGGCGCGTTGGAGGCGCGCCGGTTCCGGGGCGGTCGGTGGCTGTCCGCCGACGAGGTGGCGGGCCTGGCCCGGTCGGCCGACGAGCGGGTGGCGTTGCTGGGCGGTGAGGTGGACCGGTTGCGGCGGGAGAACGAGGGCCTGGCGCGGCAGGTGGAGATGTTGCGTCACGGCGCGTTGCCCAGCACCGGCGCGCAGGGCCCGGATCCGATGGTGATCGAGTTGGCGGTGCGGGCGCAGGACGAGGCGAACCGGACGATCGGTGAGGCCAGCGCGGAGGGCGCGGAGATCATCGCGGAGGCGCGGCGGCAGGCCGACGAGATCATCGCCGAGGCGCACGTGCTGGCCGGGGGTGTCGCCGGCCCGTCGGGGGCGGGGGGCGAGGAGTTGCGGCGGCAGGTGCGGGAGCTGGAGGGCCGGCAGGCGGCGTTGGTGGCGGCCGTGACGACGGCGCAGCAGCACCTGGGCCGGTGGCAGGCGTACCTGTCGGAGCAGTCGGAGCAGTTGCACTCCGACGCGGAGGCGGCCGGGGCGGTCGGCGCGCAGCTGCGCGCCGTGCTCGGCGAGTAGCGGCGTCGCCTGGCCGCCGGGACGCGGGTCAGTGCCGGTCGACGGCGGCGACGGCGTCGGCGATGGGGGTGTTGCCGCCGACGAGTTCCAGGATCGCGCCGGCGTTGTGCGGGTGGTGGAGCAGGGCGACGAGGACGCGGGCGACGTCGGTGCGGGTCACGGCACCCGCGGGGGCGTGGCGGGCGAGGGTGATCCGCCCGGTGGGCGCATCGTCGGTGAGCTGGCCGGGTCGCAGGATCGTCCAGTCGAGGTCGCGGCCGGTCAGGTCGTCCTCGGCGGCCTTCTTGGCGCGCAGGTACGCCGCGAACACCTCGTCGGTGCCGGCGGGTGGTTCGCCTTCCACACCCATCGAGGACAGCAGCAGGTAGCGGCGGACGTCGGCGCGTTGCGCGGCGTCGGCGAGCAGGACGGCGCCGGCCCGGTCGACGGTGTCCTTGCGGGCGGCGCCGCTGCCGGGGCCGGCGCCGGCGGCGAAGAGGACGGCGTCGGCGCCGGCGAGGTGGGTGGCGAGTTCGTCGGCGTCGACGTGTTCGAGGTCGGCCACGACGGGCTGGGCGCCGGCGGCACGCAGCGCGGCGGAGTGGTCGGGGTTGCGGATCAGCCCGACGGCGGTGTCGCCGCGTCCGGCGAGTTCGCGGTGGGTCAGCTGGGCGATCTTGCCGTGTCCTCCGGCGATGACGACGCGCATACCGCCAACCTAGCCGCCGTCCCGCCACGACGTGGCCGGTCGCCGCAGGGTGGTCGCCTGAGGCAGCATGGACGGGTGACGGAGACGGTCGACGCGCTGGCTGGCCTGGTGGCCGGCGGTGGTGTGGTGGTGTTGAGCGGGGCGGGCCTGTCCACCGAGTCGGGCATCCCGGACTACCGGGGGCCCAGCGGCGCGGCGCGGCGGCACACCCCGATGACGTACCAGGCGTTCACGCGCGACGCGCAGGCGCGGCGGCGCTACTGGGCGCGCAGCCACCTGGGGTGGCGGGTGATCGCGCGGGCGGCCCCGAACGAGGGGCACCGGGCGGTGGCGCGGCTGCAGGCCGGCGGGCTGGTCGAGGGGATCATCACGCAGAACGTGGACGGGCTGCACACCGCCGCGGGCAGCCCGGGGGTGGTGGAGTTGCACGGGCGCCTCGACGAGGTGGTGTGCCTGGGCTGCGGTAACCGGACGTCGCGGGAGGAGTTGGACCGGCGGCTGCGGGAGGCGAACCCGGGCTTCGACGCGCGGGCCGCGGCGGTGAACCCGGACGGTGACGTGGATCTCGCCGACGACGAGGTGGCCCGGTTCCGTACGGTCGACTGCACGTTCTGCCGGGGCGGCATGCTGAAGCCGGACGTGGTGTTCTTCGGGGAGATGGTGCCGGCGGCCCGGGTGTCCCGCTGTTTCGAGCTGGTGGCGCGGGCGCGGCTGCTGCTGGTGCTGGGTTCGTCGTTGACGGTGATGTCGGGTCGCCGGTTCGTGGTGCGCGCGGCGAAGCTGGGCATTCCGGTGGTGATCGTCAACCAGGGCCCGACCCGGGGCGACGGGTATGCGGCGTTGACCGTCGACGCGCCGTTGGGGCGGCTGCTGCCGGCGCTGGCCGACCGGATGGTTGGCGATGCCGCGGCGGGGCTGGCGGGCGTGGGCCGGTAGCGGCCTGCCGGGGGTGCGGGGCCGGCTGCTCATCGACGGTTGTCGCCGGCGGGGGTACGACCTCCGGTGGGCGGTGCGGCGCTGGTAGCGTTGACCATGCCGGCAGCACCCACGTGGGAGAGACCGCCCAGCAGCATCCGGGGCGGCGCCGAAGGGGCAAATCCTCCCCGGAACCTCTCAGGCAAAAGGACCTCGTGGGCAGGCACTGTGGAGCGCCTCGCGGGCGCGACAGAGGGGGAGGCCGACCTGTCGACCTCGCCCCGGGAGCGCCGCCCATGACCGCAGAGCAGTTCGCCGCCCGCCACATCGGCCCTGATCCGGACGACGAGCGCCGGATGTTGGAGGCCGTCGGCTACGGCTCGGTCGAAGAGTTGATGGACGCGGCGATTCCCGAGGTGATCCGCTGGCACGGCACCCTGGACCTGCCGGAGCCGGCCAGCGAGCACGACGCCCTCGCTGAGCTGCGGGCCCTGGCGGCCCGCAACACGGTGGCCGTGTCGATGATCGGTCTGGGCTACCACGGCACGCACACCCCGGCGGTGATCCGCCGCAACGTGCTGGAGGATCCGGCCTGGTACACGGCGTACACGCCGTACCAGCCGGAGATCAGCCAGGGGCGGCTGGAGGCGCTGCTGAACTTCCAGACCATGGTCACGGACCTGACGGGGTTGGCCACCGCGAACGCGTCGATGCTCGACGAGGGCACCGCCGCGGCGGAGGCGATGACGCTCGCGCGCCGCGCGTCGAAGAGCAGGAGCCCGGTGTACGTGGTCGACGCCGACACCCTGCCGCAGACCATCGCGGTGATCACCAGCCGGGCCGAGCCCCTCGGCATCGACGTGCGGATCGTCGACACCGGGCGCGACGAGTTGCCGGCGGAGTTCTTCGGGCTGCACCTGCAGTACCCGGGGGCGTCGGGGGCGGTGCGTGACCAGGCGGCTCTGGTCGAGGCGGCGCACGCGGTCGGGGCGTTGGTGACCGTGGCGGCGGACCTGCTGGCGCTGACGCTGCTGCGCGCGCCGGGGGAGATCGGCGCCGACATCGCGGCCGGCACCACCCAGCGTTTCGGCGTGCCGATGGGCTTCGGCGGGCCGCACGCCGGCTACCTGGCGGTGCGGGCGGGGCTGGAGCGGATGCTGCCGGGCCGGCTGGTGGGGGTGTCGCGTGACGCGGACGGCAACCCGGCGTACCGGCTGGCGTTGCAGACCCGGGAGCAGCACATCCGGCGGGAGAAGGCGACCAGCAACATCTGCACCGCGCAGGTGCTGCTGGCGGTGATGGCCGGCATGTACGCCGTCTACCACGGCCCGGAGGGGCTGCGGCGCATCGCTCGCCGTACCCATGACATGGCGGTGCGGTTGGCGGCGTCGCTGCGGGGTGTCGACGGCGTCGAGGTGGTGCACGAGGCGTTCTTCGACACCGTCCTGGTGCGGGTGCCCGGCGGCGCGGAGGCGGTGGTCGCCGACGCCGCGGCCCGGGGGGTGAACCTGCGGCTTGTCGACGCCGACCACGTGGGGGTGTCCTGCGACGAGACCACCACCCCCGCGCACCTGCGGAAGGTGTGCGACGCGTTCGGGGCCACGGTGGCCGGGCGGCCGGTGGCCGTGGCGGACGCGCCGGTCACCGGCGCGTTGCCGGCGGCGCTGGCCCGTACGTCGGACTTCCTCACCCACGCGGTGTTCCGCAGTCACCACTCGGAGACGGCGATGCTGCGCTACCTGCGGCGACTGTCGGACTTCGACTACGCCCTGGACCGGGGGATGATCCCGCTCGGGTCGTGCACGATGAAGCTCAACGCCACCACCGAGATGGAGCCGGTGAGCTGGCCGGAGTTCGCGCACGTGCACCCGTTGGCGCCGGACGCGCAGACCACCGGCTACCGGGAGATGATCTCCCAGTTGGAGGGGTGGCTGGCGGAGGTGACCGGCTACGACGCGGTCAGCGTGCAGCCGAACGCCGGTTCGCAGGGTGAGCTGGCGGGCCTGCTGGCGATCCGGGCGTACCACCGGGACCGGGGTGAGGGGCACCGGGACGTGTGTCTGATCCCGTCGTCGGCGCACGGCACGAACGCCGCCAGCGCGGTGATGGCGGGCATGCGGGTCGTCGTGGTGGGCTGCGACGACGGCGGCAACATCGACCTGGTGGACCTCGACGCGAAGATCGACAAGCATCGGGACGCCCTCGCGGCGATCATGGTGACGTATCCGTCGACGCACGGGGTGTACGAGACGGGCATCGCGTCGCTGTGCGCGAAGGTCCACGACGCCGGCGGTCAGGTGTACGTCGACGGGGCGAACCTCAACGCGCTGGTCGGGTTCGCCAAGCCGGGGAAGTTCGGGGCGGACGTGTCGCACCTGAACCTGCACAAGACGTTCTGCATCCCGCACGGCGGCGGCGGTCCGGGGGTGGGTCCGGTGGCGGTGCGGGCGCACCTGGCGCCGTTCCTGCCGGGCGATCCGCTGGGCGTGCACGTCGACGGCCGGCCGGCGATCTCGGCGGCGCGGTACGGATCGGCGGGGATCCTGCCGATCCCGTGGGCGTACCTGCGGATGATGGGCGCGGCGGGGCTGGTGCGCGCCACCGGTGTGGCGGTGCTGGCGGCGAACTACGTGGCGGCGCGGCTGCGCGGGCACTTCCCGGTGCTGTACGCGGGCAACAAGGGCCTGGTGGCACACGAGTGCATCCTGGACCTGCGGCCGCTGACGAAGGCGACCGGGGTGAGCGTGGACGACGTGGCGAAGCGGCTGATCGACTACGGGTTCCACGCGCCGACGATGTCGTTCCCGGTGGCGGGGACGCTGATGGTGGAGCCCACCGAGAGCGAGGACCTGGCCGAGCTGGACCGGTTCTGCGACGCGATGATCGCCATCCGGGCGGAGATCGACCGGGTGGCCTCGGGGGAGTGGCCGGCCGGCGACAATCCTCTCGCCAACGCCCCGCACACCGCGGCGATGGTGTCGGGCGACGAGTGGCCGCACCCGTACCCGCGGTCGGTCGGCGCGTACCCGGCCGGGGTGCAGCGGGCCGGGAAGTACTGGCCGCCGGTGCGGCGCATCGACGGCGCGTACGGCGACCGGAACCTGGTGTGTTCCTGCCCGGCGCCGGAGGCGTTCGAGGACTGACGTCGCGTGACGCCGGGGCGGTCGTGGTGCCGCCCCGGCGGGTGCGTCGACCTGGGCGGGGGGTGTCCCGACCGGGGGACCAGCTCAGATCGACGAGTGCAAAAGGCGTGACGCAGCGTGACAGGGGTCAGGCGACGAGGGCGTGTCGGGCGGGGCCGCGGTGGGGGGCGATGCTGCTGCCGTCGGGGAGGAGTTCGCCGGTGTCCTCGAAGACGATGACACCGTTGCAGAGCAGGCTCCAGCCCTGCTCAGGGAAGCAGGCGAGGACCCGGGCGGCGTCCCGGTCGGTCGCTTCGGCGGAGGGGCAGGTGGGTTGGTGCTGGCACATCGGGTTCTCCGGACTGTGGGGGCACTGTGTCATGGTTCACATGACCAGTGACGCACAGTACCAAGCGAAAGTGGCCGGCATCGAGCAGGTATGCGCGTCGTTTTTCCGAAATCCACTGAACGGATGAGACAGGATGGGCCGGACGGCGTGGACACGCTCCCAGGACTGACGGTCGGCGCGCCGGGAGCGCCGGCCGGCTGCCGCCGTACCCTCGTCGAGCGGGCCCGCTGGCAGTGGCGGCCCGCCGACGACGGCGACCCGGCGGCGCGGGCCGAGGAGTTCCTCGCCGCGCACGGCCTGCCGCTGCACGACCTGGCCCGCCCCGCCGGCCGCCACGACGCGGCCGGGGTGTGCGGGGCCGCTCTCTACGTCTCCGCGGCCGCCGGCGCCGCCCTGGTCGGCGCGTCGGCCGGCGCCGCCAACCCCGTGACCGGGCTGCCCGAGGTCGTCGTGGTCGTCTACGGCCACGGCCCGGGCACGCCGCCCGGCGCAGTCGGTGCGCCCGCCGCCCCCTGGTGGCGCGGCACCTTCGCGGAGAGCTGGACGCCCCGCCAGCACGCCGACGCCGTGAGCGCGGTCCGCGCGGCGATCGGCCGCGGCGACGTCTACCAGGTCAACGTCGTCGGCCACGCCGCCGCCCGCTACACCGGCGACCCCCTGCCGGCCCTGAGCCGGCTGGCCGCGCTGCCCGGCGCCCGCTACGGCGGCACCCTCGCCGGGTCGGGCTGGGCGATCGGCTGCGCCAGCCCCGAGACCCTGGTGGAGCTGACCGACGGACGCCTGATCACCAGGCCGATCAAGGGCACCCGACCGGCCACCGCCGCCGGCCGCGCCGAACTGCTCGCCTCCGCCAAGGAACGCGCCGAGCACGTGATGATCGTCGACCTGGAACGCAACGACCTGGCCCGCGTCGCCCGCACCGGCAGCGTGCGCGTCGACGAGCTGTTCGCCGTACGCCGGTGGTGCGACCTGTGGCAGGCGGAGTCGACGGTCTCCGCGGCGGTCGCCGACGGGCTCGGCCTGGCGGACCTGCTGCGCGCGGTCTGCCCCGGCGGCTCCGTCACCGGTGCTCCGAAGCTCGCGGCCCTCGACCGCATCGCCGCGCTGGAGCCCGTCGGCCGGGGCGCCAGCATGGGCGCGCTCGGCTGGGTCGCCCCGGGCCGCATCGACCTGGGCCTGACCATCCGCACCGCCGCCGTGGACGCCGAGCGGGTGCACGTGTGGGCGGGCGGGGGCATCACGTGGGGCAGCGATCCCGACGCCGAGGTCGCCGAGGCCGCCGCGAAGGCCGCCCCGGTGCGCGCGGCGCTCGCTGGCGGCTGAGCGGCGAACCCCACCGGCCGGTCGGCGCAGCCGCCGGGCTGCGCACGTTGGAAGAGGCGCCGCGCCGGCCGCGTCCGGTGAGATGGGCCGTACTCCACGCCACCCGGGCCGGGGCGTGCGCAGCCGAGGCGGTCCCGATGTACCAGCAACCCCTGCAACCCGTCGGTGGGTCGCTCGCGCTGAGTGCCGCCTGTGCCGCGCTGCCCCTGCTCACCCTGTTCGTGCTGCTCGGAGTCGTGCGTACGCGGGCGTGGGTGGCGGCGTTCGGCGCGCTGGGCGTGGCGGTCGTGCTGGCCTGGTGGCTGTGGCGGATGCCGCTGCCGCAGACGCTGCTGGCCGCCAGCCAGGGCGCCACCTTCGCCCTCTTCCCGCTCGTCTGGACGTTCGCGACGGCGATCTGGATCCACCGCCTGACCGTGCACACGGGGCACTTCGACACGCTGCGGCAGGGCTTCGCCCGGATCAGCGACGACCGCCGCGTGCAGGCCCTGGTGATCGCGTTCTGCTTCGGGTCGCTGCTCGAGGCCCTGGCCGGGCAGGGCACGCCGGTCGCCGTGACCACGGTCATGCTGCTGGCCCTCGGCTTCACCCCGCTGCGGGCGGCCGCCGTGGCGCTGGTCGGCAACACGGTGCCGGCCGCCTTCGGGCCCCTCGGCCTGCCGATCACCACCCTCGCCGGGGTGACCGGGCTGCCCGCCACGGAACTGGGCATGATGGCCGGCCGGCAGGTCCCGGTGGTCGCGGTCGTCGTCCCGCTGGTCCTGCTCGTCGTCGCCGACGGCCGCCGGGGCGTGCGCGAGCTGTGGCGTCCGGCGCTGGCGTGCGGCGGCGCGTTCGCGGTGGCCCAGTTCGTCACGGCGAACTGGCTGACGGCCGCTCTCGCCGACATCACCGCCGCGTTCGCGGGGGCGGGCGTCCTGCTGCTCGTCGTCCGCCGTGGCGTGGTGCGGCGGACGGTCCCCGTGCCGGTCGGCGGCGGGCCGCGGGAGCGCGACGCCGGCCTGCTGCCGGAGCGCGCCGCCGGTGGGTTGTCGGAGCCCGACGCGCCGGCGCCGGCAGGCTCGCGCTGGCGGGCGTACGCCCCGTACGCGACGATCGTGGCGGTCTTCGCCGTCTCCCAGGTGCCGGCCGTCAAGCGGCTGCTCGACGCCGGCACGCTCGCGTTCTCCTGGCCCGGACTGCACGTCGTCACCGCCTCCGGTGCCCCGTCACCGCTGACCACGTTCCGGTTCGCCTGGCTCGCGGCCCCCGGATCGCTGCTGCTGGTGGCCGGCCTGATCACGGTGGCGCTGCTGCGGGTGCCGCCGCGCGAGGCCGTCGGGCTCTACGGGCGCACCCTGTTCGAACTGCGGTGGGCCGTGCTGACTGTGGTCGGGCTGCTGGCGCTGTCGTTCACCATGAACGCCTCCGGGCAGGTCGCCACCCTGGGCGTCTGGATGGCCGGCGCGGGCGGCCTCTTCGCCGTGCTGGCGCCGGTGCTCGGCTGGCTCGGCGTCGCCCTGACCGGCTCGGACACGTCGTCCAACTCCCTGTTCGGCGCGCTCCAGGTGGCCGCGGCGCAGCGGGCCGGCCTCGATCCGGTCCTGCTGGCCGCGGCCAACGCCTCCGGCGGCACCCTCGGCAAGATGATCAGCTTGCAGAACCTCACGATCGCCGCCGCGGCGGTCGGACTCACCGGCCGCGAGGGCGACCTGTTCCGGCGGATGTTCGGCCCGAGCGTGCTGCTGCTCGCCCTGATGTGTGTGCTGGTCGGGCTACAGGCGACGCCCCTGCTGTCCTGGATGGTGCCGTAGCCGGCGCCTTGGGCGCTTCGCGGCCGGGACAGTGGCGGCTCGTCCTCAGGTGCGCGGTGCTTCGTCAGCGGCGCTCGGCGAAGTCGTCCAGCGCCGCCACGACCCGCTCCGCCATGCCGTTGGCGGATCCGTGTCCGGCGGTCTCCAGCAGTTCCAGCCGGGCGTCGGGCCAGGCCTGGGCCAGCTGCCACGCCACCTCCGGTGGGCTGCTGATGTCGAGCCTGCCGTGCAGCAGCACGCCGGGGATGCCGGCCAGCCGACCCGCCTCGCGCAGCAGTTGCCCCTCCGGCAGGAAGCATCCGTTACGCCAGTAGTGGGTGACCAGCCGGGCCTGCAGCATGCGGAACACCGGGTCGTCGTAGCGGGGGTCGGGCCGGTGACCGGGGGCGGTGGCGACGTGGGTGTCCTCCCAGTCGCACCACTGCCGCGCCGCCCGTTCGCGCACCGCCGGGTCCGGGTCGGCCAGCAGCCGGGCGTACGCGTCGGCCAGGTCGCCGTCGCGCTCGGCCGGCGGCACGCCGTCGCGGAAACGCGCCCACTCGGCCGGGAAGATCCGCCCCATCTCCCGGGTGAGCCACTCGATCTCCCGTCGGGTGCCGGAGGTCACGCTGAACAGCACCAGCTCGCTGACCTGCTGCGGGTGCCGCTGCGCGTACGCCAGGGCGAGGGAGGCGCCCCAGGAGGCGCCGAGCACCAGCCAGCGGTCCACGCCGAGGTGTTCGCGCAGCAGTTCGATGTCGGCGATCAGGTGGTCGGTGGTGTTGGTGGACAGGTCCACGTCCGGGTCGGCGGCGTGCGGGGTGCTTCGGCCGCAGCCCCGCTGGTCGAACAGGACCACCCGGTAGCGGGCCGGGTCGAACAGGGTCCGCCAGCCGGGCGTGCAGCCGGAGCCGGGCCCGCCGTGCAGCACCACGGCGGGCTTGCCGTCCGGGTTGCCGCAGGTCTCCCAGTGCACGCGCTGCCCGTCGCCGACGTCGAGCATCCCGTGCGCGTACGGCTCGATCGGGGGGTATCGCTGCGCCATCGTCGTTCCCTTCGTGATCATCGATACAACAGCGCTGTTACATTAGCGGAGTGACAGCCGTACCTGAACGTGAGGCCCTGGGCACGCTGCTTCGGCACGTGCTCGACGTGCTCGATGGCGACGTCGCCACGGTCTACGCCGAACGGGGCCTGCCCGACTACCGGCCCCGGTTCTCGCCACCGCTGCGGGTGCTTGTCGCCGACGGGCCACTGCCCATCCGCGACCTGGCCCGCCGGGTCGGGGTCACCCACTCGGCGGCCAGCCAGACCGTCGCGCAGATGGCCCGCGCCGGCCTGGTCGAGCTGACCGCGGGGGCGGATGCCCGGCAACGCATCGTGCACCTCAGCGGCCGGGCCCGCGAGCTGCTTCCACTGATCGAGGCGGAGTGGGCGGCGACGACCGCCGCGATACGCGAACTGGACACGGAACTGACGGTGCCGCTGGCCGACGTGCTGCACGAGGTCCTCGCCGCGATGCGCCGACGGCCGCTGCGCCAACGCATCGCCGACGCGGGCCTGCCGCCCTCCCCGGACCCCGGCCCGCCGCCGGCCGCACCACACTGACGGCGGCCGGCCCGCCCGCAGGCCCCGCGTGCCGGCGCCGCACCCGATGTCGGCAATTTGTCCTGACGTGCACCGGCCGACGGTTGCAGACTGTGCCGGTGGCCATCACCCTCACCGTCCGCGTGCTCGACGCCAACCTCGGCGCGGTGCCCGGCGCGCTCGTCGTGCTCGACGCAGGGCAGGGGACCACGGACGGGGCCGGACGCTGGAGCACCGTCGTGTCCCACCAGCCGACAGTGCCGCAGATCCGGGTCAGCCATCCGGCGTACGTCGCCGAGCGGGTGACCTTCACCGGAGACATGCGCTCCGCCACGTGGGACAACTCCCTCGCCCGCCGCGCGGTCTCCGGCGACGACGTGACGATGACCGTGACACTCGGGCGGATGGACCCGTCGCCGGTCGTCACGCTCTCCGACGCCGACGTCACGCGGATCATGGCCAGCCGGGGGCGCGACCCGAGGGCCGCACGGGTCGTGGGCTGGCCCAACAACCCGCAGATCCACACCTACGCGGGGCACTACAACAACACGCTGACGTTCCGCCAGGCCAACCGGGAGCTGCTGAAGCCCGCAGCCGCCGCCGAGACCGACGCGGGCTGGGACCGGTTCGGCGAGAAACGTGAGGTCACTGTCAACATCGCGGCGTTGAGTCGGTTCCACTTCCTGGAGTACGCCGCGACGCAGTCCGATCCGAAGTTCGTCGTCGCCGTGGTGTCGCCGAACCTGCCGGACCCCAAGCCCGTGACGAGTCTGGACTTCGTCGTCTACTGCAGCCCCAGCACCGGCGACTACACCGCCCGGTACCCGTACGGGCTGGTCAACGCGGCGGCGCCACTGCAGGAATACCTGAACCTGGCCCGCAAGTACCTTCTCGACGAGGCCTTCTTCGCCTTCCAGTCGCTGGGCTGGGGCAACCGCTCGGTGCTGGTGATGCCGCTGTTCCCGCAGGGGCAGTGGGGCCCGTTCGCGACCGGCGAGGGGCTGCTGCGGATGTTGCGTGAGGTCGCGGTGTTCCTGCACCGGCAGTGCCGCACCAGCAGCCTAGGGCTGCGCAAGCCCGACGCCACCGCACACGAGTTGGCCGGGCCCAACCTGCGGACGATCTTCCCGCCGCTCTACTCCGGTGACTTCGGCGCGGTGCCCGCCGTCGGGCAGGTGGCGGTCGCCGGCTTCAGCCAGGGCATGGGCGCGGTGAAGGCCCTCATGTCCGACCTCACCTTTCCCGTGGGGCTCAACTCCACTCTCTGGGGCGTGCCGATGGGCGGCGGCACCGACGGCCGGCGGGAGTGGGCCCGCGCGTTCCGCGAGGTGTGGGACCTCGACGGCCACCACAGCGGCACCGGCGGTTGGCGCGCCTACCTCGACCTGCTGCGGGTGTGGTTCAACCACGACCCGGGCCGGGTCGTACGCAGCTACCACTCGGGCGACACCGGTCCGCCCGACCCGCTGACCGACCCCCATCCGGTGTGGAAGGACCTGCGCGGCGCCGGCCTCGACCTCGACCGCCCGACGCCACCGGCACGGGGCACGTTCTGGGCGCGGCTGCTGCAGAACGCCCGCTGGACGGACCTGCGGGTGTCGAACCCGTACGTGGACGGCAGTTCGGGACCGCAGCTGCCGGTGTTCCTCGACCCGCACCACACCATCCCCCGGATCGGGTTCTCGCACGCCCTGTCGATGACCACCCTCGGCCGGGCGGCAGCGCCGCGCCCCTAGCCGCCTGCGGCGGGACAGGACAGACGGACATCCGATTACGGCAGGATGTGAACCCGTCACCGGTCGTACGATCCAGGCGTCACCCCCGCGCATCGGCCGAAGGGGCATCATGGCGATCACCGTCACGTTCAGCGGCAAGGCTCCCGTCGCCGGGGCCGACCCCGGCTACCGGATCTGGTCCTACACGATCGAGCCCAACCCGCCCGGAGAGATCCCGGCCAACCAGCGGATCGCCCTCGGTCTGCCACGCGACATGGACGTCCGGGACCCCAGCGAGTTCCCGAACACCCCCGCGCTGGCCAACATGTTCCTCATCCGCGAGGCCGGCTCGTCGCGGCAGTACGCCGGCCGGCTCACCAGCTCGGCGGGCACGCAGACCATCTCGTTCGTCGCGCCGGCCGCCGAGGCCACCGCCGAGACGCTGCTGGTCAAGCTGGTGACCGGCCAGTCGCCGGCGCCGCTGCCCTTCGCCACCGTCCCCGGCGGCACGTCGGCTCCGGCGCAGGTGCTGACCGCACCCGTCAACGGCCCGCCGGTGCACACCGGCCGGCCCCTGACCGCGTTCGCCGGCACCCTGCCGTACGCCAGCGAACTTTTCGGCATCTACCAGCCGCTGGCGGGCTGGTTCGGCATGCAGAACGCGCTGCGCGTCGCCCACGGCGCCACCGACCGCGCCCTGCTGGACCTCGACCACGAGTCGTTCTCCAGGGCCGAGGCGGCGAGCACGCTCGACGACGCGGCGCTCACCGCCCTGGCGGAGCACTTCGACGCCCCGATCCGTGGGGTGCTCTCGCCGGTCGGGCTGGTGAATCTGTTCCGGCAGTACTTCTTCGAGTTCGACACGTTCCTCGGTCCGCCCGCCGGGCACCTGTGGCTCAGCCCGGGCGGCACCGTGGAACTCGTCGAGACCAGCACGCGGCGCACCCTTGTCGAGAAGACCGCCGAGCAGTTCGAGGAGACCACCCGCAAGGTCGAGGAGAGCCTGACGGAGCAGGAGGACATCGCCAACGCCGTCAAGGAGGACAACGCCAACGACACCAAGCTCGGCATCAGCGCCTCCGGTGGCGCCAACGTCGGTGTCTACCACGCGGACGCCAGCGCCAGCTTCAGCCTGAACGCCACGGTGAAGCGGTCCTCGGAGGAGACCCACAAGCACTCCCGTACGCAGAGCGCGAAGGTCACCAGCGAGATCAAGAGGAACTACAAGACGACGTTCAAGACGGTGACCGAGAGCACCGACCTGTCCAGCCGCCGCTACCTCGTGCAGAACACCACGGGCAAGCTGGTGAACTACGAGCTGCGGCGCAAGATGCGCAAGGTCGGTGTGCAGGTGCAGCACATCGGCGGGCGGCTGTGCTGGCAGGTGTACCTGCCCGCGCCGGGCCGCAACCTGGGCCTGGGGGATCTGGTGCACCTCGTCGCGGCGCCGGACCTCACCGCCCTGCGGAAGCCGGAGCCGCCACCGCCGCTCGTGGCCAGGACGACCCCGTTCACCGGGACGTTCCCCATCCGCAAGGTGCGGGCCACCCAGGACCCGCCGGAAGCGAACATGGAGTTCGTGCACCATTCCCCTCCGGACGCCGAGGGGATCACCGACCACGACAACGCCATCCACGCGGTGGCCCGCATCGACTTCACTCCGTCGCCGCCCGAGCGGGGCTACAAGCTGAAGGACGCGCGACTCGTCTCCGTCGCACCGGGTCGCGCGTTCGTGCCCGACCTGATCCGCACCAACCAGGAGCAGACCGGCTTCGCGGTCTTCGCGAAGTTCTTCCACTCGGGCGACCTCAGCCCGATCAGCCTGACCTTCGACGTCACGTGGGACCCACCGCAGACCAACGAGGCCCACGACCGCTACAACGAGGAGTTGAAGGCCTACCAGGCGCAGGTGGCGGAGCTGCAACGCACGGCGTACGCCTCGGCGGTGCGGGACCGCCTCGGTCTGCTCAGCGCCATGCGCCCACGGCCGTCGCAGGACCTGCGCACGGAGGAACGCCAGGCGATCTACGGGAGCCTGATCCAGAAGCTGAAGCCGTTCGACCTGTTCGCGGACCTGTATCTGGGCTCGGAGCTGCTCCGGCAGATCTTCGACGTCGACGAGATGCTGTACTTCGTGGCACCGGACTACTGGCGGCCCCGCGAGATCACCCCGCCACCCACCACTCCACCGGCGCCTGCCCCGCCCACTCAGACCAGCCTCGGCAAGTACCCGGTGCGGGACCCGAGCGTCCTCGCGGACCGGACCGTGGTCACCTGGTACTCCCACACCGACAAGACGAACACGATGAACCCGGACGGCACGGTCTCCGACGAGTGGCGGGTGAACTACCTCATCACCGAGCAGACCCAGCCGGCCCCCTCGGGCAGCTCACTGGGCTGGTTGATCCAGGCCGACGGCGACGCGCGCCGCAACGAGTTCCTCAACGCCGCGTGGGCCAAGGCGGTCCTGCCCGTACGACCCGGGCGCGAACAGGCGGCGTTGGAGTGGCTCAAGCAGGCCAACGTGGAGGGGCAGGCGGCGCTGGGGCTTCCCTACCCGTTCCAGGAGGGCGATCCCGAGGAGTACCGGAACAAGACGGTCGGGCAGGTCCTGAACATCCTCGCGCTCAAGTTGCAGAAGGACAACACGCAGATCGCCAACACCCTCGTGGCCGAGAAGGTCTTCGAGACCGGGTTCGACCCGCTCGACGGCGGCTTCCGCCCGGCGGCCCCGTACGAGGTCTTCGACCAGTGGATCGAGGTGCTGCCCACCGACCAGGTGGTGGCGGTGGAGGTGAGCTACGACCCCAGGACCGGCCAGCAGTTGTGACGCCACCGGCCCGGGTGTCCGTCACCGGCCGAGCGCGCGGTACCGGCGTACCGCCAGGGGCCCGAACACGGCGGTCAGCAGCAGCGGCCAGGCCACGGCGAGCGCGACGGCGTGCTGCGCGGCGAACGACTCGCCGCCCCAGCCGGGGTTGCCGAACAGTTCCCGGCAGGCCGCGACGGTCGCCGACAGCGGGTTGTACCCGGCCACGGCGGCGAGCCAGCCGGGCATGGTGTCGGGGGAGACGAACGCGTTGGAGGTGAACCCGACGGGCCAGACCAGGATCTGCAGCACCACCACCGACCCGGGCGCGCGCAGCACCAGCGCCAGGTGGATGCCGACCCAGATCAGGGCGAAGCGCAGCAGCAGGAGCAGCCCGACGGCGGCCAGCGCCGCCGGTGCCCCGGCCCGCCACTGCCAGCCGACGGCGACCCCGCAGGCGAGCATGACGGCCAGAGCGGCGGCGCAGTGCAACAGGTCCGCGGCGGCCCGGCCGGTGAGCACCGCCGAGGGCGTCATCGGCAGGGACCGCAACCGGTCGGTGACCCCGCGCGCGGTGTCGGTGGCCACGGCCGCGTACGTCGACTCGATGCCGAAGAGCACCGTCATGGCGAACATGCCGGGCAGCAGGAACTCCCGGTAGTCGCCGCCGTCGGGCACGCTCATCGCGCCGCCGAACAGGTAGCCGAACATCAGCACCATCAGCACCGGGAAGAGCAGCCCGACGACGAACTGCCCGGGTTGGCGCCGCCAGTGCGCCAGCGCCCGGCCGGTGAGGGTGACGGTGTCGGCGAAGGCCCAGCGCACGCCTGTCGTGCTCATGCACCCACCCTGTCCTCGTCGGGGCGGGTGGTGGGGGAGTGGCCGTCGGTGAGCCGCAGGAACACCTCGTCGAGGGTGGGGCGGCGCACCGCGACGTCGGCGGCGGTGAGGCCGGCGTCGTCGAGGGCCCGCAGCACAGCGCCCAGTGCGGCCACCCGCCCGGTGACGGCGACGCTGAGGCGCAGGCCCGCCGCGTCGACGAGCGGGGCCGCGGCGACGGCGGCGCCGACGACGCGCACCGCCCGGTCCAGGTCGTCGGCGCGGGCCAGCACGACGTCGACGCGGTCGCCGCCGAGCGCGGTCTTCAGCTGCTCCGGGGTGCCGTCGGCGACGACCCGCCCGGCGTCGACGACCCGGACGGTGTGCGCGAGCTGGTCGGCCTCCTCCAGGTACTGGGTGGTCAACAGCACGGTGGTGCCGCCGGCGACGAGCCGGCGCACCGCGTCCCACACCTGCGCCCGGGCGCGCGGATCGAGGCCGGTGGTGGGCTCGTCGAGGAAGAGCACCGGCGGGTCGAGGATCAGGCTCGCCGCGAGGTCGAGACGGCGGCGCATCCCGCCGGAGTACGTGCCGACCGGCCGGTCGGCGGCGTCGGTCAGGTCGAAGCGGCCGAGCAGGTCGGTGGCCCGGGCGCGGGCCCGCGCGCCGCCGAGGTGGTGCAGCCGGCCGAACAGGACCAGGTTCTGCCGGCCGCTGAGCACCTCGTCGAGCGCGGCGTGCTGGCCGACCAGGCCGATGCGGGCACGGACCCGCTCGGGGTGGCGCAGCACGTCGGCGCCGGCCACCCGCGCCGCGCCGGCGTCGGGCCGCAGCAGGGTGCTCAGCACCCGTACCGCCGTGGTCTTGCCCGCCCCGTTGGGGCCGAGCAGGCCGCACACGGTGCCGGCGGGCACCGTCAGGTCGAGGCCGGCGAGGGCCTGCGTGCCGCCGTAGCGCTTGCGCAGTCCCTCCGCCTCGACGGCCGGTCCGTCGTGGTGCATCCGCGCCCTCCATCCACTCGACCCGTACACCGTACCGTACGGCATACGGTACGGCGGACGATACAGTGCCGGGATGACGACCGAGTACAGCGGCACCGGCGACCCCGCGCGCAGCCTCGCCCTGCTCTGGCGTACCCGCGAACGCACCAGCCGCAAGGGCCGGCCCGACCTGTCGGTGGACCGCATCGTGCGCGCCGCCATCGACGTGGCCGACGCCGAGGGCCTCGCCGCCCTGTCCATGCGCCGCGTCGCCGAACGACTCGGCGTCGGCACCATGTCCCTCTACACCTACGTCCCCGGCAAGGGCGAACTGCTCGACGTCATGCTCGACACCGTCTACGGCGAGACCGTCCGCCCCGACGACGTGCCCGGCGGCTGGCGGGAGCGGCTCACCCACGTCGCCCGCGAGATCTGGGCGCTCTACCTGCGCCACCCCTGGCTGCTGCAGGTCGCCACCACCCGCCCCCCGCTGGGCCCCAACGTCATCGCCCGCTACGAGTACGAGCTGCGCGCCGTCGACGGCATCGGCCTGACCGACCTGGAGATGGACGCCGTCGTCACCCTCGTCTCCGGCTACGTCCACGGCGCCGTGCGCAGCGCCGTGGAGGCCGCCCAGGCCGCCGCGCGCACCGGCATGACGGAGCAGCAGTGGTGGCAGGCCCACGCCCCGTATCTGGAGAAGGCCCTCGACCCGCGCCGCTACCCCCTCGCCGCCCGCGTCGGCACCGCCGCCGGCCAGGAGTACCAGGCCGCCGCCGACCCCCACGGCGCGTTCGAGTTCGGTCTGGCCCGCATCCTCGACGGCATCGAGGTCCTCGTCGCCACCCGCCCGGACGCCGCCGCCACGACCGGCGAGCGATAACCTGGCCGACATGACGATGCGCCCCATCAGGATCATCGGTGACCCCGTGCTGCGCACCCCCAGCGAGCCCGTCACCAGCTTCGACGCCGACCTGCGCGCCCTGGTCACCGACCTGATGGACACCCTGCTCGGCGCCCCCGGCCGCGCCGGCGTCGCCGCCCCCCAGATCGGCGTCAACGCCCAGGTGTTCGTCTACGACGCCGACGGCCACCGCGGCCACCTGGTCAACCCGACGCTGGAGCTGTCGGACGAGTTACAGGACGACGACGAGGGCTGCCTGTCCATCCCGGGGCTCTACTTCCCGACCTCGCGCGCCCTGCACGCCACCGCCCACGGCTTCGACCAGCACGGCGAGCCGCTGACCATCTCCGGCAGCGGCTTCCTCGCCCGGGCCCTGCAACACGAGACCGACCACCTCGCCGGCCGCCTCTACGTCGACACCCTGCGCGGCGACACCCGCCGCAAGGCGCTGCGGGAGATCCGCGCCGGCCGCTTCGACTCACCCAGCCGCCGCGGCTGACCCGGCCCGCGCCCGCGCCGGCCGGCGCGGGCGCCCCGACCGTGGGCGCTCACCCGTCGTGGGCGCGCAGCGCGTACTCGCCGTAGTCGGCCACCCGGGTGAAGCCCAGCCGCCCGTACAGCCGCAACGCCGCCGCGTTGTCCGCCTTCACGTTGAGCGTGACGTGCGTGACGTGCTCGCGCAGCCGCCGGCACAGCGCGGCCACCACCGCACCGGCCAGCCCTCGCCCGCGCAGCCGGGGATGGGTGGTCACGTTGCCCAGCGCCGCCACCCGGTACGCGGGGGAGAACACGTGCACCCCGGCGACCGCCACCAGCTCCCCGCCGTCGCGCACGCCCACGTACTGGCCGGTGTCGAGCATCCGCGGGTCGAACCAGTTGCCCGGGTAGGCCACCTCGTACAGCCGGCGCAGCGCCGGCAGGTCGTCGGCGCCCAGCACCGATCCCGCCGGGGTCACCGTGTCCAGCCGCGCCGCGTCGGTAAGCGCCATCCGGTGGTGCGGGCCGGCCGCGTCCATCCGGAACACCCCGGCCAGGGCCGGCTCCAGGCCGGGGGACAGGTGCGCCCACAGGCGCGTCGGCAGCACCGGCGCCAGCTGGCGCAGCAGCGTCGCCAGCCGGTCCACCCGTGGCGGGGCCGCGAACGCCAGCAACGTGGGCGGGTCCGCGCCGTGGTAGAGCAACGCCACCTCCTCGTCGCGGCGGAACCAGGAGGTGTACGGCCAGAAGAAGTCATCCAGGTCACCGAGCTGGTACGCGTGCAGCACCGGGTCCCGCCCGAGCAGCGCGGCCAGGACGGTCCGGTCGTGTTCGGCGCGTACCGGCATCCGCCGATGATCACACATCCGGCGCGGGGCGCTGCGCCCGGTCGCCGGGCGTCCTCAGCAGCCCGGCGACGTGGTCGTCTCCGGCTCGGCGGGAAGGTTCTCGTGCGCCCACCGGCCCAACGCGTCGAGCACCGGCAGCAGCGCCGCACCCGGCCCGGTGAGCTCGTAGCTCACCCCCACCGGGGGACCCTGCCGGACACTGCGGCTGACCAGCCCGACCCGCACGAGCTCGCCCAGCCGGTCGGAGAGCACCGACTCGCTGATCCCGGGCAGGGCGCGGGCCAGCTCGGCGAACCCGGCCGGCCCGTCGGCGAGGGTGCTCAGGAGCATGCCGTTCCACCGCTTGCCGAGAAACGCGAAGGCCCGGGCGACGCCCCCGTCACACGTGCGGGGCGTCTCGCCCACCTGTGGCCTGACCGTCATGACCCCAGGATACGGCGGACATCCCCCGAACAAGGGACTAGTAAAAAGCTAGCTGCTACCGTAGCCGAAGCAAGTCAGCCGATTCGATGGAGACACCCCGATGACCGACGTCCACTCGCCCCTGATCAACCTGGACCCCGAGGCCCAGGCGCTGCTGTTCACCGACGCCCGCACCGCCAACACCTTCACCGACGAGCCGGTCACCGACGAACACCTCCAGGCCATCTTCGAACTCGCCAAGTTCCCGCCCACCGCCGCCAACACCCAGCCCCTGCGCATCCTCTACGTCCGCCCCGGCGAGGCCCGCACCCGCCTGGTCGCGCACATGAGCGAAGGCAACAAGGCCAAGACCGCCAGCGCCCCCATGGTCGCCGTACTCGCCGCCGACACCGACTTCCACGAGTTCATCCCGCAGGTCTTCCCCATCCGACCCCAGATGCGCGACGACCTCGCCGGCAAGCCCGAGGTCCGCGAGGGCATGGCCCGCTTCAACGCCACCCTCCAGATCGGCTACTTCCTGCTCGCCGTCCGCGCCGCCGGCCTCGCCGCCGGTCCCATGGCCGGCTTCGACGCCGCCGCCGTCGACCGCGAGTTCTTCGCCGACAGCACCTGGAAGACCCTGCTCGTGGTCAACATCGGCCGCCCCGGCGAGAACGCCTGGTTCCCCCGCCTGCCCCGCCTCGACTACACCGACGTCGTCCGACACGCCTGACCCGCCGACCAGCGGGGGACCGCCGAGCAGTGGGTGGCGACCGTCAGGCCGCCACCCACTGGTCGAAGCCCAACTTGCCGACCAACGCCAGCACCACCACCAACAGCACCACCCGCACGAAACCCGAGCCACGCCGCAACGCCATCCGCGCCCCCAACGCCGCCCCCGCGATGTTGCACACCGCCATCGCCGCCCCCAGCAGCCACCACACGTGCCCCGTCGCCGCGAACACCGCCAACGCCCCCAGGTTCGTGCCCACGTTCACGACCTTCGCCATCGCCGAGCCGTGCACGAAGTCCGCCCCCACCAGCGCCGTGAACGCCACCACCAGGAACGTCCCCGTACCCGGACCCACCAGCCCGTCGTACAGGGCGATACCCACCCCGGCCACCGCGACCGCCACACCCACCCGCACCCGCGTACGCCGATGCGGCTGCGCCACCACCCCCAACCGCGGACGCAACACCACGAACGCCGCCACCGACACCAGCACCACCAGCACCACCGGCCGGTACGCCGACGCCGGCACCGCCCCCGCCAACGCCGCACCCACCCCGGCGCAACACATCGCCAGCACCGCCGACGGCCCCGCCACCGCCCAGTCGATCTTCGTACGGCGCGCGTACGTCACCGCCGCCGTCGTCGTACCCGCGATCGCCGTCAACTTGTTCGTGGCCAACGCCGACGCCACCGGCATCCCCGGCGCCGCCACCATCAACACCGGCAACAGCAGCAGACCACCACCGCCCACCACGGCGTCGATCCAACCGGCCATCGCGGCCGCGGCGAGCAGGGTCGTCAACGACAGGGGATCCACATCCACGGGCGGCCATTCTGCCCACCGCCACCCACCCCACGACGCCGCCTGTGGCCAGCCTCACCAGAACCGCAGGTCACCGACCCCGCCGCCGGCGCAGCCACACACCCACCGAACCCAGGGCCACGAAAAGCAGCATCGAGCACAACAACACCTTCAACACCCGGCAACCCTCCCACGGCCACGTAGGGTGCAAGCGTGCGCCTGGCCACCTTCAACCTGCTGCACGGCCGGTCCCTCGCCGACGGACTCGTCGACCCCGACCGGCTCACCGCCGCCGTCACCGCCCTCGACGCCGACGTCCTCGCCCTGCAGGAAGTCGACCGCGACCAGAGCCGCAGCGGCAAACTCGACCTCACCGCCATCGCCGCCCGCGCCCTCGCCGCCGGCGAACACCGCTTCGCCGCCGCCGTCGTCGGCACCCCCGGCGAACAGTTCCGCCCCCTCACCCACGACGACGACGGACACGGCGAACCCTGCTACGGCGTCGGCCTCGTCACCCGCCACCGCGTACACACCTGGCAGGTCACCCGACTGCGCCCCGCCCCCGTACGCTCACCCGTCTACGTCCCCGGCCCCCGCGGCGGACTCATCCTCCTGCGCGACGAACCCCGCGTCGTCCTCGCCGCCGTCCTCGACACCCCACACGGACGGCTCACCGTCGCCGCCACCCACCTGTCCTTCGTGCCCGGCTGGAACGCCCACCAACTCCGCCAGACCGTCCGCGCCCTACGCACCCTGCCCGCCCCACGCATCCTCCTCGGCGACCTCAACCTGCCCGCCGGCCCCGCCCGACTCCTCACCGGCTGGCACCCCCTCGGCCGCCGCCCCACCTACCCCGCCGGGCAACCCCGCGTCCAACTCGACCACATCCTCGCCGACCGCCACGGCCTCGACCAGCTGCCACCCGTCACCGCCGTGCACACCCCCCTGTCCACCATCTCCGACCACCGCCCCCTCCTGGTCGACCTCGGCTGACCGCACACCCGGCGGGGGAGACCACACCCCTCACCAGCGGTCGCGTCACCGTCACCCCACCCAGCGTTGACACCAACCCGCCGCATCGGCGAAGGTCTCTGGCGTGACGGCACCCACCCCAGGCCCGACGAGCCACCACGACCCCACCACCGAACACCACCGGTACGTCATCATCGGAGCCGGACCAGCCGGCATCCAACTCAGCTACTACCTCCAACAGGCCGGCTGCGACTACGTCACCCTCGAACGCGCCCCCGCACCCGCCGAATTCTTCCGCCACTTCCCCCGCCACCGCCGGCTCATCTCCCTCAACAAGGTCCACACCACCAGCACCGACCCCGAGATCCGCCTGCGCTGGGACTGGAACTCCCTGCTGCACGAACCCGCCGACCTGCCCTTCGCCAAGTACAGCAGCGAATACTTCCCCCACGCCGACGACATGGTGCGCTACCTCACCGACTTCCAGCGCTACCACCAACTCGCCGTACGCTTCGACACCCCCGCCGACCGGATCGAACGCCTCGACGACGGCTTCCTCGTCCACACCCCCGACCGCGTCCTGCACTGCCACTGCCTCATCGTCGCCACCGGCTGGGGCCGCCCCAACATCCCCGACATCCGCGGCATCGAACACGCCACCGGCTACGAGGACATGCACACCGACCCCGCCCACTACGCCGGCCACCGCGTCCTCATCCTCGGCAAGGGCAACTCCGCGTTCGAAACCGCCTCCGCGATCCTCGGCCACGCCGCCATGATCCACCTCGCCAGCCCCCGCCCACTACGCCTGGCCTGGAACACCAAACACCCCGGAGACGTCCGCGGCCACCACGGCGCCGTCCTCGACAGCTACCAGTTCAAGACCCTGCACTCCGTACTCGACTGCGTCATCGACGAGATCCGCCCCGTCGACAACCGCTACCAGGTGCACCTCACCTACACCCACGCCGACGGCGAAACCGCCGTCATGGACTACGAAACCGTCCTGCGCTGCACCGGCTTCACCATGGACACCAGCCCCTTCGACCCCACCTGCCGACCCGACATGATCCCCAACGGCCGCATGCCCACCACCACCGGCGACTGGCAGTCCACCAACATCGACGGCCTCTACTTCGCCGGCACCCTCGCCCAGGACCGCGACCTCAAGAAAGCCTCCTCCGCCTTCATCGACGGATTCCGCTACAACCTGCGCACCCTCACCGCCCTGCTACGCGAACGCTACGACGGCGTACCCCTGCCACACACCCTCGTCGACCCCGACCCCGACACCCTCACCACCCTCGTCCTCGACCGGGTCAACTGGAGCTCCGCCCTCTGGACCCAGTTCGAATTCCTCTGCGACGCCCTCGTCGTCGACCCCCACGGCCAACTACGCCACTACACCGACCTGCCCGAAGACCACGTCCGCGCCCGCTTCCACGACCACCCGCACTACTACACCGTCAGCCTCCGCTGGGGCCGCGACGACTACGGCGACGTCTTCGCCATCGAACGCCACCCCCAACCCGACCGCGCCGCCGAAAGCGCCTTCATCCACCCCGTCATCCGCCGCTACCACGGCGACACCCTCGTCGACGAACTCCACCTGCTCGAAGACCTGCTCGCCGAATGGCGCCGCCCCGACCGCCACGTCACACCCCTGCGCGACTGGTTCACCCGCGAACTGCACCGCGACCGCTGACCCCGGGCACACCCGCCACCGGGCCAACCTCGACCACCACCCACCTACGCCGGCTGCAACTCGTCCACCACCGTCTGCGCCACCAGAAAATCCACCACATCCGTCAACCGACCCCGACGACCCGCCGCCGCCCGCTGCCGCACCGCACCACCACCCACCGCCAACAACCGCTCCGACCAGCCCCGCACCAGCTCCTCGTCCCCACACGCCCGCAACACCGGCGCCAACGACCCCACCACCTCACCCAACACCTCCCGCGCCGGACGCAACCGACCCGAACCGACCTCCGGCAACGAACCCTCCAACCCGTCCCGCGCCGCCCGCCAGTACGCCGCCCGCAACCACTCCCCGGGCAACTCCGGACCATGATCACCCCGATCCACCGCCTCCAACCCCCGCACCACCAACGCCCGCACCAACGCCGCCACCAACGCCGACTCCCGCGCCGACACCGGCACGTCCGACACCCGCACCTCCAACGTCGGATGCGTCACCGACGGCCGGATGTCCCAGAACAACGTCCCCGGATCCACCACCGCCCCCGCCGCCGACAACATCTCCACCACCCGCTCGTAGTGAGCCACCGACGTGAACCGCGGCGGCGGCCCCGCCACCGGCCACCGCGACCAGATCACCGACCGCCAACCCGCATAACCCGAATCCCGCCCCTCCCAGTACGGCGAATTCGCCGTCAACGCGATCAACAACGGCAGATACGCCCGCAGATGATTGCTCACCAGCAACGCCCGCTCCCGATCCGGCAACTCCACGTGCACGTGCAACGCACAGATCGCCAACTCGTCGTGCAACCCCCGGAACGTCGCCGTACCCCGATCCTGCCGCGGCCCCCGCGTCACCGGCGGCGACGTCGCACCCGGCAACACCGGCGTACCGGTCGCCACGATCCGCAACCCGTCGACCGCCGCGCACTCCGCCACCACCCGACGCGCCTGCACCAACTGCTCCAACAACCCCCGCACCGACGACGTCGGATCCGTCCTCGTCTCCACATGCAACGTCGTGATCTCACCCGACACCCGCGAACCCAACCGCGCCACCGCCCGATCCACCACCGCCCCCGCACCCGGCACCACACCCCGACTCACCGGATCCACCAGCAGAAACTCCTCCTCCACCCCCAACCGCGGACCCGACACCACACCATCCCCGCCGACCAGCACCGGCACCACGGCCTCCACTCACGACACCCGGGCGAGCGCCCGACACGGACAGGCCGACAGGGTAGCCCGAACCAGTGACCAACGGGACACCCACAGTCAGTACGCCGACGCCGCAGCCACCCACCAGGACACACCACACCCGACCCCCTGTGGCAAGCTGACCCCAGACGCGACTGGCGGCCAGAGGATGGGCACCAAACCATCGGGGAGCTCCACGCGCGGAGGTCGACCGCCTGGGCCCCGCCGGCAGAGGAGCACCATGCCCACCGCCCGACTCCTGCCCGGCACCCCCGTCGCCGACCACATCCTCACCGACGTCGCCGCCGGCGTCACCGCACTACGCGCCGCAGGCACCACCCCCGGCCTCGCCACCATCCTCGTCGGCGACGACAACGCCAGCGCCGGCTACATCCGCATCAAGCAACGCCAGGCCAGCGAACTCGGCTTCGCCTCACCCCACGTACACCTGCCCGCCACCGCCACCCAGGCCGACCTGCACCACGCCATCGCCGACTTCAACACCGCACCCGACGTACACGGCCTGCTCATCCAGCACCCCATCCCCGCACACCTCGACTACGACCGCGCCCTGCAGACCATGGACCCCGACCTCGACGTCGACGGCATGCACCCCCTCAACATGGGACGCCTCGCCCTCGGCCTGCCCGGACCCCTGCCCTGCACCCCCGCCGGCATCGAAGCCCTGCTCGCCTTCCACGACATCCCCGTCGCCGGCCGCGACGTCGTCATCCTCGGCCGCGGCGCCACCCTCGGCCGCCCCCTCGCCCTGCTGCTCACCCAGAAACGACCCACCGCCAACGCCGCCGTCACCGTCGTGCACACCGGCGTCCCCGACTGGGCCACCCACACCCGACGCGCCGACATCCTCATCGCCGCCGCCGGCGTCCCCGGCATCATCCAACCCGAACACGTCCGCCCCGGCGCCGTCGTCATCGGCGGCGGCGTCCGCTACGAAGGCCGACGCCTCCTGCCCGACGTCGCCGAAACCTGCGCCGACGTCGCCGGCGCCATCACCCCCCGCGTCGGCGGAGTCGGCCCCACCACCGTCGCCATGCTCTTCCGCAACGCCCTCGACGCCGCCCGCCGCGCCACCGGCAACGCCTGACCACCCCGGCCCGGGCGCCGACGACCTCGACGCCCGGACCACCGCCGGCCACACCCGCCCCGTCGAACGACCCCGGCAGAGCAGGCTGATCCTCTCGCCGAGGGTGCCGCCGGAGGCGTTGGCCGTCGGACGCGCCGGCACCCCGCCAGCGCGGCTTCCGACCGGCCCACCGGCCGCTACCGCCGGGCCCCGCCTCACGACCGCCCGTCGCGCTCCGCCGCCACCAACCCCGCCAACGCCCGATTGGTACGGTTGGACCGCACCGCGTCGCGCTGCTGCCCGGCCGTCACCTCGATGTACGTCTGCGACGACGCCAACGACGCGTGACCCAGCAACCGCATGATCTCCGCCGCGCTCGCCCCGTCCTCCGCCAACCGCGTCGCGAAGGTGTGCCGCAACGCGTGCAACCGCGCCCCACGCGGCACCCGGTCGGTGATGCCCGCCCGCCGGTAGCAGGACTCCACCAGATACTGCAGCCCGCCCCGACGCAGCGGCTCACCCCGACGGTCCACCAGCAGCGGCGCGTCCGGCCGCACCGTACGCGACCCGAACCGCCGCACCCGGCTGTCCAGGTAGCCCACCAGCACCCCGTCCAGCTCCGGCTCGATCGGCACCACCCTCGGCCGCCCACCCTTGCCGGCCACGTCGACCCGCCGCTCGCCCGCGCGGCCCGTCAACGACCCCACCCGCAGCGCCAGCAGTTCCGACAGCCGCAGCCCCGCGCAGAGCGCCAACGCCAGCACCGCCAGGTCGCGCTCCGGCCACGGGTCGCGCTGCCGGCCCTCCTGCCGGGCCACCGAGGCGAGCAGCTGCTCGGGAGTGTCCGCGCCACGCAGCGGCTTGGGCTGGGGGAGAGGCGCCCGGGGACGACCGACCGCCGGCATCGGGTTGCCGGCGACCACACCGTCGGCGACCAGGAAGGAGAAGAAGCTGTTCCAGGTGGACCACGCCCGGTGCACCGACGCGGCCGCGCGGGGAGCGGCGAACCGGGCGAATGCCGCGCGCATGACGCGGGCGGTGAGGGCGCCGACGGGCAACGCGTCGAGGGGGAGGGGAGGGGTGCTCTCCTCGGCCGCCAGCTCGGCGACGGCACGCAGGTCCCGCCGGTACGCCTCCAACGTGTGGGGGGAGGGCTTGCGGGTCGCGCGGGCCGTCAGGAACTCCTCGATGAGCCGCTGTACCGATTCGTCCTGTTTGTCATGCATAAGGGATATTATGCAGCATTTTCGGGTTCACCGGCAACGGCGGGAGAGGGGGAGAGGCGTGCGACGGTACGTACTGACGGGTGCACCGGGGGCGGGCAAGACGACACTCGCCGACGCGCTGCGCCGACGCAGGTGGGACGTCGTCGCCGAGGCGGCCACCGACGTCATCGCGGCCCAGCAGGGGCGGGGCGTCGCCGAACCGTGGCGCGAGGCCGGCTTCGTCGACGCCGTCGCGCGGCTCCAGCGGGAGCGCCGCGAGGCGCCCGGGGCGTACGGGTCGGTGCAGGTCCACGACCGGTCGCCGCTGTGCACGTTGGCCCTCGCGCGGTATCTGGGGCACCCGCCGGGGCGCGTGCTCACCGAGGAGGTGCGGCGGGTGCTGCGCGACGGCGCCTACCAGCGGCAGGTGTTCCTGGTCGAGCCGCTGGGCTTCGTGACACCGAGTGCCGCCCGCCGGATCGGCTACGCCGAGTCGCTGGCGTTCGCCCGCGTGCACGAGGAGGTCTACCGGGCGCACGGGCACGGCCTGATCGCGGTGCCGCCCGCGCCGGCGCAGGAGCGGGTCGCGCTGGTGGAGGCGCACCTGCGGCGCCTCGCCGACCTGCCGTCCGACCAAGCTGAGGGAGGGCCCGATCCGGTTAACTTGACATAATATACATTATCGAATCACAGCCACAGTGGGCCTGCCTGCGGTTTCATGGCGTGGAGCCTTCGCCATCGTCCCGGTGATTCGTCAGGCACGCTCTCGTCACCGCGGCGCGGAACGCCGCGCTGAACTGGTCCGGCGCCTCCAGCCAGGGATGGTGGCCCGCGTCCGGGATGAGGACGACCTCGCACCCGAGGCGTGCTCCGAGTCGTCGCAGGGCCTCGGCGGGACGGCTGTCGTCCGCCCCACCGATGATCACGGTGCCGGCGGGAAGGCGCTCGCGGAGCTCATCCACGTGCGATTCGAGCGGGTCCGCCTTCTTCGCGGCGTTGAGCTGGCTGTTCATCGCGTAGTTGACGGGTCGCAGCGCGCGGGCCGACGCCTGCGCCCAGTCCCATGCCCGAGCCCGGTCGGCGTGGTCGGTGAACCACGCCAGGGTGAGGTACTCGACCTCTTCGGCATCGGTGCGCGATGCGATCGCTTCGAGTTCGTCGAGCCTGTCCTGCTGCGCGTCGGTGCGTCGTGCCCGCTGCGCCGCCCGGTCGGCGTCCCGCCAGGGGTCCAGGAAGGGCCCGGCGAGCTGTATCGATCCCGCCACGCGCTCGGGATGCGCCAGCGTGAAGTAGCCGGCCATGTTGGTCCCGAACGAGTGGCCCACCAGGACGGCCCGGTCGTGTCCCCACACGTCGAGCAACAGCGCCAGGTCCCGGACGTGGCGGGCGATCGTGTGCTCCCCCTCCCAGGCCGATCCGCCTGTGCCTCGCTGGTCGTAGCGGTGGACCAGGCACAGGTCTTCGACAAGGGCGGCGACCGGGCCGAGATAGTCCGGCAGCCCCGGTCCCCCGTGCAGGACGACCAGGGGGAAGTCGGCGTGCTCCGGCGAGCCGCTGGTCCAGGTGCGCAGCTGGGCACCGTCGTCCATCTCGATCATCGCGGAGGGCATGGACGCGAGCGTACGCATGCCGAGCGTCCGGAGCCTGGCTTACCGGCCGCTGCTCCCCCGCTGCCACGGATGCGAGAGGCGTTCGCGGTCGGCGCGGTTGGCGGGCCCGGCCCGGCGCAGCGCGGGAGCGCCCGCCGGACCGGTGCCCTGCCGGCGGCCTCGGTCAGGCGCCCACGTAGGTGGCGAGGTGCTCGCCGGTGAGGGTGGACCGCTTGGCGACGAGGTCGGCGGGAGTGCCTTCGAAGACGATGCGGCCGCCGTCGTGGCCCGCGCCGGGGCCGAGGTCGATGATCCAGTCGGCGTGTGCCATGACCGCCTGGTGGTGCTCGATGACGATTACCGACTTGCCGGATTCGACGAGCCGGTCGAGCAGGGCGAGCAGTTGTTCGACGTCGGCGAGGTGCAGGCCGGTGGTGGGTTCGTCGAGGACGTAGACGCCGCCTTTCTCGGCCATGTGGGTGGCGAGCTTGAGGCGCTGCCGCTCGCCGCCGGAGAGGGTGGTGAGGGGCTGGCCGAGGCTGAGGTAGCCGAGGCCGACGTCGGCGAGGCGGGCCAGGACCGCGTGGGCGGCGGGGACGCGGGCGTCGCCGGAGCCGAAGAACTCCTCGGCCTCGGCGACGGACATGGCGAGCACCTCGGCGATGTTGCGGCCGCCGAGCGTGTAGTCGAGTACGGCGGCCTGGAAGCGCTTGCCGCCGCATTCCTCGCAGGTGGTCTCGACGGTCGCCATGACGCCGAGGTCGGTGTAGATGACGCCGGCGCCGTTGCAGGTGGGGCAGGCGCCTTCGGAGTTGGCGCTGAACAGTGCGGGTTTCACGCCGTTGGCCTTGGCGAACGCCTTGCGGATGGGGTCGAGCAGGCCGGTGTAGGTGGCCGGGTTGCTGCGTCGTGAGCCGCGGATGGCGCCCTGGTCGATGACGACGACGCCGTCGCGGCCGGCGACCGAGCCGTGGATCAGTGAGCTCTTGCCGGAGCCGGCGACGCCCGTGATCGCGCAGAGGACGCCGAGTGGGATGTCGACGTCGACGTCGCGCAGGTTGTGCGTGTTGGCGTCACGGATCTGGAGGTTGCCGGTGGGTGTGCGTACGGTCTTCTTGAGGGTGGCGCGGTCGTCGAGGTGGCGGCCGGTGACGGTGCCGCTCCCCCGCAGTTGTTCCACGCTGCCTTCGAAGCAGACGGTGCCGCCCTGGGTGCCGGCGCCGGGACCGAGGTCGACGACGTGGTCGGCGATCGTGATGGTCTCGGGTTTGTGTTCGACGACGAGGACGGTGTTGCCCTTGTCGCGTAGTTGCCGCAGGAGGTTGTTCATCCGTTCGATGTCGTGCGGGTGCAGGCCGATGGTGGGTTCGTCGAAGACGTAGGTGACGTCGGTGAGCGACGATCCGAGGTGGCGGATCATCTTGGTGCGTTGGGCCTCTCCCCCGGAGAGGGTGCCGGCGGGTCGGTCGAGGGAGAGGTAGCCCAGGCCGATCTCCTCGAAGCTGTCGAGGAGGTGTTGCAGCCCCTTGAGCAGGGGTGCGACGGACGGTTCGTCGAGGTCGCGTACCCAGGTGGCGAGGTCGCTGATCTGCATGGCGCAGACGTCGGCGATGCTCTTGCCGTTGATCTTCGAGGAGCGGGCTTCGGGGCTGAGGCGGGTGCCGTCGCAGTCGGGGCAGGTCTGGAAGGTGACGGCCCGTTCGACGAAGGCGCGGATGTGGGGTTGCAGGGCGTCGATGTCCTTGCTGAGGAAGGACTTCTGGATCTGCGGGATGATGCCGGCGTACGTCAGGTTGATGCCGTCGATCTTGATTTTGGTGGGTTCGCGGTGGAGCAGGTCGTGCAGTTCCTTCTTGGTGAACTTGCTGATCGGCTTGTCGGGGTCGAAGTAGCCGCAGCCGCGGAAGATGCGCCCGTACCAGCCGTCCATGCTGTAGCCGGGGATGGTGAGGGCGCCCTCGTTGAGTGACTTGCTGGCGTCGTAGAGGGCGGTCAGGTCGATGTCGTTGACGGTGCCCATGCCCTCGCAGCGTGGGCACATGCCGCCGAGGCGGTGGAAGGTGGCCTTCTCCGCCTTGGTCTTGGTGCCGCGTTCGACGGTGATCGCGCCGCTGGCCGTGACGGTGGGGATGTTGAAGGAGTACGCGTTGGGTGAGCCGATGTGGGGCTGGCCGAGCCGGCTGAACAGGATGCGCAGCATGGCGTTGGCGTCGGTGGCGGTGCCGACGGTGGAGCGGGGGTTGGCGCCCATGCGTTCCTGGTCGACGATGATCGCGGTGGTGAGTCCTTCGAGCAGGTCGACGTCCGGTCGGGTGAGCGACGGCATGAAGCCCTGCAGGAAGGCGCTGTAGGTTTCGTTGATCATTCGTTGTGACTCGGCGGCGATGGTGCCGAACACCAGTGAGCTCTTGCCAGAGCCGGAGACGCCGGTGAAGACCGTGAGGCGGCGCTTCGGGATGTCGACGGTGACGTCCTTGAGGTTGTTCACGCGGGCGCCCTGCACGCGGATCAGGTCGTGGCTGTCGGCGATGTGGGCGGATGCCTGGGTGTCCGTCCCCGTGGCGGTGCTCATCGTGTCTCCATCTGCTGCACGGGGCCGCCGTCGCGGTCCGCGTCGAGGTGTTGCCTGGCTGGTGTGTGGGTGCGCCGGAGGGCTCAGCGCAGCTCGTTGATGCGGATCAGGTTGCCCGTGGGGTCGCGGAAGGCGCAGTCGCGCACGCCGTACGGCTGTTCGGTCGGTTCCTGGACGACGTCGGCGCCGCTGGCCTGGAGCCGGTCGAAGAGGCCGTCGAGGTCGTCGGTGGCCAGGGTGATGGCGCCGTAGTTGCCCTTGGCGATGAGTTCGAGGATGGTCTGGCGCTCGGTGTCGGTGATGCCGGGGTCGGCGGCCGGCGGGTGCAGGACGATGGAGGTGCCGGGCTGGCCGGGTGGGCCGACGGTGAGCCAGCGCATGCCGTCGTATCCGACGTCGTTGCGGACCTCGAAGCCGAGGGTGTCGCGGTAGAAGGTCAGGGCGGCGTCGGCGTCGGTGTGCGGGAGGAAGGCGTTGTGGATGGTGATGTTCATGCCGGTCACGCTAGTTGTGGCTGGGTGGCCTGTGCTTCTCGATTCCTGATCGGTCTGGTCACCTGTCGGGTGATGCACGACGGCAGCTCCCCCGTGGCGTGGGCGGCGCGGGCGCGGTAGGTGCTCGGTGGGATGCCGACGAGTTCGGTGAAGCGGGTGCTGAAGGTGCCGAGGGAGGAGCAGCCGACGGTGAAGCAGACTTCGGTGACGCTGAGGTCGCCGCGACGCAGCAGGGCCATGGCGCGTTCGATGCGCCGGGTCATGAGATAGGCGTACGGGGATTCGCCGTAGGCGAGGCGGAACTGGCGGCTGAGGTGTCCGGCGGACATGTTCACGCCGCGGGCGAGGGCTTCGACGTCGAGCGGCTTGGCGTACTCGCGGTCGATGCGGTCGCGTACGCGGCGCAGCCGGGCGAGGTCGCGTAGGTGCTGGTCGGCGGCGTCTCTGCTGGTCACCTGCGAGATCGTGCCACGTGGCGTCGGGGTTGCCCAGCAGGGCCGGCGGCCTGTCGCGGTAGGCGGGTTTCGGGTGGCGTGCGGAGCGCTGGGTTTGGCAGGCTCTGCGGTTCGGGGGTGTGAGCGTGGGCGCGGATGCCGAGATCTTCGTGTTCGGCTACGAGCGCTACCGCGCCGAGGTGGTGCCGGCGCTGGTAAGGCTGTTGCGTACCGGTGAGGTGGTGCCGTGGCTCGGTGAGGTGTTCCGTCGGGCGTCGCCGGAGGGCGGGTACGGCTACGGCGTGCTGTGGCCGCAGTTGGCGTCGCAGTTGCGGGAGCGGCCCACGGATCTTGTGCGGTACTGCACGTGGCTCGGGCCTGACCTGCGGTACGTGGGCGGACGCCGGGCGACGCGTGCCCAGCTCACGTGCCCGTCGGGAACGCGTCCGGAGCGTGGGCGGTGCCGGTTCCACCGCGATGGTGACCGGCACGCCGTCGAGGAGTTGACCGCGCTGCACGAGGCGCTGGTGGCGGTGTTCTGTCTCGGGTCGTCGCAGTTCGTGGGGCGCACCGTCGCCCCGGCCTACTACCTCCCGTTGTTGGCGCGTCAGGGGGTGCCCGACGGTGATCCGCTGCGGGAGTTGCTCGGCGCGCTCGCCACGCGGGGGGCGGTGTGGGGTTACCGGTTCGGTGTCACTGAGGGGATCCATGGCTGGCTGACGAACGCGGAGACGGTGGAGTTGGCGGCGCGGCTGGACCGGCTGGACCTGCCGCGCTACGAGCCGACGTTCGCCGCGCTGGCGGACGTGTGGAGGCGTGCCGTGGGGTCGACGGATGAGTGGCAGCAGGTGAGTCTGTCCTTCGTGCGGACGGTGGCCACGATCGCTGCCGGTGACGGGCGGGGTTTGTTGTGGGGCAACGACGTGTGCCCGGACGTGTGGCGCGAGTCGTTGGGTCTGTCGGAGGCATGCTTCCCGCCCGCAGTGGGCTGACGGCGGTTTCGTGGGCAGGCTTCGCCCGGTCGGCGGCTGGGCCGAACGCGCTGGCCGTCTCCGTCGGCGGAGGATCCGAGGTAGCGGTAGGTCTGCACTGCGCTCACGTCCGCGGACGGTAGAGGACCCCACCGACAGCATCGAGTCGTACGGTCGCGGCGGGCGCGCCGGTCGGCGGCCTCAGAGCCGGTCGGTGTGGGGACGGCGGGCGAGGACGAGGGTGGTGCGCAGGCGCAGGACGACGGTGCCGCCGAAGCCGTCGACGAGGGTGCGCATCGCGGTGCTCGCCCGGGTCTGCTGGTCGGTGGGTCGCTGCCGGTACGGGCCGAAGGTCTGCAGCAGGCGTAGGTACTGGTCGGTGCTGAGGGTGAGGTCGCGGTGCAGGGTGTGGGCGTGCACGTCGGTGAACAGGCCGCTGGCGGTGATGTCGTGGTGGAACCAGTCGGCGGGGTGGCGGGTGGCGGTGGGGTCGATGGCGCGCAGGGTGGTGTCGACGGCGTGGGCCTGTGCGGGGTCGGCGTAGCCGTACTCGTGGGCGAAGACGGCGAGGGTGCCGCCGGGGGTGAGTGCGGCGTGGGCGCGCCGGTTGCGGGTGGCGGGGTCGAGCCAGTGCCAGGCCAACGCGCAGGCGAGCAGGGGTACGCCGCCGGTGGGTGGTTGCCACCGTTCGAAGGTCTGGGTGACGGTGTGCACGTCAGGGAAGGTGGCGGTGAGGCGGGCGGCCATGCGGGGGTCGGGTTCGATGCAGGTGACGGGTGCGCCGAGGCGCAGCAGCACGGCGGTGCCCTTGCCGGTGCCGGCGCCGATCTCGGTGACGGTGTCGGGGGTTCTGCCGTGGTAGTCGGCGATGAGGTCGGCAATGGCGTCCGGATAGCCGGGGCGGATGTCGTCGTAGAGGTCGGCGATGGCGCCGAAGACATCGGTCACGGGTGGCATCGTCGCATGGGCGGCGGCGGGTCGGCCGGTGGTGTCGGGGTGGGTCAGAGGCCGCCGGCGATGCGCAGGACGGTGCCGGTGGTGTAGGTGGCGTCGGGGCCGAGCAGCCAGGCGATGGCGCCGGCGACCTCGTCGGGTTCGCCGGGGCGGCCCAGTGGGATGCGGGCGGCGGCCCGCTCGGGTCGGTCGGGTTGGCCGGAGAGGGCGTGGATGTCGGTGCGGATGATGCCGGGGGCGACGGCGTTGACGCGGATGCCGCGGGGGGCGAGTTCCTTGGCGAGGCCGGTGGTGAGGGTGTCGGTGGCGGCCTTGACGGCGGCGTAGTGGACGTACTCGCCGGGGCTGCCGAGGGTGGCGGCGGCGGAGGAGACGTTGACGATGGCGGCGCCGTCGCCCATCCGGCGGGCGGCCTGTTGGGCGCAGAGGACGTAGCCGATGAGGTTGACGTCGACGACGTGGCGCAGGTCGGTGGGGTCGAGGTCGACGAACGCGCCGATGGGGCTGGTGACGCCGGCGTTGTTGACCAGGCCGGTGATCGGGCCGAGGTCGGCGGCGGCGTCGAACAGGGCGGTGACCTGCTCGGGGTCGCGGGTGTCGGCGGGTACGGCGAGGCCGCGTACGCCGGTGGCTTCGATGTCGGCGAGCACGGTGGTGGCGGCGGTGTGGTCGCGGCGGTAGCTGAAGGCGACGTGGTGCCCGGCGTGGGCGAGGCGGCGGGCGGTGGCGGCGCCGATGCCGCGGCTGCCGCCGGTGATGACGGTGACCGGTCGCATGTGCCTCTCCCCTGTCGTGGCTGCGGGGCCGACGCTACCGGCGGGCGGCGTGGGGCGGGCCGGTGGGTGGGCGCATAGGCTCGGGCGCGTCGGTGGACGGTGACGTGGAGGTGCGCGGTGGCGGGTGTGGGTGTCGGCGACGTGGTGCGGGACTTCGAGTTGCCCGACGAGACGGGTACGCCGCGGCGGCTGTCGGAGTTTCTGGCCACGGGTCCGGTGGTGTTGTTCTTCTATCCGGCGGCGTTGACGCGGGGGTGCACGGCGGAGAGCTGCCACTTCCGGGACCTGGCGGCGGAGTTCGCGGCGGTGGGCGCGACGCGGGTGGGCATCAGCCGGGATCCGGTGGAGAAGCAGGCGGAGTTCTCCCGCCGGCACGGGTTCGACTATCCCCTGCTGTCGGACGTGGACGGCACGGTCGCGGACCTGTTCGGGGTGCGGCGGCGGCTGCCGTTGGGTGCGCTGAGCACGCGGCGGATGACGTTCGTGATCGGCACGGACCGGCGGGTCGTCGAGGTGGTCCACAGTGAGCTGAACATGAACGACCACGCGGACGCGGCGTTGCGGGCGCTGGGGGGTTGATCTTCCGCTTGTCGGCGTGGGCTGGTATCAAGGCAGACATCTGAACAGGTGTACGAGGGGAAGAGGTTGCTGATGGGTGCTGCTGGCCAGGGTTTGTCCACTGACGAGGTGCAGAGCATCCGGGAGGCGCTGGCGGCGGGCCGCAAGCCGAAGGTGGTGTTCACCGCCTCGGCGGGTCAGATCGCCGGGCAGGTGGGTCAGGTGGTGGAGCTGACCGACCCGGCCGTGTCGGACGAGTTCGTGGTGGTCCGGTTCGGTCGCGACGAGTTGCCCTTCTCCCCCGCCGACGTGGCGGTGGCCCCGCGCGGCGCCGCGCGTAAGGCGGCCGAGCCGCAGCCGGAGACGCCGGAGCCCGAGCCGGCGGCGCCGGCGGAGCCGGAGTTCGTGTTGGACCGGGTGCCGCAGCAGCGGCGGGAGGAGCCGAAGGTGGAGACGACGGAGGCGAAGCCCGCCCCGGCGCGCAAGGCGGTGAAGGCCGTGAAGCCGAAGGGGCCGGCGGGGCTGACGGTGACGCTGGCGTACGCCGACGGTGAGTGGACGGTCGCGGCGCAGCAGGGCAGCAAGTCCCTGGCGAAGCCGTACGTGGTGAAGCCGGCGGAGGCGCTGCGGATGGTGGCGCTGGTCGATGTGCCGGGCGTGCACGAGGCGGTGGAGCAGATCATGGCGGCCGAGCGGGCCGAGGCGGAGCAGCAGGCGGAGAAGCTGCGCGCGGAGCTGGCGGAGATCGAGGCGCGCCTGGCGGAGCTGCGCGAGGCGCGCTGACGCGGACGGCCGGCGGGGTGGGTGGCGGTGCCGCTCGCCCCGCCGGCGCTGGCGGGTGTGCTGGTCGACGAGCCTGCCGACGCGCCCGGTGGCGGTGAGCGGGGCGAGGTCGGCCTGGCTGGCGGGCGCCTTGGGGTGGTCAGGCGCGCGGGCCCAGGAACAGGCCGCCGCTGGCGTCGATGACCTGCCCGGTGACCCAGCGTGCGGCGTCGGAGGCGAGGAACGCGACCACGTCGGCGACGTCGCCGGGCTCGCCGAGCCGGTCGAGTGCCGTCATCGCGGTGATCAGCTCGGCCAGGCCCGGTGTCTCGAAGACCGGCCCGTTGGTCGCGGTCCGGGTGGCGCCGGGCGCGACCGCGTTCACCGTGATGCCCCTGGCGCCGAGCTGGTTGGCCAACGTCAGGGTCATCGTCTCGACCGCGCCCTTGGTCATGGCGAACGACGTCTGGGTGGCGTTGGCCATCCGGGTCGCCACGGACGAGATCGTGATGATCCGGCTGCCGTCGCGCAGCAGGGGCAACGCGCGCTCGATGATGAAGTACGGCGCCCGTACGTTGACCGCGAACAGGTGGTCGAAGGCTGCTCGTGTCGTGGCGCCGAGCGGGCCTGCGGGTGGCGCTGCCGCGTTGTTGACGAGGATGTCGAGTGCTCGCCCGGCCAGGCTGGCCTCGACGCCCGCGAACAGCGTCTCGAGATCCGCGTCCACGCCCAGTTCCGCGCCGACGGCGTGCGCCGTTCCACCATCGCGCACGATCTGGTCGACAGTCGCCGTCGCGCCCTGCCTGTCCGTGCCGAAGTGGGCGATGACGACCGCTCCCCGCGCTGCGAGCCGGATCGCGATCGCCTGGCCTATGCCGCGTGACGCGCCGGTCACCAGGGCTGTCCTGCCGATCAGATCACCCATGATGTGAGCTACTCCCAACTTGGTAGTGACTATCAGTGCGATAGTGTCTACCACATGAGGGAGCGGCACTCGACACTGCGGGAGCAACGACGGGCCGAGACGCAGCGCGTGATCCAGGCGCACGCGGTGCGGTTGTTCGTCGAGCGCGGGTACGACGGCACGACCGTGAACGACGTCGCAGCGGCCGCGGGCGTGTCTGCGATGACGGTGTACCGGCACTTCCCGACGAAGGAGGACCTCGTGCTGGTCGATCAGAACGGCCCGCTGGTCGCCGAACGGATCGCCGCGACGCCGGCCGGGCAGCCCCTCGTGCGCCGCATCGGCAGCGCGCTCGTCGACTCGGCGCGGACGCTGACCGCCGGCGACGACCGGCTCCTGCTGGCCCGCCTGCGGCTGATGATCTCGACGCCCGCCCTGCGCGCCCGACACCTGGACAACCACTACGTGCTTCAACAGGCCATCGTGGACGGCCTCGGGGACGAGGCCGCCGATCCGGACACGGCCTTCCACGCCGCGGCGGCGGCGAGCGCCTGCCTGGCCGCCATGCACACCGCGCTGGTGCGGTGGGCGAAGGACGACGGGCGTACCGATCTGCCCGACCTGATCGCGGAGGCGCTCGCGGCGGCCTTCGGCGACATCACGCTCCCGCAGGAGCAAGCTTGACGCCGATCTGATCTCGACCACCACCGGAGCCGTGCACGCGACGCGGCCGCGGGGTCGACGCGGGAGGAGGGGCGCGTCGCGGTCGGCGCGGGTGGCGGCGGGACCTCACCGCCACCCGCCGTGGGCGGGTCAGTGCCGCGGGATGTGGGCCACCCCGATGCGCTTGCGGAACACCCAGTACGTCCAGCCCTGGTAGGCCAGCACGATCGGGGTGAACACCACCGCCACCCAGGTCATGATCTTCAGGGTGTAGGGGGTGGAGGCGGCGTTGGTGGCGGTCAGCGTCCCGGCCGCGTCGAGCGTGGAGGGCAGCACGTTCGGGAAGAGCGCCGCGAAGAGCGTCGCCACGGCCAGGGCGATGGCCACGGCGGTGCCGGTGAACGCCCAGCCCTCCCGGCGGGCGCGGGCGGCGGTGAGGCCGCCGAGCAGGGCGAGGGCCGCGCCGACGGCGAAGACGACGGCGGCGGTGCTGGAGCGGATGTTCAGCGTCCAGGTCAGGAACGCCACCGCGAGCACGGCGGCGGCCACGCCCACGCGTACCGCGAGGGCGGCGGCGCGCTCGCGGACCTCGCCGACGGTCTTCAGGGCGATGAACACGGCGCCGTGGGTGAGGAACAGCGCCGCGGTGGTCGCGCCGCCGAGCAGGGCGTACGGGTTGAGCAGGTCGAGCAGGCCGCCGACGTACTCGTGGTCGGCGTCGAGCGGCACGCCGCGCAGGATGTTGGCGAACGCCACGCCCCACAGGATCGCCGGCACCACCGAGCCGACGAAGATGGCGGTGTCCCAGCGGCGTTTCCAGGACGCCTCGGGGCGCTTGTGGCGGTATTCGAAGGCGACGCCGCGGATGATCAGGGCGAGCAGGATCAGCAGCAGCGGCAGGTAGAAGCCGGAGAACAGGGTGGCGTACCACTCGGGGAACGCGGCGAACATGGCGCCGCCGGCGGTGATGAGCCAGACCTCGTTGCCGTCCCAGACGGGGCCGATGGTGTTGATCAGGACGCGGCGTTCCCGGTCGTCGCGACCGAGTACGGGCAGCAGCATGCCGACGCCGAAGTCGAAGCCCTCGAGGATGAAGTACCCGGTGAACAGGACCGCGACGAGCAGGAACCAGATGGTGGTGAGTTCCACGGTTGTCTCCGGTGATCAGTAGGCGAACGCGAGCGGGCGCTCGGCGTCGTCGTGGGTGTCGTCGATGTCGGGGTCGGGGGTGAGGTCGGGTACGCCGGCCTTGGCGTAGCGCAGCAGCAGTTTGACCTCGACGACGGCGAGGGTGGCGTAGATGAGGGTGAAGGCGGTGAAGGAGGTGAGCACCTCGGTGAGCGAGACGCTGCGGGAGACGCCGTCGCGGGTGAGCATCTCGCCGAAGACGATCCACGGCTGGCGGCCCATCTCGGTGAAGATCCAGCCGAAGGAGTTCGCCGCGAGGGGCAGCAGGGGCATGACCAGGCCGGCGCGCAGCAGCCACTTGCTGGTAGGGGTGCGGCCCTTGCGTTGGCTCCAGAGCACCAGCAGGGCGATGGCGGCGGCGGCCATCCCGAAGCCGATCATGAAGCGGAAGCTCCAGTAGGTGACCGGGATGATCGGGGTGTAGCTGCCGGCGCCGTACTGGGCGGCGTACTGGGCCTGCAGGTCGTTGATGCCCTGCACGGTGCCGTTGGGGTCGCCGGTGCCCAGCCAGGACAGCAGGTGCGGGATCTTGAGGGCGAACAGTTCGCGGCTGCCGTCGAGGCTGCCGACGGTGAGTACGGAGAACGAGGCGGGGCTCTCGGTGGTGTAGAGGCCCTCGGCGGCGGCCATCTTCATCGGCTGCACCTGGGTCATGATCTTGCCCTGGATGTCGCCGGTGATGGCGACGGCGGCGGCGGAGACCAGGGTGACCCAGGAGCCGAACTTCGCGGCGAAGCGGTAGGCGGGGGTGTCGGCGGAGTCGCGGTTGCGTACCAGGTGCCACATGGCGACGGCGACCAGCAGCGAGCCGGCCACCAGGAACGCGCCGGCGATGGTGTGCGGGAAGGTGATCATGGCGACCTTGTTGGTCAGCACGGCGACGAAATCGGTGAGTTCGGCGCGGCCGGTGTCGGGGTTGATCCGGTAGCCGACCGGGTTCTGCATGAACGAGTTCGCCGCGAGGATGAAGTACGCGCTGAGGTTGCTGCCGATCGCGGCGGCCCAGATGCTGGCCAGGTGCAGCCGCTTGGGCAGCCGGTCCCAGCCGAAGATCCACAGGCCGATGAAGGTGGACTCCAGGAAGAACGCGACAAGCGCCTCGATCGCCAGGGGGGCGCCGAAGATGTCGCCGACGAAGCGGGAGTAGTCGCTCCAGTTCATGCCGAACTGGAACTCCTGCACGATGCCGGTCACCACGCCCATGGCGAAGTTGATCAGGAAGAGCTTGCCGTAGAACTTGGTGAGCTTCAGGTACTTCTCGTCGCCGGTGCGGTGCCACATCGTCTGGAGGATCGCCACCAGCACGGACAGGCCGATGGTCAGCGGCACGAAGAGAAAGTGGTAGACGGTGGTGACACCGAACTGCCAGCGGGCGACGTCCAACGCGTCCACCAGTAACCCCCAGGCTGTGCATACTACGAGACGTAGTAAATACTACTGCTCGTCGTAGAAGAATCGGCAGGGGCGGGGGTCCCGAAGCGACCCGGGACCAATGACCCTGATCACCTCTGCCGGACGGCCCCGGCACCACGCGGGGTGGCCCGCGCGTGCGACCATGCGCGCTGATGGACACCACCCGCCCGACCTGGCAGCCACCGCTGATCTGGCGTGCCGCGCAACTGCTCGCCCGCGTCGTCGTCGTGCTCCTGGCCCGCCTGGAGGTCAGCGGCGACGTGCCCGAGGCGCTGCGCCGGGGCCCGCTGATCCTGGCCGCCAACCACATCAGCCCGTTCGACCCCGTCGTGCTCGCCGCCGCCTGCCGCGCCCGGGGCGTCGCCCCCCGGATCATGGCCACCGGCGGGCTGTTCCGCACCCCCGTCATCGGCGCCGCGATGCGCCACGCCGGGCACCTGCGGGTCGACCGGGGCACCGCCGCCGTCAGCCGCGCCCTCGACGACGCCGCCGCGGCGGTCGCCGCCGGCTCGGTGATCCTGGTCTACCCGGAGGGCCGCATCGGCCTCGACCCCGGTTTGTGGCCCGAACGCGGCAAGACCGGCACCGCCCGCCTCGCCCTCGCCTGCGGCGCCCCGGTCGTCCCGGTTGCCCAGTGGGGCTGCCACGAGGTGGTGCCCTACCGCGCCCCGAAGGGACTGCTGCGCGGCATCGCCCGTTCCCTGGTGCGCCGCCCTGTCGTGCGGGTGCACTTCGGCGACCCGGTGGACCTCGCCGACCTGACGCCGGCAACCCCGGGCGCCGCCCTGCGCGCCACCGACCGGATCATCGACGCCATCACCGATTCGCTGGTGCCGTTGCGGCCCGACGAGCCCGACAGGCCCCGCCACGTCGACCCGGGTCGCCCGATCGACACCAGCCGCTCCCAGCGCTCCGGAAGAACCTGATCCCGGCGTGGGCACAATGGCGAGGTGACCCGCCTGCGCCTGCCGCTGCTCGTCGTCGCCCTGCTCGTCCTCGTCTGCGCAGGCGGGTACGCCGTCCTGCGCTCGGCGTACCACGACGAGAAGGACCGCCGGGACCTCAGCGACCTGACCCGCTCCTCCCCCTGGCCTGCCGAGGACCTGCTGATCCCCGACGACCTGCCCCGCTCCGGCACCCTCGGCTGGCTGGACCGGCTCGGTCTCGACATCGCCTACGGCCTGCGCACCCGCGACGGCCGTACGGTGCCGGTGGTGTGGCAGCAGCACCACCCGGCCCCCGACGGGTCCCTGGCCGACGGGGTCGACTGCGACGTCCGGACGATCCACGTCTGCACCGACGCCGGCGACGGTCTCACCCTCGTCGTGACCCGGGACACCGACAACAGCGACCCCGCCACCGCGCTGTACCTCTTCGGCGCCGACCAGGTGCTCAGCGTCAGCGTGCAGGGTCCGGATCCGGTGACCGTCGACGACCTGCGTGGTGCGCTCACCCGCACCCACCACCCCTCCGACTGCGAGTTGCTCGCCCTGCTGCGCGGACCCGGCTACCAGACGGACTGGAGCTGACCCGCTCCGGCCGCCGGCCGGTCACCCGCCGGCCACCGCGCCCCGGCATACTCCCCGCGTGACCCACGCCTACCTCGACGGCCCCGCACCGCTGGCCTTCGCCCACCGGGGCGGCGCCGCCGAGGGCGACGAGAACACCGCCGCCGCGTTCGCCCGGGCGATCGGGCTCGGCTACCGGTACGTCGAGACCGACGTGCACGGCACCGCCGACGGCGTCGCGGTGGTCTTCCACGACGCCACGCTGGCCCGCGTCACGGGCGAGCCGGGGCGCATCGCCGACCTGCGCTGGGCCGACCTGGCCTCGGTACGCGTCGGCGGCGCCGCCGTGGTCCCCCGCCTCGACGAGGTCCTCGACGCCTGGCCGCAGGTGCGGTTCAACATCGACGTCAAGGCCGACGGCGGCGTCGAGCCGACAGTGGCCACCGTCGCGCGCGTCGGGGCCGGCGACCGGGTGCTGCTGGCCTCGTTCAGCGACGCCCGGCTGGCCCGGCTGCGCGCCCTGACGCAGGGGCGCGTCGCCAGCAGCCTCGGCATGCGCGGGGTGGCCCGGCTGCGGATGGCGTCGCTGACCGGGCGGGCGCTGCGACTGCCCCCGTCGGTGGTCGCCGCGCAGGTGCCGGTGCGCTACGGGCGGGTGCCCGTGGTGGACCGCCGGTTCCTGCGCCACGCCCACCGACTCGGACTGCACGTGCATGTCTGGACGATCGACGAACCTGCCGAGATGCACGAGTTACTCGACCTCGGAGTGGATGGCATCATGACCGATCACGTCGGCGTGCTGCGCGACGTGTATCACAGCCGCGGTCACTGGGCCGCCTGAACCGTTCGAAGGACCCCGATGGCCGAGACCGTCACCCCCGCCGTGGACGACACCCCCGCCCCGGCGAGCACCCGCCGCGAACGCAGCGGCTGGTACTTCTACGACTGGGCGATGTCCGCCTTCTCCACCACCGTCATCACCGTCTTCCTCGGCCCGTTCCTGACCACCGTCACCGAACTCGCCGCCGGCTGCGAACTCGGCGCCGACACCTGCGGCGGCTACGTGTACCCGCTGGGCATCAAGGTCGCCGCCGGCTCGTACTTCCCGTACCTGGTGTCGCTGTCGGTGTTCCTCACCGTGTTCGCGCTGCCGATCGTCGGCGCGATCGCCGACCGCTCGGCGCACAAGAAGCGGCTGCTCGCCGCCGCCGCCTTCATCGGCGCCGGCGCGACCGTCGGCATGCTCTTCGTCACCGGCGACCGGTACCTGCTCGGCGGGGCGCTGTTCATGGTCGCCAACATCGCCTTCGGCGCCGGTGTCGTGGTCTACAACTCGTTCCTGCCGCAGCTCGGCGGCCCCGACGACCGCGACGGCATCTCCAGCCGCGGCTGGGCGCTCGGCTACCTGGGCGGCGGCCTGCTGCTGGCGCTCAACCTCGTCGCGGTCAGCATGCTCGGCGAGGAGGGCAACCACCAGCGCACCCTCGACCTGGCCCGCTGGTCGATCGTGTCCGCCGGCGTGTGGTGGGCGGTGTTCACCCTGATCCCGCTGCGCTGGCTGCGCGAGCACCCCACGGCCGCCGCGCGGGCCGGCGGCAACCCGGTCAGCGACGGGTTCCGCCAGCTCGGCCGCACCCTGCGCGAGATCAAGGCGTACCCGCTGACGCTGTTCTTCCTGCTGGCGTTCCTGGTCTACAACGACGGCATCCAGACCGTCATCGCCCTGGCCAGCCAGTACGGCACCGAGGAGCTGAAGCTCGGGCAGAGCACCCTGATCGTCACCATCCTGCTGGTGCAGTTCCTCGCCTTCGGCGGCGCGCTGCTGCTCGGCGCCCTCGCCAAGCGCATCGGCGCCTGGAAGACCGTGCTGATCAGCCTGGTGCTGTGGACCGGGGTGATCCTCGGCGCGTTCCGGCTGCCCGCCGAGGCGCCGGTGCCGTTCATGATCCTCGGCGCCGCCATCGGCCTCGTGCTCGGCGGCAGCCAGGCCCTGAGCCGGTCGCTGTTCAGCCAGCTCATCCCCGCCGGCAAGGAGGGCGAGTACTACGGCTTCTACGAGATCAGCGACAAGGGCACCAGCTGGCTCGGCCCGCTGGCCTTCGGCATCGTGTTCCAGCTCACCAACTCCTACCGGGTGGGCCTGGTCTCCCTGCTGATCTTCTTTGTCGTCGGGTTCCTGCTGCTGCTGGCCGTGCCGATCCGCCGGGCGATCGTCGCCGTCGGCAACACCCCGCCCCGGGTGCTCTAGGGAACGCGGGCCCGTCCCGCACCGGCCGGATCAGCGGGCGTCGATCGGCTAGGCTGCCCGACCGTGACCGACCACGCCACCGCCCCGACCTGCCTGGCGCGCCCGCCGCTGGGCCCCGACGACTCCCCCGCCGGGTGCGCCGCGGCGCGGGGCGTGGACGGGCGTCCGCTGCACGCGGCGGCGTTGAAGTTCTTCTGGGGGCCGATGGACTGCGGCAAGTCCACGATGGCGTTGCAGATGAACTACAACCACTCCCGGCAGGGCCGCCGCGGCCTCGTCACCACCCGCATCGACCGCTCGCTCGGCCCGCAGGTCACCACGCGCATCGGCCTGGCGCACGAGGCCGTCGAGGTCACCGACGAGCTGGACCTGCGCACCCTGGTGCGCGACACCTGGGCCGAGGGCGTCCGCGTCGACTACCTGATCTGCGACGAGGCGTCGTTCTACAACCTGGAGCACGTCGAGCAGATGGCGGAGCTGGTCGACAGCTACGACGTCGACGTGTACGCGTTCGGGCTGGCCACCGACTTCCGCTCGTGCCTGTTCCCGGCCGCGCAGCGGCTGTTCGAACTGGCCGACGAGGTGGCCCGCATCCAGGTCGAGGTGCTCTGCTGGTGCGGCCGGGAAGGGCTGCTCAACGCCCGGGTGGTCGACGGCCGGGTGGTCCGCGAGGGCCTGCAGGTGGTCATCGGGGACACCGTGGACAGCGCCGAGGTGCGCTACCAGGTGCTCTGCCGCCGGCACTACCGCGCGGGCGAGCTCGGCCCCCGCCGCTGAGGCGTCAGTACGGGTCGCCGCACACCCGCCAGCCGCCGTCCTCGCGCACCACCGACAGCTTCCGCTCCTCGGTGAGGCCGCTGTCGCGGGTCAGCCGCACCGCCACCGTGCCGCGCGGGCTGCCGCCCCGGGTCGCCACCGACACGTCGACGATCTCGTAGCCGTTGACCAGCGGCGGGGTGCGCAGCCAGCTCGTGAACCCGATCGGGCTCCACCGGCTGCGCGCGTCGGCGCAGAGCCGGTCGTACGCGCCGTCGGTGTCGCCCGCCGCCACCGACCGCAGGAACCCGTCTGCGGTCTCCCGCACCGGGCCGCTGGCCTGCGTGACCACCTGCACGTTCCAGGCGCCCAGCCCGGCGACCCCGATGCAGCACAGCAGCACGGTCACGCCCGCGAACACCAACCCGGTACGCACCGGGCGGCTCCGACGGGCCGGCCGGCTCCACGGCTGCTCAGCGCCCACCCGTCGACCGTAGAGAACCGGTGGGCCCGCCCGCAGGAAAGTCGGCCCTGTCGCCCCCGTACCGGCCGGTCGGGTCGCGGCCGCCGCTGGCGCCGAGCACCGCCCGAACCGGCCCGCCGCGCGCGGTCACGGCTCGATGAGCCCGGCCCGGATGGCGTAGCGGGTCAGTTCCAGCCGGTCCCGGAGGCCGAGCTTCTGCAGCAGGTTGGCCCGGTGCCGCTCGACGGTCTTGACGCTGATGAACAGCAGGCGGGCGATCTCCTTGGAGGAGTGGCCCTCGGCGACGAGCTTGAGGATCTCCTCCTCGCGTTCGGTGATGGCCCTGGCCGGCACGCTCTCGCCCCGCGCGCTGCGTTCCAGGTAGGTGCGGATGAGGGCGTTGATGGCACCGGGATAGAGGAACGGTTCGTCGCGCACGGCGGCGCGGCAGGCCTCCACCAGGTCGCGGTCGGCGACGGACTTGAGCACGTAGCCGTTGGCGCCGACCTTGAGGGCCTCGAAGAAGTACTGCTCGTTGTCGTACATGGTCAGGATGAGGATGCGCAGGCCCGGCTGCTGCCGGGACAGCTCCCGGGCCGCCTGCAGGCCGGTCAGTCGCGGCATGGCGATGTCGAGGATGGCCAGGTCGGGACGCTCGGTCTGGGCCAGGGCGATGGCCTCCGCGCCGTCGCCGGCCTCCGCCACGACGGTCAGGTCCGGTTCGCTGTCGAGGATGAGGCGCACGCCACGGCGGACGAGGGCGTGGTCGTCGGCGAGCAGGATGCGGGTGGTCACGGCCGGCCCTCCCGGTCGCCGAGCGGCACCCGCAGCCGCACCTCGGTGCCGCCGCCCGGGCCGGGACCCACGCTGAGCTGGGCGCCGATGAGCAGGGCCCGCTCCCGCATGCCGCGTACGCCGGCGCCCTCGGCGGCGTCGCCGATGCCCCGGCCGTCGTCGCGGATCCGCAGCTGCACGTGGCCCGGTCGACGGGTCAGCGACAGCTCGACGGTGGCGGCCCGCGCGTGCCGGACGGTGTTGGTGAGGGCCTCCTGCGCCACCCGGTAGATCACCAGTTCGGCCTCGCCGTCGAGGGTGGGCAGGTCGGCGTCGAGGTGCTGGCGCACGGACAGGTCCGTGTGCCCGGTGACCTCCGTGACGAGCGCCTTGAGGGCGCTGGTCAGGCCGAGCTCCTCCAGTACGCCGGGGCGCAGCCGGCGCGCGATGCGGCGGATCTCGTCGAGGCTGTCGCGGGTGGTCTCCTGCACCTGGGCGAGTTGGGCGCGGACCGGTTCAGGCGCGTGCCGGGCGACCTGCTTGAGTTCGAGCAGGACCGCGGTCAGGGTCTGGCCGACCTCGTCGTGCAGTTCCTGGGCGACGCGCCGGCGCTCGGCCTCCTGGGCGGACAGGGCGCTGGCCGCGCTGGTGGCCCGCTCCGCCTCCAGCCGGTCGATCATGGCGTTGAAGGCGCGGATCAGGTCCGCGATGCCGGCCTGCCCGGCCGGGACCGGGCGGGGCTCGGGCTGCAGCAGGTCGATGGTGGTCATGGCCCGGGTCAGCCGGTGCAGCGGCGCGAGGCCGACGCGCAGCAGCGCGGCGTTGGCGACCAGCATCGCCGCGAGGCCCACGGTCAGCACGAGGGCCTCGGTGAGCAGCACGGGGGTGGACACCGTGACCGGGCCGAGCAGCAGCAGCGTGGCGGCGACGAGTACGGCGGCGTTGAGCAGGAAGATCCGCCAGAACAGCGACACGACGACACCTCTCCTCCCGCTCCGGTTCCGACGCCCTGCGACTCCGCCGCTCGTCCGCGCTCAGGGACGCGGCGGGCCGGCCCGCGCCGCAGCGGTGATCACCCTCGTCATGGCCAGCCTGTCGGCCGGGGCGCGTGCTGTAAATGCGTGCCGGCACCCATTATCGCCGCAGGTCCGCCGGGCCGCCGTCAGGCCGGGCACCGGGCCGACGGCAAATGGGTGTCAGCCCCGATGTCGACCCGCAGCGGACCGATGACCATGAACGCGAGCCCGGGGCCGGGAGCCGCGACGGGCTCCGATCCCTCGTGCGCGGCTCCCTCTGTCGCCGCCCGTGCGGGCGTTCCCCGCCGCGCCGCGCCGAACCCGGGAGGACCCTGTGAACCGTCATCCGATGGTGACCGAACCCGCGCCACCGGAAGTTGAGACGGTCACCTGCGCGCCGCGGCGCGCCGGGGTGGAGCACGGTCCGCCGGGCGGGTGCCCGTGAGCGCGTGGCCCGCCCTCGCCGCGATCGTCATCTTCACGGTCGCCTTCGTCTTCATCGCCACCGAGAAGATCAACCGGGTAGCGGTGGTGCTGGGCGCCGCCGGCCTGATGGCCGCGCTCGGGCTGGTGCCCGGCTCGGACGTGTTCTACGCGCACCACGCCGGCATCGACTGGGACGTCATCTTCCTGCTCCTCGGCATGATGATCATCGTCGGGGTGATCAAGCAGACTGGCGTGTTCGAGTTCATGGCGATCTGGGCGGCCCAGCGCTCGCAGGGGCGGCCGTACCGGCTGATGGTGCTGCTCGTCGCGATCACCGGCATCGCCTCGCCGGTCCTGGACAACGTCACCACGGTCATGCTGGTCGCCCCGATCACCATCTCCGTGTGCCGCCGGCTGGGCATGCCCGCCGCGCCGTTCCTGATCGCCGAGGTGCTCGCCGCCAACATCGGCGGCGCGGCCACCCTGATCGGCGACCCGCCCAACATCATCATCGGCAGCCGGGCCGGGCTGAGCTTCAACGACTTCCTCTGGCACATGGCCCCGGTCACGGTGCTGATGTTCCTGGCGTTCCTGGTGCTGGCGCGGGTCATGTTCCGCCGGGCGTTCGTGCACCGCCCCGAGCGGTTCGAGGCGGTACGCGACATGGACGCCCGCGCCGCCATCACCGACCCGAGGTTGCTGATCCGCTGCCTGGTCGTGCTCGGCCTGGTGATCGTCGCGTTCACGCTCCACACGGTGATCCACATCGATGTAGCCGTCGTCGCGCTGCTCGGCGCCGGGCTGATGGTCCTGGTGTCCAGGACGGACAAGTCGGCCTATCTGGGCGAGGTCGAGTGGCCGACGCTTGTGTTCTTCACCGGCCTGTTCGTGATGGTCGCCGGCCTGACCGAGACCGGGGTGATCAGCTGGATCGGCGAACGGGCCACCGACGCCGTCGGCGACAACTACTTCGCGGCGGCGACGGGCCTGGTCTTCGGCTCGGCGGTGCTCGGCGCGTTCTTCGACAACATCCCCTACGCGGCGACCATGGCACCGATCGTGGAGGGCCTCGTCGCGGGGGCCCCGGATCCGGGTACCGGGCAGGCGCTGTGGTGGTCCTTCGCCCTGGGCGCCGACCTGAGCGGCAACGGCACGGCCGTGGCGGCCAGCGCCAACATCGTCGTGCTGGGCATCGCCGCCCGCGCCAAGGAACCGATCAGCTTCTGGCAGTTCACCCGCTACGGCATCGTCACCACGATCATGACCACGGTGATCGCCTGGGTGTACGTGTGGCTGCGCTACTTCGTGGCGTAGGCCGGTCCGCTGTGCAACACGACAGGAGGCAATGATGCAGATAGAACGCATGCCGCTGCCCGGCATCGGGGTCGGCTACACCCTGCACACCGGGGAGGGACAGGTGATCGGGGTCGTCTGCCATCGCGGCGGCCGGCGGGACGTCGTCGTCTACGCCCCCGGCGACCCGGACACGGTGGAACGGTCCGTGACCCTCAGCCCGACGGAGGCGCAGGAGGTGGCCGAGCTGCTGCACCCCATCGCCACCATCGACCACGTCACGCACCTGGAACGCCACCGGGAGGCGATCAGCGTCGTCGAGCTGCCGGTGACGGCCGCGTCGCCCTACGACGGCCGGACCCTGGCCGAGGCCGTCGCGCGCGTCAACGGGGTGAGCGTCGTCGCCGTCGTCCGCGACGGGCGGACGGTCACCGCACCGGGGCTGGGACACGTCCTCGCCCACGGCGACGTCCTGATCGTCGCCGGGGGCCAGCAGAGCATCGAGGCGCTGAGCCGGGCGCTGATCCACACGGACCCGTAGGCCGCTCCACACGGACCTGCGGGCCGCGAGCACCGGCCGGTGGATGCCACCCACGCGCGGCACCCACCGGCCACCGCACGTCAGCCGCGGCGGCGGGCCCGGGCCGCCCAGATCGCGTACGCGGGATCGCGGTCGAGGTTGTGCCGGTCCCGGTCGTAGCGGCGGGTGGTGCGCGGGTCGGCGTGGCCCATCGCGTCCTGCACGTCCTCCAGGGGCACGCCCTCGGCGCGGGCGGTGGTGGCGAACGCGTGCCGCAACGAGTGCGGCGACAGCCTCGCCCACGCCGGGATGCCGGCCGTACGGGCCAGCCGGCGCACCAGCCGGAACATCGCGTGCCGGTCCAGCCGGGCCCCGCTGGCGGTGACCAGCAGCGGACCGGTCAGCTCGTGCACCGCCACGCCCTGGGCGGCGGCCCGCTGGGCCAGGTACGCGTCGACCGCGTACGCGGTGCCGGGGGTCAGGGCGCGGCGGCGGGGCCTGCCACCCTTGCCGACGAACCGCACGCTGCGGTGGCCCCGCTCGGCGCCGAGGTCGGCCAGGTCGAGCGAGACCAGTTCCCCCACGCGCAGTCCGAGGTCGGCCAGCAACGCGATCGCGGCCCGGTTGCGGGCGGCGGTCGGCCCGGTGTCGGCCTCGGCGGCGGCGAGCAGCGCGTCGACCTCCTCGGGGGCGAGCCCGACGGTCGCGGAGTGGTCCCGGTCGATGCGGGGGCGGTCGGCGCCGGCGACCGGGTTGGCCTCGACCGCGCGCAGCTTGACCAGGAAGTCGTACCAGCTGGACAGGGCGGAGAGCCGGCGGGCGACGGTGGCGGGGGTCAGCGGCTTGCCGGTGCGCGCGCCGAGTGTGGCCTCCAGCGCCCGGCCGTACTCGTTGACGTGCAGGAAGTTCGCCTGCAACGGGTCCAGTTCGCGGGCCGCGCACCAGGCGAGCCAGCCGGCGACGTCCCGCCGGTACGCGTCGCGGGTGTGCTCGGACAGCCGCCGGTTGCGCAGCCACGCCTCGGTGAAGTCGACGGGCCCCCCGGGCAGGGCCAGCGGGGTGGGCCGGCTTGGCCGCGCCGGAGCGTTCGGGGAGAGCATGTGAAAAAGGTTCTCAGCTTCGGGTCGAGAACGGGAGGAGGCGCGCCCTACGCGCGCCCGCTCAGATTGGTCAACGACGCACCCGGTAGCGCAGGTGCAGCACCCGGTTGCCCTGGATCGTCACGTCAGGATCCTCCAACAGGTGCTGCGCGTGGACCGACCCGAAGTAGCGCTTGCCGGACCCGAACACGACGGGTACGACGTCCATGCGCACCTCGTCGACCAGGCCCGCGGCAAGCACCTGGCCACCGACGTCGCCGGCGGCGACCTCGACCATGCGGTCCCCCGCAAGCTCCTGCGCCCTGGCCACGGCTGCCTCGACGCCGTCGACGAAGTGGAACGGCGCCTCCGGGTCCCAGCCCTCGGGCTCCGGCCGGTGCGTCACGACGACCACGTGGTCGACCCCGCCCGGAGGCTTGCCGTCCCAGCCGTCCGTCAGGTCGAAGACGTGGCGGCCGACGATGGTTGCCCCGATCTGGTCCCAGTACGCCCGGGTGTAGTCGTAGGACGTCTGCGACACCTTCAGCTCGCCGCTGGAGTCCAACGGCACGTCACCGCTGGACAACCAGTCGAACAGCGGCCCGGGCTGGTCGTTGTCGTCCGCGACGAAGCCGTCCACCGACACCGAGCTGTACATGACCACCTTGCCCATGGGGCGCTCCTCTGCTGTGGGATGCCCCCATGTTGACGTGTCGTGAGCTGTCGCTCTTGTAAGAAATCAATCGGTTGGCAGTGGCCAGCTGTCCAGCACGTGGCCGGGATGCTCGCGCAGGAACTGCCGCCGGACTTCGACGTACCGGGTCGGCGTGAGCCCGGTGAACGCCCGGAACTCGTGGCCGAAGTGGGCCTGGTCGAAGTAGCCCGCGCGACCGGCGAGGTCGCCCCAGTCGACCGGTTCGGCGGGGTCGATCGAGAACACGGTGGCGGCGAAGCGGTAGGTGCGGGCCAGCCGCTTCGGCGTGACGCCGATGAGCTCCTTGAACCGCTGTGCCAGATGAGTGCTGCTGACGCCGGCTGCCACCCTCAGGTCGCCGATCGCCACCGCCCCGCTGGCCGCCGCGATGACGCTGCTCGTACGCCGGACCAGTCCCAGGCCGGCCATCTCGCACAGCCGTCGCGTCAGCTCCTCCTCGAGCAGCGTCAGCATCTCGTGCGGTCCGTCCGCCGTGGCCAGCCGGTCCCGCAGCTCAGCAGTGGCGGGCCGGCCCCACACCTGCTCCACCGTCACCGGCCGGTCGCACAGCTCGGCCGCGGGCATCGGCAGGAACGGCACCAGCCCCCACGGCTTGAAGTGCACGCCGACGGACCGGGTCCGCAGTGGGTAGCCGAACTCGAAGGCGCGGGTGGGCATGGTGACCACGCAGCCGTCGGCGTACCCGGCCGGCTCGATGTCGGTGCCGGCGCGGATGCGGAACGGCGCCCCGAGGTTGACGATGAGCAACGCCGCCGGCATCGGCGGCAGCGTCAGCCGGGCGTACGGCGACGCCCCCTCCAGGTAGTAGAGGTCGTCGATCAGCCCGTCCAGCGGCGGTCGCGGCACTCTGGACACGTACTCCACGCCCACAGCATCGCCGACGCCCCGCCGGTATCGCGCGCCGACACGGGTCTCACCGGAACCCCGGGAAAAGCGAGGGGCGGGGCGGCCGCACCGGCCGTCCCGCCCCTCGCCCGCCGGGATCAGGCGTTGATCTCCTTGCGGCCGTTGGCGGTGGCCGTGACGGTGACCCGGCGGGGCTTGGCCCGCTCCGCGACGGGGATCCGCAGGGTCAGCACGCCGTTGTCGTAGCCGGCCTCGAGCTTGTCGGTGTCGAGGGTGTCGCCGAGGAAGAGCCGCCGGGTGAAGGTGCCCATCGGGCGTTCGGCGGCGACGAGCTCGACGTTCTCGCCGGCGGGCCGGCGGCGCTCGGCGCGCACGGTCAGCACGTTGCGCTCGACGGTGCAGTCGATGCTGTCCGGGTCGACGCCCGGCAGGTCGAACGCCGCGTAGAACCAGTCGCCGTCGCGGTAGGCGTCCAGGGGCATGACCGCGGGGCGCGCGGCGGTGCCGAAGAACTGCTCGGTGATCCGGTCGATCTCACGGAAGGGGTCGGTGCGCATCAACATGGCCTGCCTCCTCGGTTCTCCTGGCCGAAGGTCCTTGAGTTGAGCCGATGGGACTCAACTTCCTGTTCTTTATTTAGCGCGTTCCGGCCGCGACGTCAACTCAGGACCTTCTCGAACCAGTGCTGGGCGTAGGCGCCGTCGTTGTACGCCGGGATCTCCCGGTAGCCGTGCCGGGCGTACAGGGCGCGGGCCTCCACGAGGTCGCCGCGGGTGTCCAGCCGGATCCGGTCGGCCCCGGCGGCCCGGGCCCGCTGCGCCACGGCGGCGAGCAGGGCCGCCCCGCCGCCGTGGCCGCGGTGCGCGGGGCGCACGTACACCCGGGTCAGCTCCGCCCAGCCCGGCCGCCACCGCAGGCCGGCGCAGCCGGCCGGACGAGCGTCGCGGCACGCGAGCAAAAGGACCCCGGTGGGCGCGGCCAGGTCGTCGCTCGGGTCGTCGGCCATCGCCGCCGCGACCTCACCCGGCCGGACCGGGCGAGCGTGGTAGCGGCGGACCATCTCCTCGAAGTACTCCTCGAGCAGGATCGTCGCCTCGGGCCGGTCGGGACGGGTCGGCACCGTCGTCCAGTCTGTCTCGCTCACCAGTCGATCCTCGCCCTCGGGTCAACGGGAAATCCGCCGGCCGCGACGAGGGTGGCGCTCAGTCGCCGACGCGCCAGTAGACGCCCTGCTCCCGGGCCAGCAACTGCTCGTCGACCAGGTACCGGCGCAGCGCCACGTGGTCGGAGCCGCCGTCCTCGCACCAGCGCCGCAACACCTCGTCGACCGCCCGCTCCGGATAGCGCACCCCCGGCTCGAAGGACTTCGCCACGTGCGCCAGCACCACCCGCCGCCGGCCGCGCTGCGCCGGCAGGCCGGTCAGCCTGTCGTCACGCACGAAGGTGCGCAGCACGCGGTCCGTGGAGTCGCCGGCCGGCCGGGGCGCCGCCGGCGTACGGGCCGCCTCCCGCAGCCGCTCGGCGTCGACCCGCAGGTCACCGTCGCCGCCGGTCACCAGGCCCGCGTCGACGAGCCGGCGGATCGCGGTGAGCACCTGCCGCGCCGACAGGCCCGTCCGGTCGGCCACCGCCGGGGCGTCGGCGCCGCCCAGCACGATCGCCGCGAAGACCTGCCGCCGTACGTCGTCGGCGAGTGCCCCCGCCAGAGCCTGCGCTGTCATGCCGGCCACCCTGCCAGCAGGCGTACGCGCACCGCACGTCAATTCCGCCCGCGCGGCCCGGTCACCGACGGATCAGCCCACGGGCCCGGGCGACGGCGACGGCGGCGGTACGCGAGTCGACGTCGAGCTTGCCGTAGACGTGCACCAGGTGCGTCTTGACCGTGGCCTGGCTCAGGTGCAGCCGCAGGCTGATCTGCTGGTTGGACAGGCCGTCGGCGACGAGCTGCAGGACCTCCGTCTCGCGGCGGCTCAACGCGGTGCCCGGGGCACGAACCCGACCCATGAGGCGACGGGCGACGGCCGGGGCGAGGGCGGAACGGCCGGCGGCGGCGGCGCGCACGGCCGCCGCGAGTTCCTCGGGCGGGGCGTCCTTGAGCAGGTAACCGATCGCACCGGCCTCCACGGCGGCGAGGATGTCGGCATCGGTGTCGTAGGTGGTCAGCACCAGCACGGCGGGGCCGCCGGGGCGGGCGGTGATGGCGGCGGTCGCCTCGGCGCCGTCCATCCCCGCGCCGAAGCGCAGATCCATGAGCACCACGTCGACCCGCTCCCCCTCGGCGAGCGCGACGGCCCGCTGCGCGGTCGCGGCCTCGGCGACCACCTCGAAGTCCGGCTCGGTGGCCAGGACGGCGCGCAGCCCGGCCCGTACGACCGGATGGTCGTCGGCCAGCAACAGTCGGATCGGACCGTTCACGCGCCCGCCTCCCCGGTGCCCGGGCGTGCGAAGCCGACGGCCAGCCGGGCGCCGCACCCGGGCGCCGACTCCACGATCAGGTTGCCGCCCAGCTCCTCGGCCCGGGCCCGCATGGCGGCCAGCCCGAACCCGCCGTCGCCGTCCGGCCGGTCGCCGGCCGCGCCCACGTCGAAGCCACACCCGTCGTCGACCACGTCGAGGACGACGTCGCGCGCGCCGTACCGCAGCGTCACGTCGGCGCGCCTCGCCCCGGCATGGCGCACGGTGTTGGCCAACGCGGACTGCGCGATCCGCAGCAGCGCCACCTCGTGGCGGGTCGGCAGACGCACCCCCGTCCCGTCTACCCGCAGGCGTACGGTCAGCCCGGACGCGGCGGCGGTCGCGTCACACAGCCGCCGCAGCGCCGCCGGCAGCGAAGCGCCGTCGAGGCCCGGCGGTGTCAGGGCGCGTACGAACCGGCGCGCCTCGACGAGGTTGTCCTGCGCGGTGCGGCGGGCCTGCTCGACGTGGCCCGCCGCCACGTCGAGCCGGTCGGGGAACCCACGCTGGGCGGCACGCAGCAGCAGTTGGATGCTCGACAACCCCTGGGCGAGGGTGTCGTGGATCTCGCGGGCCAGGCGTTCCCGCTCGGCGAGGACCCCGGCGGCGTGCTCGGCGGCGGCCAGTTCGGCGCGGGTGGCGGTCAGCTGCTCGATCAACCGCCGGCGGCGCTCGCTCTCCCGGTACAACGCCTGGTAGCCGAGGACCGTGCCCACCGACACCGCGGCGCCGATGGCGGGACCGATCACCGCGCCCGGCGTGAGCGCCCCCTGGTGGCCGGCGACACCGACGACCGCCGCCACGGTCGTCGCCGCCACCGCCACGATCCCCCAGCGCACGGGCAGCAGGTGCAGATGCAGCAGGAACAGCGGAAACGCGAACCACACCCCGTCCGGGGTCAGGGCCAGCAGCACCAGCCACCCGCCGGTCAGCACCGCCAGCCAGGCCAGCGCGGCAGGTCGATGCCGGCGCACCAGCGGCAGCGCCGCCCCGACGGCGTAGACGACGGCCAGCGCCACGGCCGCGGCGAGCACGGCAGCACGCCGAGGGCCCGGCCCGGTGACGGCACGAATGGCGGCCACCACGAGGAGGAGCCCGACCAGCAGGTGCAGGCAGACGCGCAGCACCCGCAGCGGACGAGCGAGCGATTCCACGTTCACGATGCCTCCAGGCTAGGACGCCGACGGCCGCCGCCATCAACCAAAAGGTTGATCCCGACGTACGCAGTGCGACGCCCCGAAACCGATCGGCGGCGCGATGGCACCGGCCGCCATCCGGACGACGGTTGGTGCCGGGCCGCCACCGCGGCTTCAGGCACCTACCGGAAGGCTGATGCGATCGTGTTCGTCGCGTGGAGAGATCTACGGTTCGCCAAGGGCCGCTTCGCCCTGATGGGAACGGTCGTGACGCTGATGACGCTGCTGGTGGTCCTGCTGTCCGGGCTGACCGCCGGCCTGGGACGCGGCAGCACCTCGGCGATCACCGACCTGCCCGCCGACCACCTCGTGTTCTCCGCCCCAGCCGACGGGCAGAAGCTCTCGTTCACCGAATCCACCGTCAGCCGCGAGCAGTGGCTGCGCTGGCAGGACATCCCGGGGGTGAGCGCCGCCGCGCCGCTGGGAATCGCCACCGCCCGCGTCGACGCGGGCGAGCGCAGCGCCGCGCTGTCCGTGTTCGGCGTCCCGCCCGGCTCGGGCCTGGCACCCGCCACCCTCGCCACCGGACGGGCCGTGCTGTCGCGGGGCGCGGCCGACGCGCTGCACGCCCGGCCCGGACAGACCGTGTCCGTCGGCACACACCGCCTCACCGTCGACGCGGTGGCCGGCGACGCCTCCCACAGCCACACCCCGGTGATCTGGACCGACCTGCACGACTGGCAGGCCCTGGCCCCCGGCGCCAACGGCGACGCCGCGACGGTCGTCGCGCTGCGCACCACCCGCGACGCCGACCTGGCCGCCGCCGACCGACACCTGCACACCAGTACGGTCACCCGCACGCAGGCGCTGTCCGCGATCGGCTCCTACACCGCCGAGAACGGGTCGCTGCAACTGATGCGCGGGATGCTGTTCGGGATCTCCGCCCTGGTCGTCGGCGCGTTCTTCACCGTGTGGACCATCCAGCGCGCCCCCGACGTCGCCGTGCTGAAGGCGCTCGGCGCCACCACCGGCCACCTGCTGCGCGACGCTCTCGGGCAGGCCCTCGTGCTGCTGCTCGCCGGCACCGCCGCCGGCACCGCGCTCGCGGTCGCGCTCGGCGCCGCGGCGGCCGGCACGGTGCCGTTCGCGCTCACCGCCGAATCGGTGCTGTTCCCGGCCGCCGTGACGATCGCGCTCGGTGCGGCCGGCGGCGCCCTGTCCATCCGCCGCATCACCTCCGTCGACCCGCTGATCGCCCTGGGCAGCGCCCGATGAGCCTCGCACTCGCCGACGTCACGCTGACCTACCCCGACGGCGACGCCCGGCTGACCGCGCTCGACCGGGTCAGCCTGCGCGTGCCGGCGGGCAGCACCACCGCCGTCATCGGCCCCTCCGGCTCCGGCAAGTCGAGCCTGCTGGCGGTGGCCGCCACCCTGATCACCCCCGACTCGGGAACGGTGCTCGTCGCCGGCACCGACACCGCGGGGCTCCGCCGCGCGGGCACGGCCGCGCTGCGGCGGGAGAAGATCGGAATCGTCTTCCAGCAACCCAACCTCATCGCCTCGCTGACCGCCGCCGAACAGTTGCAGGTGATCGCCCACCTCGCCGGCGGTTCCCGCCGCGCCGGCCGCGCCCGCGCCGCCGAACTGCTGGCGGCGGTGGGACTCACCGGCCAGGCCGACCGTCGCCCGCACCAGCTCTCCGGCGGGCAGCGCCAGCGGGTCAACATCGCCCGCGCCCTCATGAACGATCCCGCGGTGCTGCTGGTCGACGAACCCACCAGCGCGCTGGACCACGAGCGCGGCGCGGCGATCGTCGAGCTGATCACCGACCTCACCCGCCAGCGCGGCACCGCCACCGTCCTGGTCACCCACGACCGGGAGCACCTGCACCGCGTCGACGCGGTCGCCGAGATGATCGACGGCCGGCTGCGCCTGCCGACCCCGGCCTGAGCGCCCGCTCCGCAGGTCCGGCGCAGCGCGGCGGCCCCCGGTGCGGCAGAGTGACACCGTTGGCCGGCGAGCGAGGAAGGGCGGTTACGCGTGGAGGGTCCGACCGGGGTGGTGTTCCCGAAGACCGATGCGGGACGCAGTACGTCCGCGCTCGGGCGGGCGGTCGTCGCCGACGCCCTGCGCGCCGTCGATCCGGTCGGCGCGCGCTCGGCGGAACACGAGACCAACTGGCGCCACGGTTACCTCGGGCACTTCCGGCGGCTCGTCGAGGCCGGACTGCTCTCCCGCGAGGCCGCGGTGACGATCGCCCGCGACGGGCTCGCCTCGCTGCACCGCCGGATGGCCGTGGTCCACGCCGACGGCACCGAGACCGGCCTCGGCGAGGTGTTCGACACGCCCACCGGGGCCGAGCCGCTGCACACGGCGACGGTCGCCGGCACCGGCGAGGTCGACCGCGAATTCTCCCTGCCGTACCGGGGCCGGCGGCTGCGCGGCGACGAGCTGCGCCGCCGGCTCGACGCGTGGGTGACCGCCGGCGTCGTCGAGCCCTCCTGCGCCGAGGCGGTACGCGCCGTCATGGCCAACCCGGACTGGCTCGACCTGCGCGACCAGCGCATCGTGGTGCTCGGCGCGGGCGCGGAGATGGGCCCGCTGCCGTCCGTGCTGCGCTGGGGCGGCGACGTCGTCGCGGTCGACCTGCCGCGCCCGGAGATCTGGCGGCGCCTGCTGGACACGACGCGCCGCAGCGGCGGCCGGCTGCACCTACCCGTCCCCGCCGGCACCGACCCCGACGACGGCGCGTTGGCCGCCCGGGCCGGCGCCGACCTGCTGCACAACCTTCCGCAGGTGGCCGACTGGCTGCTCGGCGTCGACGGCCGGCTCGTGCTGGGCAACTACGTCTACGCCGACGGCGCGACCAACGTCCGGGTCGCCACGGCGGTCGACGCCCTCACCCTCCGGTTGCAGGACCGCCGCGACGACGTGGCGCTCGCGTTCCTGGCCACCCCCACCGACGTCTTCGCCGTCCCCGGCGACGCGGTGCGCCACGCCGAACGCGGCTACGCGGCGCGCGGCGTCGTCCGCCGCTCGTTGCGGGTCGCCTCCGGCGGCAGGCTCCTGCACCGCAACTACCCGCCGGGCGTCGACCCGGGCGTCAACGACAGCCTCGTCCCCCAGCAGGGCCCCAACTACGCGCTGGCCAAACGCCTGCAACGGTGGCGGGCGACGGTCGCCCGCGACGCCGGGGCGACCGTGTCGTTCACCGTCGCCCCGCCCACCCGCACCCGCTCGGTGCTGCGCAACCGGGCGCTGGCCGCCGCGTACGCCGGTGCGCACCGCTTCGGCATCGAGGTGTTCGACCCGGCCACCAGCAACACGCTGATGGCCGCGCTCCTGGTGCACCACCTGCGTACGGGCGGTCCGGCCCTGCCGCACCCGTGGCAGGACGAGGCGTACGGCGCCGCGCACGGCGGACTGTGGCGGGTGCCGTACGCCCCGCGCAGCGCCCTGGGCCTCGCCGTCCTGCTCGGACTCGGCGGCGCACGGACCTGACCTGCCCCGACCGCCGCCGGCTCCGCGCCGGCCGCTCAGCTCAGCTGAGCTGGAGACGGTCGGCCAGGTCGGCCCGGGTGAACGCGGCGACCACGTCGTCGCGCCCCTCGGTGAAGTGGGCCCAGCTGTCCACGTGCACCGGCACGACCCGCCGCGCGCCCAGGATGCGGGCGGCCTCGGCGGCCTGGGCGCTGTCGAGGGTGAGCAGCGCGCCGTCGAACATGGGGGTACGCACGGCCCCGGCGAACAGCACGGCGGTGTCGACCGGCCCGAAGCGTTCGGCGATCTGCCGGACCAGGTCCAGCGAGGCGTTGTCGCCGCTGACGTAGACCGTGGGCAGGTCGGCGGCGGTCAGGACGAACCCGACGACCTCGCCGGTGAGTGGCTCGCAGCCCGCCGGACCGTGCCGGGCGGGCACGCCCGTCACGGTCACGGTGCCCCCGCCGGGGCGCTCCAGCTCGACGGACTCCCAGGGCGCCAGGCCCCGGGCGGTGCCGCCGAGGCGACCCGCGCCGCTGGGAGTCGTCACGGTCAGGGCGACGTCGGCCAGCAGGGCTCGACCGGCGTGGTCGAGGTTGTCGGGGTGCTGGTCGTGGGAGAGCAGCACCGCGTCGACGGGGCCGAGGTCGGCTGCGCCGGCGGCGGCGGGGGCCGTCTTGGTCAGGACCATGCCGGGACCCAGCGGGTAGTCGCCGGGGGCGTCGAAGGTCGGGTCGGTCAGGAACCTGAGCCCGCCGTACTCGATGAGGGCGGTCGGGCCGCCGAAGACGCGGACGGGGACGGTCGTCGTGCTGGTGTCGGTCACCACGGTTCCTCACGGTCGGGGATGGCTGCCGTGAGGAACCGTAATCGACCGTTCATCGGAGGGTGAGCGGGGTCGCCGACCCGATGCGGGTCAGCTTCTCCGGGTTGCGGACGTAGTAGAGGCCGGTGATCCGTGCGTCCTCGACACGCAGCGCCAGCACGCCGTCGATCTCGCCATCGAGGCGCACGAGCAGTGCCGGGTTGCCGTTGACCACGGTCGGCCCGCCGGTGAGCACGCCGTCGAGCTTGGCCAGACCACCGAGGAACATCCGGGCCACCTTCTGCGCGCCCGTGACCGGCCGCAACGCGGCCTGCATGACGCCGCCGCCGTCGCTGACCAGGACGACCTCGGGGGCGAGCACGTCGAGCAGGCCCCGCAGGTCCCTGGTCTCGATCGCGTGTCGGAACGACTCCAGCGCCGCCCGGGCCTCGCTCGGGGAGACCACCCGACGGGGGCGGCGGGCGTCGACATGCTCGCGGGCGCGGTGCGCGATCTGCCGGACGGCCGCAGGGCTCCTGCCGACGGCGGCGGCGATCTCGTCGTAGCCGACCTCGAACGCCTCCCGCAGCACGAACACGGCGCGCTCGGTCGGCGACAGCGTCTCCAGGACGAGCATCAACGCCATCGACACGCTCTCGGCGAGCTCGACGTCCAGGGCCACGTCCGGCGCGGTGAGCAGCGGCTCGGGCAGCCACGGGCCGACGTACGCCTCCCTGCGGCGTTTCATCGCGCGCAGCCGGTTGAGCGACTGCCGGGTCGTGATCCGCACCAGGTAGGCGCGCGGGTCGCGTACCTGGTCCATGTCGACCCTGACCCACCGCAGCCAGGTCTCCTGCAGGACGTCCTCGGCGTCGGCCGCCGATCCGAGCATCTCGTACGCGACGGTGAAGAGCAGGTTGCGGTGGGCGACGAAGGTCTCCGTCGCCGCGTCGGTGCCGTGGTCGCTCATGTCCCCCCTGCGCTCCTTCGCGGCCGGCCCCCGGTGGTCGAGGGCTCTCATGACGGCCGGGCCGCCCGTGCGGCGGTGGCCGTCGCCTCGACGCGCCTGGCCCGCAGCAACTGCTGGCGCGTGTCGTCCTTGATCCGCAGGGCGAGCGAACCGGGTCTGCGTGCCTCGTACGCCAACTGCCAGATGATGCTCCTGCAGACGAGTTCCTTGAGCTTCGCGGCCGGGCGGCCGCCGAGGTGCAGTCGCACCGCGGTGTCGTTCCGGCGGGAGAACTGGAAGAGGCCGGCGCGACGCCCCAGGCTGACGCACTGGCCGGCGAACCCCACGTGGACCGGCGCGGGCTGCTCACCCGCGAGCCGGCTGAGCACCGTCTCGGCGGCCTGCGGGCCGAGCTGCATCGCGGCCTGGCAACTCATCCGGAACGGCAGGTCCGACGGCGCCGCCGAGTCCCCGGCCGCGACGATGCGTACGTCGTCCACGCTCGTCAGCGTCTCGTCCGTGACCAGCCGGCCCGACGCGTCGGTGCTCAGCCCGCTGCGGCCGGCCAGGTCCGGCACGCCGAACCCGGCGGTCCAGATGGTCACCGCGCTCGGCAGCCGGCGACCGCCGCCGAGCCGCACGGCATCGCCGGCGACGGCCGTCACCGTCGCGTCGGGGCCGTCGAGCACGGTCACCCCGAGCCGGGCGAGCCTCGCGGCCACCGAGCGCCGAACCCGCGGATGCAGGTACGGACCGAGCACCTCACCGCAGACCAGGGTCACGGCGCGCCCCGCCTCCGCCAGCTCGGCGGCGGTCTCGATGCCGGTCGGGCCCCCGCCGATCACCGTCACCGGGGCCCCGGCGGGGGCGGCGGCGAGGACGGGCCGCAACCGCTGGGCCTCCTCCAGGCTCGCCACCGGGTAGGCGAACTCGGCCGCCCCGGGCACGTCCGGGGCGGCGCTGGCGCTGCCCACCGCGTAGACCAGGTAGTCGTAGCCGACCGTGCCGCCCGTCGCCAGCGTCACGCGGCGATCCGCAGCGTCGATCCGGGTCACGCTGTCGACGACCAGCCGCACGCGCCCGGCCAGGACGTCCCGGTAGTCGACGACCGCGTCGTCGGTCCCACCCACCAACTGGTGCAGGCGGATCCGCTCGACGAAGGTCGGCCGCGGGTTGATCAGGGTCACTGTCACGTCGTCGCGCCGGGTCAGGCGATTGGCCGCCATGACGCCCGCGTACCCGCCGCCGATCACGATCACATCGGTGTTCCCGTTCATGGTGTCTCCTCCGTTTCCTGGGCCTTCGGTCTCAAGACACCGCGTGACCGACCGTTGTGACATGCGTGGGCCAGATCACTGCCCGGGCCCCGGCGCGAAAAAGGAAGGCGGCGCGCCGCCATGTCGCCTAGCCTCGCGAGGACACCCACCCGACACGAAGCGGAGATCGATCATGAGGACGTCCGGCGGTTTCCCCGGTTCCCTGTCCGTCTCCACCGCCGGAAAGGCACTTCGTGTTCGGTCTGTTCGAAAACCCTGTTGATCCCTTCCCGACCGGCGACGACCGCACCCCGGCCGCCGGCGCCCGGCGGTTCCTCCTGGAGGAGTTGCGACCGCTACGACCGGTCGTCACGGCGGCCGTCGCCACCACCGTCCTGGCGGCCGCGATCGAGGTGTGGCTCATCGGGTACGCCGGACGCCTCGTCGACACGCTCGCCGCCGCGAGCCCGGACCGGCTCTGGGCCGACCACGGCACCGGGTTGCTCACCGTCGCCGTGTTCGTGCTGCTGGTCAGGCCGCTGATCCACGTCATCGGCGAGGCGCTGGACGACATCGCGTTCCGCGCCAACGCCCGCCCGCTCGCCCGCTGGCGGGCGCACCGGCACGTGTCCCGGCAGTCCGTCGGCTGGTTCCGCGCCGACCTCGCCGGACGCATCGCCACCCTGGTACGCGACGGTGGGGATGCCGCCAGCACCGCCGCGTACTCGGTCGTGCACACGCTGGTGTTCGTGATCGCCTACATCGCCGGCTCGGTGTGGCTGATGTCCACGATCGACGTGCGCCTGCTGCTCCCACTGGGGGCCTGGATCCTGGCGTACGCGCTGCTCATGCGGTGGATCGTGCCGCGCTACCGGCGCGCGTCGGAGCGCCTGCAGGACGCGGAGTCCGCGCTGACCGGCCTGCTCGTCGACTCGTACGGCAACGTCGACACGCTCGCGTTGCTCGGCGGCCAGGAGACCCGCACCGCGCACGACCGTCGGGTGTTCGCGCTGTCCAGGCGCGCACACCTGGACCTGCAGCGGGTCGAGGTGACGATCAACGGCACCATGATGGCGCTCAGCAGCGCGCTGCTCGTCGGACTGGTCGGATACGGGATCGTGCTCTGGCGTACCGATGCCGCGCCCCTGGGTCTCGTCGCGGCCGCGCTGGCGCTCAGCTTCCGGATCACCGCGATGGCGGAGTGGCTCCTGGACGCCGTGTCGTCGCTGTTCGGGTCGGTCGGCGCGCTCCGGCGGGCCCTACGGACCGTCGCGCAACCGCTCGCGGTCGCGGACAAACCCCAGGCGACCCATCTGCGGGTACGCGGTGGTGCCATCACCTTCGCGCAGGTCAGCCACCACTACGGCCGCGGCGAGGGCGGGCTCGACCGGCTCAGCCTCGACGTCGCCGCCGGTGAGCGCGTCGGCATCGTCGGCAGGTCGGGTGCGGGCAAGTCCACGCTGGTCGGGCTGCTGCTGCGGTTCCACGACGCGGAGTCCGGCACGATCATGATCGACGGCACCGACATCACGGACGTGACGCAGGAGAGCCTGCGCGGCCAGATCGCCATGGTCGCCCAGGAGGCCACCCTGCTGCACCGCTCGGTCCGGGAGAACATCGCCGGCCCCGACGCCGACGACGCACGGGTCGAGGCAGCGCTACGCCGGGCGTCCGCCGACCGGTTCGTCGCCACGCTGAGGGACGCGGACGGTCGGACCGGCCTGGACGCGCATGTCGGCGAACGGGGCGTACGCCTGTCCGGTGGCCAGCGGCAGCGGATCGCGCTGGCCCGCGCGTTCTACCGGGACGCGCCGATCCTGGTCCTGGACGAGGCCACGTCCGCGCTCGACTCCGAGGCGGAGGCCGCCATCCACGACACGCTCAGCGAGGTGATGACCGGCCGTACGGTGATCGCGATCGCCCACCGGCTCTCCACCATCGCCCGGATGGACCGGATCGTGGTCCTCGACGCCGGCCGCATCGCCGAGCAGGGCACCCACGCCGAACTGCTGGAGCGCGGCGGGCTCTACGCGGACCTGTGGTCGCGGCAGTCCGGCGGCTTCCTCGGCACGGCCGCGGTCAGTGCCGCAGCGGTCCCGTGACCTGGATCGGCTCCACGTGCCCGGTGAGCGGCGCACGACGGTGCAACTCGAGCCCGACGTCGATGACGACGGACCGGTCCAGGGCGCCCACCCGCGTCAGCGGAATCCACCGCGCCAGGTCGGTCGAACCGTCCGTCTCGGCACGAAGCTCACCGCCGGTGACGCGTACGCGGTAGAAGACGCCCACGCTGTGCAGCTCCGCGCCGTCGGGGCCGCCCCACTCGACGTACCGCGCCCGCGAGTCCACCCCGAGCAACTGCTCGACCTGAACCTCGTAGCCCGTCTCCTCAGCCACCTCCCGGACGACCGCGTCGAACGGATCCTCGGCGTGCTCGACCTTCCCACCGGGCAGCGTCCAGTGTCGCTGGGACCCGTCGGGCGACACGTACCGGGCAAGGAGGAGGTGTTCGTTCCGCAGACACACGCCGTACGCGGCGACCCGCAGCCGTTGCGCGACCACTTGCTCCCCCTCCGAACCCGACAACCGACCGCTCGCCATCCGATGCCCGCAGGTCAGGCACGGCACCGCCAGGGTAGTCGCGTGGAACGGCACGCCGGACGCTCGCCCGTTCCGGCGGCAGCGCGGCTGGACCATCCCGGCGCACGATGCCGGCGGATCGGCGATGCTGTGGGCGTGGAGTACGTGTCCAGAGTGCCGCGACCGCCGCTGGACGGGCTGATCGACGACCTTTACTACCTGGAGGGTGCGTCGCCGTACGCCCGGCTGACGCTGCCGCCGATGCCGGCGGCGTTGTTCATCGTCAACCTCGGCGCGCCGTTCCGCATCCGCGCCGGCACCGACATCGAGCCGGCCGAGTACGCCGACGGCTGCGTGGTCACCATGCCCACCCGCGCCTTCGAGTTCGGCTACCCACTCCGGACCCGGTCCGTCGGCGTGCACTTCAAGCCGTGGGGGCTGGCGCCGTTCCTGCCGATGCCCGCGGCCGAGCTGTGTGACCGGCCGGTGACGGTGGAGCAGGTCTGGGGCCGGCCCGCCACTGCTGAGCTGCGGGAGCGGCTGGCCACGGCGGACGGGCCGCACGAGATGCTGACGCTGCTCGAGGAGGAGCTGACGCGACGGCTGTGCGAGATGGCCGGCCTGGGACTGGTCCGCCATACGAGCAGCGTCATCGCGGCCACCAGCGGGGCGGTGGCGATCGGCGACCTGAGAGTGGCAGCCGGCGTCAGCAGCACTCATCTGGCACAGCGGTTCAAGGAGCTCATCGGCGTCACGCCGAAGCGGCTGGCCCGCACCTACCGCTTCGCCGCCACCGTGTTCTCGATGAACCCCGCCGAACCGGTCGACTGGGGCGACCTCGCCGGTCGCGCGGGCTACTTCGACCAGGCCCACTTCGGCCACGAGTTCCGGGCGTTCACCGGGCTCACGCCGACCCGGTACGTCGAAGTGCGACGGCAGTTCCTGCGCGAGCATCCCGGCCACGTGCTGGACAGCTGGCCACTGCCAACCGATTGATTTCTTACAAGAGCGACAGCCCATGACACGCCAACATGGGGGCATCCCACAGCAGAGGAGCGCCCCATGGGCAAGGTGGTCATGTACAGCTCGGTGTCGGTGGACGGCTTCGTCGCGGACGACAACGACCAGCCCGGACCGCTGTTCGACTGGTTGTCCAGCGGTGACGTGCCGTTGGACTCCAGCGGCGAGCTGAAGGTGTCGCAGACGTCCTACGACTACACCCGGGCGTACTGGGACCAGATCGGGGCAACCATCGTCGGCCGCCACGTCTTCGACCTGACGGACGGCTGGGACGGCAAGCCTCCGGGCGGGGTCGACCACGTGGTCGTCGTGACGCACCGGCCGGAGCCCGAGAGCTGGGACCCCGAGGCGCCGTTCCACTTCGTCGACGGCGTCGAGGCAGCCGTGGCCAAGGCGCAGGAGCTTGCGGGGGACCGCATGGTCGAGGTCGCCGCCGGCGACGTCGGTGGCCAGGTGCTTGCCGCGGGCCTGGTCGACGAGGTGCGCATGGACGTCGTACCCGTCGTGTTCGGGTCCGGCAAGCGCTACTTCGGGTCGGTCCACGCGCAGCACCTGTTGGAGGATCCTGACGTGACGATCCAGGGCAACCGGGTGCTGCACCTGCGCTACCGGGTGCGCCGTAGCTCGATCTGAGTGGGGTACGCGAAGAAGCCCACTGCGAACGGTGAGACAAGATCGGGCCTCCGGCCGCGTCTGCCCATCGCCGTTCCTGGTCGGGCAGCCGACGCCGATCCGCCCCGGCACCTCACCTGCGGCACGTTCAACTCAAGATCACTGGTCGCCGGTTTCCGTCGTATCGTGGCCGACCCCCGAACGGACTTGGCCTGAGCGTGGTGCCAAGCGGTGCCGAGGCGTTCACCACGATCGACGCCGCCTACGCCGCGGCGCTGGAGCGCGCCCCGCTGCCGTCGACCGCCGCGACGACGCCCCCCAGCCCGCGCCCCGCACCCTGGACGCCCGACAGCAGAAACGCACCCTGCACGCGCGAAGCTCGGCCTCCGGGACCGGCTGGAACTGACCCGCTACGCCCCGCAGTGTGGCCCCGGAACCGGCGGGACCTCTATCACCGAGTAGCGCGCCGACCGCGCCTCCTCGCCCGGTGCCGACACCCCGGCTGTTCTTCAATCGCTGCGGCGGGCGTGTGTCGGCCCGGTCGGAGCATCCGCCGGTGCCTGCCCTTCAACCGCGACGACAGCGGGTCGCAGGGACCGGACAGTGGCCCGGCCCGGGCTCGCGCCATCGCGCAGCGCATAACAGTGATTATGATGTGCGACCGATTTGCGGCCTTCGTGGCGACTGATTCTCGCTTTATCGTTACCGGTAATCCGATAATTGGTCCGAGGGGTGCCCGTCTCGTCTCGGGTGGGCTGAGGCAGCCTTCGCACCGTCGTCGGGAGAGGCGGCTGGGCGAGTGGGAGGGGCTCGTCCATACTGGTCCGCCATGGACCTGGACGAGTACCAGCGCGGAGCCCTCCGTACAGCCGCCCCGGCGCGACAAGAAGAACGAACTGCTCCACTTGGTGCTCGGACTGGTCGGCGAGTCCGGCGAGGTCGCCGAGAAGTTCAAGAAGTGGGTGCGGGACCTCGACAGCGACGAGTCGCGCATCGACCGGGCCGACATCGCCAAGGAACTCGGTGACGTCCTCTGGTACGTGGCGGTGCTCGCCGACTACCTCGATCTGTCGTTGAACGACATCGCGACCGCCAACCTGGCCAAGCTGGCCAGCCGCCAGGGCCGTGGCGTGCTGGGCGGCAGCGACGACAACCGCTGAGCCCTGAGGCTGACGGACCGCCTGGCTACCATGCTGCCATGATCGAAAAACTGGTCCGGGCGGCCGGAACCGGCGACGACGCCGCGCTCGAGGAACTGAGCGAGATCGCCGCCGGCGAGCCGGCACGCCTCGCCGGACACCTGAGTCAGCTGCTCGACGCGGGGGTACTGTGGCCGCCGACCTTGTATCGCGGCGCGACCGGAGACGTGGTCCGCCGGATCGTCGACGACATCGACGCCGGCCAGTCCCCCCTCCGGCTCAACCATCTGCTGCTCATCCTCGCGCACACCGGCGACCCGCACGCCGAGCAGGCCCTGCGGCGATGGCAGGAGCGGCCGCCGGCCGGTGCCGACAAACTGCACGTCGGGGCGCTGGCCTACGCCCACCAGGCCGGTTGGACGGTTGCTCCCGACGGCAGTCGCCGCGAGCTGTGCGCACCCTCGGCGTACCGATTGGTCATGAACGAGGTGCCACGGCCCGCCGGCGACCCCACCTGTCCGTGGTGCGCCTCCCCGCTGTGGACCATCGCCGACCTCGACACCGACACCGCCGAGGTGGGCGAGGCCCTGGCCCACACCGGCTGGGCCGGCCGGTTGAGGATCGTGACCTGCCACCTGTGCGCCTGCTACACCACGCTGTACTGCCAGGTCACGACCGACGGCGACGCCGTCTGGTGGACGGGCAACAGCCGCCCGGACTGGGCGCCGGCCACCACCGAGCCGGAGGACCCGCCGGCCGTGCTTCCCGCCGTCGGCCCCCGCCGGGCCACGCCGTTCGAGGCCAGCGCGTGGCACGAAGGCGGCTCCACCCTGGGCGGCCATCCCGACTGGATCCAGGACGCCGAGCACGTCGACTGCCCCGCCTGCCGGCAGCCGATGGACTATCTCGGCCTGGTCGGCGGAGCCGACGTGGACTTCGGCGAGGGCGCCTACTACCTGCACCTGCACGCGCCTTGCGGCGTCGCGGCGGTGAACTACCAGCAGAGCTGACCGCAGCGCGCTCGCGGTGCCCCCTGCGGCCCGATCGGCGTCGGTACGGTGAGGCGATGACGACGGAACCCACGGTGCTGATCTCGGCCGACATGGAGGGAATCTCCGGAATCGTCCACCCGACGGAGACAAACCCGGGTGGCTACGACTACGAGCGCTCGCGCAGGCTGATGACGGCCGAGGTGAACGCGGCAATCCTTGGTGTGCTCGACGCGGAGCCTGACGCGGACGTGCTGGTGGCGGACGCGCACGGGCCCTTCCGCAACCTCCTGCCCGAGGAACTCGACCGTCGGGCGCGACTCGTCCGCGGCAGGCCCCGACCCCTGAGCATGGTCGCCGGGCTCGAGATGGGCGCCGACGCGCTGCTGCTCGTCGGGTACCACGCGCGCGCCGGTGCGGGGCCGGCGGTGCTGGCCCACACCATGAGCGACGCGGTGCTCGACGTACGCCTCAACGGGCGGCCGGCGGGCGAGATCGGCCTCAACACCGCCGTCGCGGGGCACTTCGGCGTGCCCGTGGTGCTGCTCAGCGGCGACGACGTCGCGTGCGCCGAGCTGCGCGACCTGGTCCCCGACGCGGTGACCGTCGAGGTGAAGTGCGCGCTGGGCCAGGCGGCGGCGGTGACGCTGCACCCCGGTGAGGCCCAGGAGCGCCTTCGGCGGGCAGCCGCCACGGCGGTGGCACGGCGCGCCGAGGTGCCGCCGCTGACCCTCGCCGGGCCCGTCGACGTCGAGGTCGACCTGTACAGCCCGACGACCGTGGACCAGGCGACGCTGGTGCCTGGCTTCGCCCGCGCTCCCGGCGCGCGTACGGTGACGTTCACCGGCCAGGACATGGTCGAGGTGTACCGGGGGGTGCAGCTGCTCGTGCAACTCGGCCAGATCAAGCCCGGCTGACCTCTCGCCCGTCAGCGGTGGTCGTTCTCCTTCAGCTCGATGACCCACGCGCGGCGCTCGGCGATCTTGCCGTCGCGCATGACGAACACCTCCGCCATCGACATGCGCATCTCCTCGCCGGTGTCGCGCCGCACCGAGCCGACCAGCTCCGCCATCACGGTGTCGCCCTGCTCCACCATGCGGACGACCTCCAACCGGGGCGGCGGCACGAAGCCCGGCCCCTCGATCGCGGCGTCGTAGGCCTCCTTGCCCTTCAGGTGGAAGGCGCCGAACACGGTCCACTCGATGTCGTCGGTGAGGCAGGACAGGATCTGCGCGTGGTCGTTCTTCCGGAAGCCGTCCAGGTAGGTCTCGACGGTCTGCGTGTTACGCGACATCGCGCGGTGTCCCCTCGTCTCGGCGAGCCTGCCCGACGGCAGACCTGCCGAAACTAACCCCGGGGTGTGACGGCCGGTGCGCGGGACGCGCCGGCCACCACGAATCTCAGGACGAGCCCCGCCGGGACCGGTGGTTGGCGTGCTTGCGGGCCGCGAAGTCGTACGCCTCGGCCAGCAGCTGCCGCACCGTGTCCACGCTCGCCTCGCCGGGGTTCACGACACACACCCAGTGCTGCGGGGCGTAGACCGGATGCGGCAGCACGGTGTCCGGCGCCGTGTGGTCGACGTGCGGTCCGTGCCCCTGCGGAAACAGCGCCCCGTACGCCGAGCGGGTCAGCCCGACGTTGAGCCGCCACGCACCGGGCCTGCCCAGGTCGGAGGCGTCGTCGTAGTGGTCGCCGGTCACGATCGTCGCGAAGGGCAGCTGTCGCTCGGCGGGCAGGTCCCGGCCGGGGTCGTAGATGTAGAAGGTGTCCCCGTTCGCCTCCAGGGCGTCCACCCCGTCGAAGGTCTCGCGGATGTACCGCTTCATGTCACCAACGTCCATGCCTCAAGTTTTCCATTGAAATGCTTGTTGAGGCTTACGCCGGTTTTCGGCCGCTCGTAGGCGGTGAACCCTCAAATCCGGGCACAATCCCGGTCGTACGCATGGCAACCCACGACGAGCGGAGCGGACTCCGCCCCGCGACCGGGGCCGGTCGCGGGGCGGAGTCGCCTGCCGTCAGCCGGTGCCGTCGAGGACGGGAATGAGCTGCTCCTCCTCGTACGTCAGATGGGCCTCCAGCTCGGTGCTGAGACGCTCGACCTCCCGGCGGGCCTCGTCGGGGTCGGCGTCGGGGTCGCCGACGACCTGCTGGAGGCGTGCGACGAGGGCCGCGATGCGACCGTGCTCCTCGCGCAGCCGGGCCAGCGCCGGGGCGAGGTCCGGCCGTTGCCCCTCCAGGCCGGCGAACATGCCGTCGTCCTCGTTGCGGTGATGGTGGTGCAGGCCGTGGCAGAAGGTCAGGCAGTTCACCCGCAGCTGCGCGCCCAGTCCCGGGCCCGAACGGGCGACCTCGTCGCGGATCAGCGCCAGCTCCCGACGGAACGCGTCGTGGACGAGTTTGAGCGCCGCGCCCCAGGACGCCGCCTCCGGCGGCCCGCCCGCCACCTGGTGCAACGCCACCACGGGAATGACCCGCGCCGTCTTCGCCTGGTACGCGGCCCAACCGGGGTCGGCCTCCACGGCCCGGGCGAAGATCTCGTCGCGTTCGGCGCCGGTCAGCACGACCGCGCGGGCCTGGTAGGTGAAGACCCCGTCCTCGACGGTGGCGAGCGGGTCGGCGAGGAGGTTGTGGTACCAGTCCGGGTGCCTCGGGCCGCCCCCGGCCGAGGCGATGACGAGGATGCGTTCGGTGTCGGGCAGGTAGCCGACGGGGGTGGTGTGCGGGGCGCCGGAACGGGCCCCGGTGGTGGTGAGCAGGATCAGCCGGGCCCCGTCGAAGGGACCCCCGACCCGGCCGTGGTTGGCGCGGAACTCGTCGATGATCTGCTGGTTGAAGTCGTTGGGCAATGCTCTGCTCTCTGCTCGGGCAGGGATGTGCGGCCACGATGGATCGCCCGCCCGGCGACCGGTGGCGGCGAGGATGCGGATACGCCGGCGGACGACCCGGCGTGGACGGTGGGAAGCGCGCTGCGGTGGACGTGGCGTCGACACCGGCAATCGCGGGGACGGCGGGCCACGGGCCCGCCCCCGGCTCACCTGACGGCCGGGTGCCCTGTCCGCTCGTGGCCCATGGCCGACCCGGCAGTCACGGATCCGACCGTAGTGCGGGTGACGACGGCTGGCAAGCGTCATCCGGTTGCGGCAGCGAGGGCGCGGTGACACGGTCGGCAGATGCCCGAGCTGACCGGCGTCGACGTGGACCGCGCCGTGACCGAGATGGCCGCCGTCCTCGGCCCGCACACCGGGCGGGACTGGGGCGTGCCGGCCGGCGGGCTGGCCTGGAGCTGCTGGACCACCGCCGCGCACGTCGCGCACGACCTGCTGGCGTACGCCGGCCAGGTCAGCGGGCGACCCGACGACGGCTACCTGCCGTTCGACCTGGCCGTCTCCCCCGCCGCCGGCCCGGCCGAGGTGCTACGGGTCGTCGTCGCCTGCGGCGGCCTGCTGCGGGCGGCCGTCGACGCCGCCCCGCCGGAGGCGCGGGCCTGGCACTACGGGCCCTGCGATCCGGCGGGCTTCGCGGCGATGGGGGTGGCGGAGACGCTGCTGCACACCGACGACATCGCCCGCGGCCTCGGGGTGTCCTGGCAGCCGCCGCAACCACTGAGCGCCGCCGTGCTGCGGCGGCTCTTCCCGGACGCGCCCGCCGGGCCCGCGCCGCAGGTGCTGCGGTGGCTGACCGGCCGTGGTGAACTGCCCGGCCGCCCCCGGCGCACGTCCTGGTCGTGGCGGGCGGCGGTGGACTGAGCGGGGGCTACGCCACCCGGCGGCGCCAGGGCGGTCGCCAGCCCCGCCGGCGCGGCGCGGCCGCCGGTGGCGGGGCCGGGATCGCGGCGGTGCGGGCCTTCCGCTCGGCCCGCCAGCGGCGGACCACCTCGTCGGCGTTGACCGGGCGCACCGCGACCCGGGGCCCGGTGGGCGTACGCAGCCAGGAGAGGATCTGGGCGTTGAGGTCGGCGACGAACGCGCGCACGGACTCCTCGGTCGGCAGGTCCCGCACCTCGTCGGGCACCTGTTCGATGCGGCGGCGCAGTTGCAGTGGCGTCGGCAGCAGCAGGTCGGTGGGGAGCTTCTCCCGCTCCAGGAAGCTCTTGATCCACCACGACTCGTCGTACGGCTGGCCGCGACCGGGGATCGGCTTGCCCATGCCCGGCAGGTCGTCGAACTCCCCCTGCTCCTGCGCCGCGCGGATGCGCGCCTCGACCGTCGCTTCCCAGCTGTCCACCTGCCGACACCTCCCCCGGACCTCACGGTAGCGCGGCCGCCCCGTGGGGGCCGACGGAAGACGTCAGCGCCCCGCCCCGGCCGGGCATTCCCGGTCCGACCGGGCCCAGCGGGCGTGCCGGTGGCCGTCGCGGGGGAACGGCGGACGGGCCGGCAGCACCTCCTGGAACACGTAGCCGGCCTTCACCGCGACGCGACAGGACGCGGGGTTGTCGATCTGGTGCAGCAGGTCCAACCGCCGCAGGCCGGCGAACCGGGCGAACGCCCAGTCGGTGACCGCGCTCAGGGCGTGCGGGGCGACGCCCCTGCCCCGCGCGGGCGCGGCGGTCCAGTAGCCGACCTCGGCGTCCTCGCCGCCTTCGGTGACGTTCTTGAGGACCACCTGCGCCACCAGGGTCTCGCCGACCGGGTGCGGCTCCAGCACGGCGAAGCAGAAGCGGTGGCCGTCGTCCCAGTCCCGGTGTGCCGCGGCCAGGAACCGGCGCGCCTCGGCGGTCGTGGTCACCGGCGCCCGGGTCCAGCGCAGCAGCACCGGGTCGCGGTACGCGGCGATCAGGGCGTCGGCGTCGTCGTCGCGCCAGGGACGCAGCAGGAGCTCCGGCAGGGTCGGGGTGGCGGGGGCGTGCAGCATCGGCCCAGTGTGCCGGTCGCCGTGTCGAGCGTGGGGGGCGCGCGGCACGCGGGCACACCGGTCGGCGGCGTACGGCGTAGGGTCGGCGCGAGCATCGGCAACGGGGGGAACCATGGTCGGTACGGGTGCACTGGTGGGCATCGCGCTGGTGGCGCTGGGGATGGTGTTGACCCCCGGGCCGAACATGGTCTATCTGGTGTCCCGGTCGGTGACGCAGGGCCGGCGGGCGGGGCTGGTGTCGCTGCTGGGCGTCGCCGCCGGTTTCGGCATCTACCTGGCCGCTGCGGTCGCCGGCATCGCCACGGTGTTCGTGCTGGTGCCCGCCCTGTACACGGCGGTCAAGCTGGCCGGCGCGGCGTACCTGCTGTGGCTGGCCTGGCAGGCGCTGCGACCGGGCGGGCAGTCGCCGTTCGCCCCGGCGCCGCTGCCGCCGGACCCGGCCCGGCGGCTGTTCACCATGGGCCTGGTCACCAACCTGCTGAACCCCAAGATCGCGATCCTCTACGTGTCGCTGCTGCCGCAGTTCATCGACCCGGCCCGTGGCCACGTGGCGGCGCAGAGCCTGCTGCTGGGGCTGACCCAGATCGCGGTGGCGCTGACGGTGAACGCGCTGATCGTGCTCAGTGCCGGCGCGCTCGCCGGGTTCTTCGCCCGCCGGCCGCTGTGGCTGCGGGTGCAGCGACTCGTGATGGGCACGGTGCTGGCGGGGCTGGCGGTGCGGATCGCCGCCGACCGGTCCCGCGCCGCCGTCGCCATGCCCTGACCCCGAGACCCACCCCTGACCAGCGAGCCCACCCCGACAGAGCGCTACGCCGGGCGGACGGCGGCGGTCTCCCGGAGCACGGCCGTGCCCCCGGCGGGCAGGTGCACCTCCGTGGCGGCCGTCGCGCCGGTGAGCAGGTCGACCCCGGCCGCCGGCACCCGCTGCGGCCGGTCGGTGTGGTTGAGCAGGAACAGCCAGCTCGCCCCGGCGGCGCGTCGGCGGACCGCCTCGACCCCGGCCGGCGCCGCCGGGCAGACGGGTGTCGCGCCGGCCGCCCGCGCGGCCTCCGTCACCAGTCGACGGTAGGTGGCGTCGTCGGGTCGGGTGGACACGTACCAGGCCGTGCCGGCGCCGCTGCGGTGGCGGGTGACCGCCGGCAGCCCCGCGAGCGGGCCACCCGCGTACGAGGCCACCGGCTCCGCGCCGGCGAGGCGTACCGTCTCGGCCCAGAGGCGACCGGTCCCGGCGTCGGACAGGGGCACCGTCTCGCCGTCGGCGAGGGGATGGAACTCCTCGACCCGTACGCCCAGCACGTCGCGGAACGCCCCGGGGTGACCGCCGAGCCGGACGCGGGCGTGCTCGTCGGCGACCCCGCTGAGCCACGTCACCAGCAGATGACCGCCGCCGTCGACGTACCCGCCCACCCAGTCGGCGGTGGCGTCGGAGGCCAGGTAGAGGGCGGGCAGCACCAGCAACCGGTACCCGTCGAGCCGGTCGCCGGGCAGCACGATGTCGGTGCCGAAGCCGGCGCCCCACAGCGCCCGGTGCGCCGCCGACACCTCGTCGCGGTGGTTCAGCCGCGGCGACGGCATCCCCGGGTGGCCCAGGGCCCAGCCGCTGGCGGCGTCCCAGGCGATCGCGACGGCGGCGTCGACGGTGCCGTCGTCGACCTCCGAGATTCGCTCCAGGGCCGCGCCGAGGTCGACGGCCTCCCGGAACACGCGGGTGTCGGGGCCGGCGTGCGGCACCAGCGCGGAGTGGAAGCGTTCCGCCCCGCCGGCCGGGGCCCGCCACTGGAAGAACATCGCCCCCCGTGAGCCGCGCGCGACGTGGGAGAGGCTGTGCCGGGCCATCCGGCCGGGCTCCTTGGCGTGCATCCGCCCGCCGCTGTGGATCTGGTTGGGGGCGCTCTCCATCAGCAGCCACCGCGCCGGGCCTCCGACGTCGCCGGTGCGCCGACCGGCGCCGTGCCGCGCCCAGCCCCGGGCCAGGTCGGCGGCGAGGGCGGTCTGCTCCTCGGCGCCGCCGTCGGTGGCGTCCGGGTAGTGGTCGATCGCCACCAGGTCCACCTCGGCGGCCCAGCGGGCGTGGTCGACGGGCACCCAGTCGCCGAGGACGAAGTTGGTGGTGACCGGGACCGCCGGGTTGGCCGCGCGCAGCAGGTCGCGCTGCTCGGCGTACGCGGCGAGCAGGGTGTCCGACCAGAAGCGGCGGAAGTCCAGCAGGTGCCCCGGGTTGGCCAGGTACTGCGTGGCGCGGGGCGTGTCGACCTGCGCCCAGTCGGTGTAGTGCTGGCTCCAGAAGCTGGTGGCCCAGGCGGCGTTGAGCGCGTCGAGGTCGCCGTGCCGGTCGGCCAGCCAGCGCCGGAACGCCCGGGCGGTGTGCGGGCAGTGGCAGGTGGTGCCGTACTCGTTGTGCACGTGCCACAGCGCGAGGGCCGGGTGGTGGGCGTAGCGGTCGGCGAGGGCGGCGGCGATGCGCCGGGCGGCGGCCCGGTAGGCGGGCGCGGCGGCGCAGTAGGTGTCCCGGCTGCCGTGGTGCAGGCGTACGCCGTCGGCGGTCACCGGCAGGGCGTCGGGGTGGGCCAGCGAGAACCAGGGCGGGGGCGACGCGGTCGGGGTGGCCAGGGCGACGGAGATGCCGTTGTCGTGCAGCAGGGCCAGCATCTGGTCCAGCCAGTCGAAGGTGTACCGGCCGGGCTCCGGTTCGAGTCGCGACCAGGCGAACACGCCGACGGTGACCAGGTTGACCCGGGCGCGGCGCATGAGGGCGACGTCCTCGCGCCACACCTCGACCGGCCACTGTTCGGGGTTGTAGTCGCCGCCGTAGCGCAGCCCCACACCGTCACCCCACATCGCCCACCGCCAATTTTGTTGAGGAGGCGTCCAAAATATTGACGGGGTTTGCGCCTGTCAACGCCGATGATCCGCCGATCCGGTGCAGGTTGACGTTGACAGTTAGTTGAGAAGCCAAAGAAACTGGCGGGACCGCCGGAACCATCCTGGAGGAGACGCCGATGCCCTACCGACCGCCGTTGGTCCCGTACGAGACCTTCGTGGCCGATCCACCCGACCTGCCGGTGCGCGGCCCCGGCGAGGACGCGGCCGCCGTCGTCGGTCGGGCCGAGGTCGTCGCGACCGACGCGCACGGGGTGACGTTCAAGGCCGCCCTCTCCGACGGCGCGAGCATGGTGGTGCGCGTCGACGCCGCTGGTGAGGGGGTGATCCGGGTACGCCTGTCCGACGATCCGCAGGCCCGCAGCCGCTCCGCGCGGGCGCTGTCCCTGGTGCACCCCGGCACCCACCCCGCCACCGTCACCGTCGACGAGGCCCGCGTCCGGGTCGACGCCGGCACCGTGGTCGCCGAGATCCGGCTGGACCCGTGGCACCTGCGCTTCCTCGGCCCGGACGGGCGGGTCCTGCTGGAGCAGGACCCGGGCACCCGCGACATCAGCGGCCGGCGGCGCACCCTGCCGTTCGGCCGCTCCACCGTCGACGGCGCGCCCGTCGCCTGGCACGAGAGCTTCGTGGCGCCCGGCGACGAACGCTTCGTCGGCTTCGGCGAGAAGTTCACCCCGCTGGACAAGCGCGGGCAGCGGCCGTTGATGTGGAACTTCGACGCCTTCGGCGGCGAGTCGGACCGCTCCCACAAGAACGTGCCGTTCTACCTGTCGGACCGGGGCTACGGGGTGCTGGTCGACAGCGGGCTGCCGGTGCAGTTCGACGTCTGCCAGTCCACCCACAGCAGCGTGCAGCTCCTGGTCCCCGACGACCTGCTCGACTACTACGTGCTGGCCGGCCCGACCCCGGCCGAGGTGCTCGACCGCTTCGACCGGCTCACCGGCCGTCCTTACCTGCCGCCGAAGTGGGCGTTCGGCGCCTGGGTCTCCTCCGGCTTCTTCCCCGACTCGCAGGAGCGGGTGCTGGAGCGCGCCCGCCTGCTGCGCGAGCGCGGCATCCCCTGCGACGTGCTGCACCTGGACTGCTACTGGCAGGTCGCCGGCCGCTGGTCGGACCTGCAGTGGGACGCCGAGGCCTTCCCCGACCCGACGCAGATGCTGCGGACCCTCGCGGGGCAGGGATTCCGGGTCTGCCTCTGGATGAACCCGTACCTGATGACCGACAGCCCGCTCTACGCGGCGGCGGCCGAGGCCGGCTACTTCCTGCGCCGCGCCGACGGCAGCCCGTACGTCGCCGACGTCTGGCACGGCAGCCACCCGGCGAGCGCCATCGTGGACCTCACCAACCCGGCGGCCGTCGAGTGGTTCACCGGGCTGCTGCGGCCCCTGCTGGAGCAGGGCGTGGCGGTGTTCAAGACCGACTTCGCCGAGGGCGTGCCCGTCGACGCCGTCGCCCACAACGGGATGACGGGCGTCGAGCTGCACAACGTGTACGCGCTGCTGTTCAACGACGTGGTCGCGCGGGTGACCGAGGAGGTGACCGGGCACCGCACGGTGTGGGCGCGCTCGTCGTACCTGGGCGGGCAGCGGCACAGCGCCCAGTGGAGCGGCGACGTCAACGCCACCTGGCCGGGGCTGGCCAGCACCCTGCGTGGCGGGCTGTCGCACGGGCTGTCCGGCGTGCCGTTCTGGAGTCACGACACCGGCGGCTTCCACGGCACCCCGACGCCCGAGCTGTACGTCCGGTGGAGCCAGTTCGGCGCGCTGTCGCCGCTGGTCCGCCTGCACGGCACCACCAGCCGGCTGCCGTGGGACTTCCCGGCCGAGACCGAACGCGACGCGGTGGCCGCCCTGCGGCTGCGCTACCGGCTGATGCCGTACCTGTGGTCGGCGGCGGTGCGCTCGGCCGCCGACGGGGCGCCGATGATGCGCGCGCTGCTGGTGGACACCCCCGACGACCCGACCGCGTGGACCACGGACCTGCAGTACCGCCTCGGCACCGACCTGCTGGTCGCCCCCGTCACGGATCCGTCCGGGCGGCGCGACGTCTACCTGCCCGTGGGCGACGACTGGGTCGACGCCGCCACCGGCGAGCGGCACGCCGGCGGGCGGCACCTGCGGGTGCACGTGCCGCCGCACCGGCTGCCGCTCTACGTCCGCCACGGCGCGCTCGTGCCGGTGGTCGCGCCGGGCGACACGGTGGGCGACGGGCCGTTCCGCGACGTGACCCTGGTGAGCTGGGGCGGGGTCGACGCCCGCACGGTGCTGCACGACGTCGACGGCGACACGGCCGTGGCGGCCGTACGCGACGGAGACACCCTGCGCGTGGACACCGACGGTCCGCTGCGGGTGACGCACGTCAGCGTCGTCGGCGCGGACCTGCCGGCCCGGCTGCTGCTAAACGGCGAGCCGGTCACCCCGGCGCCCTTCGACGGGTGGTTCCCCGACCCGGAGTGACGGCGAGCGGCGCCCGACCCGTCAGGGGTCGGGCGCCGCTCAGGCCCGGTCAGCCCTTCACCGCGCCGGTGATGACGCCCTTGGTGAAGTGCCGCTGCACGAACGGGTAGACGATCACCGCCGGCACGACGGTCACCATCACCACCGCCATCTTCACCGCCAGGGTCGGCGGGTACGCGCTGATGCCCGGCAGGCTCACCGCGGCCCCGGACACGTTCGGCGACTGCCCGGCGAGGATGTAGCTCTGCAACACCCGCTGGATCGGGAACTTGTCGTTGTCGTCGATGTAGAGCACCGCGTTGAAGTAGGCGTTCCAGTAGCCGACGGCGTAGAAGAGACCGACGACGGCGATCACCGCCCTGGACAGCGGCAGCACGATGCGCCACAGGATGCGGAACTCCCCCGCGCCGTCGATGCGGGCGCTGTCGAGCAGCTCACCGGGGACGTTCATGAAGAACGCCCGGATCACCACCAGATTGAACACGCTGATCGCGCTGGGCAGGATCAGCGACCAGATGCTGTCCTTGAGCCCCAGGCCGGTGACCACGAGGTAGCTGGGCACCAGGCCGGGGAAGATCAGGAAGGTCAGCAGGAAGAAGAAGAGCAAGCCCCGGTGCCCCACCGACCCGGGCCGGGACAGCCCGTACGCGGCGAGGACGGTGAGCACCAGGCTCACGGTCGTGCCGAGGACGGTGACCAGCGTGCTGATCCACACGGCCTGGGTGATCTGCCCGCCGCTGAAGATGGTGATGTACGCCGACGGGTCGAGCTCGCGGGGCACCATCACCATCCCGCCGGCCTCGTCGATCGTGCTGCGCGAGGCGAGGCTTGTCACCAGCACCGCCCACATGGGCACGAGCACGGCCGCGACGAGCAGCGTGAGCACCGCCCCCTTGGCCACCGTGCCCAACGGCGAGGGCGGTTCCTCCCAGGCGGGGCGTCGGGAGTTCCGCCGCCGGGGCGGCGGGTCGAGGGTCGGGCGTGCCGGCACCGGGCCGGCGCCACTGAGCTGCGCGGTCATGACTTCGCGTACACCCCCTGCTCGCCGAGCCGGTGCGCCACCTTGTTCGCGGTGAGGATGAGCACCAGCCCGACCACGGCCTTGAACAGCCCGGCGGCGGCGCCGAGGCCCCACTGCTGGGTGCTGATGGCCTGGTAGTAGACGAACGTGTCCAGCACCTCGGCGGCCTCCCGACCGACCGCCTCGCGTTGCAGGATGAACTGCTCGAAGCCGACCGACAGCGCGTCGCCCAGCCGCATGATGAGCAGCAGCACGATCACCGGGCGCAGGCCCGGCAGGGTGATGTGCCACAGCCGCCGCCACCGGCCGGCCCCGTCGGCCGCCGCCGCCTCGTACAGGTTGGGGTCGATCGCGGACAGCGCGGCCAGGAACACGATCGCGCCCCAGCCGACGTCCTTCCACACCGACTCGGCGGTGACCAGGACGATGAAGGTGTCCGGGTTGGTCATCACGTCCCAGGGCTGCATGCCGGCCTCGCGCATCTCCTGGGCCAGCAGGCCCGCGCCGCCGAGCATCTGCACGAAGAACGTGACCACCAGCACCCAGCTGAAGAAGTGCGGCAGGTAGACGACGCTCTGCACGAAGCCCCGCACCCGCCCGGAGACCAGGCTGTTGAGCAGGATCGCCAACATGATCGGCAGCGGAAAGAAGAAGACGAGCTGGAACGCGGTGATGGTCAGGGTGTTGCGCACCGCGTCCCAGAACAGCGGGTCGCCGAAGAGCGCCTCGAAGTTGCCGAAGCCGATCCACTCGCTGTAGAGGAACGCCTCGAGGGGGTCGTCGCCGACGAACGGGTTGTAGTCCTGGAAGGCGATGACGTTGCCTAGTGTCGGCACGTAGTGGAAGACCAGCAACAGGCACGCGGCGGGCGCCGTCATGGCCAGCAGCGGCCAGTCCCGGCGCAGCCGGTCCCGCAGGGTACGCCGGGGCCGGACGGGCGGCGTACGACCGGCGGCCCGGCCCCGGCGGCCGGGCCGGGTCGGGCGGGGGTCCGCCGGCGCGTCGACCGCGCCGGCGGTGCCCGGGCCGCTCATCGGCCGTTGTCGGCGAGCGCCTTCTCGTGGAACGCGCGCCCCTCCTCACCGCCGGAGGCGAGGAACTCCTTCGTCACCTGGTCGAGGTCGCTGATCGGGCGACGGCCGCGCAGGATGTCGCGGATCTTGTCGTCCGTCGGCTGGATGATCTTCGACCAGTTGGCCGGCAGCTCCAGCTTGATCCCGGCGAACAGGTCCTTCTCCAGCAGGCGGATGTCCTTCTTGCAGTGGTCCAGGAACTGCTGGACGTAGTTCGGCGTGTCGCTGCTCTTCACCTTCACCGGCACCCGGCAGAAGTTGTACTGGCCGCCCAACTCCTTGCGGCCGAGGTCGGTGGGCAGCGGACTGCCGTCGGGGCCCCGGGTGAAGTGCTTGCCCTCCACGCCGTACTCGCGCAGCTCGAACTCGCGGCTGCCGAACGGCGCGGCGGACCAGTTGAGCACCCGTAGCAGCTCATCGACCCGCTCCGCGCCGGCGCCCTTCTTGAGGAAGGTGTAGAAGATCGGCTTCTCGCTGCCCCAGATGACCGGCTGGGCGCCGGCCACGCCGAACACCGGCAGCGGCTGCATGTCGAAGCTCGGCAGGATCTTCGACTGTTCGCCCTGCAGGCCCTGCCACGCGCCGAGCCCGTCCTGGAACATCACGATCTTGCCGGCCTTGAAGAGCTGCTTCTCGTCGGCACCCTTGCTGGCCACCGTGTCGGGGTGCACCAGCCCGTCGGCGAAGAGCTTCGCGGTGAACTCCAGGGCCGCACGGAATGCCGGGTTCTCGAACTTGTGCTCCAGGCCGCCATCGGGCTTCTTGCGCCAGATCTGCTGGCAGCCGAAGAACTGCTGCACCATGTCGAAGACGCTGCCGAAGGCCCACACTCCCTTGCCCGGGTCGGTGAGCTTCCGGCCCAGCTCGTGCAGCTCCTCCGGCGAGGTGGGCGCGGTCAGCCCGGCCTTGTCGAGCAGGTCCTTGCGGTGGAACAACGCCCACGCGAACACCCCGTCGGTGGGATACGGCACGGCGTAGAGCCGGCCGGCCCAGACCGAGTACTCCCACGCGCCGGTGGGCAGTGCGGCGAGGTACGGGTACTTCGCGGCGTTGTCGCCCTTGAGGTGGTCGGTGAGGTCCTCGAACAGCGCCTTGACTGCGTCGGAGAACCGGGCGACCTTGTCGACCTCCCAGTTGGGGACCATGAGCAGGTCGGGCACGTCGCGGGCGCCGAGCATCGCGTTGAGCTTGTCGGCGTAGGTCGTGCCGTCCTGCAGGCTCGGGTCCAGGTCCACGCCCAGCTTGGCGTTGACCGCCGCCAGGTAGGAGTTGCGGCCCAGTGTCGGCGGGGTGGGCCCCCACCACGGGCTCATGCTGCGGATCGGCGGGCCGCCCCGGCCGGGCTGCTCGGTGACGGCGTCGACCAGGCTGCGGGGGTAGCTGAGGTAGCCGTCGGGGATCGGCCCTTCCCCGACGATGTCGGGCTTGAGCAGGTCGGCCGGCTTGTGGGTGGGCAGCACCGACCGGATGGCGTCGCCCTTCGTGGCGCTGCCCTTGCTCCCGGCCTCCTTGCTGCAACCGGCCAGGGTGGCGCCGCCCATCGTCGTGGCGGCGCCCAGGCCGAGCAGGCGCAGCAGGGACCGTCGGTCGGTGGATACGCCCGGCAGGGACGGCTTCACGGCGCACTCCCTTCGTCATCGGATAACGGTTTCGCGGACCGTTCGTGTCCGGCTAGAATTAGTTGGGGTTCTAGCCGAACAAACTAATCGACGGTGATCCGTCCCACAAGACAGCGGCACCCGCCACGTAAGCGATGATGGGGCGCGCGGCACCACCGGGATCGCGCACCGTCGCCCAGGGAGCGGACAGATCGTGATCAGCAGCCACAGCGAACCGCGGCCGAGCGACCTCGGCGACGTCCGTACGGCCAACCGGGCCGTCGTGCTGCGGCACGTCCGCCGCCACGCCCCCTGCTCCCGGGCCGACATCGCGGCGCACACCGGCCTGAACAAGGCCACCGTGTCCAGCCTGGTCGGCGAGCTGATCGAACGGCGGCTGCTGCGCGAGACCGGCCTGACCGAGAACCGGGTCGGGCGCCCCGCGACCATGCTCGTCCTCGACGGCGCCCCGTACGCGGCACTGGGCATGCAGATCGCCGCCGACGAACTGGTGGTGGTGGCCGTCGACCTGGCCGGCGCCCGGCTGCTCACCTGGCGGCGTGCCTTCGCCGCGACGACCTCCTCCCCCGCCGAGACGGTCCGCGCGCTGGCGGCCCTGGCCCGGCGGGCGATCACCCGGCTGACCGGGCAGGACCGCCGCGTGCTCGGCCTGACCGTGGGCGTGCCCGGCCTCGTCGACGCCGACGGCGCCGTTCCCCGGGCCACCGCGCTCGGCTGGCGGGAGGTGCCCCTCGCCGCCGACCTGCGCGCCGCACTGCGCGAGCCCGGTCTCACCGTCGACGTCGACACCGACGCCAACCTCGCCGTCCTCGCCGAGCACCGCCACGGCGCGTACGCCGGGACCGCCCACCTGGTCCACCTCACCGGCGGGGCCTCCGTCGGCGCGGGGATCGTCGCCGGCGGCCGGCTGCTGCGCGGCGGACGGGGATTCGCGGGCGAGATCGGGCACCTGACGCTCGACCCGGCCGGTCCCGCCTGCGGGTGCGGGCGGCGCGGCTGCCTGGCCGCGTACGCCGGACTGCCGGCGGTCGTCGGCCGTCTGCTGCCCGACACCCAGCAGGACGGGCCGGTCACCGACTTCCTGCCCGAGATCGAACGGATCCAGGCGCTGGCCCGCCAGGGCGACCCCGGCGTCCTGGCCGGACTGGCCGACGTCGGCTGCCGGCTCGGGCACGCCGCCTCCGTCCTGGCCAACCTGCTCAACCCGCAGGCCGTGGTGGTCGGCGGGCACTTCGCGACCCTGGCGGAGTGGCTGCTGCCGGCGGCCCGCACGGAGTTCGCCGCGCGGACCCACGCCCCGAACTCCGGCGGCTGCCTGCTCGACGCCTCCACCCTGGACTCGGCGGCCACCGCGCTCGGTGGCGCCACCGCCTCGCTCGCCGCCGTCGAGTCGGGTCGGCTCCCCTCAGCGTGACCCCCGGGGGCCAGCGGGCCTTGACCGGACCGGCGCGGGGTGCCAACCTCGAACCGCCGCCCTGTGGCTCGGGCACCCGGGGCGGCATGTCTCGCGCAGTCGTCGAAGCGCTTCAACGCTTCCGGGCCGGCGGCCGCCACCCCCACCGCGACGCCGCTCGCGCCACCGTTCGTCGAAGCGCTTCGACACGGTCGTGACGCGGACCCACGGAAGGCGACCCGACCATGACCGACCACCCCGCCCCCTCCCCGCAGGCCATCGTCGACGACCTGCTGGACCGGCTCACCCTGCCGGAGAAGCTCGGCCTGCTGCACCAGTGGCAGGCGCCCGTGCCCCGCCTCGGCCTACCCCCCTTCCGCACCGGCACCGAGGCGCTGCACGGGGTGGCCTGGCTCGGCAAGGCCACCGTCTTCCCGCAGGCGGTCGGGCTCGCCAGCAGCTGGAACCCCGAGCTGGTCCGCGCCGTCGGCGCCGCCGTCGGCGACGAGGTCCGCGCCAAGCACCACGCCGACCCCGAACGGGTCGGCCTCAACGTCTGGGCGCCGGTGGTCAACCCGCTGCGCGACCCCCGCTGGGGACGCAACGAGGAGGGCTGGTCCGAGGACCCGTGGCTGACCGGCCGGGTCGCCACCGCGTACGCCCAGGGACTGCGTGGCGACCACCCGCAGCGGCTGCGTACGGCGCCGACGGTCAAGCACTTCCTCGCCTACAACAACGAGACCGACCGGGCCACCACCTCCAGCGACCTGTCCCCCCGGGTGCTGCACGAGTACGAGCTGCCCGCCTTCCGCGCCCCCCTCGCCGCCGGCGCGGCCGTCGCCGTGATGGCCTCCTACAACCTGGTCAACGGGGTGCCCGCGCACCTGAGCCCGCTCATCGAGAACGAACTGCGCCGCTGGACGCCCGAGGAACTGCTGATCGTCGGGGACGCCGGCGCGGTGACCAACATCGCCGGGGTGCAGGGCCACCTGCCCGACCACGTCAGCGGCTTCGCCGCCGCCCTGCGCGCCGGGATCGACAGCTTCACCGAGGACGACGCCGACAGCGCCCCGACCGTCGCGCGACTGACCGAGGCGCTCGACCGGGGGCTGATCACCGGGTCCGACGTGGACCGCGCCGTCCGGCGGATCCTCACCGTCCGCGTCCGCCTCGGCGACCTGGACCCGCCGCGCGACGACCCCTTCGCCGGCGTCGCGCCGGACGCCGTCGACCGCCCCGCGCACCGGGACCTGGCCCGCGAGGCCGCCCGCCAGTCGATCGTGCTGCTGCGCAACGACGGGCTGCTCCCGCTGACCGACGCGGGCCTGCGGGTGGCCGTGCTCGGCCCGCTGGCCGACGCCGTCCACGAGGACTGGTACAGCGGCACCCTGCCGTACGCGGTGACCGCGTACCAGGGCCTGGCCGAGCGCCTGTCCACGGTCACCACCCACCCCGGCACCGACCGGATCGCGCTGCGCGTCGGCGGGCGCTACGTCGGCTGCCCGGACAGCCCCGACGGCGGCCCGCTCACCGTCGGCGCCGACGCCACCGGGTTCGACGTCTTCGACTGGGGACGCGACGTGGTGGCGCTGCGCGCCGCGGGCAACGGCCGGCACGTCGGAGCCGACGAGGCCGGCGCACTCGCCAACGACCGCCCGGGACCGGGCGACTGGGTGGTACGCGAGACCTTCCGCTTCCATGACGGCCCCGACGGCACGGCGCTGCTGCACCACCTCGCCACCGACCGGTACGTCGCCGTCGACGCGGACGGGCGGCTGCGCGCCGACGCCCCGACCCCGGGCGACGCGACCCGCTTCACGGTGGAGCTGCTGGCCGACGGGGCCGCCGAGGCCGCCGCCCTGGCCGCCGGAGCCGACGTGGCGGTGGTGGCGCTGGGCAACCACCCGATGGTCAACGGCCGGGAGACCGAGGACCGCGTCGACCTGGCCCTGCCCACCGGCCAGGAGACGCTGCTGCGGGCGGTGCACGCCGCCAACCCGCGCACCGTGCTGGTGGTGACCAGCAGCTACCCGTACGCCGTGGGGTGGGCCGAGAGGCACCTGCCGGCGGTGCTCTGGTCGGCGCACGGCGGCCAGGAGCACGGCACCGCGCTGGGCGACGTGCTGCTGGGCGACGCCGAGCCCGGCGGCCGGCTCACCCAGACCTGGTACGCCGACGCCGCCGAACTGCCCGACCTGCTCGACTACGACGTGATCGGCTCCGATGCCACCTACCTGTACCACCGGGGCGACCCGCTGTACCCGTTCGGCCACGGCCTGAGCTACACCCGCTTCGAGTACGCCGGCCTGCGGCTGAGCGTCGACGAAGCCACCGCCGGCGAGGAGGTCGAGGTGAGCGTCGAGGTCACCAACGCCGGCGACCGCCCCGGCGAGGAGGTCGTGCAGCTCTACACGCGCCAGCGCCGCTCCCGTGTCAAGCAGCCGCTGCGCCAGCTGCGGGACTTCGCCCGGATCAGCCTCGCGCCGGGGCAGCGGCAGGTGGTGCGGCTGCGGCTGCGTACCGCCGAGCTGAGCTGGTGGGACGAGACCCGGGGCCGGCGGGTGGTGGAGGACGCCACCCACACCGTCATGGTCGGGCGCTCCGCGCGCGACGTGCGGCTGGTCGGCACCCTCGCCGTACGCGGCGACGAGGCGGCCCCCGACGGCCGGGCGGCCGTGCCGGCGTCGGGGCGGGCGCGGTGAGCGGGGCGCGGGGGCGCCCGTCGCCCGGGCAGCCCACCATCGCCGACGTCGCCCGGCACGCCGGGGTCGCGGTGAGCACCGTGTCGTACGTGCTCAGCGGCAAGCGCGTCATCTCCGAGGTCACCCGCAACCGGGTGCTGGCCAGCATCCGGTCGCTCGGCTACCACCCGCACGCCGGGGCGCGGGCCCTGGCCAGCCGGCGGGCCAACGTGATCGCGCTGGTCCTGCCGCTGCGCGCGGGGATGCAGGTGCCCGTGGTGATGCAGTTCGCCATGGCCGTGGTCACCACCGCCCGCCGCTTCGACCACGACGTGCTGCTGGTCACCTCCGACGAGGGGCCCGCCGGCCTGCGGCGCGTCGCCGCCACCGCCCTGGTCGACGGCGTCCTGGTGATGGACGTGGAGCTGGACGACCCGCGGGTGCCGCTGCTGCGGGCGCTGGCCCGGCCCAGCGTGCTCATCGGCCTGCCCGCCGACGCCACTGGCCTGACCTGTGTGGACCTGGACTTCCACCGGGCCGGGTGGGCCTGCGTCGCGCACCTGGCCGGGCTGGGGCACCGGCGCGTGGCGCTGCTCGGCGCGCCCGCCGCCGTCTACGACCGGGGCACGGGCTTCGCGCACCGCACCCGCGCCGGCGTGGTCGAGGCCGCCGCCGGGCACGGCGTCGACGCGGTGGCGCTGCCCTGCGAGGAAGGGGCGGCGGCCGTCCGCCGCACCCTCACCGACCTGCTGGAACGCCACCCCGACGTGTCGGGGCTGATCGTGCAGAACGAGGCCGCCGTGGACCCGGTGCTGGCCACGTTGCCCGCGCTGGGCCGGCGGGTGCCGCAGGACGTGTCGGTGGTCGCCGTCTGCCCCGACCGCTTCGCCGAGCAGGCCAGCCCGATGCTCACCGCCGTGCCCGTCCCCGCCGAGGAGATCGGCACGCAGGCCGTGTCGCTGCTGATGCGCAAGCTCGACGGCGAGGCGGTGCCGGAGGTCACCCTGCTGCCGCCCCGGCTGACGGTACGCGGCAGCACCGCCGCCCCCGCCCCGGCGGCGAGGGCCGGCCGGTGACCGCCGGGCCGTCCTCCGCCGCGCACCGCATCGTCGACACCGCCCCCGCCGGGCGCTGGGAGGACGCGTTCCTCTCCGGCAACGGGGAGGCCGGGATCATGGTGTACGGCCGGCCGCACGCCGAACGCATCATCGTCAACCACCACCGCTTCGTCCTGCCCAACGGCACCCGCGACGCCCGGCCGCCGGAGCTGGCCGCCCTGCTGCCCCGCGTCCGTGAGCTGATCCTCGCCGGCCGGCGCGCCGAGGCCAGCCGGCTGCTCGCCGGCGACGGGGTGCTGCGCTGGACGCAGTCGTTCCATCCCGGCTTCGCCCTCACCGTCGACGCCGTGGCGCCCGGCCCCGTCGACGGCTACCGGCGCCGCACCGAGTTCACCACCGGGGAGGTCGTCGTCGAGTGGGCGGACGGCCGGCGGCGCTCGTTCGTCTCCCGGGCCGACGCGCTGGTGGTCACCCACGTCGACGCGGGCACCTGCGAGGTGGGCGTCACCGGGGACCTGCCCGGCCGGCCGGATTCGGTGCGCTACACCGTCGCCGCGTACCGCCGGGGGGAGCTGGTCTTCCTGCGGGTGCGGGGCCGCTACCCCGACGCGGGCGGCGCGTACGGCTTCGAGGGGCTCACCCTGCTGCGCGGCGACGTGGCGGTCCTCGGCGACGACCGGGTGGCGGTGCGCGGCCCGGCGCTGCTGACCACAGTGCTCGACCGCCCCGACACGCCGCCGTGGCGCACCGGCGAGCTGGAGGAGCGGCTGGCGGCCCACGCCGGCGACGGCTACGAGAGCCTGCTGGCCCGGCACGTCGTGCTGCACGGCCGCGCCTACGGGCGGGTGAGCCTGGACCTGCGGGTGCCGGACGCGCAGCGGCAACTGCCCGTGGGCGAGTTGCTCGCGGCGCAGGACGCCGACGCGGGCATGCTGCGGCCGCCCCTGCTGGAGCGGCTGTTCCACGCCGGCCGTTACCTGCTGCTCAGCTCCAGCGGTGTCCTGCCGCCCCGGCTGACCGGGCTGTGGCTCGGCTCGTGGGACGCCGCCTGGGCGGGTGACTTCACCACCGACGCCAACCTGAACCTGCAACTGGCCGGCGCGAACGTCGGCGCCCTGCCGGAGGTGACCGCGGCCCACGCCAACCTGGTACGCGGCCAGGTCGACGACTGGCGGCGCAACGCGCGGGCGATCTACGGGGCCCGGGGGCTGCTGGCGCCCAGCCGCACCGACGGCGAGCACGGCCACCTGTTCCACCTGCACGAGGACTGGCCCTTCGCCGCGTGGCTGCCCGGCGCGGACTGGCTGCTGCACCCGCTGCACGAGCAGCACCTGGTGACCGGTGCGCCCCTCGGGGAACTGGCCGGCTGGCTGGCGGAGGTGGCGGACTTCTTCGCGGACCTGCTCACCGTCACCGACGAGGCGGGCACGGTGGTCGTGGTGCCGTCGTACTCGGCGGAGACCGGCCCGCACGACGAGCGGGGGCGGGCGGTGCACGTGGCGGCGAACGCCACGATGGACATCGCCGCCGCCCGGCACGCCCTGCGTACCGCCGCCGAGGTGACCGGCTCGGACCGGTGGGCGGGGCTGCTGGGGCGGCTGCCCGCGTACCGGGTGGACGGGCGCGGGGCGCTGGCCGAGTGGGCGTGGCCCGGCTACCACGGCGACGACGACCACCGTCACGTCAGCCACCTCTACCCGGTGTGGCCGCTGGACGAGATCAACCCGGACGACACCCCCGAGCTGGCCCGGGCCGCGCACCGGGCGCTGACGCTGCGCGGCGACGAGAACCTCTCCGCGCACGGCAGCCTGCACCGGGCGCTGGCCGCCGCCCGGCTGCACGACGGCGCGCTGACCGCCGCGAACCTGCTGAAGATCGTCGGCAACGACATGTTCTTCCGGTCCCTGATGAGCGCGCACAATCCGGGCCTGGTGACGTACAACGCCGACGCCGCGCACGCCCTGCCGGCGGTGCTGATCGAGTCGCTGGTGCAGTCCCGCCCGGGGCTGCTGTGGCTGCTGCCGGCCGCGCTGCCGGGCCTGGACGCGGGGGTGCTGCGCGGGGTGGCCTGCCGGGGCCGCGTCGGCGTCGAGGAGCTGTCCTGGTCGCCGGGGCGGGTGCGGGTCCGCCTGTGCTCCCCCGTCGCGCAGCGGATCGGCGTGCGCAGCCCGTACGGCGCACGGGACGTGGACCTGGCCGCGGCGTCGCCGGTCGAGGTGGCCTTCGGCGCGCCGGACTGACAGCCACGCCGGACTGACGGGTCAGCCGGCGCGGTGCCGGCGCCGCATCCCGGCGGCCAGCGGCGCGGCGTCCAGGTCACCGGCGGCGAGCCGGGCTGAGACGGTACGGCGCACGAGCCGGTCGGCCAGCTTCGGCGCGTGCCGGGCGAGGGCCAGTTCGAGGCACCCGCGCCTGGTGGTGGCCACGTCCCGGGGCGCCCGCCGGGCGGTGGCGGCGTGCAGGATCGCCGCGACCACGCCCGCCACCGGTTCCGGGCGGGACACCCCGTTCAGGGACAGGCCGGCGTCGGCGGTGCTGTCGTGGATCGGCGAGGCGACCATGCTCGGGTAGACGACGCTCACCCCGACGTGGCTGCCCACCTCGTGGCGCAGCGCGTCGGCGTAGGCGACCAGCGCCCGCTTGCTGACCCCGTACGCGGCGGCCAACGGCAGCGGCAGCAGGGCCATCCGGCTGGCGACGAAGACCACCCGCCCCCGGGCGGCCTCCAGGGCGGGCAGCGCGGCGGCGGTGGTGCGCCAGGCGGCGAGCAGGTTCACCTCCAGCTGCTGGCGCACCACCTCGTCGGGCGGCAGCTCGGCCGGGGCGGGTCCGCCGACGCCGGCGTTGTTGACCAGCAGGTCCAGCCCGCCGAGGCGGTCCACGGCGGCGGCGACCGTGGGCGCCACGGCGGCCGGGTCGGTCAGATCGCAGCCGAGCACCGGCACGCCCTCGCCGTCGCCCGGGTCGCGGTCGACGGCGACGGTGCCCGGCTGGCGGTCGATGCCGACGACCCGTGCCCCGGCGGCGGTGAACGCGGCGCACAGGTGTCGGCCGAAGGTGCCGCTGGCCCCGGTGACCAGCACCCGGCGACCCGCCAGCCCGCTCATGCCGTGGCCCCGCTGCCGCGGGCGCGGCGGGTGCCGGCGGCCAGTTCCCGCCTCAGCTCGGCCAGGTACGCGTCGAAGTCCACCCGCATGGCGGGCCGGCGCTGCCCCCACCGGGCGGTGGCGGCGCGCAGCTCGGCCCGGCAGGCGGCGCGCTGCCGGTGCGCCTCGGGCAGCGCGTAGCGGCCGGAGAGCTGCGCCGCTACCAGCTTGGCCTGCGCCTCGACCAGCGGGAACGCCGCACCGGTGGACTGCATCAGCCCGACGAACGCCAACCCGGGCGCGTCGAGGTGGAACACGTGCCGGTACAGCGGCAGGGTGTCCGCCCCGTCGCCGAGCAGCGCCGGGTCGAGGAACGGGATCTCGACCCGGTAGCCGGTGCACCAGATCACCAGGTCGACCTCGTCGACGCGGCCGTCGGTGAAGGTGACCCGGTCGCCGTCGAAGCCGGCGATGCCGGGGCGGGGCTCGATCTCGCCGTGGGTCAGCCGGGACAGCAGCCCGTCCGACAACGTGGGGTGGTCCTGGAGGAAGCCGTGCGCGGGGGCGGGCAGGCCGTAGCGGGTGGGCGCGCCGACGGTCGCGGCGAGCAGCCGCTGGGTGATGCGCTGGCGCAGCCGCCACGGCAACCGCCGGGCCAGGGCGCCGTTGAGGGTGTCCGACGGGCGGCCCAGGAGGTGTTTCGGCACCACCCAGACGCCCCGGCGCAGCGACAGCAGGGTGCGCCGGGCCGCGTACGACGCGTCCACGGCGATGTCCATCGCGGAGTTGCCGCCGCCGACGACCAGGACCCGCCGGCCGGCGAGCTGGTCGGGGCCCCGGTAGGCGTGGCTGTGCAGCTGCTCGGCGGTGCAGTCGCCCGGGTGGGCGGGGGTGGGCGGTTTCGGCGCCCGGTTGTGGCCGTTGGCGACGACGACGGCGTCGACGGTGACCTCGACGCCGCCGTCGGGTCCGTCGGCGTGCACCGTCCACCGGCCGTCGCCGCCCCGCTCGACCCGGTCGACGGTGTGCCGCAGCCGCACCGCGTCGTGCAGCCCGAACCGGTCGGCGTAGTCGGTGAGCCAGCCGGCGACCCGGGCGTGGTCGGGGTAGTCCGGCCAGTGCGCCGGCATGGGGTGGTCGACGAACTCGGTGCGGGCCTTGCTGGTGTTCAGGTGCAGGGTCCGGTACGCGGGCGACCCGGGCGCCCCGTACACCCAGAGGCCACCGACGCGGTCGGCCGACTCGAAGCAGACGGCGGGCACGCCGACGTCGGCGAGCGCCTTGAGGGTGGCCAGTCCGGCCGCGCCCGCGCCGATGACCGCCACCCGGGGCTGTGCACCCATCGCCGGCTCCTCCCCGTTAATCCAACGTGCGTTGGATAATGGCCCGGTGCGGGCCGGCACGTCAAGGCGTGGCCGGCCTGTACAGTCCGTCGAGGAAGCGGTGCACGAACGCGCGGAACTCCCGCCGCTCGCGTGCCTGCGACCCCCCGCCGGCGGCCAGGGCCACCACGTGCCCGTGCACCGCCCACACCAGGCTGCGCACCGTCACGTGCGGCGCCGGCTCGACCAGCGCCCCGGCCGCCGCGGCGGCGCTGAGCAGGTCGGCGACGAGCCGGTACAGCGGCGCCGCGTAGCGCTCGTCGAGCTCGGCGTGCCGCTGCGGCTCCAACCAGCGGCGCAGCCACAACGCGGTGGTCTCCGGCCGGTCCTCCAGGAAGTCCACGAACACGTCCACCAGGTCGTGCAGCGCCCGCCGGACCTCGCCCGGCCCGCTGTGCAGGGCCTGCCGGGCGCGCCCGGCCGCCGCCTCGAGCGCCTCCCGCTCGGCGGCGAAGACCCGCGCGAAGCACGCGTCGTAGAGTTGCGCCTTCGTACCCGTGTGGTGCGAGACCGTGGCGACGTCGACGCCGGCGGCCGCCGCGACCTCCCGCAGCCCGACGGCGTCGAAGCCCCGCCGGGCGAACAGCGCGGTCGCGGCGGTGAGCACCACCTCCCGGGTCGGTCGGGTCTCCTCGCGGCGGGGCCGCCCGGGTCGACGGCGGGGCATGGTCATGGCCGCCATTCTGCCCCTACAATCCAGCATCCGTTGGATTGCGGGCGGCGTGCCCGCCGAGGAGGCCGCCATGACCGGGCTCGACCAGCAGCCGGCCGGTACGGACACCACCACCGCCCTGCCCCGCGGGCCGTTGCTCGGCTTCGCCGCCGGCTCCCTCGGCATGGGCGTCTGGGTGACGGTGCCCGGCCTGCTGCTGCTCTACTTCCTCACCGACGTGCTGGCCGTCGCCCCCTGGCTGGCCGGCCTGGCGCTGCTGCTGCCGAAGATCGCCGACGTGCTGCTGCACCCCTGGATCGGGCACCGCTGCGACGTCGAACAGGCCCGCCGGGGCGACCGGCGTCGGCTGCTGCTGCTCGGCTGCGCCCTGCCGCTGGCCTTCGCCACGCTGTTCGCCGTGCCCGGCGGGCTCACCGGCGCGCCGGCCGCCGCCTGGGTGGCGCTCGCCTTCGTCGCCGGCAACCTGCTGTTCGCCGCCTACCAGGTTCCCTACCTGGCCACCCCCGCCGACCTGCGCATCGGCTACCACGAGCGCACCCGGCTGATGGCCTTCCGGATGGTGGTGCTGACCCTCGGCATCCTCGTCTCCGGGCTGCTGGCACCCCTGCTGACCGGCGGCGAGGACGCCAGCCGGGCCGGCTACCAGCGGATGGGCGTGCTGCTGGCCGTCGGGATGCTGGCCGCCATGCTGGTCGGCGTGGCGGGCATCGCCCGGCTGCGCCGGGCCGCCGCCGCGACGCCCGCACCGCACGGCGGCGGCTGGCGGGCACTGGTCGTGGCGCTGCGCGACCGGCAGTTCCGTTGGCTGGTCGCCGCGTACCTGGCCATGTCCACCACCACCCACCTGGTCCTGGCCGCGGTGCCCTACTACGCCGAGTACGAGCTGGGCCGCCCCGGGCTGACCACCGTGCTGGTGGCCGCGTTCGTCGCCCCGGCGCTGCTGGTCACCCCGGCGTGGCTGGCGGTGGCCCGCCGCGTCGGCAAGCAGCGGGCGCTGCTGGGCGCCCAGGGCGCCTTCGCGGCCGGCTCGCTGGTCCTCGCCGTCGGCCGTCCCGCCGGGTTGCCCGTGCTGGTGGCCGCCGTCGCGGTGCTCGGAGTCGCCTTCGCCGGCATGCAACTGCTGCCGTTCTCGATGGTGCCCGACGTCATCCGCGCGGGCGGCGGCGCCGCCGGCACCTACACCGGGGTCTGGACGGCCACCGAGGCCACCGGCGCGGCGCTGGGCCCGTGGGCGTACTCGCTGTGCCTGGCCGCGGGCGGCTTCGTCGCCTCCACCGCCGGCGAGGGCGTCACGCAGCCCGACGGCGCGCTGACCGCGATCCGCTGGGGCTTCGGGCTGCTGCCCGCGGCGGCGATGCTCGTCGCGCTGCTGCTGCAACGGCGCTACACCCTGGACCGTACGGCCCGCACGGCCGGCTGAGCGGCCGACCGCCGCCGCCCGTCCCAGGTCCGCCGCCGTCGCGCACCCGCCTTCGCCACGGGTCGGGCGGGCCGGGATCGCTGCGATCCGGGGGCGGCGGGCGCACCGCCGGTGGCCACCGGGCCCGGCAGTAGACTGCGCCCTCGATGGACGCCGAGCCCACCCCCGCCGAGACCCGCCCCTGCGCCCACTGCGGACGCCAGGTGCCGCAGCGCGTCGGCGCCGGCCGGCCGTTCCGCTACTGCCGCGACAACGACGGCGCCTGCCAGCGGGCCTCGCGCAACAGCCGGATGCGGCACCGCAACGCCCCCGGCCTGCCCGGTCAGGTGGCCCGCACCTGGGAGGCGGTCGACCGGCTGGAGCAGGTCGCGGAGACCCTCGCCGACGCCCTGCACGCCGAGCTGTCCCCGGTCGGGGTGGAACGCCAGCTCGCGCAGGCCCGCGCCGACGCGGCGACGCAGGTCGCGGCGGCCCAGACCGAACGCGACGAGGCCCGCCGCGACGCCGAGGACGCCGCCGCGGCCGCCGTCCGGGCCCGCGAGGAGGCCCGGTCCGCCGCTGCCGAACGCGACGCCGCCCACGACGAGGCCCGGCGCGCCGCCGAGCGGGCCACGGCCGCCGTCGACCGCGCCGACCGGGCGGAGGCCGCCCGCGACGACGCCCGTCAGCAGGCCAGTGCCGCGGAGGCCCTGCGCACCCAGGCCGAACGCGACCGCGACACGGCCCGCCACGAGCTGCGTGCGCTACGCGTCGAGATCGACGCCGAACGCCGCCGCGGCACCGAACTCACCGCCGAACGCGACGCCGCCCGCGCCGACGCCGACCGGGCGACCCGCGCCGCCACCGAGGCCCTCGACCGCGCGCAGCGCCTGCACGCCGAGGCCGAGCAGGCCCGCGAGCGCGCCGGGCAGGCCCGCGCCGAGGCCGACGCCGCCCGCACGGCCGCAGCCGAGGCCGACACGGCCCGGCAACGCGCCGAAGCCACGCACCGGGACGCCGAGACCGCGCGGCGGCGTGCCGAGGCCACCGCCGAGCAGGCCCGCACGGAACTGGCCGCGCTCACCGGCCGGCACGACACGCTGCGCGCCGACCTGGCCGCCGCGCGCGAGGCCGCGGGCGCCGCCGAGGGCCGCGCCGCCGAGTTGACCGTACGGCTGCGCGCCGCCGAGACCGACCGCGACGAGGCGCAGCGGCGGGCGGCCCAGCTCGCCGAGCAGGTCAGCCACCTCGCCGCTGCCCTGGCCCACCTGGGCCCCCGTGCGACCGGCTGAGTGATCTCCGGTCACCCGCGGGCGGTGGCGGTGTAGCGGCGGGCCAGCCGCGCGAAGGCGTCCCTGAGCTCGGCCGGGCCGACGACCTCGATGTCGACGTCGAAGCGGCCGATCGAGGCGGCCAGACCCACCCACGACCACGAACCCAGGACGAGCCGGCAGCGGTGTGGGCCCAGTTCCTCGACGAGCGCGTCGTGCAGGTACCCGGACACCACCGCGGCCGGCAGGTCGAGGATCACCTCGCCGCGGCAGGGCCAGCCGCCGGCGCCCCCGGAGCCCTGGAACCGGCTGGTCACGAAGGTCGCCACGTCACCCCCGGGCAGCTCACGTGGGGTGAACCGGGGCCCGGTGGGGGTACGCGGACTGATCCGGTCGGCGCGGAAGGTGCGCCAGTCCCCGCGCTCGAGGTCCCACGCCACCAGGTACCAGCGTCCGCCCCACGTGACGAGGTGGTGCGGCTGCACCCGGCGCGGCGCGGGCAGCCCACCGTCGCCGTCGGCCTCCGGCGGGGTCACGGGGGTGTAGTCGAAGCGCAGCACCTCGCGGGCGTGCACGGCGGCGCCGAGCGCCATGAGCACGCCGCTGTCGACCTGCCGGCCCGGCCGCGTCGGGGACCGCTCGACGGCGGTGACCTGGAGGATGTCGATGCGGTGGCGCAGCCGGGCGGGCATGACCTGCCGGACCGTGTGCAGGGCGCGCGCCGCGGCCTCCTCGATGCCGGCGCCGGCGGTGGTGGCGCTCTGCAACGCGATGGCCAGGGCCACGGCCTGCTCGTCGTCGAACAGCAGCGGCGGCAGCTGCGCGCCGGCGGCGAGGCGGTAGCCACCGTCGGGTCCCTTGACGGCCGCGATGGGATAGCCGAGCTCGCGCAGCCGCTCGACGTCGCGCCGTACGGTGCGCGCGCTCACGTCCAGCCGCGCGGCCAGCAGCCCTCCCGGCCAGTCCCGGCGTGCCTGCAGCAGCGACAGCAACGCCAGCAGGCGCGCGGAAGTTTTCGGCATTCCCCCATGGTGCCCGCAGAAGCGGACACATCCTGTCCGCTTCGGCTGCGAACGTAGTCCACGTGCCCACCGATGACGACACGAAGGACCCGAACGCCGTGACCGACACCGCCACCGCCACGCCCCCGACGCCCCTCGACCCCGAGCGGGCCGACCTGCTCGCCGCGCTCTCGACCGCCCGATCCGCCCTGACCGGCACCGTCCGCGGCCTCACCGACGAGCAACTCGGCCAACGCCCGACGGCCAGCACGCTGTGCCTGGGCGGGCTGGTCAAGCACGTCGCGGCCATGGAGCAGTCGTGGCTGCGCTTCGTGGTCGAGGGCCCCTCGGCCATGTCCTTCGCCCTGCCCGACGGAGTCACCTGGGCCGACATCACGGCCGGCACCGCCCGCGAGGTGCCGCAGTGGCTCGTCGAGCACGAGGCCGGCTTCCGGATGCTGCCCGGCGACACCCTGGCCGGGATCCTCGACCACTACGCGCAGGTCGCCGCCCGCACCGAGGAGACCGTCGCCGCCGTCGCCGACCTGTCGACGACGCACCCGCTGCCGTCGGCGCCGTGGCACGAGGTGACGGGGGTGCTCAGCGTACGGGGGGTGCTGATGCACGTCATCGCCGAGACCGCCCAGCACGCCGGGCACGCCGACATCCTGCGCGAGAGCCTCGACGGGCAGCGGGCCACCTGAGCGCCCGGCGGGTCCCGGCCACCTGACCGGGACCCGCCCGCCCCCGCCTCCGCCGACCCGCAGGGAAGCGTGCACCGATGACCGTTCTCGACACCCGGGCGCTCAACCGCGCCACGCTGGCCCGGCAGCTGCTGCTCGACCGCGCCGACGTGCCGGTCCTCGACGCCGTCGCGCACCTGTGCGGTCTTCAGGCACAGGAACCACAGGAGCCGTTCGTCGGGCTCTGGTCCCGGGTGCGCGGGTTCGACCCGGCGGCGCTGTCGGACCTGCTGACCGGCCGGCGCGTGGTGCGGATGCACCTCATGCGCCGCACCGTGCACCTCGTCACCGCCGACGACGCGCTGGCGTGGCGGGCCCGCCACGACGGCATGCTGCGCCAGCGCGTACTCGGGGTCTACCGTCGCGAACTCGCCGGCGTGGACCTCGACGAGCTCGCCACGGCGGGCCGGGAGGTGCTGGCCGACGGCGAGCCCCGCTCGATGACCGGGCTCGCGCGGGCGCTGGCCGAGCGGTGGCCGGCGCCGGGACCGAGGGCGCTGGGCGAGATGCTGCTCGCCCTCGTCGCGGTGGTGCAGCTGCCGCCGCGCGGGCTGTGGCGCACGACGGCGGGCGTACGCAACGTGCCGCTCTCCTCCTGGCTGGGCCGCGAGATCGACCCGCCGGCCCCGCCGGGCGGCGACCCGGTCGGTGAGGCGCTCGTGCGGCGCTACCTGGCCGCCTTCGGTCCGGCCTCGACGGCCGACCTGCGTGCCTGGTCCGGCCTCGCCGGCCTGCCGGCGGCGGTGGCCGCGATCCGCGACGAGCTGGTCGTCCTGCGCGACGAGCGCGGACGGCGGCTGTGGGACCTGCCCGACGCGCCACGCCCCGACGCCGACACGCCCGCGCCGGTGCGGTTCCTGCCGGCGTTCGACAACGCGCTGCTCGGCTACGACGACCGCAGCCGCATCGTCGACGACGCCCACCGTGGCCTGTCGGTCGCCGGCGAGCGCGTCGTCCTGGTCGACGGCCGGGTCGCCGCCACCTGGGGCGTCGCGGCCGGCACCGTGGCCGTCGCCCCGCTGCGCCGTCTCTCCCGGGCCGAACGCGCCGCCGTGGCCGAGGAGGGTGCGTCGTTGGCGTCGTTGCTCTGCGACAGCGACCGCGTACGCGTCGCCGCGGACGTGCCCTGATAACCCGCGAGCCGGCCCCGGGGCAGCGGGGCGGCCCGCCGCCGGGCCATGATGCCGGGGTGGGAAAGACACACGAGCGCATCGAGGGCCGGCTGCGCAGCTTCATCGAGGACCAGCCCCTGTTCTTCACCGCCACGGCGCCGCTGTCGGGCGACGGCACCATCAACCTGTCCCCGAAGGGGCTGCGTGGCTCGTGGGCGGTCGTCGACGCGCACACCGTGGCCTACCTGGACTTCGCCGGCAGCAACGCCGAGACGATCGCGCACCTGCGGGAGAACGGGCGGATCACGCTCATGTGGTGCGCGTTCGACGGGCCGCCGAACATCGTGCGGGTGCACGGGCGCGGCGAGCCGGTGTTTCGTGACGACCCCCGCTGGGCGGAGCTGACGGGCCACTTCCCCGACATCGACACCAGCGTGCACGGCCTGCGGGCGATCATCGTCGTGCGCGCCGAACTGATCCGCGACACCTGTGGCTACGCGGTGCCGTTCATGTCCTACGACGCCGACCGCGACCTGCACGCCCGGCGCTTCGCCCGGGAGGACGACGTGTCGCTGAGCGACTACTTCGCCGGCAAGGACCACGTGGCCCGCAGCATCGACGGGCTGCCGGGCCTGCCGCTGCCGCTGCCACCGACCCCGGCGACCTGAGCCGGCCGCCGGCGTTCCCGGCGCGGGCTCACGGGCGAGCGGGGCGGCGGCGACGGCGAGGGGCACGGCCGGCGCGTCACCGGCCGTCGCGACCTGCGCGGCTTCGGGGCGGCTACCATCGCCGGTGGCACAGCGGAAACCCTTCACCGCCCGACCCGGCCCGGGGCGACCCCGCCGGGCGGCTGGCGTGGCCGGCTACCCTTGTGCAGGCTCGCCCGGTGTCCGGGCGGGAATGGCCCGGCGGGAACGGACCGTTACACCGAGAAGACCAGCACCACGAACGAGGGGAAGTCGATCATGGGCGAGCGTATGCTGCGGGGCAGCCGTCTGGGCGCGGTCAGCTACGAATCCGACCGCAACACGGAGCTCGCGCCGCGTCAGACCCGCGAGTACCTGTGCGCCAAGGGCCACCAGTTCGAGGTTCCGTTCGCCGTCGACGCCGAGGTCCCCACGACCTGGGAGTGCAAGTTCGACGGCAGCGTGGCCCGGCTGGTCGACGGCAACGAGCCGGAGCAGAAGAAGGCCAAGCCGCCGCGCACCCACTGGGACATGCTGCTGGAGCGGCGTTCCATCGCCGAGCTGGAGGACATCCTCGCCGAGCGGCTGCAGGAGGTCCGCACCCGCCGCGGCCGCGCCTGAGCCGCACCGTCAACGCCACGGCGCCCCGGGAGCATCCGCTCCCGGGGCGCCGTCGTGTCCGCGTCAGCTCCGGCCGGGCTCGACGATCTCGCCCTCGATGGCGCGCCCCCCGTCGACGACGGTGGGCTCGGCAACCGGCTGCTGCGGCTGCTGCGGCGCACCCCGGTGCACCCGCACCCGGCGCGGCCCGAACAGGTCACCGGCGACCATCGACGACACCCGCCGCTCCGCGGCCCGCTGCACCCCGTTGCGGGCCAGCCGACGCACCGGCGGCACCAGCAACGACACCCCCACCAGGCCACTGAGCAGACCCGGCATCGCCAGCAGCAGCGCCCCGAGCAGCCCCACGAGACCGTCGGTGACCTGCCGGCCCGGCGGCTGACCGGCCTGCGCGGAGGCCTTGAAGCCACGCCAGGCGCGCATCCCCTCCCGACGCAACAGCACCAGCCCCAGCAACGACACCGCGAACACCACCAGCAGCGCCGCGCCGAACCCGATCGCCCGCCCCACCACGACGAACACCACCAGCTCCAGCAGCGTCGCCGCCAACAGGGCCAACGGCACAAACCTCAGTCCTCGGCGCATCTCACCCCATCCGCCATCAGCGGCGCCTACGGCGGGGTCACCCCGCGCGGGCGCCAGCGCCCCATCCAGCATGACACGCCGCCGCTCAGGGCCACCGCACCTGACCGGTGGGGGTGCCGTGCAGGCCCCGCCGCACCGCCTGCCGCCGGTCCTGCACCCCCCACGTCGTGATCCGCCACAACGCCTCCGCCACGATCAGCGGGCTCATCTTGCTGCTGCCGCGCTCCCGCTCGGCGAACGTGATCGGCACCTCCACGATGCGCGCCCCGGACCGGTGCGCCAGCCGGGACAACTCCACCTGGAACGAGTACCCCTGCGAACACACCGACGCCAGGTCGAACTCGTCCAGGGCCGCCAGCCGGTACACCCGGTAGCCGCCGGTGGCGTCGGACAGCGGCATGCCCAGCACCAGCCGCGCGTACAGGTTGCCGCAGCGCGACAGCAGCAGCCGCCGCAGCGGCCAGTTCACCACCCGCGCCCCGGCGGTCCACCGGGAACCGATCACCACGTCGGCGTCGCGGGCGGCGGACAGCAACGCGGGCAGGTCCTCCGGGGCGTGCGAACCGTCGGCGTCCATCTCCACCACCGCGTCGAAGCCACGCTCACGGGCCCACGCGAACCCCGCCAGGTACGCCGCGCCGAGGCCCTGCTTGCCCTCACGGTGCAGCACGTGCACCCGGCGGTCGGCGCCGGCCAGGGCATCGGCGAGCGCACCGGTGCCGTCGGGGCTGTCGTCGTCGGCGACCAGGATGTCCACCGCCGGCGCGGCGCGCCGCACCCGCGCCACGATCCGCGCCACGTTGTCGGCCTCGTTGTAGGTCGGGATCACCACGAGCACCCGACCCACCCCCGGATGACCGGTGTCGGCCCGGGTGCCGGTCGTCTCGCCCACCGTCGCTCCCCCTTCGCCGGCGTACCGGCTGGTGTCACCCGACGCGCGGCCGGCGGCGCAGCACGCCCGCGCCGACCAGCGCCGCCACGGCCAGGGTGGCCAACGCCACCTCCGGCCACAACCCGACCCGGGTGGCCAGGGTGCGCCCGTCGTCCAGCCGCAGCTGCCGCACCACGACCGCTCGGGTGTTGAACCCGGTGGCGTCGCTTACCCGCCCGTCCGGGGCAACGAACCCGGACACCCCGACCGTGGAGGCCATCAACGCCGGCCGGCCGTGCTCGACCGCCCGCAACCGCACCATCGCCAACTGCTGGCGCGCCTCGGCCACGTCGAACGTGGCGTTGTTGGTCTGCACCACCAGCAGCTGCGCCCCGCCGACGACGGTGTCACGCACCACCTCGTCGTAGGCGACCTCGAAACAGATCACGTCGCCGAGCACCGCCGCCCCCGTACGCAGCACCCCCGGCTCGCTGCCCGGCACGAAGTCGGCACGTACCCGGTCGACCTGCTTGCTGACCATCCGGGCCAGATCACGCATCGGCACGTACTCGGCGAACGGCACCGGGTGCCGCTTCGTGTACAGCTGCTCCAGGTCCGGGCCGCTGCCCGGCCGCCACAGGATCCCCGCGTTGCGCACCTGCCCCTCCCCGGGGCCGCGCAGCACCGCACCGACCAGGATCGGGGCGCCGACCGCGTCGGCGGCCTGCGAGATGCGCGCCCCGGCGTCGGTGTCGCGCAGCGGGTCGATGTCGCTGGAGTTCTCCGGCCACACCACCAGGTCGGGGCGGGGCCGCACGCCCGCGGACACCTGCCCCGCCAGCTCGATCGTGGCGTCGACGTGGTTGTTCAGCACCGCCTGCCGCTGGGCGTTGAAGTCCAGCCCGAGCCGCGGCACGTTGCCCTGCACGATCGCCACCGTGACCGCGGCGCCGCCCCCCGCACCCGACACCGGCACCAGCAGCCCCACGACGGGCACCGCGACCGCCGCGGCGGCCAACCCGGCCACCGGCACCCACCAGCGCCGCCGCCCGCCCCACGGCCGCCACAGCGCCGCGACCAGCAGCCCGCCCGTCAGCGCCACCGCGAACGTCACCAGCGGCGCGCCACCCCACGCGGCCAGCCGCAGCAGCGGCGAGCCGTCCTGGCTGAACGCCAGGCGCCCCCACGGGAACCCCCCGAACGGGGTGCGGTCACGCAGCGCCTCCTGCCCCACCCACAACACGCCGGTCACCAACGGCCAACTCCACCGCACCCGCTCCACCAGCGGCGACACGTACGCGCCCGCCGCGCCCAGCAGCGCCAGGTAGCCGGCCTGCAACAGCGACAGCAACACCCACGGCAGGTAGCCGGTGTGCAGGTTCGTCCAGCTCAGCAGCGGCGCGAACAACGCCACCCCGGTCAGGAGACCCAGCCCGGCGCCGGCACGTACCCGACGCCGGTGCGTCGCCGCGGCCAGCAATGCCACGCCCAGCGGCGCGAGCGGCCACAGCCCGTACGGCGGGAACGCCGCCAGCAACGCCAACCCCGCGACCACCGCCATCGGCACGGCCACCCGCAGCGGCAGCGCACGCCGCGCCACCCCGGGCGTCCCCGCCCCCACGGCGCCCGGCTGGCTGCTGTCCCCGGCCGGCGCCGGCACGTTGCCCACGATCACGGGCCGAAGGCTACCCGGCCACGGGTTCCCGCCCCGCCCGGCGCCGCACCCGACACCCCGTCGCGGCGCGTACGGGCGATTCCTCCCCGGCAGGGGGCCGCAGACACAAATCGGGGCGCGGCTCACGCCGCGCCCCGATGCTCCCAGGCCCTTCCCGGCCGGTGGGGCGAGAATGAGCTGCGCCGACCTTCGGACCGACCCGACGCGGACTGGCTGCCCCCGCCTGGCCGTTGTCTACTGGCCGTGCACCTCACCCTGCCCGTACACCGGTAACCGCGGCCGGTTCGCGCCGCCCCGCCGACCCCCGCCCGCTGGACCTGGCCGCCGCGACGCACTGCTCACATGTCGCTCGGCCAGCGGACGAAGGGACGAAGCGAACAACAGCCGCTTCCCGTAGTAGGACTCAAAGACGGTACGGCGTGGACCCCCGCCGCTGTCAACCCACCCGGGCCTGTCGTGTGATGCACCACGGCGTGTCGCGTCGGCGAGTCTCAATCCGTCGCGAGATGCCGGCGCAGCAACGCCCCCGCCGCCGCCGGATGCTCCGCGGCCAGCAACCCACCGGCGGCCAGCACGTAGTCGACGTCGACGACCGGCCGCGCCGCACGCGGCAACGGCCACCCACCGGCATGGTCGGCCAGCACCGCACCCAACACACCCGCCGCATCCGCCGGCGCGGCATGCCGCAGCACCCCACCGGAACCCACCAGCAGCCGCACGTCACGCAGGTCCCGCCCGGCCCGCTCACCCGTGGCCGCCCCCCGGGCGTGCCGACGCAACGCCACCGTCGCCGCCAGGGCCGCGATGCGGGCGTCCACCGCACGCTCCGCGTCCCCCACCGGCAGGAACCCCGGATCACCCGCGCGCACCGCCGCCCCCGCCGCCAGGTCGTCGCCCTGCGCATCGGTCAGCAACCGCTCCTCGACGGCCGCCCGCACCACCCCCGGCGCGCTCCACCGCATGCCCAGGTCCCCCTCGACGGTACGGGCCCGCCACAGCGACCCCGCCACCTCCCGCCCCGGCCCGGTGGCCCGCTCGTCCGGCGTGAGCACCGAATACACGTCCGTGGTGGCGCCACCCACGTCCACCACCACCAGATCACCACCCAGGGTGTCGGCCAGCACCTCCACGCCCGTCAGCACCGCGTCGGGGGTGGCCGCCCGCACCAGCCGCGCGAACCGCGACCCCCGCGACAGCCGCTTCCCGCCGATCACGTGCCGCAGGAACACCTCCCGGATCGCCGAACGCGCCGACGCCGGCGCCAGCACCCCGATGCGCGGCAGCACGTTGTCGGCCACCGTCACCGGCACCCCCGCCGACGCCAGCACGGCGTGCAGGTCGTCGCGGACGTCGACGTTGCCGGCCAACACCACCGGCACCCGCCAGCGGGCCCGCGCCAGCCGCGTCGCGTTGTGCGTCAACGTCTCGGCGTCACCACCGTCGGTGCCACCCACCAGCAGCACCACGTCCGGGCGCGCCGCCCGCAACCCCGCCAGGTCCGCCGCACCCAGCCGACCCGCCGCCACGTGCACCACGTTCGCGCCCGCCGACAGACCCACCCGCCGGCCCGCCTGCGCGGTCACCAGCCGCTCGTAGCCGATCACCGCCAACCGCAACCCACCACCGGCCGACGAACACACGTACCACGGCACCTGACCCGCCGCCAGGCCGGCGGTGGCCGCCGCCACCGCCGCGTCCAGGCCGTGCAGCACGTCCGTGCCCACCGTCGTCGGCGCCGACGCCCCCGCCACCAACGCGCCCACGTCCAGGTCCACCACCGCCACCTTCGTGTACGTGGACCCCACGTCGGCGCAGACCGCGTACCTCACGCCACCGGCGGCACGACCACCGTGCCGGTCGCCGTGACCGCCACGATCGGCTCGTCGAGCACCTCCGCCGCCGACTCACCCCGATCCGGACGCCCCCGGCACACCACCCGCGCCTCGAAGTCGATGGTGCGGCTACGCGTACCCACCCGGGTCACCGTCGCCGTCACCTCCAACACGTCACCCGCCCGCATCGCCGCCCGGAACTGCACGTCCGAGTACGAGGCGAACAACCCCTCGTCACCGTCGGTGCGGATGCACACCTCCGTGGCCACGTCCCCGAACAACCCCAGCGCGTACGCCCCGTCGACCAGGTTGCCGGCGTAGTGGGCGTGCGAATACGGCACGTACCGCCGGTGCACGACCCTCAGACCCACCCGGGAATCACTCATGCCTTCGCCTTCTTCTCCGTGACCAACGCGTGCACCAGGAAACTCGCCACCTCACCCGGAGTGGTGCCCCGGCCGAAGATCCGGTCCACGCCCAACTCGCCGGCCATCGACTCGTCGAAACGCGGCCCACCCACGATCAGCAACGGCCGACGCCCCGCCGGCATCGCCTCCCGGAACGCCGCCGACATCTCCCGCGTGTTGTGCAGATGCGCATCGCGCTGCGTCACGACCTGCGACACCAGCACCGCGTCCGCGCGCTCCACCCGCGCCGCCTCCACCAACTCCGGCACGCTCACCTGCGCACCCAGGTTCGTGACCTTCAACTCCCGGTAGTACTCCAGGCCCTTCTCCCCCGCGATGCCCTTCACGTTGAGGATCGCGTCGATGCCGACCGTGTGCGCGTCCGTGCCGATGCACGCCCCCACCACCGACAACTTGCGCCGCAACCGCCGCTTCACCACCGCGTTGACCTCCTTGGCGCTCAGCAGCGGGAAGTCACGCTCCACCACCTGCACCGCCGACAGGTCCACCAGATGGTTCACCCGCCCGTACACCACGAAGAACGTGAAGCCGTCACTCATCGGCTTGGCGTGCACCAGCATCGCCGGATCGATGCCCATCTTGTTCGCCAGCTGCACCGCCGCGCCCTCGGCCCGCTTGTCGTGCGGCACCGGCAACGTGAACGACACCTGCACCATGCCATCGCCCGTGGTGTCCCCGTACGGCCGGACGATCTTCTTCCCGGCGTCCCCGCCGGCCTCGACGGCGCTCACGCCCGTGCCACCTCTCCACCCGCCACCGGCGCCTCCAGGATCTCCGTGGCCGGATTGAAGTAGCCGGCCTCGTGCGCGGCCACCCCCGCCAGCCCCTTGCCCCGGTCCGCCGGCCGCTTCATGATCCCGAACGTGCCCTCGGCGATCGCCGTCAACAGCGACTGCTCACCGATACGCTCCAGCAGGTCGACCGCCTCACCCAGCACCCGGTTCGCCCGCTGCTGGATGAACCCGCCCGACGCCGGCACGAAGTCCTCGTGCAACCCACCGGCCGCACCCAGCACGTACCGCACGTTCTGCAGGGCGATGTCCCGGTCCGACAACCACGGCGTCACCACCGCCTCGGTCATCATCCCCACCAGCAGGATCCCCTGACCGGTCATCGTGCCCACCAGGTTGAAGAACCCGTCCAGCAGATTGCCCCGGAACACGTCACCCGTCATGTGCTTCGTCGGCGGCATCCACTTCAACGGCGCGTCCGGAAACAACTCCCGCGCCAGCAACGCGTGCGCCAACTCCAGCCGCAACGACTCCGGCACATCCGGGTTGATCTCGAACGCGTGCCCCAGGCCCAACTGCCAGTCCGCCAACCCCGCCTCGTGCGCGAAGAACTCGTTGAGCAGCTGCGACACCGTCACCGTGTGCGCCTCGTCCACCGCGTCCGCCGTGGTCAGGTAGTTGTCCTCACCGGTGTTGATGATGATCCCCGCCCGCGCGTGCACCTGACGCGAGAACCGCTGGTCCACGAACGTGCGGATCGGATTGATGTCCCGGAACAGGATCCCGTACATCGAATCGTTCAACATCATGTCCAGCCGCTCCAGGCCCGCGAGCGTCGCCATCTCCGGCATGCACAGACCCGACGCGTAGTTCGTCAACCGCACGTAGCGGCCCAACTCCCGCGACGACTCGTCCAACGCCGCCCGCATCAACCGGAAGTTCTCCTGCGTCGCGTACGTGCCCGCGAAGCCCTCCCGCGTCGCCCCCTCCGGCACGTAGTCCAGCAACGACTGCCCCGTCGACCGGATCACCGCGATCACGTCCGCACCCGCCCGCGCCGCCGCCTGCGCCTGCGGAATGTCCTCGTAGATGTCGCCCGTCGCCACGATCAGATAGATCCACGGCCGCTGCGCCGGATCCCCGAACCGCTTCACCAGCCGGTCACGCTCCGCGCGCCGCCGGTCGATCGCCCGGATCCCCGCACCCACCGCCCGCCGCGCCGCCTTCCGCGCCGCCGTGGCCGCCTTCCCCGTCGGCACCTCGAACCGCACCGACCCCGCCGCCGCCTTCTGCGCCAGCAACGTCACGTCACCGAGCTGCTCCCGGGCGAGCGCGTCGAACACCGGCAACGCCACCCCGTGCCCCAACCCCACGTCCGCGACCACCGCGTCCACGAGCCGGTTCACCCACGGAATACCGTCCGGATCCGCCCCGGCCACCCCGGCCAGCCGCAGCACCGCACGCTCCACCGACACCGTCGTGTGGCTGCGCGCCAGATCCACCACCGGCTGCCCCGCACGACGCGCCAACTCCCGCGCCCGCGCCACCAGCCGCGGATCAAGGTCAAGCTTGCCCGTCACACCGTCACCCGACCCTGTCCCGCGACGGCGCCACACGCCGTACCGATGGTTCGCTCGCTCACGAAGACCCTTCCTCGTAGATCACGTCACCGCGCAACACCGTGCGCCGACACACCGGCAGCGGCGTCGGGTCCTGCGGACCACGCGCCTCCGGGTCCGCGGCCAACAACACCGGCAACCCCCGGTCCACCCCCGCCGGCGTCGACCACACCGCGAACGTCGCCGGTGCCCCCAACGCCAGCACACCCTCGTTGTCCAGCCGCACCGCACGCCACCCGCCCCGGGTGTGCGCCGCGAACGCCGACCGCACACTCATCCGCTGCGTCGGACTGTGGTGCCACACCGCCGCCCGCACCGAACCCCACGGGTCCAGCGGCGTCACCGGCGAATCCGACCCGAACGCCAACGCCACCCCGACGCCGTGCATCGCACCCATCGGATTCGACTCCAACGACCGGTCCAGGCCCAGCCGCGACTCGTACATCCGACCCGCGCCACCCCACAACCGGTCGAACGCAGGCTGCATGCTCGCCACGATCCCGTACTCCACGAACCCGGCGATCAACCGCTTGTTCATGATCTCCGCGTGCTCGATGCGGTGCCGACCCGCCCGCACCCGGTCCGTGCCCAGCTTCTCCGCCGCCCCCGCGAAACCCTCCAACACCGTCGAGATCGCCGCGTCACCGATCGCGTGGAAGCCACCCTGCACACCGTGCGCCGCACAGTCCAACAGATGCTCACGCACCTGCTCCGCACTCAGGTAACCGTGCCCGCAACCCCCCTCACCATCCAGGTAGTCACGCGACACGTGCGCCGTACGCGAACCCAACGCCCCGTCGGCGAACAGGTCACCCCCCGCCCCCACCGCACCCAACTCCCGGGCCCGCGCCGCCCCCATCAGCTCACCCCAGTACCCGTACACCTCCGCCACACCGTCACCCGACAACGCCAACAGACCCGTGAAGTCCTCCTCGTCGGAGATCTCCGGGCCACCGCACTCGTGCACCGCCGCGATACCCAGCGACGCCGCGTGCGCCAACGCCGCCCGCTGCGCCGCCACCCGCTGCGCCCGAGTCACCGACGCGAACGCCGCCGCCCGCACCACGTGGTGCGCATCCCGCCGCAACCACCCCGACGCGTCGTACCCCGCCGCCGACACCACCTGCGGACACGCCGCCAGCAACGCCGCCGACACCAACGCCGAATGAATCGACGCCTGCGACAGATAGACCCGCCGCCCCCCGGCCGCCCGATCCAACATCGCCGCGTCCGGCAACCGCGGCACCGGCCAACCCGACTCGTCCCAGCCATGCCCCAGCACCACCGCGTCCGACGGCAACCCCGCCGCGAACCCCGCCACCGCGTCCAGCAACTCCGCCGCCGAACGCACCGCCGACAGATCCAGCCCCGACAACGCCAACCCCGTGTCCGTGGCGTGCACGTGCGCGTCCACGAACGCCGGCGTCACCAACGCCCCGTCCAGATCCACCACCCGCTCGGCCACCGGCGCGTCCGCGTCCACCCCCAACCAGGAGATCCGGCCATCGGTGACCAGCAGAGCCGTCGCGCTCGGATCGGCCGGGCAGTGCAGCGTCCCGCCGCGGTACAGAGTCGAGGGGTTCGTCATGACCATCAGTCTGCCGCCAGACGCGCCTCGAACAATGCCCGCACCCCCGACTCCGCGCGCAACAGACCCAACGCGAACTCGGCGTGCCCCGGCACATACCCGTTCCCGACCAGCATCGTCACGTCCGCCGCCAGGCCCTCCGCCCCCAACGCCGCCGCCGCGAAACTCGTCGCCATCGAGAAGAACACCACCGTGCCGCCGTCCTCCGTCGCCAGCACCGCACCGTGCTCACACCCCGGCACGTCCACGCACACCACCGTCACGTCCGCCGGCGCCCCCAACGCCGTCGTCACCGCCGACGACAACGCCACCGGATCCCGGGCGTCGGCCAACGCCACCACGTCCGCCAGACCCACCGCCGCCAGCGCGTCCCGCTCCGCCACGACCGGCACCACCCCGACCGTACGGGCGGCACCCGCCCGCCGCGCCGCGGCGAGAGACAGCGACCCGCTCTTGCCCGCGCCACCGATCACCGCCACCCGCACCGGCGTCGGATCCTCCGCCCGCTCCCGCTCCGCCACGTACCGCGACACCACCCGCGCCGTCAGCGCCGGCGCCCCGCACACGTCCAGCACCGCCAGGGACAGCTGCGGATCGAGATCCGCCGGCAGCACCGCCGCGATCGACCGGGCGAACAGGATCGCGTACCCGTCGCACGGCACCTGCTCGCTGCGCCCGTCCCAGCGGGCCAGCCCGTCGAGGATCGTCAGCGGCGTCAGCGTCAACGACACCAGGGTCGCCACCCGCTGCCCCGCCCGCAGCCCCAGCGGGGACCGCCGCCCCGCCTCCTCCACCGTGCCGATCAGCATCCCGCCCGAGCCCGTCACCGGGTTCTGCATCTTGCCGCGCGTCGACACGATCTCAAGCACCTCGGCGCGGACCGCGTCGCCGTCCCCGCCGTGCTTCTCCCACAGCTGCCGGAAGCTCGCCGCGTCCAGGTTCAACCGCTCCACCCGGATCCGCACCTCGTTCGGCGCGATCTCCGGACTCGCGTCCAGCCGCCACGCGGCCTGCGGCAGCACCCCCGCCGGTTCGACAACGCGGTGCAGACCCACCGGTGACGTCACGCCGACCTCCCCTGTCACGCCGCTCGAAGCCCCGACCAGGGCTCGCGTAGCGGGAAAACTTACGGCAGACTAATTTCTTCACCGAATATTTTCCAGTAGCCTTCGGGGTCGCTGATCAACCGCACCACATCGAGGAGGGGCCGTGACCCAGACCCAACCGGTAGAGACCCCACCTGCGCCCCGTCCCGCGCCGGTCGCCGTCCCCACCGCCGGACAGCCCTACGAGTACCGCCGCGCGCCCCTCGTCGAACCCGACTGGACCCGCTTCCCCGGCTGGCGCCACGTCACCCGCGACCAGTGGGAGAACGCCCAGTGGCAGCGCGTCAACTGCGTCAAGAACATCAAGCAGCTGCGCACCGTCCTCGGCGACACGGTCGACGAGACCTTCTACGCCGACCTCGAGGCCGACCAGAAGGCCCTGGCCACCATGTCCATGCTGGTGCCGCCGCAGATGGTCAACACCATGGTCCCGTTCGCGCCGATGACCACCGAGGCGTTCCTCGCCGACCCCATCCGGCGCTACATGATCCCCGTCGCCTCCGACCGGCGCACCGACTGGCCCTCCCACCCGTACGCCAGCCGCGACTCCCTGCACGAACACGACATGTGGGTCGCCGAGGGCCTCACCCACCGCTACCCCACCAAGGTCCTCGCCGAGCTGCTCTCCACCTGCCCCCAGTACTGCGGGCACTGCACCCGCATGGACCTCGTCGGCAACTCCACCCCCGCCGTCGACAAGCTCAAGCTCACCCTCAAGCCCGTCGACCGCTACGACGCCCACATCGGCTACCTCAAGGCCCACCCCGGCGTCCGTGACGTCGTCGTCTCCGGCGGCGACGTGGCCAACGTCCCGTGGAAGAACCTTGAGTCCTACCTGATGCGGCTGCTGGAGATCGAGACCATCCGCGACATCCGGCTCGCCACCAAGGCCCTCATGGGCCTGCCCCAGCACTGGCTCCAGCCCGACGTCGTCGAGGGCCTCGAACGGGTCGCCCGCACCGCCGCCCGCCGCGGCGTCAACCTCGCCATCCACACCCACGTCAACCACGCCCAGTCGCTCACCCCGCTGGTCGCCAGGGCCGCCCAGACCGCCCTCGACGTCGGCGTACGCGACGTCCGCAACCAGGGCGTGCTCATGCGCGGCGTCAACGCCACCGCCCCCGACCTGCTCGACCTCTGCTTCGCCCTCCAGGGCGAGGCGGGCATCCTGCCGTACTACTTCTACATGTGCGACATGATCCCCAACGCCGAGCACTGGCGGGTCCCGGTCTGGCACGCCCAGCAGCTCCAGCACGACATCATGGGCTACCTGCCCGGTTACGCCACCCCGCGCATCGTCTGCGACGTCCCCTTCGTCGGCAAGCGCTGGGTGCACATGCTGACCGAGTACGACCGCGACCGCGGCATCTCGTACTGGACGAAGAACTACCGCACCTCCATCGAGTCCGCCGACGCCGAGGCGCTCAACAAGCGCCACGCCTACTACGACCCGATCGACACCCTGCCCGAGACCGGGCAGCAGTGGTGGGCCGAGCACCGCAACGACTGACCAGCCGCGACACCGTCACCCCCGGAGCCGACCACCGGCCCGGGGGTGACGCGCTTTCCGGCCCACGACGGCCCCGGCGCCTCTGCCGGGGGCCGCCGCCGCGCTCGGGTCACCTGGTGAAGGCGTCCTTCACGTCCCGGCCGGCGTCCGTGAGGTGCTCGCCGGCCTGTCGGGCACGCGCGTCGCTCTGCTGCGTGGCCCCCTCGCCGCGCATCCGCTCGTTGTGCGTGGCGCCGCCGAGTCGCTTCCTGGCCGCACCCGCCACCTGTTGGACCTTGTTCTTCGCCTTGCCGGTGAAGCCCATGTCGCCTGCTCCGCACAGGCCGGGCCTCCCCCGGCCCTCGTCTGGCCGGGTGCCCTCATGGCGCCGTCGGAACCCCGTGGTGTCGTCATGGCGGGTGCCCTCATGGCGCCGTCGGAACCCCGTGGTGTCGTCATGGCGGGTGCCACACCCGCTAGGGCGTCCTAGGACACTAGGTGAACGGTGGGGAGAGGCTGTCTGGTTGACTGGGCTGATGGGAGAGCTTCTGCTGATCCGGCACGGTGAGACCACCTGGAGCGCCAGCCGCCGGCACACCTCGTACACCGACCTCCAGCTCACCCCCGACGGCGAGCGGCAGGCCCGCGCCCTCGGCCGCTTCCTCGCCGGCCGCCGTTGCGCCGCGGTCCTGACCAGCCCCCGCGCCCGGGCGCTGCACACCGCGCGCCTCGCCGGCCTCACGGTCACCGGCACGCTCGACGACCTGGCCGAGTGGAACTACGGGGAGTACGAGGGGCGCACCACCGCCGACATCCGCGACGACCACCCGAACTGGTCCATCTGGGCCGACGGCTGCCCCGGCGGGGAGTCCCCGAACCAGGTCGGCGAGCGCCTCGACCGGGTGCTCGCCCGGGTCCATCCGCTGCTCGACCGGGGCACCGTCGCCCTCGTCGGGCACGCCCACAGCCTGCGCGTGCTCGGCGCCCGCTGGGTCGGCCTGCCCCCGTCGGCCGGCGGGCTGCTGCGCCTGGACACCGCCACGGTCAGCGTGCTCGGCCACGAGCACGGCCGGCGGGTCATCCTGCGCTGGAACCAGCCGGTTCCCCCGACCCCCGCGAGCGCACCCGAAGCTGGGGCTCGGCACTGATCTTCGGCGACCGGTTCTCGTACGGCGTCGACAGCACCACCGTCGTACGGGTGGTCACGTTCGCCGCCGTCCGGATCTCCTGGAGCAGCCGCTCCAGGTCGGCCGGGCTGGCCACCCGCACCAGCAGGAGATAGAAGTCCTCCCCCGCCACCGAGTAGCACGAGTCGATCTCGGGCAGGTGGGCCAGCCGCTCCGGCGCGTCGTCCGGCTGCGACGGGTCGAAGGGCCGGATCGCCACGAACGCGGTAAGCGGCAGGTCCAGGGCCTCGAAGGAGACCCGGGCGGCGTACCCCTTGATCACTCCGCGCTGCTCCAGGCGGCGCACCCGCTGGTGCACGGCGGAGACCGACAGGCCCACCCGCTCCGCCAGATCGGTGTACGACAGCCGACCGTCAGCGGTCAGCGCGGCGATGATGGCGCGGTCGATCTCCTCCACGGCGTGCAACCTACCGGGAAAACCGCGTCGCGGCGACGAGGCGGCCCGCCGGCGCGACGCCGCGCCGGCGGGCGACGTCCGTCAGCCCTTCGCCAGCGCCCGGGAGATGACCAGCCGCTGGATCTGATTGGTGCCCTCGACGATCTGGAGCACCTTGGCCTCGCGCATGTAGCGCTCCACCGGGTGGTCGGCCACGTAGCCGGCCCCGCCGAGCACCTGCACCGCGTCGGTGGTCACCCGCATCGCCACGTCGGTGGCGAAGAGCTTCGCCTTCGCCGCCTCGATCGAGTACGGCCGGCCGGCGTCGCGCAGCCGGGCCGCGGCCAGCATCAGCGCCCGGGCCGCGGAGATCTGGGTGGCCAGGTCGGCGAGCGTGAAGCCCAGCCCCTGGAAGTCGATGATCGCCTTGCCGAACTGCTGGCGCTCCCGGGCGTAGCCGACCGCGTAGTCCAGCGCCGCCTGGGCCAGCCCGACCGCGCAGGCGGCGATGCCGAGGCGTCCCGAGTCGAGGGCGGACATGGCGATGGTGAAGCCCGCCCCCTCCCCGCCGATCAGCCGCTCCGCCGGCACCCGGGCAGAGTCGAAGGCGATCTGAGCCACCGGGGAGGCGCGCAGCCCCATCGTGCGCTCGGCCGCCTGCGGCGCGATGCCGGGCGTGGCGCGGTCGGCCAGCAGACAGGAGATGCCCTTCGGGCCGGGCCCGCCGGTGCGGCAGAAGATGTTGTAGAAGTCCGCCACCTGCGCGTGCGTGATCCACGCCTTGGTGCCGTCGACCACGTAGTCGTCGCCGTCGCGCACGGCCTTCGTGGTCAGCGCGGCGGCGTCCGACCCGCCCTGCGGCTCCGACAGGCAGTACGCCCCGAGCAGCTCCCCGCCGATCATGTCGGGCAGCAGCTTGCGCTGCTCGTTCGTCCCGAACTGTGCCAGGGGGTAGCAGGACAGCGTGTGCACGCTGACCGCCTCGGCGACCGCCAGCCAGCGGCTGGCCAGGATCTCCAGCACCTGGAGGTAGACCTCGTAGGGCTGGGCGCCGCCGCCGTGCTCCTCGGCGTAGGGCAGGCCGAGCAGGCCGGCCCGCCCGAGGGTGCGCAGCACCTCGCGGGGGAACTCCGCGCGCTCCTCGAACCCGGCGGCCCGCGGCGTGAGCTCCCGGTCGGCGAGTTCGGTGGCGAGGTCGAGCAGGTCGTGGGCCTCGTCGGTGGGGAGGATCCGGTCGACAGTCATAGCGCGATGAGCTCCGTGGGGGTGGTGTTGAGCCGTTGCACGCCGTCCGTGGCGCAGACGACGATGTCCTCGATGCGGGCGCCGTGGCGGCCCGCCAGATAGATGCCCGGTTCGACGGAGAACGCCATCCCCGGCTCCAGAGTGCGGGCGTTGCCGGCCACCACGTAGGGCTCCTCGTGGCCGTCCAGGCCGATGCCGTGGCCGGTGCGGTGCAGGAACTCCGCGCCGAACCCGGCGGCCGCGATCGGCTCCCGGGCCGCCGCGTCGACGTCCTCGGCGGTGATCCCGGGGCGGACCGCGGCCACCGCGGCCCGCTGGGCGGCGTGCAGCACCGCGTAGTAGTCGACGAACTCGGCAGGCGCCGGGGCACCCGCGACGTAGGTGCGGGTGCAGTCGGAGCGGTAGCCCGACGGCATCGTCCCGCCGATGTCCACGACGACCGGCTCGCCGGCGCCGATCGGGCGGTCGGAGGTGCCATGGTGCGGGCTGGCACCGTTCGGGCCGGCGGCGACGATCACGAAGTCCACGCTCACGTGGCCGGCGGCCCGGATCGCCGCGGCGATGTCGGCGCCCACCTCCGCCTCGGTGCGCCCCGGCCGCAGCCACTCCCCCATCCGCGCGTGCACGGCGTCGATCGCCGCGCCCGCCTCGGCCAGCGCCGCGACCTCGGCCGGGGACTTGCGCAGGCGCATCTCGCGCAACACCTCGGAGGCAAGCCGCTGGGTGGCGCCGGGCAGCGCCGCGCGCAGGGCCAGGACCTGCTCGGCCCACATCCGGTCGGCCAGGCCGACCGTCGCCACCGGTCCGCCGAGGGCGGCGACGAGCAGCGGGTACGGGTCGGTGCCGTCGGCGTGGTCGACGATGCGTACGCCGGTGGCCGGCGCGGGGGACGCCTCGGCGGCCGGCCGTTCCAGGGTGGGCACGATCAGCGTCGGCTCGCCCTGCGCGGGCAGCACCAGGCAGGTGAGCCGCTCCCCCTCGTGGGCGTCGTAGCCGGTCAGGTAGCGCAGGTCGGAGCCGGGGGTCAGCAGTAGCGCGTCCAGGCCCGCGGCGGCGGTGGCGCGCCGGGCATCGTCCAGCCGCCGTGGCGGATACAGCTCGTCGGATCCCACGCGCTCAGCTTAACGGTCGTTCGGGGCCGGACCCCAGCCCACCCGAGGTCGGACGGCGCCCGCATCCATTGAACATCATCGTTGACGTGACAGTTAACAATCCTTAGGATTTGGCTGCCTCGAGGATGTCCACCCCGTCCCCCACCCGTACGCCCCCACCCGTACGCCCGCACCCGGCGCCCGCCGCCGACGCGGGCGGCACGGCCGCCACGACCCGCCCACGGGAAGGCCCCCGATGCCCTCATCGCTCTCCCGCCTCAGGTCGGCCCTCGCCGCCGGCCTGCTCACCCTGGCCACCGCCGCCACCACCCTCACCCTGGCCCCCGCCCCCGCGCAGGCCGCCGTGCTGCCCAACGGCTTCCGCAGCGTCGGCTACCTGCCGTCCTGGACCGGCGACGTCAACGCGGTGCAGTACGCCAAGCTGACCCACGTCAACTACGCGTTCGTGCTGCCCAACGGCGACGGCAGCCTCCGCCCGGTGGAGAACCCCGCCAAGCTCTCCCAGTTGGTGTCCCGCGGCCACGCCAGCAACGTCAAGGTGTCGATCGCGATCGGCGGCTGGAACAACGGCGACGACTCCGCCTTCGAGGCGCTCGCCGCCAACGCCGGCAGCCGCACGACGTTCGTCAACAACGTCGTCAACTTCGTCAACCAGTACAACCTCGACGGCGTCGACATGGACTGGGAGTACCCGGACCCGGGCGCCTCGGCCACCAACTACACGGCGCTGATGCAGCAGCTCGCCGGGGCCCTGCACAGCCGGGGCAAGCTGCTCACCGCCGCCGTCGTCTCCGAGGGCTGGTACGCCGAGGGCGTGCAGCCGGCCGTGTTCGGCCACGTGGACTGGCTCAACATCATGGCGTACGACGGCGGCAGCCCGCACGCCAACTACGACTGGTCGATCAACGCCGTCAACTACTGGAAGTCCCGGGGCCTGCCCGCCCGCAAGGCGGTGCTCGGCGTGCCGTTCTACAGCCGACCCGGCTACCACACGTACGCCGCGCTGGTCGCCATGGACCCGGCCAACGCCAACCGCGACTGCACCACGGTCAACGGCACCCAGCAGTGCTACAACGGCATCCCGACGGTCAAGCGCAAGACCCAGTGGGCCATGGCCAACGCCGGCGGCATGATGAACTGGGAGCTGAGCCAGGACACCACCGGCGCCACCTCCCTGGTCAGCGCCATCTACGACACCGCCACCGGCGGCACCACCCCGCCGCCCGTCGGGCGCACCGGCCCGATCACCGGCATCGGCGGCAAGTGCGTCGACGTGGCCGCCGCGAACACCGCCAACGGCACCGCCGTGCAGCTCTACGCGTGCAACGGCACCAACGCCCAGAGCTGGACGGTGGGCACCGACGGCACCCTGCGCGCCCTCGGCAAGTGCGCCGACGTGACCAGCGCCTCCACCGCCAACGGCGCCAAGGTGCAGCTGTGGGACTGCAACGGCACCGGCGCGCAGGTCTGGCAGGCCCAGTCCAACGGCACGCTGCGCAACCCGGCGTCCAACAGGTGCCTCGACGCCACCGGCAACAGCTCCGCCGACGGCACCCGGCTGCAGATCTGGGACTGCTTCGGCGGCGCCAACCAGGTCTGGCGGCTGCCCGCCTGACCGGCACGGGCCCCGTCACCGCCTCGGCGGGGCGGGGCCCACGCGTCGGTTTTCCGGCCCTGGGGAACGGCCGCGCCTGACCCGTTCCTGTGTACATTAGGGTATTCCCTAGGAAGATTAGGAAACCCTGTGCCGCGTACGAGGATCACTCCGGACACCCTGGTGTCCGCCGCCGCGGACCTCGCCGACGAGATCGGCTTCGAGAATCTGACGCTGGCGGCGCTCGCGAAGCGCTCCGGCGTCCGCGACGCCAGCCTCTACACCCACATCCGGGGCCTCGCCCACCTACGGGAGCGGGTGGCGCTGCTCGCGCTCAACGAATGGGCCGACGCGCTGGGCTCGGCCGTGGCGGGACGCTCCCGTCGAGACGCCCTGGTCGCCTTCGCCGACACCTACCGGGCCCTGGCGACCGGGCGTCCGGGCCGCTATGCGGCCACCCGGTACCCGGTGCCGTCCGAAGGGCTCGCCGCATCGGCGGGGGTGGCTCGCATCGTCGAGGTCTGCTACGCGCTGCTGCGCGGCTACGACCTCTCGGAACCCGACGCCACCGATGCGGTCCGGCTGCTGCGCAGCACCCTGCACGGCTTCAGCGACCTGGAGGCCACCGGCGGCTTCACCGCCAACCACAGTGTCGACGCCTCATGGCGGCGGGCGGTCGACACGCTCCACCACACCCTGGCCAACTGGTCGAAGATCTAGAAACCCGACAGGAGAAAGCCATCCGCACCGCAACGCTCACCCTCGACGGCGCTCCCATCGACTACCGCGACTGCGGTGACGGCCCCCCGCTGCTGCTCCTGCCCGGCGGCGCCGGCCACGCCGGCGTCCTCGACGGGCTCGCCGCGCACCTGGCCGACCACTACCGCGTCGTCGCCATGTCCAGCCGCCTGGTGTCGGCACCCCCGGGCACCGAGCACGGCGACCAGCACCCGAAAACCTACGCCGAGGACACCCTCGGCCTGATCGACAGGCTCTTCGACGAGCCGCCGACCGTGTTCGCCTTCAGCGCCAGCGCCATCACCACCCTTGAGCTGCTGGCCCGCCACCCCGACCGGCTCCGCCTCGCGGTCGTCCACGAGCCCCCGCTGCTCGGCCTGCTGCCGGACGCCAGACGCCACCGAAGCGCGCTCGAAGCGGTCCGCGCCGCCGCGCGTACCGACGGGATGGCCGAAGCGGGTCGGCTCATGGCGGAGACCATGACGGCCCCTGAGCCCAGCACGAACTCCCCGGACCTGCGCCACCTCGGCGACTGGCTCGACGGCTACGCCGAGGCACTCCCCGAACCGCCCACCCCGGAACTACTGGAGTTGTTCTCTGTGCTCGGCGACTTCCAACCGCTGTTCCTGGAGCACATCCTGATCCCGTTCACCACCCGTGAGGTCGACCTGGGCGCGCTCCGCGCGGTGAGTTCGCGTCTGGTCCCCATCGCCGGCATCGACTCCCGGGGCCAGCTTCCCTACCGGGCCGCCGCGGCCCTCGCCACCGGGCTCGGACTTCCCCTGACCGAGTTCCCCGGCGGCCATCTCGGGCCCGTCGAACGCCCCGCCCAGTTCGCCGGCGCGCTCAGGGCGTTGCTCGCGGAACACTGATCGCGGGGCGTTCCGCCCTGTGCTCGCCAAAAGGTTGTCGCCGCTGGTCGGAAGTGGATCGATGTGGCAGTGGATGCCGCCACCGGCGACCCCCGCCACGGGCGGAGCCACCTCAGTCCGGCGTGTCCAGCGCGGCGGCGATCCGGCGGACCCGGTGCGCGTGGGTCAGCACGTCGACGCTGTCGACGTACTGGTCGACCGCGCCGAGGGGCGCACGCCCGCGCAGCACCGGATCGGTGATGGCGGCCCGCAGCGCGCCGGCGATCCGACCGGCGTCCAGAACCAGGAACGGCCGCCGGTGGAAGGGCCGGGACCGGGCGCGCACCGGGGCCGCCAGCCCGGTGTCGTCGGTCCGGGCGGCGAGGGCCTCCAGCGCCCGGACCAGCCCGTCCTCCCGCCTGCGCCAGTCGCCGGGGCCGAGCGCGTCGGCCAGGGCCACGACCAGGGGCGCCGCGTCGGGCAGCCGGGCGAACAACGTGCCCAGCCACTTGTCGTACGGGGGCCAGCGGCGGTGCAGCAGCAGGCCGAGCCGCATCAGGTCCCGGGCCAGCCCGGCGGTGACCACCCGGCTGCCGAGGTCGTCGCCGGTCTCGGCGCAGCGACCGGGCAGGTGTTCGGCCTGGGCGACGCGGGTCCACGCGGCGGCGAGCACGTGCCGCCACACGTCGTCCGGGTACCACGCCAGCGCCGCCCGGGCCCCGGTCAGCGCGCCGTCGAGGCCGTCGTGGAACACCTCGCCGCCGGTCACCTCGGCCAGCCGCTGCGTCGGCGTGGCCAGCCAGTCCGCCGTGGTGACGCCGGCAGCGGGGTCGAAGCCCAGCCGCTCGCGCCACCAGCCGCCCGGCTCGTCGATCGTGACGCCGTGGCGGCTGCCCGCCCGGTCGGCGACCCCCAGGCGGCCCTCCCCGGTGAAGCGGGTGGGCCAGCCGAGGAACTCCGCCGGCAGGTCGGCGTCGAGCGCCGCGCGCAGGTGCGGGATCCGCGCCGCGTCGGACGCGCCGACGAAGAGCTGCGCGCGCGGCCCCCAGTCGTGGTCGGTGGAGCGCGGGGTGTCCAGGCCCAGCAGCTCCGAGCCGCCGTCGAGCAGCCCGGCCGCGTACCGCAGGTCGGGGAAGCGTCGACGCAGGATCGGGGCGAGCACCTCGTCGTGGAACCGGCGGCCGAGCGTCAGGCCCGCAACGAACGTCACACCGGCAAGTCTGCGCCCGGGGACGGCGCTCCCGCAGCCCGGTTCCGCCGCCGCCGGCCGTACGCGCCGATAGGCTGGGCGCGGACGGGTCGCCGACGGGAAGGAGCGACCGCCGTGGCAGCGACGGACCCCGAGCGCGCCGCGACCCGACGCCGCCGGCTGCTCTGGGCGGGCGTCCTCGCGGTGGTGGGCCTGGTGCTGCTGGTCGTCGGGCTGACCGTCGCCGACGGCACGGCGGCCTGGCTCGAGGTGGCGGTCGCGATCGTGCTGCTGCTCGCCAGCTACGGCCTGCAGTACGTGGCCCGCCGCGAGACGGTGTACCGCGACCACGAACGTCCCTGACCCGCCGCGCCGCGCCCCCTGATCGTCGGTGGGGTGTGCCAGGCTGTCGGGCGTGGCACAGCGACCCCCGATCCTGCTCATCGACGCGCCCAGTCTCTACTTCCGGGCCTACTTCGGCATTCCCGAGTCGGCGGCCCGGGCCGCCGACGGCAGCCCCGTCAACGCGGTGCGCGGCTTCCTCGACATGCTGGCGAGCCTGATCCGCACCCGCCGGCCCGACCGGATGGTCTGCGCGATGGACCACGACTGGCGGCCCGACTGGCGGGTGGCGCTGCTGCCGTCCTACAAGGCGCACCGGGTGGCCCCCGAGGGCGGCGAGGTGGTGCCCGACACGCTCAGCCCGCAGGTCCCGCTGATCCTGGAGGTGCTCGACGCCGTCGGGATCGCCCACGTCGGCGCGACCGGCTACGAGGCCGACGACGTGCTCGGCACCCTCTCGGTGACCCAGCCGGCGCCGGTCGAGGTGGTCTCCGGCGACCGGGACCTGTTCCAGCTCGTCGACGACGCACGCCCCGTGCGGCTGCTCTACGTCGGGCGGGGCGTGGCCAAGCTGGACGACTGCGACGACGCCGCGGTACGCGCCCGCTACGGGGTGCCGGCCGACCGCTACGCCGACTTCGCCGCCCTGCGGGGCGACCCCAGCGACGGGCTGCCCGGAGTGGCGGGCGTGGGCGAGAAGACGGCCGCCCGGCTCGTCGAGCGCTACGGCGACATCGCGGGCATCCTGGCCGCCCTGGACGAGCCCAACTCCGGCTTCGCCCCCGGGCTGCGCACCAAGCTCGCCGCCGCGCGGGACTACCTGGCCGTCGCGCCGCAGGTGGTCCGGGTCGCCCTCGACGTGCCGCTGCCCGAGCTGGCCACCGAGCTGCCGACCGCACCGGCCGACCCCGACCGGCTGCTGGAGCTGGCCGGCGAGTGGAACCTCGCGGGCTCGGCACGCCGTCTGGTCGACGCCCTCGCGCAGCGGTCCTGACCCGGTCGCGCGCACGGCCCGACAGCGGGCCTGCGCCGGGCCGGACGGGACCGCAGGTCCGCAGGTCCGCAGGTCCGCAGGTCCGCAGGGAGATCTTCCCGGCGGCGGTGTCGGTCCGCTGGGCGGGTCAGCGCGGCGGGTTGTCCCGGCGGGACGGGAACGGGGTGCCCGGCCGGCCGAGCGTCGACCGGGCCCGCAGCCCCACCGGGTCCGGCGGCGGCGACGCCTCGGCCGGCTCCGGGCCCCGCAGGGTGTCGAAGTACGCGGCGGCGGCCCGGTCCTCGGCGGTGGGGGCGGCGAGCAGCGCGTAGACCAGCCCGACCACGCCGAACACCACGGCGAGGATGATCGGCACGAGCAGGGTGCTGACGCCCGCGCCCACCACCTCGCCCTGCCCGGAGTGCGGATGCACCGACATGGCGCTCATCCCGGTGAAGTGCATGCCGTTGACGGCGACGCCCATCAGCAGCGCCGAGCCGACGATCGCCAGCCCCCGGCGGACGGTCATCGCGAGCCAGAGCGCCACCGTGGCCGCGACCACCGCGATCACGACCGACAGCACGACCCGGGTGGTGTCGTAGTCGATCCGGCCGTTGAGCCGCATGGCCGCCATGCCGGTGTAGTGCATCGCGGCGACCCCCGCGCCCGTGAACAGGCCCCCGGCGAGCAGCCGCACGGCGGAGAACCGCCCGGTGCCCACGATGGCCAGGCCGATGCCGACCGCGATCACCGCGATCATCGCGCTGGCCACGGTGATGGGCACGTCATACCGGATCCGGGTGCCCTCGACGGCGAAGCCGAGCATCGCCATGAAGTGCATGGTCCAGATGGCGGTGCCACCGATGGCCCAGGCCGCCAGGGTTCCCCACCAGGCACGCTGGCCCGCGCTGCCCGCCGTGCGGATCCGGCCCGCGCAGATCAGCCCCAGGGCCGAGCCCAGCACCGACAGCGCGTAGCTGAGCGCGGGGGTGATCCACCCGTACTCGAAGTGATTGATCTCCGCCACGGCGGCCTTCTCCCAGATCGTTCCACCGACGCGCGATCCCGCGCCGCAGCAATGATCAGGGATGCCGTGACCAGGCACGACGGCACCCCCCGGACAATTCGGGGGGTGCCGTCGCGGTGACTAAGCGATGCGTCGATTTCGATATCTGGTGACGGTCAGGCGGGGGCGTGGTAGGCCAGCACACCCCGGTTCACGGCGCCGATCGCCTGCCGGGCGGTGGACCTGAGCTCCGCCGGGGCGCCGCCGGAGTCGGCGAGCTGGCCGAGCAGGTCGACCACCTGCCGCGCCCAGCGGACGAAGTCGCCGGCCGGCATCTCGCCGTCGATCTCGTGGCCGCTGCCGAGGACCTTCGCGAGCGCCTCGCCCCGCGCCCAGCGGTAGACCGGCCAGGCGAAGCCGAGGTCGGGCTCCCGGGTGACGGTGAGGCCCCGGGCCGCCTCGTCGGCCTCGATCTCGCTCCACAGCTTGAGCGTCTCGTCGACCGCCTCGGCCACGGGGCCGCGCGGCAGCGACGCCCGCTCGTCGACGTCGCGGCGCGCCTCGAAGACCACCACGGAGACCGCCGCCGCCAGTTCGGCCGGGGAGAGCCCGTCCCACACCCCGCGCCGCAGGCACTCGGCGACCAGCAGGTCCGCCTCGGTCCAGATCCGGCCGAGCATCCGGCCGGCGTCGGTCACCGCGCCGTCGGGCGCCAGGTAGCCCCGGGCGGTGAGCAGCGCCACGATCCGGTCGAACGTGCGGGCCAGCGAGCCGGTCCGGCCGGCCACCCGCTGCCGCAGCTCCTCGGTGTCGTTCTCCAGGCGGCGGCGCCGCTCCGCCCAGCGGGCGTGCTCCTCGCGGTCGGGGCAGGCGTGGCAGGGATGCCGGCGCAGCTCGGTGCGGAGCTGGCTGAGCCGGTGGTCCTCGCCGACGGCCTGCCGGGACCGGCCGCCGCGGCGGCCGCCGTGCCGGTCCAGCCCGGTGCCGCTGACCTCGGCGGCCAGATCGCGCCGGGCCGCCGGGGACCGGTGGTTGAAGTGCTTCGGCACCCGGATCCGCGCCAGCACCTCGGCCGGGGTGGTGAAGTCCCCCGGGCTGACCCGGCCCGCCCAGCGGTCCTGGGTCAGCACCAGCGGCCGGGGCTCGCCGAAGCCGCCGGTGGCCGGGTCGAGCACGACGGCCAGGCCGGCCCGCCGGCCCGACGGCACCCGGATCACGTCGCCGATCCGCAGCCGCTCCAGCGAGGCCACCGCGGCGGCCTTGCGCTGGCTCTGCCCCTGCCGGGCGATGGCCCGCTCCCGCTCGCCGATCGCCACCCGCAGCGCGAAGTACTCGTCGAAGTCGCCGTGGTGGCAGGCCGCCTCCGCGCCGTACGCCTCGATGGTCTCGGTGTTGCGCTGCACCTGCCGGGCCAGGCCGACCACCGAGCGGTCCGCCTGGAACTGGGCGAACGAGGACTCCAGCAGCGCGCGGGCCGGCTCGGCGCCGACCGTGCCGACCAGGTTGACCGCCATGTTGTACGACGGCCGGAAGCTGGACCGCAGCGGGTAGGTGCGGGTGGAGGCCAGACCGGCCACGTGCCGGGGATCGGTCTCCGGGGACCAGACGACGACGGCGTGCCCCTCGACGTCGATGCCGCGCCGGCCGGCGCGGCCCGTGAGCTGGGTGTACTCCCCCGGCGTCAGGTCGACGTGCGCCTCGCCGTTGTATTTCACCAGGCGTTCCAGCACGACGCAGCGGGCCGGCATGTTGATGCCCAGGGCGAGCGTCTCGGTGGCGAAGACCGCCTTGACCAGGCCCCGGACGAAGAGCTCCTCGACGACCTCCTTGAACACCGGCAGCATGCCGGCGTGGTGGGCGGCCAGGCCGCGTTCGAGGCCGTCGAGCCACTCCCAGTAGCCGAGGACGGTCAGGTCCTCGCCGGGGATGGCGGTGACCCGCGACTCGACGACACGGCGGATCTCGGCCCGCTCCTCGGGGGAGGTGAGCCGCAGGCCCGCGGCGAGGCACTGCTGCACGGCGGCGGCGCAGCCGGCGCGGCTGAAGATGAACAGGATCGCCGGCAGCAGCCCCTCCCGGTCGAGCCGGTCGACGATGTCGGGGCGCATCGGGCCGCGCCAGCGGGGCCCGCGCCGGCCGCCGCCGGGACCGGCGCTGCGCCCCTCGCCGAGCTCGAGGCGGCGCATGGTGTCGCGGGTGTAGCGCAGCAGTTCGGGGTGCACGTCGTGCTTGCGGGCGGCGTCGGCGTCGTGGAACAGGTCGAACATCCGCTTGCCGACCAGCATGTGCTGCCACAGCGGCACCGGGCGGTGCTCGCTGACCACCACGGCCGTCTCGCCGCGCACGGTGACCAGCCAGTCGGCGAACTCCTCGGCGTTGGACACGGTGGCCGACAGGGAGACCAGGGTGACCGAGGCGGGCAGGTGGATGATCACCTCTTCCCACACCCCGCCACGGAACCGGTCGGCGAGGTAGTGCACCTCGTCCATCACCACGTAGGCCAGGCCGTCGAGGGTGGCCGAGCCGGCGTAGAGCATGTTGCGCAGCACCTCGGTGGTCATCACCACCACCGGGGCGTCGCCGTTGATGGCGTTGTCGCCGGTGAGCAGCCCGACCTGCTCGGCGCCGTAGCGGTCGACCAGGTCGTGGTACTTCTGGTTCGACAGCGCCTTGATCGGGGTGGTGTAGAAGCACTTGCGCCGGCGGGGCGGGGCGGCCCCGTCGCCGGCCGGGGGCGCCGGCGTGCCGCGCAGGGCCAGGTGTACGGCGAACTCGCCGACCACCGTCTTGCCGGCGCCGGTCGGGGCGCAGACCAGGACGCCGCTGCCCCGTTCCAGCGCCTGGCACGCCTCCCGCTGAAAGTCGTCGAGGTCGAACCCCAGACCGAGGGCGAACTCGTCAAGTGCCGGGAACTGTGAGGCCTGCGCGGCCCGGCGGCGCGCCGCTGCGTACCGCTCGGCGGGGCTCGACATGCCTCCAAGATTAATGCGTGCCGCCGACAGCCACCGGACAAGGCCGACCGGCAGCGGGGTCGGAGGCGGTCGGTAGGGTGCACGACGTGCCGGATCATGCCGAACCGCCCCACGCCTCGCGCGGCGCCGACGACGCCGTCCGCCCGGGTCCGTCCCGCCGGCCGGTGGAGGCGGTCCTGCTCGACTTCCACGGCACCCTGGCCCAGGTGGAGGAGCCCCGGGACTGGGTGCTCGCGGCCGCCGCCGCCTGCGGGGTGACCCTGGAGCGGATGCGGGCCACCGCGCTGGCCGACCGGCTGCTGACCGCCGGCCGGGCGGGCGGGCCGCTGCCCACCCGGGTGCCGCCCCGGCTGGCCGAGCTCTGGGCCGACCGGGACCTCTACCCGTACGCCCACCGCGGCGCCTACACGGGGCTGGCCGAGACCGTGGACGCGGGCATCGAGGGCTTCGCGGAGGCGCTCTACGAGCGGGTGCTGGTGCCCGAGGGCTGGGTGCCCTACCCGGACACCGCGGCGACGCTGGACGCGCTGCGGGCCGGGGGCGTCCGGGTGGCCGTCGTCAGCAACATCGGCTTCGACATCCGGCCGCACTTCGAGGCCTGGGGGCTGGCCGGGCTGGTCGACGCGTTCGTCCTCTCGTACGAGGTGGGACGCTGCAAGCCGGACCCGGGGATCTTCCTGCGCGCCTGCGGGATGCTCGGCGTCGATCCGGAGCGGACGCTGATGGTGGGCGACACCCCGGCCGACGCGGGGGCGGTCGCGGCCGGGTGTGCGGTGCTGGTGCTGCCGGCCGCCGAGGCGGGTCGGGCCAACGGGCTGGGCGCCGTGCTGGACCTGGCCGGCGTCGAGCAACAGCGCTAACGGCATGCCGACAGCGCCGTTAACACCTGGCGCTAACGCGAAGGCGTTATCGTCGCTGCCATGATCACCGAGACGTCGCCCCGGGACCGGATCGTCCGGGCCGCCGCCGCGCTGCTCGCCGAGGGCGGCCGGGAGGCCGTCTCCACCCGCGCGGTCAGCCGGGCGGCGGGGGTGCAGGCGCCCACCATCTACCGGCAGTTCGGCGACATGCGCGGCCTGCTGGACGCGGCGGCCAGCTACGGGTTCGCCGCGTACCTGCACGCCCAGGCGGCTGGGGACCTCGCCGACGACCCGGTCGACGACCTGCGCCGGGGCTGGGACCTGCACGTCGGCTTCGGCGTGGCCAACCCGGCCTTCCACGCCCTCATGTACGGCGACCCGCGCCCCGGCGAGACCCCGACCGCGGCCCGGGTCGCGGCCGACATCCTGCGCCAGCTCGTGCACCGGGTGGCCGAGGCGGGTCGACTGCGCACGAGCGTCGACCAGGCGACCGAGATGCTGCACGCCACCGCGTGCGGGGTCACCCTCACCCTGATCCGGACGCAGCCGCCAGGGCGCGACCCGGCCCTGTCGACCCGGACCCGGGAGGCGGTGCTCGCCGCCCTGGTCACCGACTCCCCCGCCGCCCGAGCGACCTCCCGGGCCGACCGTCCGGTCCGGCACGCGGTGGCGCTGCGCGCCGCCCTCGACACCCTCACCACGGATTTCACCCCCGCCGAACGAACCCTGCTGGCCGAATGGCTAGACCGCATCACCCGCACAACCCCGTGACCACGCCCTCGACGCCCTCGACTGGTCGATCATGCACTTCTGGTGCCGGCTTTGCGAGCATACGCGGCTTGTGCGGGGCACCACGACTGCATGATCGGCGCCGGAAGGGAAGGAGGGAGGAGGGAGGGGAGGGCGGGTGGGAGGGAGGGCTCAGCGGAGGAGGTGGAGGGCGGCGGGGGCGGCCGTGACGGTCAGAGGGAGGGCCAGGGCGCGCTCGCCGTCGGCGTACGTGGTGATGCCCTCGGCGCTCAGCTCGACCGTACGGGCGCGGTAGCTGCGCACCAGCGGGTGGGTCACGTGGGTGCCCCGGTAGATGCGCGGCTTGACCCGCATCAGGGTGCGCCGGTGGAACCGGCCGCCCACCACCACGTCGAGCAGGCCGTCGGTCGGGTCCGCGTCCGGGCAGATCCGCATGCCGCCGCCGTAGCTGGCGCAGTTGCCCACCGCCACCAGCACGGCGTCCACCTCGTGCGGCACCCCGTCGAGGCGCAGGGTGTAGCGGCGCGGGCGCAGCCGGGCCAGTTCCACCAGAATCGCCAGGTCGTAGCGGCGCGGGCCGCTCGGCCAGCGCATCCGGTTGGCGCGCTCGTTGACGATCGCGTCGAAGCCGGCCGCGAGCACGGCCCCGTACCACCGGTCCGCACCGTCGGCCCCCGTCATCCGGGCCAGGTCCACCAGGCGGGTGCGGCCGTCGCGCAGCGCCGCCGCGATCACGTCGACGGCGGCGAGCGGGTCGGCCGGGAAGCCGGTGTCGGCGGCGAAGTCGTTACCGGTCCCGGCGGGCACCGGGCCGAACGGGACCCCCGTCCCGGCGACCGCCTGCACCGCGCGGTGCACGGTCCCGTCGCCGCCGACCGCGACCAGGGCCGACGCCCCGTCGCGCACCGCCGCCCGGCAGGCCGCCTCGGCCTCGTCGGCGGTACGCGCGCGCAGCGGGCGTACCGGCCGGCCGGCAGCCGCGAGCCGGTGCAGGACCTGCGGCAGCAGCCCTCGGTGCCGGCCCCGGCCAGCGGTCGGGTTGGCCAGCACGGCGACGGGCCCGACGCCGGCGACGGAGGGGTGATCGTCTGCGGTCACGGCGAGCACCGTACCGCCCCGGGACGGGCGGGGGCACCGCCCACCGTGCGGTCGGCGACCCGCCAGCGGGGCACCGCGCACCTCGGGCGCAACTGACTTTTGTCACGGCCGACCCGTGCGGCACGCATTCGTCGTCATGACTGAACGCACTGGAACCGCCATGGCCCGAACGGACAGACTCAGATCCGTCAGCAGGACGAAGACATCGGTCGAACGGCAACAGCACCGGCCGAACAGCGGAGGGAGTGGTCACGGTGGACGAGCGCTACGACAGCTACTGCGCCGCCGACCGGCTCTTCTACGACTCCCTCGGCAGCGCGGTCGAGCAGCCCACCTTCGCGGCGGCGAAGCGGCCCGTCCCCGACGGCTGGCGCTCCGAGCCGCTCGACGACTGGCTGATCTACGCCCCCGAGGGCGGCGCGCTGCCCCAGCAGGGCTGGAAGATCCACGTGTCGGCGACGCTGGACAACGCCGAGCGGGTGCTGGACGCCGTCTGGGACTACTGCGTCCCGCGCGGACTGTCCTTCAAGTTCCTCCGCGGCCCGCGCACCCTGCTGCTGCGCAACTCCAAGTACGCCTCCCGGGCGGCCAGCGGCAAGTTCGTCACCGTGTACCCCCGCGACGACGCGGAGCTGGAGCTGGTCTGCAAGGAGCTCGACGAGCTGCTCGCCGGCGAGCCCGGCCCGTACATCCTCAGCGACCTGCGCCACGGCGCCGGCCCGGTGCACGTACGCTACGGCGGCTTCGCCGCGCGGTACTGCCACTCCCCCGACGGCCAGGTGGTCCCGGCGATCGAGGACGACACGGGCACGCTGGTGCCCGACCGCCGCGACCCGGTGTTCCACGTGCCGTCCTGGGTGACGCTGCCCGACTTCCTCGGCCCGCACCTGGCCGCCCGCAACGCCACCAGCACCGACGAGGTGCCGTACCGGATCGAGAAGGTCATCCACTTCTCCAACGGCGGCGGCCTCTACGTCGGCCGGGACGTGCGGACCGACACCCAACTGGTGCTGAAGGAGGCCCGGCCGCACGCCGGTCTCGACGCCGACGGCAACGACGCGGTCGCCCGCCTGGCCCGGGAGGCCGACGCGCTGCGCCGGCTGGCCGACCTGCCGCAGGTGCCCCGGGTGCACGACGAGTTCGCCCTCGGCGAGCACCGGTTCCTCGCGCTGGAGTTCATCGAGGGCCGCCCGCTCAACAAGGTCCTGGTCGACCGGTACCCGCTGATCGACGCCGACGCCACGGACGCCGACCGCGCCGACTACACCCGCTGGGCGCTGGACGTGCACCGGCAGGTCGAGGAGGTCGTCACGGCGGTTCACGACCGCGGCCTGGTCTACGGCGACCTGCACCTGTTCAACGTCATGGTCCGCCCGGACGACCGGATCGCGCTTGTCGACTTCGAGGTCGCCGCGCCGATCGACGGCCACCGCCGGCCGGGGCTACGCAACCAGGGCTTCGCCGCGCCCCGGGACCGCACCGGTCCCGCCGTCGACCGGTACGCCCTGGCCTGCCTGCGGCTGGCGCTGTTCCTGCCGCTGACCCAGCTCGTCCGGCTCGGGCCGGACAAGGCCGCGCACCTCGCCGACGTGATCGCCGCGCACTTCCCGGTGCCGAGGGATCTCCTCGACGACGCCGTACGGGAGATCACCGGCCCCGCCCCGGCGGACGCCGGAGGGGCACCCGACCTCACCGTCGACGTCGGGCCGGCCCACCGGGACCGGCTCGCCCGGGCGATCCTCGCCAGCGCGACACCCGACCGGGACGACCGGCTCTTCCCCGGCGACATCGAGCAGTTCCGCAGCGGCGGGCTCAACCTCGCCCACGGTGCCGCCGGCGTCCTGTACGCCCTGCACGTCAGCGGCGCCGGACGGTGGCCGGAACACGAAAAGTGGCTGGTGCGCCACGCCACGGCACCCCCCTCCGGCACCCGGTGCGGCTTCTACGACGGCCTGCACGGCGTCGCGTACGCCCTCGATGCGCTCGGCCGCCGGCAGGACGCCCTCGACGTGCTCGACATCTGCCTGCGCCAGCCGCTGGACGGCCTGGACCACAGCCTCTCGGGCGGCCTCGCCGGCATCGCGCTCAACCTGGCCGAGCTGGCCGGACGCACCGGCGAGACGGCCCTGCGCGACGCGGCCTGGCGGGTTGCCGAGCGGGTGGTCGACCAGCTCGCCGACGACCCGGGGCCGGACATCAGCGGCGGGCGCAACCCGTACGCCGGGCTGCTGCGCGGCCGCACCGGGCCGGCGCTGCTGCTGGTGCGGCTGCACGAGCTGACCGGCGACGAGGCCCTGCTGGACCACGCCGCCACTGCCCTGCGCCAGGACCTGCGCCGCTGCGTGGTACGCCCCGACGGCGCGCTGGAGGTCAACGAGGGCTGGCGCACCATGCCCTACCTCGGGCAGGGCAGCGTCGGCATCGGGCTGGTGCTCGACGAGTACCTGCGGCACCGCGCCGACGAGCGGTTCGCCGAGGCCAGCGCCGGCGTACGCCGCGCCGCCCGGTCACCGTTCTACGCGCAGTCCGGCCTCTTCGCCGGACGAGCCGGCATCATCGCCTACCTGGCGGCGTACCCCGACGATCCGGGGCTCTGCCGCGAACGCGACGCCCAGGTGGCCCGGCTGGCCTGGCACGCCCTGCCCTACCGCGACGGCACCGCCTTCCCGGGCGAGCAGCTGCTGCGGCTGTCCATGGACCTCGGCACCGGCACCGCCGGCGTGCTGCTGGCGCTGGCCGCCGCGCGGCCCGACGACCCGGTGCGCCTGCCGTTCTTCGCGCCCCTGGCGGGCGCTCCCGACTCCCTCGCTTCGGCGAGGGCGACCGACCCATCCGATCAACACGGAAGGAGGTGACACGACATGGCGCTTCTGGACCTCCAGGGCCTCGAGATGGCCCCCGCCGACCGCACGGGCGGTGGCAGCCGGGCGAGCCTGCTGCTCTGCGGCGACAGCTCGCTGTCCGTCACGACCTGCAACTGAGCCGGACGCCCTCACGGGCGACATCCAGCGCAGGACCATCCGACCGACCAGCACAGAAGGAGATGATCGACATGGCGCTTCTCGACCTTCAGGGCATGGAGATGGCCCCCGCCGACCGCACCGGCGGTGGCAGCCGCGCGAGCCTGCTGCTCTGCGGCGACAGCTCGCTGTCCGTCACGACCTGCAACTGACCAGGTCATCACGCGAGGCCCTGGGCGGACGCCGTGTCCGCCCAGGGCCGCACGTCTTTCGCGGGAGAAGCCATGGGGACGCCGACCGGCTCCGACCGGCTGCTGCGGCGGGTGGTCCGCGACGGCGGCGGGTGGACGGTCCTGCTCGGCGCGGTCGCGCTCACCGGCGCCGTGGCCGAACTCGCCCTGCCCGCCGCGCTCGGGCTCGCGGTCGACTCCGCCGTCGGCGGCGACGGCGGCGTGCGGTGGCCGGCCGCCGCCTGCGGCCTGATCGCCGTCCTCATGGTCACCGACATCCTCGCCGACGTGGCCAGCGGGTACGGCGCGGCCCGGGCCACGGCACGGCTGCGCCGGCGCCTGCTGCGGCACCTGTTCGCCTGCGACGTACGCACCGTCCGCCGCCACCCGGTGGGCGACCTGGTCGGTCGGCTCGTCGGGCAGGCCGCCGAGGCCGGGCAGGCCGGCACCGCCGTGGTGCTCGGCGTCGTCGCGCTGCTCCCCCCGGTCGGCAGCGTCGTGGCGCTCACCCTGCTCGAACCGCTGCTCGGCGTCACCCTCCTCGGCGGGCTGGCCCTGCTCACGCTGCTCATGCGCGCCTTCGTCACCGACGCCTCCGCCGCCGTCGCCGGCTACCAGCGGGTGCTGGGGAACATCGCCGGGCGCCTGCTGGAGGCCCTCGGCGGCGCCCGCACCATCGCCGCCGCCGCGACCGTCGACCGGGAACGCGACCGGGTGCTCGCGGCCCTGCCGGAACTGCGCGGGTACGGACTGCTCAGCTGGCGGCTGCTGGCCAGGGCGAGCGCCCGCACCGCCGCCGTGGGGCCGCTGCTCCAGGTGGCCGTCGTGGCCGTCGGCGGGTACGCGCTGACCGTCGGCTGGCTCTCGCCCGGCCAACTCGTCGCCGCCGTGCAGTACGCGGCCCTCGGCGCCGGACTGGGCGCGGTGCTGGCCACCCTGAACCGCCTCGTCCGCGCCCGCGCGGCGGCCGGCCGGATCGCCGAGCCGCTGGCCCACCCGGTACGCCCCGACGGCACCGAGCCGCTGCCGCCCGGTCGGGGGGAACTGCGGCTGCGCGGGGTGGGCGTACGCACCGAGGACGGGCGGGTGGTCCTCGACGGGATCGACCTGACCGTCCCGGCGGGCGCCACGGTGGCCGTCGTCGGCCGCTCCGGCGCCGGCAAGTCGACCCTCGCCGCGGTGGCCGGCCGCCTGCACGACCCGGAGACCGGCGAGGTGCTGCTGGACGGGGTGCCGCTGCGCCGGCTCGACCCGTCCGCGCTGCGCCGGGCCGTCGGCCACGCCTTCGACCGGCCCGTGCTGGTCGGCGAGACGGTGCACGACGCGATCGGGCTCGGGCTGCCCGCCGGCTCGGCACGACCGCCCGCCGGAACCGCCCCGGCCACCCCGGCGGTGCTGGCCGCGGCGCGGGCGGCGCAGGTCGCCGACGTCGTCGCCCGGCTGCCCGAGGGCTTCCGCACCCGGTTGACGGACGCGCCGCTCTCCGGCGGCGAGGCGCAGCGCCTCGGGCTGGCCCGCGCGTTCCCCGCCGAGCGGCTGCTCGTCCTCGACGACGCCACGTCCAGCCTGGACACCGCGACCGAACACCGGATCGCCCGGGCGGTGGCGGCCGGCGCCGGCGGGCGTACCCGACTCGTGGTGACCCACCGCGCGACGACGGCGGCGGCGGCCGACCTGGTGGCGTGGCTCGACGGCGGGCGGCTGCGGGCCGTGGCGCCGCACCGGCAGCTCTGGGCCGACCCGGCCTACCGGTCGGTCTTCACGCCCGGCGGAGACGCCTGATGAGCGGCCCCGGCGTACGTCGCAGCACCTGGGCGGCACTGCGGGCCCGCCGGCGGGCCCTGGGCCGGCTGGCTGCCTGGTCGGCGGTGGAGGCCCTGCCGGCGCTGCTGGGCGGGGTGTTCGTGGCCCGCGCCGTCGACCGGGGTTTCCTGGCCGGTGAGTTCGGCACCGGCCTGGCCTGGCTGGCCGGGCTCGCCGCGGCCGTGCTGGTGGGCGCGGCGGCCACCGGGCAGGTGTACCGCAGCCTCGGGGCCGTGGTGGAACCGTTCCGCGACGAGTTGGCCGCCCGGGTGGTGCGGGGGGCCCTGCACGACGCCACCCGCGCCGGCGGCCGGGCGGACAGCGCCACCGTGGCCCGGCTGACCCACCAGGTCGAGGTGGTCCGGGACACCTTCGGCGGGCTGCTGCTGGTGGTCCGCGGGTTCCTGTTCACCGCCGGGGCGGCGCTGCTCGGCCTGCTCGCCCTGGCCCCGCCGCTGGCCGGTGCGGTGGCGGCCCCGCTGGTGGTGGGGCTGGCCGTGTTCGGGGCGTCGCTGCCGGCCATGGTGGCGCACCAGCGGGCCCAGGTGACCGCCGGCGAGCGGCTCGGCCGCTCGGCGGCGTCGGCGCTGGCCGGGCACCGCGACGTCGTCGCCTGCGGCGCGCAGGAGCGCGTGGTGTCCGACGTGGACCGGCGGGTCACGGCGCAGGCCGACGCGGAGCGGACGCTGGCCCGGATGGCGGCGCTGCGCAGCCTCAGCCTCGGCATGGGCGGCTGGCTGCCCGTGGTGGTGCTGGTGCTGGCCGCGCCGTGGCTGGTCCGGCAGGGGCTGAGCGCCGGCGCCGTGCTGGGCGCGCTGGTCTACGTCACCACCGGGCTGCAACCCGCCCTGCACGCGGTCGTGCAGGGCGTCGGTGGCGGCGGCCTGCGCTACGCCGTCACCCTGGGCCGCATCCTGCGCACCAGCCCGCCCCCGGGGCCGGACCTCCCGCCGCCCACCGCCCCGCCGTCCCGCCCCGCCGCCGTCCCGTCGCCCCCGGTCGCCGCCGTCCCGGCCGGTCCTTCACCGGCCGCCGCCGGCCCGGCGCCGTGGGCCGCCGCCGTCGGCGACCCGCCGGCGGTCGCGCTTCGGGGGCTGACCTTCCGGTACGGCCCGCACGCCCGCCCCGTCCTGGCGGACCTCACCCTGACGGTGGCGGCCGGCGACCATCTGGCTGTGGTGGGGCCGAGCGGCGCCGGCAAGTCCACCCTGGCCGCGCTGGTCGCAGGGCTGGCGTCACCGGAGTCGGGCACGGTCCACCTGGCCGGCGTACCCGTTGACGGCACACCGCCGGAGGCGCTGGCCCGGCTGCGGGTGCTGGTGCCGCAGGAGGCGTACGTGCGCACCGGTTCCGTCGGCGACAACCTCCGCTACCTGCACGCCGACGCCGACGACGCGACGGTCCTGGCCGCCGTGCGCACCCTCGGCGCCGGTCCCCTGGTGGCCCGCCTCGGTGGCCTGGACGCCGAACTGGACCCCGCCGCCCTCTCCGCCGGGGAGCGTCAGCTCGTCGCGGCGGTCCGGGCCTACCTCGCCCCGGCACCGCTGGTGATCCTCGACGAGGCGACGTGTCACCTGGACCCGACCCTGGAGGCGACCGTCGAGCACGCCTTCGCCCGCCGGGGCGGCACCCTGGTGGTCATCGCGCACCGGATCAGCTCGGCGACCCGGGCCCGGCGGGTGCTGGTGTTCGACGGCGACCGGCCGCTCGTCGGCAGCCACGACGACCTGCTGACCCGCTCGACCACCTACCGCGAGCTGGTCGGGCACTGGGAGGACGTGACGCCGCCGGACCGCGTGCCGCTCGGCCGGCCCTGACGGTCCCGGGGCCGGCGCCCGTCGTCAGATCCAGCCGGCCTCGCGGGCGACCCGCACCGCCTCCACCCTCGTGCGCGCGCCCGCCTTGCGGGCGATCCGGCCGAGGTGGTTGCGCACGGTTCCCGGGGCGAGCCCGAGCGCCCGGGCGACCTCCACGACCGGCGCCCCGGCCGCGGTCAGGTCGAGGATCTCCGTCTCCCGCGAGGTGAGCGGGCTGTCCCGGCTCAGTGCCGCCATCACCAGGTCGGCGTCGACCACCGACTCGCGGCGGGCCAGCCGCCGAATGCCGTCCAGCACCCGGTGCGGGGAGACGTCGGCGCCGAGGATCCCGACCGTGCGCCCCGGCACGAAGACCCGGTGCAGGCTGCGCGCCCGGCGACGGTCGGCGAGCACCAGCAACGGGCAGTGCCCCGCCACGCCCGTGTCGCCGATGAGGTCGAGGTCCACGACCGCCACGTCGGGACGCTGCGTCCGGACCGCCGGTGGCAGGGCGTCGCCCCGGTCCAGTTCCGCCACCACGCTGATGTCCGCCTCGGCGGCGAGCACGAGCGACAGGGCGCCACGGACCAGGGCGCCGTCGAGAGCGAGCAGGGTACGGATCACCGTTGACCCTCCGGAGCGTCGTCAGACAGATCACGGACCGTCAGAATTCAAACACGTCCCGCCAGATTCCGCTCGGCGGGCGACCCGCCACTGTCCAGGCCGTATCCGGCGGGCGACCCGCCACCGTCCAGGCCGGACGAGGGGCGGGACCGCGCTGGCCCGCCCCGGCCCGGGCGGGCGGGGCCGGCCCGCTACATCCAGCCGTCGCGGCGGGCGCGCCACACCGCCTCCATCCGGTTGCGGGCACCGGTCTTGCGCATGATCGCCGACAGGTGGTTGCGTACGGTCCCGTGCGCCAGGTAGAGCCGGCGGGCGATCTCCTTCAGCGGCAGGCCCTCCGCAGCCACCCGCAGCACCTCCACCTCCCGGCGCGTCAGCGGGCTCGACGCGGGGCGCAGCGCCGTCACGGCGGCGGCGGCGTCGATGACCTTCCCCCCGGCGGCGAGCTCCCGGACGGCGTCGACGAGCGCCTCCAGGGACGCGTCCTTGCCCACCAGGCCCCGTACGCCGGCGGCCAGCAGGTCCCCGACGATCCGCTGGCTCCACCGGCGGCCCATGGCCAGCACGGCGGTGTCGGGCATCGCCCCGGTGATCTCGGCGACGACCTCGACCGGATGCGGGGCGTCCGGCGCCAGGTCCACCAGCACCACGTCCGGCCGGAGCCGGCGCACCAGGGCGGGCAGCTCCGCCACCCCGGTCACCTCGGCGACGACCTCGATTTCCTCCTCGCTCGACAGTGCCGCGCACAGCGCGGTGCGTAGCAGGCCCATCTCCTCGACAACGACGACGCGGATCAACGGGTAGCTCCGATCTTGGGGGGTGCGGGGGCGGCGGGCGGTCCCGTTGACGGGACTACGCAGGCCGGCCGGACGGAACGACTGGATCATCAAGCGCGACAACGACGACCGACGGTCAGGGGCATCCGGGTGGCCCGACGCGGCGCGGAACGGCCGGAGGGACCGGACGAGCGCGCGGGCGGGCCCGCCGGGACTCAGCCGGGACGGGCACTCACCCCGGGGGACCGGTCACCCGGGGCGGACGGCGCGGGAGGCGGCCCGCCGTCGGCTCCCGCCGGAAGGGCCGGGACGGCGTGGTGCCCGGGCGGCGCCGGGGCGCGGCCGTGCGTGGCGGCCGGGACGGCGGCTCCCCGCCGCACGACGAGCCGGGCGACGGGCACCCTCGGCCGCCGCAGCGGGGAGGCGGCCTCCGGCCCGGGGACGGGTGGACGACCAAACGTCGGGCGACGCACTGGACAGCGACCTCCCTCGTCGGACACGTCGACACATCGTAAAGATCTGCTTACCCGATTGCAGCTCGTGGATGCCTCGTGACGGATTGCCGACTGGGTGCTGACGGCTGACGCGCCGTGCGTTAGAGAGCCCGCCCGTGGTGCCGTACGCACCGGGGCGGCAACGGAACAAGCCCCCCGGTAAAGGAGGGCTTGTGTCCGTTCGTCGTCGGGGACGACCGGCCGGTCAGGTCATGTCGTCGTAGCGGCGCTCGATCGGCGCCGGCGCGGCGACCGGCTCGGGGGCCGTGATCGGCGCGCTGGCGTCCACCCGCTGCCCGGCCTCCACCGGCTCGGGGTCGAACTCCAGCGGCGACACCTCGTCGTCGCCGACGCCCGCGTAGACCTCCTTGCCGCGTCCCCTGCGCTTGTCGTTGAGGAACGCCACCCCGACCGCGACGAAGTAGAGCAGCGACAGGCAGAGCGCCAGCAGGGTCATGCCGAACGGCCCGGGGTCGGGTGTGGCGATGGCCGCGAACGCGAAGCAGATGAAGACCACGGCCCGCCACCAGCTGAGCAGCCGGCGGGCGCTCACCACCCCGGTGAAGTTGAGCATCAGCAGGGTGAGGGGGAACTCGAACGCGACCCCGAAGAGCAGGATCATGTTGGTGACGAACGAGATGTAGCGGGTCACCTCGAGCTGCGAGTCGGTGCCGGTGACGCCGGCCTCCAGCAGGAAGGCCAGGCCCTTGTCCACCACGAAGAAGGCCAGCACCGCGCCAGCGGCGAACAGGGGCGCCGCGATCGCCACGAAGACGTACGCCCACTTGCGCTCGTGCCGGTGCAGGCCCGGCGCGATGAACGCCCAGAGCTGGTAGAGCCAGACCGGCGCTCCGATGATCAACCCGATCCAGAGCGCCAGCTTCAGCTTGAGGACGAAGCCGTCGGTCGGTGCGAGCTGCAGGAAGTTCTGGCACTCACCGTCGACGATCATGCCGGGAAGCCGGCAGTACGGCTGCTTGAGCAGGTCGAACGCCGGCTGGGCGAGCAGGAAGCCGATGATCAGGCCGAACGCGATAGCCAGTGAGGCGCGGAACAGCCGGTTGCGCAGCTCGCGGATGTGCTCGATGAGCGTCATCGAGCCGTCGGCGGCCCGTTCGAAGTTGCTCGGGCCGCGCTTCTTGAGGGCGAAGGCCACGGGTCTCGGGCCCTTCGGTCAGTTGTCGCGGACGCGCTGCACCGGGTCGTTGACCGGGGGTGCGTACGGCTGCTGCTGCGGGGCGACGTGCGGCTGCTGCCCGGCGGGCGGCGGCGCGTACGGCTGACCCTGGACGGTCTGCGGGGGAAGCGGCTGGTAGCCGGACTGCGCGTCGGCCTTCTCGGCGAGGTCGCGGTCGTCGTCGTGCAGGCTCTTGGTCTCAGCCTTGATGATCCGCAGCGAACGGCCCAGCGAACGGGCCGCGTCAGGGAGCCGCTTCGCGCCGAAGAGCAGGATCAGCACGACCACGAGTACGGCGATGTGCCACGGCTTGAGGGCACCCATGGGAAGCTCCAGTCGCTCTGTGTCGTCGTGAGGGGTGTACCGCAGCCCATCGTACGTCCGTCGACGGCCGCTGCCACCCGCCGGGTGGTGGTGATTCGTCCCGGCCGGTGAAGTCTTGACCAACGCGGGACGTCCCGTCAACCATCTGCCGCAGGATCGTTCCTGCGTGAACCGGAGCGGTTCGCGCAGGAACCGGGCACCGATCGATCAGCCGCCGCGTTTCGCCTTGATCACGGCCAGCCGCCGCTGGGTGGTGTCGAGCTGCTCCTGGAGAGCCTCCGCCCGCGCCTGGAGGGTCTCGGCGGTCTCCCGCAGCGCCTCCGCCTCGGTCGCCCGGCGTTGCAGGGCAACGGCCGCGCGACGCAGCCGGGGCAGCCGCGCCAGCACCGGCCGCAGGGCCAGGACAAACACGACGAGCGCGAACAGCACCACCGCGAGCACGATCCACTTCACCACGGCGGCCAGCCTACTGCGTGCCCGCGGTGACCGCCGGGTCGGCCGGGGAGACCGCCCGCGCCGGGTCCGACCCGCCGACGGGCGCGGGTGACGCGGCCGGCACCGGCGACGCGTACGCGTCGAGGGCGGCGACCGCCGCGGCACGCACCTGCTCGGCCAGCTCGACCGGGGCGACCACCGCCACGTCCGGGCCCAGGCCCAGCACGAACCGGCGGGCCCAGCCCAGGTCGGTGACCCGCAGCGACACCAGCCACTGGTCGCCGCCGCCGGCCTCGACCCGCTCGCACGGGTAGTACTCGGTCAGCCACCGCTCGCCCCGACCGATCCGCAGGGTGATCAGCGGCAGGTCCGGCGACGGGCGGAACACGCCCTCGGTGAGGTCGTGCGGGCGGGCCTGCGGCGGCACGACCGCCCGCTCCTCCAACTCGGCGACGGCGTCGATGCGGTCGGCCCGGAACAGCCGCACCGCCTCCGCCCGGCGGCACCACGCCTCCACGTAGGCCCGCCCGCCGACCATCAGCATCCGCAGCGGGTCGACGACGCGGTCGGTGGTCTCGTCCCGCGCGGCCGTGTAGTAGGTGATGCGCAGCGCCCGGCCGCTCTCGACGGCCGTCCGCAGCTCCGCCACCCGCCGGGTGTCGGCGGGCAGCCGGACCTCGACCGGCGCCGCCACCAGGTCGCCGGCAGCATTCTCGATCTTCGCGAGGGCCCGCTCGACGGCCTCCCGGTTGGTCACCCCGGGCGTCTCGGCGAGCATCCGCAGCGCCACCACCAACGCGAGGGCCTCGTCCGGGGTGAGCCGCAGCGGCCGGTCGATGCCGGCGTCGTAGGTGATCGTCACCCGGTCGCCGTCGAAGGCCATGTCGATCAGGTCACCGGGGCCGTAACCGGGCAACCCGCACACCCACAGCAGCTCCAGGTCCTCGCGCAGCTGCCGCTCGGTGACGCCCAGGTCCCCGGCCGCCTCGGCGAGCTCGATGCCGGGCCGGGCCAGCAGGTAGGGCACCAGGTTCAGCAGCCGGGCCAGCCGGTCGGCCGACGCGCGGGAGCCGCCCCGGGCGGCCGGCCGGGTCACCGGACACCCCCGGCGACCGCGAGGTCGTCGTGCCGGGCGGCGATCTCCTTGAGCCGTTGGATCACCGCGTCGCGCACCTCCGGCGGATCGAGCACCCGCACGTCCGGGCCGTAGCCGACGAGCTGGCCCGCGAGGACGTCCGCGTCGGCGTAGGGCAGGACGAGCCGGTCGCCCTCCGGGCAGGCGGTGACGTCGACGGCCCAACGGCGCAGCCCGGCGGCCCGTCCGGCGGCGACCAGCACGGTGGCCCGCCCGGTGCGCTCCGCCGGCCCCGACCAGCGGGCCACGTGGCTGATCAGGTCGACCCCGGCCGGCGGCTCGTAACCTCCGGGAGCGCCGGTCGCCCGGACCGTGCCGACCACCCGGGACAGCCGGAAGCAGCGGGTCGCCTCGCGGTCGAGGTCGTGCCCGACCACGTACCAGCGGCCCCGCCAGCAGACCACGCCCCACGGCTGGAGGCGGCGGCGGGTCGAGTCGTCGCGGTCGGGCACCCGGTAGTCGAAGCTGACCTCGCGCCGGTCCCGGGCCGCGGCGGTGAGCGGCGCGAACGCCGGGTCCACCGTGACCATCGGCTCCAGGCCCAGCGTGGCCTGCGGGTCCACGTCGACGCCGGCGGCGCGCAGCTTCGCCAGCCCGGAGGAGGCGGCGGCGGCCAGGCCCGCGTGCTGCCACAGCCGGGCGGCGATGCCGACCGCGGCGGCCTCGTCCGGTTCGAGGGGGATGTCGGGCAGCGCGTACTCCCGGTGGGCGATCCGGTAGCCGGGCTCCGCGTCGAAGACGCTCGCCGTCCCGGTCTCCAGCGGCACGCCCAGCTCGCGCAGCTCGGCCTTGTCCCGCTCGAACTTGCGCTGGAAGGCCTCGTGGTCACGCGCGTCGTCCGGATCGTGCTCGTAGCCGGGCACGGTCGCGGCGATCTGCGCGGCGGTCAGGAACCGCCGCGTGGACAGCAGGCAGATAACCAGGTTGACCAGGCGTTCGGTGCGGGTCCGCGACACGCGGTAGACGCTAGCAGCCCACCCGCCGCGCCCGTGCACCCACGCGGGCAGGACGTGCCCGGCGTCGCGCCCGGCCGGTTCCCCGGTCGCCGGGCGGCCGGCCACCGACGACCCTACAGTGACGTGGTGGCCCAGCCGGAGGTCAGGACCGAGAGCGTCGCCACCGTCGTGGTGGCAGGGGCCGCCAACCTCGCCATCGCGGTGGCCAAGCTCATCGCCGGGGTGATCTCCGGGTCGGCGGCGATGCTCTCCGAGGCCGTGCACTCCGTCGCCGACACCACCACCGAGGTGCTGCTGTACCTCGCGTTGCGCCGCGGGGCGCGGCCCGCCGACGCCCGGCACCCGTTCGGGTACGGCAAGGAGAGCTACGTCTGGGCGTTCCTCGCGGCGCTGTTCACGTTCGTCGCCGGCGCCGGATTCGCGATCACCCACGGCGTCACCACCATCCTGGTGCACAAGCACAGCGGCGAGTACCTGGTCACCTACATGGTGCTGGCGGTGTCGTTCGCCATCGAGTCGGTCTCGCTGGCCCGCGCCGTGCACCAGGTCCGCGCCGAGTCCCGGCGCTGGCGCACCACGCCGCGCCGGTTCCTGCACCTGACCTCCGACACCCCCCTGAAGGCGGTGTTCCTGGAGGACAGCGCCGCCCTGATCGGGCTGCTGCTGGCCGCCGCCGGGGTGGCCCTGTCCCAGCTCACCGGCGACGAGTTCTGGGACGGCGCCGCCTCCGTCCTGATCGGCGTGCTGTTGCTCGTGGTGGCCGCCGTCCTGGCGCACAGCAACATCTCGCTGCTGGTCGGCCGATCGGTACCGGAACGACTGCGCGGCGAGATCACCGAGGAACTGACCGGCCTGCCCGCCGTGCGGCGCATCGACACGCTGCTGACGATGCAGCTCGGCCCGAGCGACGTCCTGGTCGCCGCGAAGGTGGACTTCGACGACGACGCGAGCGGCGCGACCATCGAGGACGCCGCCGACCAGGCCGAGCGGCGGCTCACCGCCCGCCACCCACAGATCCGGTACGTCTTCCTCGACCCCACCCGCACCGGCGACGCCCCGGAACCCGACGGCCCCGGCGGCTGACCGCCGACCGGCCGAACCGCCCCGGGCGCGCCCGCTGCGGGCGGCGACGCTAGCGTGCCGGGCATGGTGCGATGGCGGTCGGGAACGGTGACGGCGCTGCGGCGGCAGTGGACCGGGGCGGTGGAACTGGACGTCGAGCTGCCCGACGGCGGCACCGTACGCGCCCTGGCCTACCCCGCGCTCGTCGGGCGGCCCGAGCCCGGCGACCGGGTGCTGCTCAACGCCGGCGCGCTGCTGATGGGCCTCGGCACCGGCGGATACGCCCTGGTCGTGGCGCTGCCCGACCGGCTGCCCCCGGACCCGCCGCAGGCCCTCGACAGCCGCGACGCCGGCCACCTCGTCAAGGCCCGCTACACCCCGCTGCAACCGATCCTGCTCGGTGTGGACGAGGAGGCGTCCCCGCACCGGGAGGTCATGGAGGCCGCCGACGACCTGGCCGGCCTGCCCGTCGTCACCGCCGACCTGCACTCCGCGCTGCCGGCCGTCCTGGCCGGCATCCACGCCGACGCCCCCGCCGCCCGGGTCGCGTACCTGCTGACCGACGGTGGGGCGCTGCCGGCCTGGTTCTCCCGCACCCTCGCCGCGCTGGGCGACCACCTCGTCGGCACGGTCACCGTCGGCCAGGCGTTCGGCGGGGACCTGGAGGCGAGCACCGTGCACAGCGGGTTGCTGGCCGCCCGGCACGTGCTGCGCGCCGACGTGGCGATCGTCGCCCAGGGACCGGGCAACCTGGGCACCGGCACCCGGTGGGGCTTCTCCGGGGTGGCCGTCGGGGAAGCCGTCAACGCCGTCGCCACGCTGGGCGGGCGCCCGATCGGGTCGCTGCGGATCTCCGACGCCGACCCCCGGCCCCGCCACCGGGGCGTGTCGCACCACAGCCTCACCGCGTACGGCCGGGTGGCCCTAGCCCCCGCCGAGCTGGTCGTGCCCGACGGCCTGGCCCCGGCGCTGGCCGGCGAGGTCGATGCGGCGCTGGCGCCCCTCACGGCGCGGCACACCGTCGTCCGGGTCCCGACCGACGGGCTGGACGCCGCGCTGCGGGACACCCCGGTGACGCTGTCCACCATGGGTCGCGGCCTCGACGCCGACCACGCCTACTTCCTGGCCGCCGCCGCGGCCGGCCGGCACGCCGCGCGCCTGCTGTCCTGACCCGCGGCCACCACCGGGCCCTGGCGCCTGCGGGTGCGACGGATGCCCGCCCCCGAGGGGCAGGTGCCGGGACCCGGTGGTGGTCGGTCAGCTCGCCCCGTAGCCGTACCGCACGATGCGCTCGGCGGCCATCTCGTACACGGCCGGGTCCTCCGGGGCCAGCGTGCCCAGCCCGTCCACGTACCGGTTGAACATGCAGAACGCCGCCGCGATCAGGACCGTGTCGTGGATCTCCAGATCCGTCGCGCCGGCGCCCCGGGCGACCTTGACCAGGTCCGCCGTCACCTCCCGGCCACTGCGCTGCACGGCACCGGCGATGTCCAGCAACGCCCGCAGCTTCTCGCTGACCTCGGCGGCCGCCGGATCGGCACGGACCTGCTCCACCAGCCGCATGCCCGAGGGCAGCTGCGCCGCCGCGAAGGCCGAGTGCGAGGCACAGCAGAAATTGCACTCGTTGAGCCCCGACACGTACGCCGCGATCAGCTCCCGCTCCCCCGCCGTCAGCGTGGGGTGCGGAGCGCGCAGCAGCGCCTCCGCCAGCTCGCCGAGCGGCTTGGCCGTTTCGGGACGGAACCGCAGCGGGCCGTTGATGCCCGGATGCTCCCGCTCGTCGAGGCCGAGGTCGATGTGTGCCATACGGTCACCCTCCCTGCCGCGACCACGCAGCGCGCGTGGCCCGTCACCGACAATGCCGAACGGGCACGACGGTTCCAGCTCAGCCGGGACGGCACAACTTCCAGAATGCGGCGTCGCCCCGGCCGGGGTGCCGCGTCGGCCCCGGCCCGTGGTGCCCGTCCGCGCTGCCGGCCGGGTCAGACCAGGAAGATGAGGGCGAGCCAGGCGCCCACGATCAGCACCAGCGCGAGCGCCAGCACCCAGGTGGGCACCGTGTACTCGCCGCGCCGGTTGCGCTCGATCTCGGCGCGGATCTTCTCGCGGCGGCGCTCGGCCCAGTTCTGTCGCTGGTGGCCGCGCTCGGGGGGTTCGGAAGTCGTCATGGCGCGGTCAGCCTACCGGCCCGGCCGGCCCGGACGGTGATCGCCACCGCACCGGGCCGGCCCGCCGCCGTCACATGCTGGCGATCAGCCGTTCCACCCGCTCGTCGTACGCCCGGAACGGGTCCTTGCAGAGCACCGTGCGCTGAGCCTGGTCGTTGAGCTTGAGGTGCACCCAGTCGACGGTGAAGTCGCGCCGCTTCTCCTGGGCGTGCCGGATGAACTCCCCGCGCAGCCGGGCCCGGGTCGTCTGCGGCGGGGTCTCCTTGGCCTCGAAGATCTCCGGATCGGTCGCCACCCGGTCCACCTCGCCGCGCCGCTCCAGCAGCCCGTAGAGGCCCCGGCCCCGGCGCAGGTCGTGGTAGGCCAGGTCCATCTGGGCCACCCGCGGGTGCGACAGCGGCAGGTCGTGCTTGCGCTGGTAGCGCTCGATCAACCGCAGCTTGGTCACCCAGTCGATCTCCCGGGACACCGGTTCCAGGTCGCCGGTCTCCACCGCGCTCAGCACCCGGCCCCACAGCTCCACCACCCGCTTCGCGGTCTGGTCGCCGCCGCGCCGCTCCACGAACTCGGTCGCCTTGGCCAGGTATTCCTGCTGGATCTCCAGCGCGCTGACCTCCTTGCCGGAGGAGAGCCGCACCTTCCGACGCCCGGTGATGTCGTGCGACACCTCGCGGATGGCCCGGATCGGGTTCTCCAGCGTGAGGTCACGCATCACCACCCCGGCCTCGATCATCCGCAGCACGATGTCGGCGGTGCCGACCTTCAGCAGCGTGGTGACCTCGTTCATGTTGGAGTCGCCGACGATGACGTGCAGCCGGCGGTAGCGCTCCGCGTCCGCGTGCGGCTCGTCGCGGGTGTTGATGATCGGCCGGCTCCGGGTCGTCGCCGACGAGACGCCCTCCCAGATGTGCTCGGCCCGCTGCGAGAGGCAGTAGACCGCCCCACGCGGCGTCTGCAGCACCTTGCCCGCCCCGCAGATCAACTGCCGGGTGACCAGGAACGGAATCAGCACGTCGGCCAGCCGGCCGAACTCCCCGTGCCGCGACACCAGGTAGTTCTCGTGGCAGCCGTACGAGTTGCCGGCCGAGTCGGTGTTGTTCTTGAACAGGTAGATCTCGCCCGCGATGCCCTCGTCGTGCAGCCGCTTCTCCGCGTCGACGAGCAGACCCTCCAGGATCCGCTCGCCGGCCCGGTCGTGCGCGACCAGGTCCACCACCGAGTCGCACTCCGGGGTGGCGTACTCCGGGTGCGAGCCGACGTCCAGGTAGAGCCGGGCGCCGTTGCGCAGGAAAACGTTGCTCGAACGGCCCCACGACACCACCCGGCGGAAGAGGTACCGGGCGACCTCGTCAGGGGACAGCCGCCGCTGCCCGCGGTAGGTGCAGGTGACGCCGTACTCGGTCTCGAGGCCGAAGATTCGCCGCTCCATGATGAGACATTAGCCGCCCGAGGCCCCAGATGGGCAGCGCACACCGTGCCGGTCTCACACGGGATCGGTGACGGTCGACCCCGGGCACAGCAGCGCCGGTCCCGGCGAGCGCGCGGCGGCCACGGCCGCTCGACCGTACGCCGGCCGGCCGGGTGCGGTGCGACGCCGACGCCGCCCTTCGGCGCTGGGCGTCCCGGTTGGACGTTCCGCGCCACGCATCCGCGACGGGCGGGCGGGTCCCGTACGGCGGCCTCCGGAAGGCCCCTGAGACGCCCGAGAACGGCGGGCGACCTTGTGACGGCCGGGAGTAGCGGGCGGCGGGCGCGGTGGGGTTGCACGACGGCGCGCGGGCCGCACTCGACCCGCGCGCCACACCGGGCCCCGGGCTGGGCGGTCGGGCGTGTCCACGCCGACCGCCCGCCTGGGACGCGCCCGCTACACCTCGGGGGTGTCCCGGCCCTCCAGGTCCGCTGAGCCGGCCGACGTGGTGGGCTTCTTCGCCTCCTCGGTCGGCGAGGTCGGCGTCTCCGGGCGGGCCGACACCGGCTCCTCGGCCTTGTCGCCGTCGAGCAGCGCGGTCAACGCGGCCCCGGTGATCCGGCGGAACGTCCGCCCCACCCGGCGGCGGTCCAGGACCGCCACCTCCAACTGGTTGGCGGCGATGGTCCGGGCGGCGCCGCCCTCTCCCCCGACGCTGCTCAGGGCCTGCACCGCGACCTTGACCGCCTCGCCCAGCGACATGTCCGGACGGTGGTGGGACTTCAGCACGCCGGTGATGGCCTCGGCCTGCCCGCCCATCGCCATCCGGCCCGGTTCGTCGTTGACGGATCCGTCGTAGGTGAGCCGGTAGAGCTCGTCGTCCTCGGCGGTGGTGCCGACCTCGGCCACGCAGATCTCCACCTCGAACGGCTTCGACTGCTCGGTGAAGATGGCACCCAGGGTCTGCGCGAAGGCGTTCGCCAGGGCCCGGCCGGTGACGTCACGCCGGTCGTAGCTGAGGCCGTTCAGGTCGGCCATCCGCACGCCGGCGCGGCGCAGATTCTCGAACTCGTTGTAGCGGCCGACGGCGGCGAAGCCGATCCGGTCGTAGATCTCACTGACCTTGTGCAGGGCGCTGGAGAGGTTCTCGGCGACGAAGAGCACCCCGCCCTCGTAGCTCAGGACCACCGCGCTGCGGCCCCGGGCGATGCCCTTGCGGGCCAGCTCGGAGCGGTCGCGCATGATCTGCTCGGGCGAGGCGTAGAACTGCATGGCCACGGCGGCGGTTCTCCTTAGGGCGCTGTGCTGACGGCTGCTGACTGGTACGGGCGGGAGCGGATCAACCGCCCGGGTTCTCCATCCGGCCGGAGACCACGCTCTCGGCGATCGCCGACATCTCCTCGTCGGTGAGCCGGTGGGTGCCCTCCGCCGTCGCCGTCATCACCACCGGGTAGATCCGCCGGATCAGGTCCGGGCCGCCGGTCGCGGTGTCGTCGTCGGCCGCGTCGTAGAGTGCCTCGACCGCGAGCCGGACCGCCTCGTCGATGGAGAGCCCCGGCTGGAAGCGCTTCTTCAGCGCCGACCGGGCGAAGAGCGAGCCGGAGCCGATCGCGTCGTAGCCGGTCTCCTCGTAGGGGCCGCCGGTGACGTCGAAGCTGAAGATGCGGCCGGCCCGCGCCGGGTCCTTCGCGGCCAGGTCGTAGCCGGCGAAGAGCGGGATCACCGCGAGGCCCTGCATCGCGGCGCCCAGGTTGCCACGGATCATGGAGGCGAGCCGGTTGGCCTTGCCGTCGAGCGAGAGCATCGCGCCCTCGATCTTCTCGTAGTGCTCCAGCTCCACCTGGAACAGTCGCATCAGCTCGATGCCGATCCCCGCCGTGCCGGCGATGCCGACCAGGGAGTACGCGTCGGCCGGGTGGACCTTCTCGATGTCGCGCTGGGCGATCAGGTTGCCCATGGTGGCCCGCCGGTCGCCGGCCATCACGACACCGCCGGCGGCCGAGATGGCCACGATGGTGGTCGCGTGCGGCGCCATGTCGGCGGCCATACCCGGCGGCAGCGGCCGGCGGCCGGGCAACATCTCGGGGGCCACCTTGCTCAGGAACGAGGTGAAGGAGGACGTCCCCGCGTTGGTGAACACATCTGGTAGACGCCCGGATGGATCAAAACCCGCTGCCACGTGGTTCCTCTCAGATATGTGATCGCCCCGGCCAGCCGCGACCGATCGTCACGGAACTGGCCAAGGCCACCGTTGCAGTTGAAGCACAATATCCCGCGCACCCACCCGGTGCGATGATCGTGGTCGACATGTTGGGGATCCGGTGTGCCACAGATCGCGCACACCCCGCCCTGCTCGGCCAAGAGCTCCTGGAACTCCTTCTCACCGATGCCGTAGCGCCGCCGCAGGTGGTACTCGCGCGTGCCGCCGTACAGGCGCTGAACGGTCTCCCTGCCACGCGCGTTGTGGCAGGGCTTGCAGTAGCTGTGCCGACCGCTGCTCTTGGTGGTGCGTGGGAACTCGTCAACCGGCTTGACCTGGTCGCAGTCCGGGCACCACTTGAGCCCTTCGCCGACCGGGGTGGCCGACCGCTTCTGCGGCCCGATGCCACGCCTGCGGCGGCTCGCCGTCGAGCGAGCCGCCGCACATGACTTGCAGTAGTAGGCGAGCCCGTCCGCCCGTCGCCGGTTGCGGTGGAACTCGGCGGCGGGCAGTAATCGGTCACACTGGGGGCATACTTTGCCCGACGCTTGAGGCGAATCGGGCATATAGTATCACTCCCCCCCTTTCTGGACATATCCGCGCACGAACTCCTCGGCGTTCTCCTCGAGGACGGAGTCGATCTCGTCGAGCAGGTCGTCGACGTCCTCGGTGATCTCGGCGTGCCGCTCGGCGACCTCCGGGTTCGCCTCCGTGGTGACGTCCTCGATCTCCTCGCCCTGACGCGACTTGCCCGACTGCGACTGCCCGCCGCTGTCACGAGTGGCCATTGCTGCCTCCTCCACGATCGCCCTGCGATCAACTTACCTCGCGGAGGCGACGAAAAGCCCGCCGCGCGCCGCGTTCGGCACCCGACGGGCAATCGTCGCCCCGGTCAGCCGCCGGTGAGGGTCTCCAGCAGATCCTTGGCGCTCGCACAGCGGTCGAAGAGCGCCCCCACGTGCTTGCGGGTGCCGCGCTCCGGCTCCATCATCGGCACCCGCACCAGCGACTCCCGGCCGACGTCGAAGATGACCGAGTCCCAGCTGGCCGCGACGACCTCGGAGGCGTACTGGGCCAGGCAGCGGCCGCGGAAGTAGGCCCGGGTGTCCTCCGGCGGTTCGGTCATCGCCGTACGCGTCTGCTCGTCGTCGAGCAGCGTCTTCATCGCGCCCCGGGAGACCAGCCGGTGGTAGAGGCCCTTCTCCGGGCGGACATCGGAGTACTGGAGGTCGACCAGTTGCAGCTTGTGCGAGCCCCAGCCGAGCTGCTCGCGCTCCCGGTAGCCCTCCAGCAGCCGCAGCTTGGCCACCCAGTCCAGCTCGTCGGCGCAGAGCATGACGTCACGGCCCAGCCTGTCCAGCACGCGCTCCCAGCGGGCGAGCACGTCGAGGGTCTGCTCGTCGGCGTCGGTGCCGTAGCGGTCGTCCACGAAGGACCGGACCCGCTCGTAGTAGGCCCACTGAAGGTCCAGGGCCGTCAGCCGCCGCCCGTCGCGCAGCCGCATCCGGTGCGTCAGGGACGGGTCGTGGCTGACCGCGCGCAGCTCGCTGACCGGGTCGGCGATGCCGAGGTCGGGGCCGAGCGCCTTCTCCTCGATCATCGTGAGGATCAGCGCCGTGGTGCCGACCTTGAGGTAGGTGGAGATCTCCGACAGGTTCGCGTCGCCGATGATGACGTGCAGCCGGCGGTACTTGTCCGCGTCGGCGTGCGGCTCGTCGCGGGTGTTGATGATCGGCCGCTTGAGGGTGGTCTCCAGGCCGACCTCGACCTCGAAGAAGTCCGCACGCTGGGAGATCTGGAAGCCGCTCTGGCCGCCGTCCTGGCCGATGCCGACCCGGCCGGCGCCGCAGACGATCTGCCGGGTCACGAAGAACGGCGTCAGGTACGCGACGATGTCGGCGAACGGCGTCTGCCGGCGCATCAGGTAGTTCTCGTGCGAGCCGTAGCTGGCGCCCTTGTTGTCGGTGTTGTTCTTGTAGAGGTGGATCGGCTGGGTGCCGGGGATGGTGGCGGCGCGGCGGGCCGCCTCGGCCATCACCCGCTCCCCCGCCTTGTCCCAGCGCACCACGTCCAGCGGGTTGGTCACCTCTGGTGTGGAGTATTCCGGGTGGGCGTGGTCGACGTAGAGCCGTGCGCCGTTGGTGAGTATCACGTTGGCCAGCCCGAGGTCCTCGTCGGCGAGCGCCTCGGCCGGGTCGTACGCGGCACCGGAGTAGGTGAAGCCGCGCGCGTCCCGCAGCGGCGACTCCTCCTCGTAGTCCCAGCGGGCGCGGCCGCCCCGGTTGAGTTCCGGGCGCGCCCCGTAGGCGTTGACCACCTGGGAGGAGGTGACCATGGGGTTGGCCCCGGCCTGGCCGGGAACGGAGATGCCGTACTCGACCTCGGTGCCCATGATCCGTCTTACGCTCATCGACCTACCCGCTTCGCTCGCCCGACCCGGTCCCCCGTCACGTCGAGCGTAGTCGGCCGCGCGGCGGATGGGGGCGCGGCGGACCGGGGCGGCGGGGGCCGAGAGGCGGGCACGGACGGGACGGGGCCCGTGACGCGTCGCGCCACGGGCCCCGTGCGGGTGTCCGTCAGAGGTACTGGCCGGTGTTGCTGGCGGTCTCGATGGACCGGCCGGCCTCCGCGCCCTTGCCGCCGGAGACGAGCGTGCGGATGTAGACGATCCGCTCGCCCTTCTTGCCGGAGATCCGGGCCCAGTCGTCGGGGTTGGTGGTGTTGGGCAGGTCCTCGTTCTCCCGGAACTCGTCGACGCAGGCGTCGAGGAGGTGCTGCAGGCGCAGGCCCTTGCGTCCGGAGGTGAGGAACTCCTTGATGGCCATCTTCTTGCCCCGGTCGACGATGTTCTGGATCATCGCGCCGGAGTTGAAGTCCTTGAAGTAGAGGACTTCCTTGTCGCCGTTGGCGTAGGTGACCTCGAGGAAGCGGTTCTCCTCGGTCTCCGAGTACATCCGCAGCACGACCGCGTCGATCATCGCCGCGACGGTGGCCTGGGGGTCGCCGCCGTGCTCGGCCAGGTCGTCCGGGTGCAGCGGCAGCCCGGAGAGGATGTACTTGGAGAAGATGTCCTTGGCCGCCTCGGCGTCCGGCCGCTCGATCTTGATCTTGACGTCGAGTCGGCCCGGCCGGAGGATCGCCGGGTCGATCATGTCCTCCCGGTTGGAGGCGCCGATGACGATGACGTTCTCCAGCCCCTCCACGCCGTCGATCTCGCTGAGCAGCTGCGGGACGATTGTGTTCTCCACGTCGGAGGAGACGCCGGAGCCACGGGTCCGGAAGATCGAGTCCATCTCGTCGAAGAACACGATCACCGGGGTGCCCTCGCCGGCCTTCTCGCGGGCCCGCTGGAAGATCAGCCGGATGTGCCGCTCGGTCTCGCCGACGTACTTGTTGAGCAGCTCCGGGCCCTTGATGTTGAGGAAGAAGCTGGTGTGCTTCTCCTTGCCCTCCCGCTCGGCGATCTTCTTCGCGAGCGAGTTGGCCACCGCCTTGGCGATCAGCGTCTTGCCGCAGCCGGGCGGGCCGTAGAGCAGGATGCCCTTCGGCGGGCGGAGCTGGTGCTCGCGGAACAGGTCAGCGTGCAGGAAGGGCAGTTCCACCGCGTCGCGGATCTGCTCGATCTGCGAGTGGAGGCCACCGATGTCGGTGTAGTCGACGTCGGGCACCTCCTCCAGGACCAGTTCCTCGACCTCGCTCTTCGGGATCCGCTCGTACGCGTACGCCGAGCGGGGCTCGATCATGAGCGAGTCGCCGGCCCGGATCGGCGAACCGATCAGGGTGTCGGCGAGGTGCACGATGCGCTCCTCGTCGGAGTGCGAGACCACCAGGGCCCGGTCGCCCGGGCTGCCGTCGGGACCCGCGAGGATCTCCTTGAGCATCGCCACCTCGCCGACCCGCTCGAAACCGAACGCGTCGACGATGTTGAGTGCGTCGTTGAGCAGGACCTCCTGGCCGCGCCGCAGCTCGGCGACGTCCAGCGAGGGCGAGACGGCGACACGGAGCTTGCGTCCGCCGGTGAAGACGTCCACCGTGCCGTCGTCGTGCCGCGCAAGGAAGACGCCGTAACCACTCGGCGGTTGCGCGAGGCGGTCGATCTCCTCCTTGAGCGTCACGATCTGCGCGCGAGCCTCCTTGAGGGTGCTCACGAGCCGGTCGTTGTTCTCGGTCAGCCGCGCCAACTGTGCCTGGGTGGCCGCCAGCCGCTCTTCGAGCTGCCGGACGTGTCGGGGGCTTTCGGTCAACTTGCGCCGCACCAGAGCGAGTTCCTCTTGAAGGAACGCGACCTGCGTGGAGAGATCGTGGGCCTCCTTCTCCCACCGTGCGGCGCGCGAGTCCGCGTCGTCGCTGCGTGCCACGTCCCACCTCCCCGGGGGGCTTGAACGTTCTGCCCTAACACTAGCCGCTATGAGGCCGATTCGGTCCCACGCAACGCGCTCGTCACCGAACCTTGATCGCGAAGGGTGGCCCGGGGGGCCGGTACGGGCGTTCGGGTACCGTCGGGGCGTGGGACGGGAGAACATGGGGGGTGCGCCGTGGCGCAGGTCGTGACGGACGAGTTGCAGGTCTGGGTTGACCAGGATCTCTGCACGGGCGACGGGCTCTGCGTGCAGTACGCGCCCGAGGTCTTCGAGTTCGACGTCGACGGGCTGGCGTACGTCAAGGGCCCCGACGGCGAGCTGCGGATGGCGCCGGGCAGCCGGGTCGGCGTACCGGAGCACCTGCGCCTCGAGGTGATCGACTCGGCGAAGGAGTGCCCGGGCGAGTGCATCCACGTGGTGCGCGGCAGCGACGGCGTCGAGGTGGCCGGCCCGGAGGCCGAGGAGGACTGACGGCCCGGCCCTCCCGCGCCGTGGCGCGGGAGGATCGAGACGTCCGGGGACCCCGCCTGCGCGGGCCACCCGGGCGTACGGCTCAGAGCATCGGGCGGCCGACCACCGAGGCGACCAGGCGGGCGAACTCCTCCAGGCGGGCGATCTGTCCGGCGCCGCCGTCGTCGAGGGTCTTGCCGAAGCGCAGCGCGTCGTGCCGGGGCGCGCCCACCGCCTCGTCGCTGGGCGGCGCCTCGTCCAGCGAGGTGAGCAGCAGGTAGACGTCGATGCTGTCGACCCGGATCCCGCCGTCCTCGGCACGGGTGAGCCGGCGCCGGCAACCGACCTCGGTCACCGTGGAGACCGGCACCACCCGCAACGACGAGGTCATCGAGCCGGGCGGCCCGTCCTCCGGCGGCACGTCCTCGCCGTGCCAGAGGACGAGGCGGCTGCCGTCGCAGACCACGACCTCCTGCCACACCCCGTTGACCTCGTTGACGAAGCGTTCCAGGGTGAAGCCGAGCACCGAAGCGCCGCGCAGCACCCCACCGAGCGCCTCGAGCGCGACGTCGGGGTCGCGCAGGTACGCCCGGGCCGCCGATTCGAGGTCCTGGTAGGGCGACCAGTCCGGAAACACCGCCGGCAGGTCACCCCCGCCGAAGCCGGGCCGGCTCATGCCACCTCCCCGTGCCCGGCCCGCCGGCACGCGCCGACGGGCGGGATCCGTCCGTTCACTCCTCGTCGCCCCGCTGCGCCGTCACGGTCGTTCCGTGTCCTCGGCCGCCTGCTGCGCCGACGCAGCCGCCGCCTGCCTGGCGGCCTCGGCCTCGCGCAGCGCCTGGCGGCGTTCGGCGTACGCCTCGGCGCCCTTGCTGGGCTTGCGGCGCCGCGGCGGTGCGGTGACGCCGGGGGCGAGCTTACGCGCGGAGACGAGGAACGCGGTGTGCGCGATCATGCGGTGGTCCGGTCGCACGGCCAGCCCCTCGGCGTGCCAGTCGCGCACCAGCGACTCCCAGGCCCGCGGCTCGGTCCAGCCGCCGCGCTCACGCAGCGCCTCGACCAGCTCGGACAGCTGCGGGGTGGTGGCGACGTAGCCGATGAACACGCCACCGGGCACCAGCGCCCGCTCGACCATGTCGAGGGTCTCCCACGGGGTGAGCATGTCGAGGATGATCCGGTCGAAGCCGGTCTCGGCGCACCCGGCGACGTCGCCGACGTGCAGGTGCCACGCCGGGTGCGGCCCGTTGAAGAACGCCTCGACGTTGCGCCGGGCGATCTGGGCGAAGTCGTCGCGCACCTCGAACGAGTGCAGCTCGCCCCCGGTGCCGACCGCGCGCAGCAGGGAGCAGGACAGCGCGCCGGAGCCGGCGCCGGCCTCCAGGACCTTGGCGCCGGGGAAGATGTCGCCCATGGCGACGATCTGGGCGGAGTCCTTCGGGTAGATCACCTGGGCGCCGCGCGGCATCGAGAGCACGTAGTCCGACAGCAGCGGTCGCAGGGCCAGGAACGCGGTGCCGCCGCCGGTGGTGGTGACCACGCTGCCGTCGGGCAGGCCGATGAGCGCGTCGTGCTCCAGGATGCCGCGGTGGGTGTGGAACGCCTTGCCCGGCTCCAGGGTGACCGTGTGCATCCGCCCCTTGGGGTCGGTCAGCTGCACCCGGTCGCCGATCCGGAACGGGCCGCGGTGCACGGGGGGCAGCGCCGGGGTGTCGGCCGACACCGGGATGCCCGGGTCTGCCGGGGCGGCGGGGGGAGTTGCGGTCACGTGTTCATCTTCCGTTGAGGTTCGAGGAGCTGAGCCAGATCCGCGATGTGCAGAATGCCCACGACATCTTCGCCTGAGGTCACCACGTACTGCGCGCCCGGGTGGGTCTGCACGGTCTCCATCACGCGTTCCCCGTCGAGTCCCACCGGCATCGCGGGCAGGTCGGGCAGGGATCGGGCGACCGCGTCGACGGCCAGCCAGGGGCGGCGTTCCGCGGGTACGGCGTCCGCCGCCGCCGGGTCGACCAGGGCGACCGGCCGGCCGGCGGTGTCGGTGACCACGAGGGCGGCGCCCGGGGTGCTCCCGTCGGCGCGCCGGCGCTGCGCCTCGGCCAGCGGCGTGCCGGTGGGCACGGCGAGCACGGGCCGGGCCAGCCGGGCCAGGTCGATCAGCGGGAAGCGGCGGCTGATCCGGGCCATCCGGATCGACTGCCCGGCGCCGCGCCACAGGGTGAACGCGACGAGCAGCATCAGCGGCAGCGCCAGCGGCGCCAGGTTGCGGGTGAGGGTGAGCAGGGCGACCAGCGCGGCGGTGCCGACGGCGACGACGCGTCCCACCCAGCCGGCGACCTCGGTGCCGCGGTGCCGGTCGCGGGTCACCGCCCAGACCGCCGCCCGCAGCGCCCGGCCGCCGTCGAGCGGCAGGCCGGGCAACATGTTGAACAGCGCGACGATGACGTTGCTCACGGCCAGTTGGAAGGCGAGCTGGTTGGCCAGGGCGCGGTCGGGCAGGGCGAGGGTGGCGGCGACCGCGAGCACGCCGAGCACGGTGGAGACGGCCGGGCCGGCGAGCGACACCAGCAGGTCGATCCGGGGCGTCGGGGCGTCGCAGTCCATCTCGGTGTAGCCGCCGAGCAGTTCCAGGGTGATCCCGCGCACACCGATGCCGTAGCGGCGGGCGGTGAGGGCGTGGCCGAGCTCGTGCAGGAGCACCGAGCCGAGCAGGGAGACCACGAAGCCGAAGCCGATCAGGTAGCCGGCGAGCTGGGACAGGTCGAGCTGGCGGCGGGCGAACTCGGCGTACAGCACGGTCACCAGCAGGGTGAGCAGCACCATCGAGCCGTTGAGGTGCAGCGGCACCCCGAACACCCGGCCCACGGTCAGGCCGCCCCGCGCGTCGGGCCGGCGGCGCGGTCGCCTCGTCTGCTCCATCGGATCGATGCTACGCGGCGGAGATCATGCGCCGGGGTGGCGACGGGACCGGACGCTGGCGCGGCGCGGCGGTCGTGCACCGGCCGGCGACGCGATCATGCACCGGTGCGGCGACGGCGGTGGTGTCACACCGGTGCCCTAACCTTCCGGGCATGACGGCGGAACCGGTGACCACGCAGCATTCCCCGACCCCGGCCGAGGTCCCGGCGACGGTGCGGGCCTCGCTGTCGCCGTCGCGGGCGGCGGATTTCAAGACCTGCCCGTTGCTCTACCGGTTCCGCAGCATCGACCGGCTGCCCGAGCGGCCGACCGTCGAGCAGGCCCGGGGCACGCTCGTGCACGCGGTGCTGGAGCGGCTGTTCGACCTGCCGGCCGCCGGGCGCACGCCGACGGCCGCCGGCGACCTGGTGGCCCCGCAGTGGGACCGGCTCGTCACCGAGCAGCCGGAGCTGGCGGCGCTGTTCGCCGACGGCGACCCGGCGGCGACCGAGTTCCTCCGCTCCGCCGCGGGGCTGCTGGAGGGCTACTTCGCGGTGGAGGACCCGCGCCGGCTGGAGCCGGCCGAGCGGGAGAGCCTGATCTCGGCGGTGGTCGACGAGGAACTGCTGATCCGGGGCTACGTCGACCGGCTCGACGTGGCGCCCGACGGGGCGTTGCGGGTGGTCGACTACAAGACCGGCGGCGCGCCGCGCGAGGCGTTCGAGGCCCGGGCGTTGTTCCAGCTCAAGTTCTACGCGCTGGTGCTCTGGCGCACCCGGGGCGTGGTCCCCCGGGTGCTGCGGCTGCTCTACCTCAAGGACTCGGAGGTCTGCGACTACGCCCCGGACGCCGACGAGCTGCTGCGCTTCGAGCGCACCGTGGTGGCGTTGTGGCGGGCGATCGAGCAGGCGACCGCGCAGCAGGATTTCCGTCCCCGCCCGAGCCGGCTCTGCGACTGGTGCAGCCACCAGGCGCTCTGCCCGACCTTCGGGGGCACCCCGCCGCCGTTCCCGACGCAGGCGGCGCCGGATCCGCTGCGCGACGCCCGGTCCCGCCCGACGCCTCCCGGCGCCGACGAGTGACCGCCTGACCGACGCACCGCCATGCGGTGAGGTCCGCCGCCACTCGGCGACGGGTTCCCGCCGCCGCAGGGCCGGCCGTCTGGCGCCCGGGCGGCGGGTGACACCCCCGGCGGCCGCCCCGACGGGGACGAGTCCCTCTCCTCCTGAGGGATGAGGCCGGGCTCACCGCCGGCGACGATCAATCGGCCGCCACGGCGGATAGCGTCGCGGGTATGACTTCGGGCCCCCGGGAGTGGCTGCGCGGGCACCCCGTCGCCGTGGACGTGCTGCTCGCCGGCGGGCTCGTCGTGGCGGAGGTGGTGCTCACCGCGTTGACCCCGCGCGAGTACTGGCCGGGGCGTCTGCTGGCGGCGCTGGGCTGGAGCGTGGTCTGCGCCGCCCCGGTGGCGTGGCGGCGGGTGGCGCCGTGGGCGGCGGTCGCGCTGGCGGTGGCGACGCTGGCGGTGCCCCTGCTGCTCGGCCCCGCGCCGACCACGCAGGGCATGACCTTCATGGTGCTCACCTACACGGCGGCTGCCGCCGGGCCACCGCGTACGGCGGTCGTGGCGGCGCTGGTGCTGTGGATGCCGGTCGCCGCCACCAGCGCCCTCGCGCCGCCGCCCGACGAGCTGCTGGCGAACGTCAGTCCCGCCTACCTGGTGCTGAACAACCTGCTGGTGGGCGTGGTGTCGTACTCGGTGGGACGCGCGGTGCACGCCCGCCGGGCCTCCACCGAGGCGCTGCGGGAGCGGGCCCGGGCCGCCGAGGAGAACCAGCGTTCGCTGGCCGAGCGGGCGGTCGCCGACGAACGCCGCCGCATCGCCCGCGAGCTGCACGACGTGGTCGCGCACCACGTCAGCGTGATGGGGGTGCTGGCCACGGGGGCCCGCCGCGTGCTGCCGAAGGATCCGGGCGCGGCTGACGGGGCGATCGCCACCATCGAGGAGACCAGCCGGGCGACGCTGCGGGAGATGCGCCGGCTGCTCGACGTGCTGCGTACCGACGCCGAGCCGGCCGCCGAGTTGGCTCCGCAGCCGGGGCTTGCCGGCATCGAGGCGCTGGTGGAGCAGGTGCGCGACGCCGGCCTGCCGGTGACCCTGCGGGTCGAGGGCACCCCGGCGACGCTGGAGGAAGGCGTGGCGTTGACCCTCTACCGGATCACCCAGGAGGCGCTGACCAACGCGCTCAAGCACGCCGGCGCGGCCACCGCCCAGGTGCTGCTGAGCTTCGACGGGGACACGGTCGACGTGGAGATCGCCGACACCGGGCGCGGCCCCGGGCCCGACGGCGACCGGATCGGGCACGGCCTCGTCGGGATGCGGGAGCGGGTCGCCCTCTACGGTGGTGTCCTGCGTACCGGGGCGCGGCCGGGCGGGGGCTTCCGGGTGTCGGCGAGGATCCCGGTGGAACCCCGGGACGCGGCGGCGTGACCGGGGATCGGGACGGGGGTAGTAAGCTGCTGACTTGCTAGTCAGCTTTAGTGCTCATTGGTTTGCTAGAGTGGCGGTGTGAATTTGAAGGAGTGGGCAGCGGCTACCGGGATCTCGTACGCGACCGCGCGTCGGCGCTACGAATCCGGCACGCTGCCCGTTCCCACGTACCGGCTCGGCCGCCTGATCATGGTTGGGGAACCGGTCACCAGCGTTGCCGCCGCTGTAGAGCAGGTTGTGGTGTACGCCCGCGTTTCGTCGGCAGACCAGAAGCCGGACCTGGACCGGCAGGTCGCCCGGGTCACCACCTGGGCAACCGGTCAGCGCCTCGCCGTGGACCGGGTGGTGACCGAGGTCGGATCCGCGCTCAATGGCCGCCGCGAGAAGTTCCTCGCGCTGCTGCGCGACCCGGCCGTGTCGACCATCGTGGTAGAGCACCGTGACCGGTTCGCCAGGTTCGGCGCCGAGTATGTCGAGGCCGCGCTGTCCGCGCAGGGCCGTCGACTGCTGGTGGTCGATCCGGCCGAGGTTGACGACGACCTCGTGGGCGACGTGACCGAGATTCTCACGTCACTGTGCGCCCGCCTGTACGGGCGGCGTGCTGCCGCGAACCGGGCCCGCCGGGGCGTCGAGGCGGTCACCGAGGACTCCGAGTGAAGACGATCCAGGCGAACCGGTTCGCCCTCGACCTCACGCCGGGACAGGAGCGCGACGTGTACGCGCACGCCGGCGCGGCCCGCGTCGCGCACAACTGGGCGTTGGCCCGGGTCAAAGCGGTCATGGACCAGCGGGCGGCAGAACGAACTTACGGCGTGCCGGACGAACTGCTGACGCCGTCGCTGTCGTGGTCGCTCGCCGCGCTGCGCAAAGCGTGGAACACAGCTAAGGCCGAGGTGGCGCCGTGGTGGACGGAAGTGTCCAAGGAGGCGTTCAATACCGGCCTGGATGCCCTGGCCCGCGGATTGAAGAACTGGGCCGACTCCCGCAGCGGGAAACGGGTAGGACGGTCGGTCCGGTTCCCGCGTTTCAAGTCCCGCCGCCGCACCACACCGTCCGTGCGGTTTACGACAGGTGCGATCCGTGTCGAGCCGGACCGGATGCACGTGGTGCTGCCGCGGCTGGGCCGGTTGAAGCTGCACGAGTCGGCCCGCAAGCTCGCCCGCCGCCTCGACAACGGCACGGCGCGAGTCATGTCGGCGACCGTGCGTCGTAACGGTGGCCGCTGGTACGTCGCGTTTACGGTCGAGGTTGAGCGCGCCGAGCGGGTACCGGCCCGGCCGGACTCCGTGGTCGGTGTGGACGTCGGCATCAAGCACCTGGCGGTGCTGTCCACCGGCGAGCTGGTCGACAACCCGCGCCACCTAGGCACCGCCCAGACCCGGCTGCGGGCTCTGGGGCGGATACTGTCTCGTAAGACCGGCCCGGACCGGCGAACCGGGCGACGCCCGTCGAAGCGCTGGGAACGCGCGGCGGCACGGCTCGGCCGCGCACATGCCCGGGTGGCGAACCTGCGCCGCGACGGCCTGCACAAGCTCACCACCCGACTCGCCCGCGAGTACGGCACCCTCGTGGTGGAAGACCTCAACGTGGCTGGCATGCTCCGCAACCGGCGGCTGGCCCGGCACATCGCCGACGCCGGGTTCGCCGAACTGCGGCGGCATCTGGCCTACAAGACCGAATGGAACGGCGGCCGTCTGCTCGTGGCCGACCGCTGGCATCCGTCCTCGAAGACCTGCTCAGGCTGTGGCGCGGCGAAAACCAAACTGGCCCTGTCCGAGCGCGAATACCACTGTCAGGCGTGCGGCCTGGTCATGGATCGGGACCGCAACGCCGCACTGAACCTGGCCGCTCTCGCGGCCGAGTTCGACACCGCCGGGAGTGGCCCGGTGACAGGACGTGGAGCCGACCAGAAGACCCGCATACGCGGGCAGGCGGCCGTGAAGCGTCAACCCGGCACGGCATCCGCCGATCAGACCGGGACCGTCCCACCGCAAGGTAGGGCTACCGGCCGTGTGCTCACTGAAGCGCACTGAAAGGTAACGGAATCAGGTGACCGACGCGACGGTGCCGGCACGGCCGGTACGCATCCTGCTCGCCGACGACCAGCCACTGCTGCGTACCGGCTTCCGGATGGTGCTGGGCACGGAGGACGACCTGGACATCGTCGCCGAGGCCGCCGACGGCCTGGAGGCGGTGGAGCTGTCCCGCCGGCTGCTGCCCGACGTGGTGCTGATGGACATCCGGATGCCGCGGATGGACGGGGTCGCCGCGACCCGGGCGATCGTCGACGCCCGGCTGCCGGTGCGGGTGCTGATCCTGACCACCTTCGACCTGGACGAGTACGTGGTGGGGGCACTGCGGGCCGGGGCGAGCGGCTTCCTGGCCAAGGACGTGCCGGCCGACGACCTGGTGGCGGCGATCCGCACGGTGGCCGCCGGGGACGCGGTGGTCGCGCCGCGCATCCTGCGGCGCCTGCTGGACCGCTTCGCCGAGGCGCTGCCCGACCCCGCGGCCGCGCCGCCCCGCACGCTGAGCGCGCTGACCGAGCGGGAGCGGGAGGTGCTCGTGCACGTGGCCCGGGGGCTGTCCAACGCCGAGATCGCCCGGGCGTTGTCGGTCAGCGAGACCACCATCAAGACCCACGTCGGGCACGTGCTGACGAAGCTGGGGCTGCGCGACCGGGTGCAGGCCGTGGTGCTGGCGTACGAGTCGGGGCTGGTCCGCCCGCGGGCGTAGCGCCTCGTCGCCGGCCGGCACGGGCCGCGTACCCGGGGATCCGCCACGGCACGCGGCGCGGTTGCCGCCGTCACCTACCGTGACCGGTGACGTCGCCGCGCGGTTGACCCTGACGCGGCGTCACTGTGCAGGATCGGTCCCGGCCGGCGGAACGCTCTCGACCGGCCGCCCACTCAGGGGCAACCCTGAGTCGGCATTGGGGGGCACCCGCAGCGCGAAATCCGCCACGGCTCCGACCGGAGTCGGAGGGATCGGGGCCGGCGAGCACAGATGATGGGACTGCCGTGCCGGACCAGCGGGGGCGGCGCGGACCGAAGACAGACGGAAGAGGTAGATGACGTGACCGCGACGGTAGGCCAGCATGCGCAGGCCGCGGCCCGGGCGAGCGACGTGTGGAAGGTGTACGGCAGCGGCGAGGCGCAGGTCGTCGCGCTGCGGGGGGTCAGCGCGGAGTTCGAGCGGGGCCGGTTCACGGCGATCATGGGGCCGTCGGGCTCGGGCAAGTCGACGTTGATGCACTGCCTCGCGGGCCTGGACTCGGTGACCCGGGGCACGGTGTCGATCGGCGACACGAAGGTCACCGGCCTGGGCGACGCGGGCCTGACGAAGCTGCGCCGCGACAAGGTCGGCTTCATCTTCCAGCAGTTCAACCTGCTGCCGACGTTGACGGCGAAGGAGAACATCCTGCTGCCCCTGTCGATCGCCGGACGCAAGCCGGATCCGGCCTGGTACGACACGGTGATCGCCACGGTCGGCCTGCGGGACCGGCTGGACCACCGGCCGGCGCAGCTCTCCGGCGGCCAGCAGCAGCGGGTGGCGTGCGCGCGGGCGCTGGTCGCCCGGCCCGAGGTGATCTTCGCCGACGAGCCGACCGGCAACCTGGACTCGCGGGCCGGCGCGGAGGTGCTGAACTTCCTGCGCAACTCGGTGCGCGAGCACGGGCAGACCATCGTGATGGTCACCCACGACCCGACCGCCGCCGCGTACGCCGACCGGGTGGTCTTCCTCGCCGACGGGCAGATCGTCTCCGAGCTGATCGAGCCGACCGCCGACACGGTGCTGGACACCATGAAGAAGCTGGACACCCCCGCCGAGGTGGCGCGCTGATGTTCCGCGCGACCCTGAAGAGCCTGCTGGCCCGCAAGGTCCGGCTGATCCTCTCCGGCCTGGCCGTGGTGCTGGGCGTCATGTTCGTCTCCGGCGCGTTCGTGCTCACCGACACCCTCGGCCGCTCGTTCGACGCGATCTTCGCCGACGCGTACGAAGGCGTGGACGTCAACGTCGCCGCCAAGCCGAAGATCGACGGCAGCGAGGCGGAGGGCATGCCGGTGGTGGCTGCGCCGGTGCCGGCGGCCACCCTCGACAAGGTCCGGGCGGTGCCCGGCGTCGCCGAGGCCACCGGCGTGGTCGGCGTCGACGGGGCGCGGCTGATCGGCGGCAACGGCAAGGTGGTCGCCTCGTTCGGCCCGCCGCAGCTCGGCGAGAACTGGACCGGCGAGAGCGACCTGGTGCGGCTTCGCGAGGGACGGGCCCCGCAGGCCGACGACGAGATCGTCATCAACAAGGCGCTGGCGACGGCCGGCAAGGTGAAGGTCGGCGACCGGGTCGGCGTGCTGACCCTCCAGCCGAAGCAGGAGTTCACCATCGTCGGCGTGTTCGGCTACAGCGGCGGCCGGGACTCCATCGGTGGCGCCAACGAGATCATGTTCACCACGCCGGTCGCGCAGAAGCTGATGCTCGGCGCGCCGGACACCTTCAGCAACCTCTCGGTCACCGCCGCCGACGGGGTGTCCGACGAGGCGCTGCGCGATGCCGTGGCCGCCGCGGTGGGCGCCGACTTCGAGGTCAAGACCGGTACGCAGCTGTCCGAGGACGCGGCGGCCGGCATGAAGGAGGCGCTGTCCTTCTTCAACCGGATCCTGCTCGGCTTCGCCGCGGTGGCGCTGCTGGTGGGCACCTTCCTGATCCTCAACACCTTCTCGATCATCGTGGCGCAGCGCACCCGCGAACTGGCGCTGATGCGCGCCGTGGGGGCCAGCGGCCGGCAGATCATCGGCTCGGTGGTGCTGGAGGCCGTCGCGGTGGGGCTGGTCGCCTCGGTGCTCGGCCTCGGCGCGGGCATCGGCATCGGCGCGCTGCTGGCGTACCTGTTCAGCACGTTCGCCGGCGGGCTGACCCTGGCCGGGATCGGCGTGCCGCTCTCCGCCGTGGTCGGCGCGTTCTCCGTCGGTCTCGTGATCACCGTGGTGGCGGCGCTGCTGCCGGCGCTGCGGGCGTCGCGGATCCCGCCGATCGCCGCGATGCAGGACGTGGCCACCCCCGACCGCCCGCTGACCAAGGTCACCGTGGCCGGCGCGATCGTCACGGCCGTGGGCGGCGCGCTGCTGGCGCTGGGGCTCACCGGCAACGCCGGGGGCAACACCCTCGCCACCATCCTCGGCGGGGTGCTGTTCGCCTTCATCGGCGTGGCCCTGCTGACGCCGCTGATCAGCCGGCCGGTGGTGAGCCTGCTCGGCGCGCTCTTCGCCTGGTCGGTGCCCGGCAAGCTGGGCCGGCTCAACTCGGGGCGCAACCCGCGCCGCACCGCCATCACCGCCGCCGCGCTGATGGTCGGCATCGCGCTGGTCACCGGCGTGACGGTGATCCTGGACTCCGCGAAGAGCAGCATCGGCGGGCTCGCCCAGGACAGCCTGAAGGCGGAGCTGGTGATCGCCGGGGCGCAGAGCGGCCCCCGGCCGCCGAGCTTCGACCCGGCGGTGCTGGAGAAGGCCGCCGCGATCCCGGGGGTGCGCCTGGCCGACGGCGAGTACGGCGACCTGGCGATCGTCGGTGGCGAGCGCACCTGGGTGGCGGCGAGCAGTGACGTCGCCGCGCTGCGGCTGATCTTCGGGGCCGAGCCGACCGCCGGCGACATCGACCGGTTGGCGCCGGACGGGATGCTGGTCAGCTCCGACACCGCGACGGCGCGCGGCCTCTCCGTGGGGTCGAAGGTGCCGGTGCAGACGTCCCGGGGCGAGGCGCGCACGTACACCGTGACCGGCATCTATGCCAGTTCCCAGCTGACCAACCCGGTGGTGCTGCCGGCGGAGGCGGCGAGCGGCTTCGCCATCCCGCAGCCCATCCAAGGCTTCATCCAGCTGGCGCCGGGCACCCGGGTGGCCGACGTGCAGCCGCAGATCGAGGCTCTGCTGGCCGACTCCCCCGAGGTGTCGGTGGCCGACCGGGAGGCGTTCATCGAGCAGCAGACCGGTCAGCTCGACGGGCTGCTCATGATGATCCAGATCCTGCTGGCGCTGGCCATCGTGATCGCCGTGCTCGGCATCATCAACACCCTGGCGCTGTCGGTGCTGGAGCGCACCCGGGAGCTGGGGCTGCTGCGGGCCATCGGCCTGCGCCGGGCGCAGACCATGCGGATGATCACCGTGGAGGCGGTGGTGATCTCGGTGTTCGGCGCGCTGCTCGGCGTGGTCGTCGGCGCCGGCCTCGGCGCGGCCGTGGTCGAGGCGCTGCGCGACGAGGGCATCACCGACCTGGTGCTGCCCTGGACCCAGATGGGGATCTTCCTCGGCCTCGCCGCGATCGTCGGGGTGGTCGCCGCGGCGCTCCCGGCGGTGCGGGCCGCCCGGATCAACGTGCTCGGCGCCATCGCCCACGACTGATCCCGACGCACGACGAGGGCCCCGCCGGTCGGCGGGGCCCTCGTCGCCTCAGGCGTCGCTCGTCGCCTCAGGCGCCGGGCGGCGGCGCGCCGAGCAGGGCGGCCAGCAGCTCCAGGTCCGCGCCGGTCAGGCTCTCCAGCTGGTGTACGCCGTCCAGCGGCCCGATCGGCACCTCCGCCGGTACGGCCAGCACCGCCGCGCCGGCGGCGAGCGCGCTGGCCACCCCCGTGGGCGAGTCCTCGATCGCCACGCAGCGGGCGATCGGCACGCCGAGCAGCCGGGCGGCGGTCAGGTACGGCTCCGGGTGCGGCTTGGCCGCCTCGACCTCGTCGCCGCAGACGACCGCGTCGAAGCTGTCGCGCCCGAGGGTGTCCAGCGCCACCTCCACCAGGGGCCGGCCGCTGGAGGTCACCAGCGCCGTCGGGATGCCCACCGCCCGGACGGCCCGCAGCAGGTTCAGCGCGCCGGGGCGCCAGCGCAGCCCGGTGCGGAACAGCTCCAGGATCCGGGCGTTGATCCACGCCGCGCTGGCCTGCGGGTCGCGCCCCGGCTGGCCCAGGTCGTCGTGCAGGAGGCGCATCGACGCGGCCATGCTGGAGCCGATCATCGCCTTGCGGGCCGGATCGGAGAGGGTGCCGCCGTACTCCGCCGCCAGCTCGTGCAGCGCGACGTCCCACAGCTTCTCGCTGTCGACCAGGGTGCCGTCCATGTCGAAGAGCACGGCGGCGGGGTGGTGGCTGTTCAGCGGGTCCTCCCTCGGGTGCGTACCCCCGGATCCTCTCAGCCGCCACGCCGCCGGCGCGCGCCCAGGTGCCGCGGGGTGACGTGGCCGACGGGTTGCGCGCGGGCGCGAGACTCGGGACGACCGGCCGCCATCCACGGCGGCCCCTCGCCCGGAGGTCGCCATGCGCGTCCGATCCCTGGTCTCCCGGTGCACTTTGATACTGCTGGCCGCTGCCGCCGCGATCTGGCCGGCGGGGCCGGCCGCCGCCGCGAGCCTGCCGCTGGAGCGGTGCTACGACCTGGAGACCCCCCAGCACGCCGACGAGCGGGACTGGTTCGCGCCGGGCAACGTGCACACCGCGTGGCCGACGCCGGTGGGCATGGTCGACCGGGACGTGTTCCGGGTGTCCGCCCTGGGCCGGGTCCGCATCGACCACTGGGGCACCCAGAAGTCGATCGCCGGTGAGCTGCCGCTGGCGGGCAGCGGCTGGCCCGCGCCGGACGCGCCCCGGTACGCGCTGATCGCGAAGGTGACCTCGGGTTCCATGCTGGTGCTCAGCACCGGATTGTTCTACGGCTCGGGCCGGTGGTTTCCCGTCGGCGCCGACAGCGGCTGCATGCTCTACTACAACGCCGGTGCGCCGTCGCGGCTGGTCTTCTCCTTCAACGACCCGAACCTCGGCGACAACGGCGGCGGGGCCTCGGTGTGGGTGCGGCAGTGGTGGGGCGAGTTCTGACCGCTCAGGTGAGGCCGCAGGCGGCCAGGGACCGTTCGAAGCCGCGAAAGAACGACGCGGTGCGCTGCTCGGCGGTGCCGTGCGCGCCCTCGGCGAACCAGGGCTGGTCGGGTGCGTCGCCGACGGCCAGCAGCCCCTCGCGGAACTCCTCCAGGTCGCCGTCGGCGAGCCCCAGTGCCTTCGAGCGCACCGAGTCGCCGAGGTACGCCCCGGCCATGCAGTCGGCCTGCAACTCCTGCTGGATGGTGTAGGAGTGGCGGATACCGAGCCGGGCCTGGATGCCGTGCGCGTACTCGTGGCCGAGCAGGTAGAACACGAACGCGTCGCCGACCTGGCGGAACGCGCCCACCGACCATCTCACGTCGTAGGCGATGAAGTCGCCGGCCGAGCAGTAGACGGCGTTGTTGCGCGGCAGCGGCTGCCCGCCGCAGGAGACCTCCCCGGCGCGCTGGTACGGGACGATCCGGCTGATCGGGCGGAAGCGCTGCCCCGAGGCACGGAACTGGGCAGCCCAGTACTGCTCGGCGATGCTCTGCGCATCGGCGACGTCCTGCCGGAACTCCGCGACGCTGGTGGTGCCGTCGGCCCGGGTCTGCTCGGCGCCGGGCGAGGCCGGGGTGTCGGGCCGCGGCGGGGCGGGCTCCTGCCCCTCGGGGTCGGACACCCCACCGACCACGCAGCCGGCCGCCGCGACGAGGGCCACCAGCAGGCCGGCCAGCGCGCTTCGCGACCGGCCCTCCACGCACGTCGTCACAGTGCCCTCCCCGGCGTCGGCGTCACGACGTCCAGTACCCCGGCCGTGGGCCCGCCATGCCCGGGCACGATCCGGTGCGGCCCGGGCCGTCGCACGCAGCGGCGGTGGGGGCGGCCGGCGGGCGGTCAGGGGCTGGCGGCGAGGAAGACGAAGGCGGCGAGCAGCACCAGGTGCACGCCGCCCTGGAGCACGGTGGCCCGCCCCGGCACCACGGTCAGCACGCCGGTGACGACGGTCAGGGCGAGCAGGGTCACCTGGGTGCCGCCGAGGCCCAGCAGCAGCGGGCCCTCCAACCAGATCGACGCGATCGCTATCGCCGGGATGGTCAGCCCGATGCTGGCCATGGCCGAGCCGAGGGCCAGGTTCAGGCTGATCTGCACCCGGTCGCGGCGGGCGGCCCGCGCGGCGGCGATCGTCTCGGGCAACAGCACCAGCAGCGCGATGATCACGCCGACGAACGACGGGGGCAGGTTCGCCCCGGCGACGGCGGACTCGATCGCCGGGGACACCGACTTGGCGTCGCCCACCACGGCGACCAGTGCCACCAGCAGCAGGCCGAGGCTGAGCAGGGCGGCCCGGTCCGACGGCGGCTCGGCGTGTCCCTCCGCGTCGAGCACCCGGCCCTGGCTGTTGACGGGCAGGAAGTAGTCGCGGTGGCGGCCGGTCTGCACCATGACGAACAGGCCGTAGAGGGCGAGCGAGACCACGGCGGCGAAGGCGAGCTGCGCCGGGGTGAACTGCGGGCCCGGCTGGCCGGTGGTGAAGGTCGGCACCACGAGGCTCAGCGCGGCGAGGGTCGCCACGGTGGCCAGCGCCCCGCCGGTGCCCTCGGAGTTGAACACCGCCACCCGGCGGCGCAGCGCCCCGATGAACAACGACAGCCCGAGAATGCCGTTGCAGGTGATCATGACGGCGGCGAAGACGGTGTCGCGGGCGAGGGACTGCGTCTTCTCGCCACCGCTGATCATCAGCGTGACGATCAGGGCGACCTCGATGACGGTGACGGCCACGGCGAGCACGAGCGAGCCGTACGGCTCCCCCACCCGGTGGGCCACCACCTCGGCGTGGTGCACGGCGGCCAGCACCGCGCCCGCCAGCAACACGGCCACCACGACCACGACGGGGCCGGACAGGTCGCGCCCCCAGGTCAGGATCAACACCAGGATCGCCAGCAGCGGCGTGACGACGGTCCAGTCGGTCAGACGGGTGCGGAACAGCGCGGCCATGCCCCCACCTTCGCAGAGGCGACGATCATCCGGCCCCGGACCGTCAGTCCGGGTCCGGCAACCACGGCCCGAGCACGGCGGGATCGGCGACCGCCTGGCGTACCCGCGCACGCTCCGGTGCGGTCAGCGGGAGGGTCGCGAGCCGGCCGCCCCAGTCGGGCACCAGCTCCGGCTTGCCCAGCGCGAGCGACAGCTCGATCAACCCGGCCAGCGCCAACGCCTGTTCGACGGCCGGCGCCGCCTCGCCGTGCCGGCGCAGCCCCGAGTTGAGCGCCCGGAAGGCGGCCAGGTCGTCGGTCTTGAACTCGCGCAGGATCCGCGCGTTGTCGAGGACCCGGGCCAGCCCCTGCAACCGCTTCGAACCGCCGTACTCCAGCTCCGCCGGCTCGTCGCGTCGGATGGAGATGATGGTGTTCCCCGACGGATCGACGACGCTGAACCGCGACGCACCGGCACGGTAGCGGGTCATCCGGGGGCGTCCCGTGGCGAGCACCCTGCCGTAGGTGCGGCGCATCGCCTCGCTGAACGCCGCGTGGTAGGGCGCGACCTCGTCGACCATCACCAGGCAACCGCCGGTGTTCTCGGCCGACGGGTCCACGCCGCTCGGCGCGCCGCCGTAGTGCAGCTCGAACCCGCTCCACCGCAACGCCAGGTAGACGTACGGCTTCGTCTGCTCGTACGTGACCTCGAAATCGAGCGCGCGCCAGAACGCCAGGGTCTCCTCCACCGACACGCAGTGCAGCAGCGGCACCGTGGTCTCGTTCGGCTGGACGTGGTTCCCGGTCATCGTCGGCACCCACTCCCCGTCCGGGTCGACAGCCCGGCCATTGTGCCAACGTGCGTGGCGCCGCGCACGCCCCCGGGCGGGGCGAGGACGGGCGTGACCGGCCCCGCCCGACGGATGACGCCGGAGGGCCGGGGTGCGGGCTCAGTGCGCCGAGGTGGCGCCGAGTTCGACGAGGAGCACACCGCCGGCGATGAGGCCGATGCCGAGCATCATGACCTTGGTGAGCGGGTCGTTGAAGGCGAGCCGCGCGATGATCGCGGTCAGTGCGATGCCGGCCGCGGCCCAGACGCCGTAGGCGACGCCGACGGCCATGCCGGCGCGGAGGGCCAGGCTGAGGAAGACGAAGCACGTCACGTAGCCGCCGACGACGACGGGCGCCCATGCCTTCCTGCGCAGCCCTTCGGAGGCGCGCAGCGCCATGGTGGCGGTGACCTCGAAGGCGATCGCGGCGGCCAGGAAGACCCAGCTCATCGTGCCCCCTCGGGCTCGTGGTGGACGTCGTGCGGCGCGGTGTGCCCCGGTGCCGCCCGGTGGGAGCCGAGTTCGACGAGCAGGACCCCGGCGACGATGACGGCGAAGCCGAGTCCCATCACCCAGGTCAGGGCGTCGCCGAACAGCAGCGCGGCCAGCAGGGCGGTGAGGGTGACCCCGCTGGCGGCCCAGATGCCGTACGCGACGCCGATCGGCATGCCCTCGCGCAGGACCAGCGAGAGAAGGACGAAGGAGAGGGTGTAGCCGACGACGACAAGCGCGATCCACGCGGGGTGGTCGTTGGCCGCCCGCAACGCGAGGGTCCCGCTCACTTCCAGGCCGATGGCTCCGGCGAGGTACAGCCACTGCTTCACGAGTCGTCGCCTTCCACGGTCAGGTCTTCGCGGGCGACAGCATGACCCGACCGTGTCGATTGCGGCGAATCGCCCCTCGCCGCCGCCGCGGTGTCTCCACGATGTGAACAAGGTCGGACCCGATACTGAGAGGGGTAGTGCGCATGAGGCGTCGACGCAGCAGGAGGGTACCGCTGCTACAGGCGGCAGCGATGTCCCTGGCGGCGATGGTGGCGGCGGCAGCCGTCGTACGGGCCCGCCGCCGCCGCGCCGCGAACAACGCGGCGGTCGCTGGTGTTCCGGGCCTCGGGGACAGCGCGTTCGCCGATGCGGGCACTGGCGGGGTACCGGTCCCCGGCGGCGCGGCTGCCCGGGACAAGCGGACGGCGTCGCCGGCGGCCGCGACGCGGTGAGGACGGGGAGCGCCGCCCACGCCCGGGCCGGCACGTCGCCGGCCCGGCGTGACCAGGCGGCGCCCGCCCGCATCGAGGACGAGCGCCCGTCCCGGGCGCGGGCTGCGCCGGCAGCCGGGCCGTGACGTACAGTTCCGGGTCGGACTTGGCGTGGGCCGGGAAGACACGGCGCGGAAACGGGACGAGACAGCGACGGCATGACGGCGGACAACATCACCGAAACCGGCCACGGCGGCATCGACCGGAGCCAGCTGGAGACCTGTCTCAGCGTCTTCGAGGCGTTGGAGGACCTGCCTCCCGATCACCCCGACGTGGTACGCGTGCAGCGGGCCACCGCGCGGCTCTACAAGGTGATCAAGCAGCGCCGGCGCGAGGAGCGGCGGGACGCGATCGCGGCGGCCGACCGCGCGGTGACGGCGGCCACCGCCACCGGCGCGCCGGGCCGGATCGACGACGAGACCCAGGGGATCCCGCTCGCCTCCCCCACCGAGGGCACCACGGCCGGCTTCCTGCACAACCCGCGCGGCTGCTACGTCTGCAAGCAGCGCTACCGCGAGGTGGACGCCTTCTACCACCAGCTCTGCCCGTCCTGCGCGGCGCTGAACCGGGAGCGCCGCGACGCCCGTACCGACCTGACCGGCCGGCGCGCGCTGCTCACCGGCGGCCGGGCGAAGATCGGCATGTACATCGCGTTGCGGCTGCTGCGCGACGGCGCGCACACCACGATCACCACGCGGTTCCCGCACGACGCGGTGCGCCGCTTCGCGGCGATGCCCGACAGCGGGGAGTGGCTGCACCGCCTGCGGATCGTCGGGATCGACCTGCGCGACCCCGCCCAGGTGATCGCGCTCGCCGACTCGGTCAGCGACCAGGGGCCCCTCGACATCCTGATCAACAACGCGGCGCAGACCGTGCGGCGCAGCCCCGGGGCGTACGCCCAACTCGTCGCCGCGGAGGCGGCGGCCCTGCCGGAGGGCCCCCTGCCGGAGATCGTCACGTTCGCCAAGCCGGCCGGGCGGGGCGAGACGGCGGGCGGCCTGACCGCCTCGCCGCAGTCGACCCCGCTCACCCCGCACGCGCTCACCGCCCTCGCGCTGACCAGCGGCTCCGCCTCGCCGGAACGGATCGCGGCGGCCACCGCCATCGACGCCGGCGGCCTGGTGCCGGACCTCGACCCGGTCAACAGCTGGGTGCAGCGGGTGCAGGAGGTCGACCCGGTCGAGCTGCTGGAAGTGCAACTGTGCAACGTGACGGCGCCGTTCGTACTGGTCAGTCGGCTGCGGCCGGCGATGGCCGCGGCGAAGGCCCGCCGCAAGTACGTGGTGAACGTGTCGGCGATGGAGGGCCAGTTCGGCCGCGGCTACAAGGGGCCGGGGCACCCGCACACCAACATGGCCAAGGCCGCGCTGAACATGCTGACGCGCACCAGCGCCCAGGAGATGCTGACCGACGGCATCCTGATGACCAGCGTGGACACCGGCTGGATCACCGACGAGCGGCCCCACCCGACGAAGATGCGGCTGGCGGATGCCGGCTTCCACGCCCCGCTGGACCTGGTCGACGGCGCGGCCCGGGTGTACGACCCGATCGTCCGCGGCGAACAGGGCGAGGACCTGTACGGCTGCTTCCTCAAGGACTACGCGCCCTGCGCCTGGTAACCGACGCGTCACCAATCTGACACTATTGCCAACCTTCGATGGGTGTGTAAAAGTTCTTCACTGACTTCAACCTCGTGCAAGGAAACCTTCGAGGGAGACCGGATGAGAAGGACCACCACCTGGCTGCTGGGCCTCGCCACCACGGCGGGGCTCACCGTCACGCTCGGCTCGGCGGCCGTGGCCGAGTCGACGCCGGCCCCGCAGCCGCAGCCGCAGTCCGTGGCGGTGTCCGCCGTCGGGCCGCAGCCCGGCACCTTCGTCGGTAAGGGCTTCGACACCTGCACCGCCCCGTCGCAGTCCGCGATGAACGCCTGGCGGGCCAGCTCGCCGTACCGCGCGGTGGGCATCTACATCAGCGGGGCCAGCCGCACCTGTGCGCAGCCCAACCTGACGGCGACCTGGGTCACCAACCAGGTCGCCAACGGCTGGCGGCTCATCCCCATCGAACTCGGCTACCAGGCGCCCTGCGGCACCCGCGCGCCGAAGATGTCCGCCGACCCCGCCACCGCGCGCTCGCAGGGCCGCACCGCCGCCGACAGCGCCGCCAGCGCCGCGCAGGCGCTGGGCATCGGCGCCGGCAGCACCATCTACAACGACATCGAGCACTACCCGACGACCGCGTCCTGCCGGGCCGCCGTGCTGTCGTTCCTGTCCGGCTGGGTCGAGCGGTTGCACACCAAGGGCTACCTGGCCGGCGTGTACTCCAGCGGATCCTCGGGCATCAGGGACGTCTGCCTGGAGTACAACAACGCGAGCTACACCAGGCTGGACCAGATCTGGATCGCCTGGTGGAACGGCGTGGCCGACACCGACGCCGGAAGCTACTGCTCCGACGCCTACTACGCGAACCACCAGCGGTTGCACCAGTACGCCGGGGACGTGACGGAGACCTGGGGCGGCGTGACGATGAAGATCGACCGCAACTACCTGGACGTGAGCACGTCGCAGCAGCCGCCCCCGCAGCAGTGGACCACCACCATCGACAACACCACGTCCGGCCGGTTCACGGCGGGCGCCAACTGGAGCACGTCGTCGTACTCCGGTCAGCGCTTCGGCACCGACTACCGGTTCGCGAACCCGACCTCGGCCAGCGACGTCGCCTGGTACCAGGCGAACATCCCCGAGACGGGGACCTACGAGATCTCGGTCTGGTACCCCGCCGACCCCGGATACAACGCCCAGACGCCGTACGTCGTCGCCACCGCCTCGGGCAACCGGTCGGTGTCGGTCGACCAGCGCGTCAACGGTGGACGGTGGGTGTCGATCGGCGTCTTCACGCTCGCGGCCGGCGACGGCAACAAGGTCGGGGTGAGCCGCTGGACCAGCGGCAGCGGCTACGTGGTCGCCGACGCGGTACGCATCACCCGCGCCTGACCGTACGGCTGCCGGGGTCAGCGTCGATCCGGGTAGTTCTCGCCCAGTTCGATCTCGGCCCGTACGGCGAACTCGCGCAGCCTGGTGATCGCCTCGGCGGGCCCGCCGGTGGCCTGCACCATCGCCGACTGGGCCAGGATGATCAGCGCCTCCACCGCCTCCTGCGGCCGGGGGTTGACCAGGGCGGCGACCTGGCCCATGTCGTCGTCGAAGTAGGCGAGCAGGATCCGGCTCGCCAGCCCGATGGTCCGGGCGGTGTCCCCTGCGAGGTCGTCCGCGCCGCTCGGCGTCACGTCCCGCGCCCCGCCCCACGGCGCCCTCCGGTGGTCGGTCACGCCCGGCCGGTCACCGGGGGCCCGAGGGTCTCGCCCTCGACCAGGGTGCAGGGCAGCAGCCGCTGGTGGTCGCTGTCGCGGCCGTGCAGGATGTCGTCGAGCACCGCGATGGCCTGCCAGCCCATCTCCCTGCGGGCGATGTGGAAACCCGTGAAGTCGAGGTCGGTCTCGGCCTGTCGGGTGGGATCGCCGAGGGCCACCAGGGACAGGTCTCCGGGCACGGACATGCCCCGGGCCCGGGCCGCCTCGGCCACCGCCACCGCCTCGACCAGTTCCTCGCAGAAGACGGCGGTGACCCGGGCCGCGCACAGTGCGTCGAGCAGCTCCGCCGTGGTCCTGTCGCCGACCGGTTCGTGCCGGCCGTCCACACCGGTCTCCCGGGCCGCGGCGGTGAAGCCGGCGAGCCGGTCGGTGGCGGACTCGGCCCCGGTGCCCGCGCCCACGTACGCCAGCGCCCGGTGTCCGAGGTCGACGGCGCGGTGGACGAGGGCGGCGGTGGCCCGGGCGTAGTCCGCGCCGACGTAGGGCACCGGACCGCCCGCCCCGGACGGCAGGTGGGCGTCGTCGCGTCGACCGACGGAGACGAAGGGCATGTCCCCGGCGACCATCCGGGCCAGCTCGTCGCGGGGGATCTCCCGACCGAGCAGCACGCAACCGTCGGCGAGCCGGATGCGGTTGTTGTCGTGGAAGATCCGGCGGCTGCCGCCGCTCACGGGGGCGCTGGTGAACAGCAGCAGGTCGCACCCGATCTTCTCCGCGCACGCCTCGATGCCGGACATGAACGGGTGGTAGAAGTTCGCGCTGGTGCTCGGGAACACCGACTCGTAGGTGAACACGCCCAGGATCTGGTTGTGCTGTTGCAGCAGCCGCCGGGCGAGCGGGTCGGCGACGTAGCCCGTCTCGCGGATGACGCGCAGCACCCGTTCCCGGGTCTCCGGGGCGATCCGCCAGGCCGCCTCGGTCCGGTCGTTGAGCACGAGCGACACCGTCGTCTGACTCACTCCGGCCATCCGCGCGATCTCGTGCTGCGTCAGCCTGCCCCGCCCTGCGGACACGGATATCGGCCACCTTCTGAGCATCACGTATCACCGATGGTTGTCGCGGAGGATGCTGCCCGGCCCGCGGAACCGGTGTCAAGGGCCGGCGGACGCAGTAATACGTATTACGGCCTCCGGCGGTATTGACCCGGGCCTCTCGCTGATCCAAGACTCAGCGCATCCCCCGGCAACGCGAGGAGCCGACATGCCTGATCACACCCTGTCCCGCCGTGGCCTTCTCCGGGCCGCCGGCCTCACCGGCCTCGCCGGCGCCGGCCTCACCGCCCTCGGCCCGCCGGCGCACGCCCGACCGAAGACCCCGCGGCTCGGCACGATCGCCCTGGTCCCGCTCGACGACCGGCCCTACACCTGGTACGCCCCGCAACAGATCGCCACCGGCGCCGGCTACGCCACCCTCCTGCCGCCTCGGGAGACCCTGGGGCGGCACTTCACCCCCGGCGACGGCCGCGCAGTCGGCCAGTGGCTCACCTCGTCCACCACGCAGGCGGACGCGCTGGTCGTCGCCCTACCGATGCTCGCCTACGGGGGACTGCTCAACTCCCGCAACAGCTCCGTGGCGGAGGCCGAGGCGTTCGCCCGGCTGGCGGCGGTACGGACCGTCCGACAGCGCCGCCCACACCGGCGGCTCTACGCCTTCGACACCATCATGCGGCTCACCCCCGAGGGGCCCTGGCGCAACGAGCTGCGGGCCTGGGCCACGGTGAAGGACGAGGTCGACAACCTCGGGATGGTGGAGAAGCGCCCGCAGCTCGACGCGCTGGAGTCCCAGATCCCGGCCGACGTACGCGACGACTACCTGGCCACCCGGGCGCGCAACCACCGGATCAACCTGACGATGATCGAATGGGCGGCCGAAGGGATCTTCGACTTCCTCGTGGTGGGCCAGGACGACGCCACCGGCCACGGCCTGCACCGGCCCGAGTCCCAGGCGCTCGCCGCCCGCATCGCCGAACTCGGCGTCGGCGACCGGGTGGTGATCTACCCGGGCGCCGACGTGGTGGCCGCCCTGCTCATCGCCAAGATCGCCGTCCGGGACGCCGACGTGCGCCCCCGGGTCAGCGTCGAGTACTCCCGGGTGTCGGGCGAGGAGTGGACCGCGCCCTACCAGAACATCCCGTACGCACAGCTCGTCAGGGGCTACGTCGACATCCTCGGCGGGACGGTCGTCGACCGGCCGGAGCAGGCAGACCTGGTCCTGATGGCCAACACGGGCGGCAGTTCGGCGTCGGTGGCGCCGTTCGCCGACCGACTGGTGGCCCACGTCCGGGCCGGACGCCTCGTGGCGCTCGGCGACGACGCCATCGCCGGGCACTCCGACCGGCGCCTGCTGTCCCTGCTCAACGGCCGGATCCGGTACGTCGAGCTGGCCGGCTACTCCGGCTGGAACGTCGGCATCAGCCTCGCCCAGGCGACGTCCCGCTGGGGGCTGCGGCAGCGCTCGCTCCGCGGTGACCTGCCGCCCGGCGCGCCCGGCACCGTCGGTGAGCCGGTCCCGGCCGCCCGGCGGGCACTCCTGCACGACGCGGCCCGAGCCACCATCGAGTTGTCCGTCTCGGAACTGGTGCAGACCGACTCGTACCGCGCCTCGAACGTCCGCACCGCCACCACCGCCTACGCGTCCGCGCTGGGTGAGCCGGACCCGCAGAACATCGCCACCCACTTCGCCGAGATCAACGCCTACGCGGTCGACAACACCGTCCCGCACGCGGAGAAGCTGTTCGCCGACGAGTTCGCCGGGGCCACGCTCGCCCTCGGCAGCGACGGACGGGCGCCGATGACCGCCCGCGTGGACCGGGTCGACGCCTGGCACATCCACCTGCCCTGGAACCGCACCGGCGAGATCGCCGCCGAGCCCCGGATCGTCCTGACCCAGGATCGGGGGACACGGTGAGGGCGCGGGCGGCCGCGCTGCTGGCCGCGCTCGTCGTCGCCGCCGCGACCCCGGTCCCGACCGCCCCGGCCGTCGCCGCCACCCCGGTCCCGCTCGTCGACAGCTACTTCGACTGGCTGGTGGCCTCGCACGACGGGGTCCGCAACGGGTTGCGCCGGGACATCGAACACGTCCACGGCGACCAGCTCGTGATCGCCAGCAGGAGCTGCACCACGGCGAGCCCGTGCACGATCGGCGGGCCGCGGCAGAGCACCGCCGCCTGCACCTCGCTCCAGTTCATCTCGGTCTACCTCGACCAGCGGGCGGCGTACGAGCAGCGGTCCCTGTCGAGCGTGGAGACCGGTCTCATCGACGAGTTCGCCGGCGCGGTGCTCGCCCACCGGCTCGCCAAGGACCCGAACGCGCCGAAGATCTTCGACGACGCGGTGGCGAGCACCCCGGACGGCCAGATCCGCTACTTCACCTCGTTCGGCAACGCGGCGTGCGGAGAGGCGCTGCTGGCCGCCCACCAGGCGACCGGCACCGCCGGGTACCTCGACGCGGCCGTCGGCATCGGCGAGTTCCTGCTCCGGATGCAGGACCCACGCGCCCACTACCTGACCTACGGCGTGCACCCGTTCGTCGACGCACTCGGCCAGCCCACCACCCCGCCCGGCGGCTACGTCGACCAGATCTCCAGCTGGAGCAACCTCTACTCGACGATCTCCACCTGGAACCTCACCGCGATCGCGTTCATGCAGCGGTTGCAGACGGCCGTCGCGCCCCCGGACAACCGGTACGGCCAGTCGGCCGCCACCGCCCGGCAGTTCCTCACCACGGGCCTGCAACTCGGCGCGGACTGGTACACCTTCGACTTCGACTCCCCCGCCACCAGCCAGAACCGGGTGGTCGCGCAGAGCGCGTACCGCGCGGACTGCCGCGACAACCGGTGGCACCGCAAGGGCTCCTGCACCTACACCGACGGCCAGATCGCCGGCGGGACCCTGGGCACCGACATGATCGAGTACGGGCTGGCCGGACTCTACGACCACGAACGCCAGCTCAACGGCGCCAGCTCCGCGGCTGCCGCCGTCACGACCCTCTACACCACGTACACCAGCCTCCCGGGCTGGCACACCGCCTCGGCCAGCGACCCGCTCGACTGCGTCGACGACACCGCGGCCGGGGCCGTGGACCCGTACTACCCACCGGACAACCAGGGTGCGACGCCGACGGGGGACGCACGCGACTACGACCCGCACCTGTCCTTCGGCGGCTTCTTCCGCCTCACCCCGCCCAACGAGAACGCCGAGGCGAAGTACTACGACATCGTCGGCTTCGGCATCCTCGCCGAGCTGCGCGAGGAGCTGGTGCCGGCCAAGTTCGCCGCGGGCTACCAACGGTTGCAGCAGGCCGACCGGCAGGACGCGCTCTACGCCCTGCTCGACCGGTCGCTGGCCGCGATGTTCCTGCCCACCCGCGACGCCGACGACCTCGACGGTGACAGCGACACCACCGAAAACCTGTGCAAGGGCACCCGGGGCACCCTCCCGGTCGCCCACAACGGCCTCGGCATCCTCAAGGCCGTCGGGTACGCCGGCACCCGGTGAGCGCGCCACCGATCCCCGATGACCTCGTCCACCACCATGACGAAAGTGAACCGATGCGTCGCACCAGACGACTGACACCTCGCACCCTCAGCGTGGTCGCCACCGCCGCGGTGGCCCTCACCTTCGCGGTCGCCCCGGCGGGGACCCCGGCCGCAGCCGCCGCGCCGCCGGCCAACCTGGGCCGGCTCGCCGTCGTACCGCTGGACGACCGGCCGTTCACCGCGCACACGCCCGTCGCGGTCGCCGAGGCCGGCGGACACGAGGCGCTCACACCCCCGGAGGACCTGCTCGGCGAGTACTTCACCTACGGCCAGGCCGACGCGGTCGGCGCCTGGTGGCGCAAGGCCGCCGCCGACGCGGACGGCTCGGTCGTCGCGGCCCCGATGCTCGCCTACGGCGGCCTGGTCGCCTCCCGGACCTGCGAGACCAGCCTGGCCGATGCCCGGCGGCGGCTCGCCGTGCTGGACGAGGTGAAGCGGCGCAACCCCGACAAGCCGCTGTACGCGTTCGACGTGATCATGCGCCTCACCATCGAGCCGACCAGCAGCTACCCGGGCATCCACTCCGGACCCATCCGCCGCTGGGCGGTCCTGATGGACCAGGTGGAGAACCTCGGGCAGGAGGAGCGCCGGGCCGAGTACGAGCAGGTCGCCAGCGAGATCCCCGAGGAGATCAAGGCGGACTTCCTCTGTGCCCGGGCCCGGGACCACCAGATCAACCGGGACATGATCGAACGGGTCGCCAAGGGCACCATCGACTACCTGATCCTCGGCCAGGACGACGCCACCGAGCACGGCCCGCACCGCCTGGAGAAGGCGAGCCTGGCCGCGCTCACGGCCCAGCTCGGGGTCCAGGACCGGGTCAGGATCTACCCGGGCGCCGACATCCTCGGCGCGCTGCTGGTGGCCAAGCACGTCACCGAACGGCTCGGCGCCGCCCCGACGGTCGACGTCGAGTGGTCCCGCACCCCGGGCGAGCAGTGGGTGGCGCCCTACCAGGACGTCCCCTACGCCACCCTGGTCGACGAGTACGTGCGTACCCTCGGCGCGAGCCCCTCGGACGGTCCCGACGCCGACATCCTGCTGATGGCGAACACCGCCGGGGGCGGAAACCTGGAGCCCTTCGCCGACCGGATCCACGACGCGGTGGCCCGGGGCCGGCTCGTCGCGGTCGGTGACGACGCGCTGGCCGGCAAGGTGGACGCCGAGCTGCGGTCGCTGCTCGCTCCCCGGATCCGGTTCGGGGAACTCGCCGGCTGGTCCGGCTGGAACATCGGTCTGTCGATCTCCCAGTCGGTGGTCCGCGCGGCGCTGTTGCAAGCGAGCCGGACCGGACGCCTGCCCAATTTCCCGGGCAGGTCGAAGGGGATCCCCTTCCAGCAGGCGCGCCAGGCCATCCTGCTGAACGCCGCCACCGCGCACGTCGAGTTGACGCTGCAGGAGCTGGCCCACACCGACGTCTACCGCAACCAGGTGCTCAGCCAGGTCCAGGCGTACGCCCGGGACAACGGCGACGATCCGCAGTACATGACGAAGGTGTTCGAGGGCGCCAACCAGCTCGCGGTGCAGCGGACCAGGGCGCTGGCCGACCAGCTCTTCGCCGACGAGTTCGCCGGCACCCCCCTGCGCGCCGGCAACGACGGCCGGCACGAGGTGACGGCGGTCGTGCACCGGCTGACGTCCTGGCAGATGACGCTGGCCTGGTCGCGCTACCAGGAGCTGGAGGCCTTCCCCACGCTCGCACTGAGCACGGCCCCCACCGATCGCGGTGCGCTGCTCACCGTCTCGGCCCTGCCCCTGCGCACCACGGTCCGGCCGGACTCGGACGTGGACACCCGGATCACCACGGTGCTCCGCAACGACGTCGGCACGCCGGTGACGGCACAGCTCAGCGCCGTCGTACCCGAGGGGTGGGTGGCCCCGGCGCCGACCGAGGTGCGCCTCGCGCCGTTCGCGGTGGTGGAGGTTCCGTTGACCGTGGGGGTACGCGGGCTCGCGGCCGAGCAGAGCGCCACCGTCAGGGTCGACGCCCCGCACGGCGTGCTGCCGGACCAGCCCCGCCAGTTCACCGCGAGCGCCACCACGACCGTCGGTGCGGTGTGGCGCAACGTGGCGTTGGCCGCCGAGGGCGCGACGGCCAGCGCGTCGGGCTGGTGGCGGCAGTACGTGCCGGCGCACGTGATCGACGGCAACCGGGTCAGCTCCGGTAGCCGCTGGATCACCGATCCGGCCGACAGCCACTGGCTGCGGGTCGACTTCGCCGGTGCGGAACTCGTCGACACCGTGCGGCTGCACCAGTACGGCGGGTACGAGCTGACGTCGTACCGGATCTCCGGCCTGGTCGACGGCACCTGGCGGGTGCTCGACGAGGTCACCGGAAACACGACCCAGGTCACCACGCACACCTTCACGCCGGTCCGCGCGACCGCGGTCCGCCTCGACGTCCTCGCCAGCCGGGACCGGCAGGCCCGGCTCTACGAGATCGAGGTGACCTGCCGCGCCGCCTCCTCCGGCTGACGCCGACACCGCCGAGGCGGCGTCGACACCACCGCCGCGACCGGGTCCGGTCACCGGGTGGCTTCCCGCCCCCGGCGACCGGACCTGCCGGCGGTACGCGTGCCGCCGGCCGGCGCGGCGCAGCGCCGTACGCGGCAGACGGCCGAGGGCACCGGCTTCGACCCGCGGGAGCACGACACTGAGTCGCGGCGGGTGCACGACGCCCAGAAGAAATCGATTCCCTGCCATATAGGATCTCAGGGCCGGCCACTCTCGGGCGGCGGGCCGCAACGGACGGTGGTGCTCGTGCGGTCGCATCCGGGGGTCCGGTGCGGGACCGGGCGCGCGACACCGACAGGGGACGACCGCATGACGACCATCTATGACGTGGCCCGGGTGGCCGAGGTCTCGGCGTCGACGGTGTCCCGGGTGCTCAACGGGCACTCGTCGGTGGATCCGGACCTGGCCGCGCGCGTACGCCAGGTGGTGCTCGACCTGGACTACCGGCCCAACGCGGTGGCCCGCAGCCTGCGCCGGCAACGCACCAGTCTCTGGGCGGTGATCATCTCCGACATCGGCAACCCGTTCTTCACCTCGCTGGTGCGCGGCATCGAGGACGTGGCGCAGGAGGCGGGCTTCTCCGTGGTCCTGTGCAACGGCGACGAGGATCCCGAGAAGGAGACCCGCTACGTGACGGCGGCCCTGGCCGAGCGGATGGCCGGCGTGATCATCTCGCCGTCGGGACGGCCGGCCCTGATCAACCGGCTCACCGAGGCCGGGATGCCGGTCGTGGCCATCGACCGGCAGCCGCACGGGGTGGCCGTGGACACCGTGCTCGTGGACAACGTCCACGGCGCCGAGACGGCCACCGCCCACCTGATCGACAGCGGCTACCGCCGCATCGCCTGCGTCACGGGACCGCGGCGGATCTCCACCGCCGTCCAGCGGCTACGCGGATACCAGCAGGCCCTGCGCGCCGCCGGCCGGAGCGCGCCGGAGGACCTGGTCCGGTACGCCGACTTCCGGGAGGACGGCGGCTACCGGGCCATGGCGTCCCTGCTGAACGCGGCCGAGCCGCCGGACGCGGTCTTCGTCACCAACAACCTGATGACGGTGGGCGCGGTGGAGTGCCTGGTCGACCGAGGCGTCGCCGTGCCCACCCGGTGCGGCGTGGTCGGGTTCGACGACATTCCCTGGGCCCACCTGGTGCGACCCTCGCTTAGCACCGTCGCGCAGCCCACGTACGACCTGGGACGGGCCGCGGCGTCGCTGCTCACCGAGCGGATCGCCAACCCCGCGAAGGCGTCCTCGACCGTCACCCTGCGGACGACCCTGCGGATCCGCGAGAGTTCGGTCCGGTCCCTGCCGGACGGACAGCCCGCGGCCGGCGCGGGTGGGCCCGCCCGGGCCCGGTGAGCCGGCGGCGGGACACCCGCCCGGTCACAGCGCCACGTCGCCGCACAGGTGCACCCGCACCCCCATCGCGTCGAGCATCGCGGCCTTGACCCGCAGGGCACGGTCGGCGGCGTCGACGTCGTCGGCGTAGACCACGTTGACGTGGTTGGCCTTGTGCCGGGCCATCAACTGGTCGCGGCCCACGCCGTGCAGCACGGCGTGCATGATCGGCCACTGCGGCGTGGTGGCCCGCAGCCGACGCCGCGTCTCGGCGGCCGGCAGCTCGACCACGGTGCCCCGGCCCAGGTCGGCGTGCAGCACCCCGTCCATGATGAAGATCCGTGACCAGACGATCTCGCCCGGCCGGGAGACGCCGCTGAGGGTGCCGCCGCCCAGCGGGAAGTACATCGGCGGCTGCCGCATGCTGTACGACCGGTCGTAGCCGCCGTTGTGCGAGGCGGGCACCGAGCCGGAGATCTCGAACACCCAGACGAAGTCCGGCCCGTACGACTCCCCCCAACGGATGTCGTGCAGGGTGGTGGCCGGGTCCATCCCCATCGCGGTCCAGATCCGGTTGGTGACCAGCGAGTCCACCGCCACGCCCTCGTCGACCTCGTTGAAGTGCGGCAGGGCCCGCCCCGCGTAGAGCTCGCGCGTGCCGTCCCGGCTGGTGACCGGCGGCCGGGACACGTCGTTGAGCAGCCCCTCGGCCAGGTCGCTCGCCGGCACGGTGTCCTTGAGCCCCTGCTGGTACTGGATGCCGACCGCGTCCAGGCCGAAGTCGTCGGCGATGCGCAGCGCGGCGACGTACATCTTGAACTGGCTGTGCAGTTGGGCGTCGGTCAGCTCGGTGGCCTCGTCCGTGCCGGTGTGGAAGGTCATGCCGGCCGCGTCGAGCCACGCCCGCACCGCGTGCGCCTCCTCGTCGGACACCCGCGACATCTCCGCCACCAGCGCGCTCTGCGACAGCCGCTCCTTGTAGACGCCGAGCGGGTTGAGCAGCTCGTCGTCGATGATCGCGTTGTACATGCCCATGCAACCCTCGTCGAAGACGCCGACGACGGCCGGCCGGCGCCGCAGCTGGCGGGCCAGCGCCACGCCGAGCGCCACCTCGGGGTCGGACGGCAACGGCGGCAGGTCCCGCACGTGGCTCTCGTCGTGGACCACCTCGCCGGTCTCCAGCCAGACCTTCAGCCCGTCGCGCGCCCACTCGTCGGTGAAGTCCTCGCTCCACAGCGCCGAGTACCGCACGCCCGCCTTGGTGAGGCTGCCGGCGAGGTTCAGCAGGCCCACCAGGCCGGGGAACTCCCCGCTCCAGTTCGCCACGAGCAGGATCGGGCCGCGGTGGGCGCGCAGCCCGGCCAGCACGTGGTGGCTGTACTGCCACACCGCCTCCACGACGACGAGCGGGGCGTCGACCGGGATCCCCTGGAAGACCTCGATGCCGGCGCGCTGGCTGCCGATGAAGCCGTGGCCCGCGCCGGCGTCCACCGGATGGGCCCGCCGGGTCTGCCAGCCCAGGGCCGTCACCGCGTCGGCGAGGTCCGCCTCCAGGCGCTGCTGGGTCGGCCAGCCGGTGACGTTGGCGGCCGGCCGCAGGTCGCCGCTGGCGACCGTGTAGACCGTCCGGGGGGCGGCGGCCGGCGGGTCGACCAGCACCGGCATGGTGTAGTTGTTCACGGGTTGACTTCCTCCACTGGCTCGTCGGTACCTGGCTGGGGCGGGGTCGCGAGGCGCGTCTGCCGGGCGGCCAACGTGTGGGCGACGGACTTCGAGCCGGCGTAGAGCTGCTGGTACAGCCCGTACAGCTCCGCGTAGTCGGCGGCGAGTGCCGGGCGCGGCTCGCGGACCTCCCGGATCGGGTTCCACCGGTGGATGTCGACCCGCTGCACCGCGCCGGCGGCGAGGAACGCGGCGCCGTAGCTCGCGCCGATGGTGACCGACGGGATGTGCTGCGCCCGGCCGGTGACGTCCGAGACGATCTGCGTCCAGAGGTCGCCCCGGGTGCCGCCGCCCACCGCCACGACGCGGCGGATGTCGCCGCCGGCCGCCTCGATCGTCTCGATGTTGTGGCGTACGGCCAGCCCGGTCGCCTCCAGCGCCGCGCGGTAGATGTCGCCGCGCCCGTGGGAGAGCGTCAGGCCGGCGATGACGCCCCGGGCGTCGGGATCGAGGATGGGGGTCCGCTCGCCGGCGAAGAACGGCAGCATGAGCAGGCCCCGCGCGCCCGGCCCGGACCGCTCGGCCAGGCGCAGCAGCTCGGGGTAGTCGGCGGCGTCGAACAGCTCCCGCAACCAGCCGGTGATCGCCCCGGAGGTCGCCATGCCGCCGGCCAGGTTGCGGGTGCCCGGCAGCGCGCCGACCGTGCCCCACAGCGACGGGCTGGTCAGCGGGTGCGGCACGGTGTGCACGAGGAACATCGTGGTGCCGTACATGAGCATCAGGTCGCCGACGCCCTGGGCGCCCACGCTGACCGCCTCCGACCAGGCGTCGATCGTTCCGGTCACGACCGGGGTGCCCGGCGCCAGCCCGGTGGTCGCGGCGGCCCCGGCGGTGACCGTCCCCGCCACGTCGCCGGGCCACCGCAGCTCGGGCAGCTCCAGCCCCGGGGCGATCTCGTCGGCCCAGGGGCGGTACCAGGTCTGCGCCGCGCTGTCGTACAGCGGCGTGCACTGGCTGGCCGAGTGCTGGTCGAGCAGGTACCGGCCGGTCAGCCGGTGAACCAGCCAGGAGCTCGGCATGAACAGCCGCCGGGCCCGGGCGAACAGCTCCGGCTCGGCGTCGGCGACCCAGGCGACCTTCGCCCCCGCCGCCTGGGTCGACAGCGTCGAGCCGCACCGGCGCAGGATCTCGTCCGCGCCGAAGCGCTCGGTCAGCCGGGCGATCTGCGGCGTGGACCGGGTGTCGACGCCGTAGAGGACGGCCGGGCGCAGGGGCGTGCCGGCGGCGTCCGTGAGCAGCACGCACGGCCCCATCCCGCTGGCCCCGACCGACACCACGTGGGCGTCGCCGGGGGCGAGCAGCTCACGGGTGAGGGCGACGAACTCGTCCCACCAGACGCGGCCGTCCATCTCCACCCAGCCGGGTCGCGGCCGGTCCACCCGGTGCTCCCGGACGCGGGAGCGCAGCACGCGCCCGGACAGGTCGACGAGGACGCCCTTGCTGCTGGACGTGCCGATGTCGACCCCGAGCACCGCGGCCACCGTCATGCCAGGTCTCCCCCGCTCTTCCAGGTCCGGGGCGTGGCCCGCCGGGCCGCGCCGGCTCGGCGGTCAGGCGACGCCACCGAGCTTCGCGTACGTCTCGGCGGCGTTCTCCTTCGTGACGCGCATCGTGTCGAGGGTGGTGGTACGCGGGACGTCCTCGGCGCAGTCGACCAGGATCCGGCGGGCCAGGTCGACGGCCTCCCGCCCGCCCGTGGCGTACTGGAAGGTGGCCGCCAGCCGGCCCTGCTCGACGGCCTTGATCCCGCCCGACGGCACCGGCAGGGCGTCGATGCCGGTGAACTTCACAGTCGTGTGCAACCCGGCCGCCTTCGCGGCCAGGTACGCGCCCTCGGCCATCGGGTCGTTGTGGGCGTACACGGCAGCGGCGTCGGGGTGGGCCTTGAGCAGCGCGTCGGCCACCGACTGGCCCTTCTCCCGCAGCCAGTCCCCCGGCTGGGAGGCGACGACGTCGATCTTCGGGTTGGCCGCGATGCCCTCCCGGAAGCCCTGGGCGCGTTCGGCCGCCGGCGTGGAGCCGGGCAGCCCGGCGATCTCGATGACCTTGCCGCCGGCCGGCAGCAGCGTCGTGGCGTAGAACTCGCCGGCCGCCCTGCCGATGGCGACGTTGTCCCCGCCGATGAAGGCCGTGTACGCCTCGCCCTCCACCTTGCGGTCGAGCACGATCACCGGGACCCCCCGGTCGTACGCCTTGCGCACCACCGCGGTCAGCGGCTTGGCCTCGTTCGGCGAGATGACCAGCAGGTCGATCTTCTGGGTGAGGAAGTTCTCCACGTCGGCGACCTGCTTGCTGTTGTCCTGCGCCGCGTCGGCGACCACCACGGTGAACCCGGGGACGGACCTCGCCGCCGTCTGCACGTCGTTGTTCATGACCTGCCGGTAGGGCTCGGCGTTGTTGGCCTGCGACATGCCGATGAGGAAGTCCTTGCCGGCGCCGCACTTCGCGGCCGTGGCGTCGCCGCCGTCGGACGGCTTCTCCACGCTGCACGCGGTGGAGGTGACGAGCGCGCCGGTGCACAGCAGCGCGATAAGGACGGTACGGGTGCGCATGATGACGCTCCTTGTTCGGTGGCGGTTCAGACGATGCTGCGGCGGAGTTTCTGCAGCCCGGCGGCGGCCACGATCACCAGTCCCTTGATCAGTAGCTGCACGTTGGCGTCGATGTTGTTGAGCGCGAGGATGTTGTTGAGGATGCCGAGCAGCAGCGCCCCGGCGAGCGTGCCGCCCATCGAGCCGGTGCCCCCGGCGAGGCTGGTGCCGCCGATGACCACGGCGGCGATGGCGTCGAGTTCGTAGCCGGCGCCGTCGTTGGGGCTGCCCTGGTTGAGCTGTCCGGCGTGGATGATGCCGGCCACGGCGGCGAGCAGGCCCGCGATCGCGAAGACCGCGACCTTGACCCGCAGCACGGGCACGCCCGAGAGCCGGGCGGCCTTCTCGTTGCCGCCGATGGCGTAGACGTGGCGGGCGAACGCGGTCTTGCGCAGCACGACGATCGCGGCCACCCCGATGCCGATGAACAGCACGGCCGGGACGGGCAGCACCCCGTTGATCGTGCCGTTGAGGATCTCGAACGCCGGCGGCGCCTCCTGCGGGCCGTCGCCGTAGGCGATCGGGATGCCGAGCCCGCCCGACCAGATCCGGGCGAGGCCGCGGGCGACCTGGAGTCCCGCGAGGGTGACGATGAACGACTGGATGCCGAGCCGGGCCGTCGCGTAGCCCTGCAACGCGCCGAAGAGGGCGCCGATCAGCAGTACGACGGTGACGGCGGGCAGGATGCCGAGCCCGGAGTCGACCATCAGCGTGGCGGTGCCGACGGCGGAGAGGCCGAGGATGGCGCCGACGGAGAGGTCGATGCCGCCGAGCAGGACGACGAACGTCATGCCGATCGCGATGATCCCGATCTCGGACACCGCGCGGACGATGTTGCCGAGGTTCTCCGTGGACAGGAAGAGGATCTCACCGTCGCGGCGGGGCGAGACGGCGATGGCCAGCACGAACACCAGCAGCAGCGCGAAGAGGCTCTGCACGGCGAAGAGCCGCTCGACGAGGTCGCCCCGGCCGCCGGCCCAACCCCACCGGCCGGGGCCGGCCGCCGGGTCGCCGCCGGCCGGCGCCAGTGGCGTGCCGGGCCCCTTGTCCGGTGCGCGCAGGTGGGTCATCGGTCGTCCCCTCCGGCGGCCGCGCCGCCCATGGCCGCGGTCAGGATGTCCTCGCCGGTGCACCCGGCGGCCGGGAGTTCCGCGACGGCCCGTCCGCGCCGCAGGACCACGATCCGGTCGCAGACGCCGGTCAGCTCGGGCAGCTCCGACGAGGCGAGCAGGATGCCCATGCCGTCGTCGGCGAGGCGGCGCAGCAGCCGGTAGATCTCCGCCTTGGCGCCGACGTCGACGCCCCGGGTCGGCTCGTCGAGCAGCAGCAGGCGGGGGCGGGTGAGCAGGTGCCGGGCGAAGACGACCTTCTGCTGGTTGCCGCCGGAGAGCGAGCCGACCGGCGCGGCCGCGGACGACGTCTTGATCGCCAGGGCGGCGACCTGCTGGCGCACCGCGTCCCGCTCGCGTCCGGCGCGGACGACTCCGGCGGTGCTGACCCGGCGCAGGGCGGCCAGGACGATGCTGCGGCCGACGGGGTGCTCGAGCACCAAGGCGGAGCGGCGGCGGTCCTCCGGCACGAAGCCGACGCCGGCGCGCAGCGCGGCGCGGGGACCGCGCGGGGCGTACGGGCGGCCGGCCAGCCGGACCTGGCCGCTGCGGCGACCGGGCGGGCCGGCGCCGTACAGGGTCTCCAGCAGTTCGGTGCGGCCCGCCCCCATCAGGCCGGCCAGGCCGACGATCTCCCCGGCGCGCACGGTCAGGCTGACGCCGGCGGGTTCGCAGCGCCCGGGCCGGGTGCCCCGGGGCCGTACGGCGAGGTCGTCGACCTCCAGCACCGGGGGCCCCGCGGGGCGGGCAGGCCCGGCGGATCCCTCGCTGAACAGCGCCTCCGCCGGGCGTCCCACCATCAGCGTGATGATCCGCTGCCGGTCGGCGCGGTCCGGGCGCAGCGTGCCGGCCACCTCGCCGTTGCGCAGGACGGTGGCCCGGTCGGCGATGTGCTCGATCTCCTCGAGGCGGTGGGAGATGTAGACGACGGCCACGCCGCGCTCGCGCAGCGCGCGGATGGTGGACATCAGCCGCCGCGCCTCGGCGTCGGCGAGCGCGGCGGTCGGCTCGTCCATCACGAGGACGCGGGCGTCGAGGGAGAGCGCCTTGGCGATCTCGACGAGCTGCTGCTCGCCGACGCGCAGCGAACCGACGGGCCGGCGCGGATCGATCCGGGCGCCGAGCGGGCCCAGCCAGTCCAGGGCGGCGCGGGTCATCGCCCGCCGGTCGAGCGTCCGCAGCCGGGTGCGTGGTTCCCGGCCGAGCACCAGGTTCTCGGCCACGGAGAGCGCGGGCACCAGGTCGAGTTCCTGGTGGATCGTGGCGATGCCGGCGGCCTGGGCAGCGGCCGGGCCGGTGAAGCGCGCGGGCCGGCCGCCGATCGAGATCTCCCCGCCGTAACCGGTGACGACGCCGGAGAGGATGTTGATCAGGGTCGACTTTCCGGCCCCGTTCTCCCCCAGCAGGGCGTGGACCTCGCCGGCGCGCAGGGTGAGGTCCACGCCGCGCAGGGCGTGGACGCCGCCGAAGCGCTTGGTGATGCCGGACATGGCGACGATCACCTGGTCGCTCATGCGGGCCTCCGGAGAGATCGGAAATCGATTTCTGGCAACATAGGCGGGCGTCGAAGTGATGTCAACGCCCCCGGTGCGGGCCGGGCCGTCATCCCGCGCTGCCCGACCCGCACCGGCGACCCTCAGGGCACCGCGTTGACCGCCGCGTGCACGGTCTCGGCGAACGCGGTGTCCCGCCCCACTCCGCTGGCGGCGAACCGCCACGTCCCGCCCGGGTACGCCCCCGGCGGCCACGCGGTGCCCCCGTTGCGCCACAGCGGCTGCCAGGCCGCCATCGCGTGGCCGGCGTCATACCAGGTGTTGTCGCCGCGCCACGCCGAGGCCCAGCGGTGGGCGGCCACGAGGGACAGATCCGCGCCGGAGGTCATCGACCACGTCGGCATCCCCGGCACGTCCCCCGTCGGCCGGGCCGCCACGGCGGGATCCCCGACCGCCGGCAGGGCACCGTCGACGTTGAACGCCACCTCCCACACCGGCGCCGTCGTCTGGCCGGTCACCGACCAGGTGACGTCGCTCTGCAGCGCCGGCCCGGTCCAGCGGGGCGCCACGGTCAGCAGCCAGTCGGCGGTGACCGGCTCGTCGCCCATCCGCATGCCGACCAGGTTGATCCGGGAACCGTCGGCGGAGACGTCCACCCTTGCCGGCGGGCCCGCCCGGTCCGTGACGTCGAAGCGGCCGACCGCCAGGTAGGGACCGGTGCCCCGGTGCGACGAGTCCAACGCCGGCCGGTACGCCCCCGCGCCGGCCGGGTCGACCGCCAGGGACGCGATCCGGGTGTGCGGCCAGGTACGCACGTCGGCGCGCAGGAACCCGGTGCTCACCTGGTAGCCGCGGGCGACCACCTGGGTGGACCAGGTCAGCGGGGCGAGCCACAGCCCGCCCTGGCCCCAGCCGGCGTGGCTCAGGTACCAGTTGTCTCCGTCGACCACGACCTCGGCGGCGTGCGCGTCGAGCACGGTCACCTTCTCCGCCCCCTCGAAGCGCAGCGGGTCGCGGCTGCGGTAGACGGCGGTGCGCCGGTACGCCGCGCCGTAGTCCGTGCCGTCGCAGCAGACGAAGAGGTACCACCAGTCGCCCCGGCGCACCACGAACGGCGACTCCGTCTGCCCGGCGGCCCGGCCGGTGTGCGGCGACGCGTACGCCACGCCCCGGCCGCTCCACGTCCGCAGGTCGGTGCTGGTGCGGTACGCGACCACGTGGTTGCCGCCCTGCGGGTTCGAGGTCGCCGTGTAGTACATCACCCAGCGGTCACCGACCCGGGTCACCATCGGGTCGCGGGCCTCCCAGCCGTCGGTGAACAGCGGGTTGGCGGAGCTGCGGGTCCAGGTGAACAGGTCGGTCGAGGTGGCCAGGTGCATCCGGTAGTTGGCGTAGTCGGGGCTGCCGGCGGCGTAGAACATGTAGTAGACGCCCTGGTCGTGGACGACGTGGGGGGCCCAGATCCACTGTTCGCCCCGCGCCGGGTCGGCCGTCAGCGCCGGTGGTCGCTTCGTCCACGGTCCGGTGGGCGTGGGCGCCGTGGCGTGGCCGAAGCTCTTCTCGTCCTGCGGCGCGCCGGGCTCGGCGTGGGCGATGGCGAAGGCGTGCCACACCCCGGTCCGCTGGTCGCGCACGATCGTGTGGTCGTTGTAGTACCACGCCGTCGGCTCCCCCACGCCCGGGTCGTAGACCCGGGTCAGCGGCCCGCGCGCCGGCGTCTCGGCCACCGTCTCGTACGCCGTCGTGGTGACCGCCGCCAGCGGGCCGACGCGGCGCAGGGTGAGCGTGTCCAGGCCGGCGAAGAACCCCGTCGAGGAGGCGGAGCGGCCGGTCACCGTCACCGTCAGCCGGTGGCTGCCGGCGGCGAGCGAGGCCGATCCCAGCGGTACGGCCTCGACGCGCCGCACGGTCGGGGCGTAGCCGTCGAAGAGCTGACCGACGGCCACCCCGTCGACGGCGAAGCGCAGGGTGCCGTAGTCGGCGGCGCGGGTGAGCACGGCACCGATGTCGTACTGCCCGGCCGGCACCGGCGGCAGCGACACGGTGACCGAGTCCCCCGCCCGGGCGGCGCGCAGCCACAGCTGGCGGCCCGCCGACCAGGCGACCCCGCAGCAGTTGGCCTGCGCCTCGACCGGGGCGGTCGACGAGGTCACCGTCAGCGACTCCGCCTCGGTCCGCACGACGTCCTCGGCGGCGGCCGGCGCGGCCGGGACGGCCAGCAGGGCCGCGCCGAGCAGGAGCACCGCGAGCATCCGGGGCGCGCGCATCACGACACGCTCGGGCGGGGCAGGTCGGTGCCGGGCGCGAACTGGTCGTGCCACCTGACACCCGCGCCGAAGCCGCCGCCAGTCGACAGCGCCACGTACGTGTCCGCACTGGTTCCCCGCGTGTACGTCACGAGGTCCGCCCTTCCGTCGCCGTTGAAGTCGCCGATGCCGGGTAGCTCGTCGCCCACCGCGAACCAGTCGTGCCACCTGCCGGCCTGCGCGACGAAGCGCGTGCCGTCGGAGAGCGCCACGAACACGTCGCCGGCGGTGCCCCGGGTGAACGTCACCACGTCGTCGCGCCCGTCGCCGTCGACGTCGCCGAGCGCCGGCAACTGGTCGCCGGGCGCCAACGAGTCGTGCCACTTCCAGCCGTCCTCGACGAACCGCGTCCCGTCGGAGCGGGAGACGAACACGTCGCCGGTGGCGCCCCGGGTGAACGTCACGATGTCGTCGCGCCCGTCGCCGTCGACGTCGCCCACCGCCGGCAACTCGTCGCCGAGCGCGAAGTGGTCGTGCCACTTGACGCCGGGACCGAAGCCGCTGCCGGTCGACAGCGCCACGTACACGTCGGCGGCGGCGCCCCGGGTGAAGGTGATGATGTCGGTGCGCCCGTCGCCGTTGACGTCGCCCACGGCGGGGATCTCCGTACCCGTGGCGAAGAAGTCGTGCCACTTGACCCCGGCGGCGTACGTCGTGCCGGTGGAGAGCCCCACGTAGACGTCGGCGCTGTCGCCACGCGTGAAGGTGATGACGTCGGCCCGCCCGTCGCCGTCGACGTCGCCGGTGAACGGGAGCTCCTCGCCGACGGCGAAGAAGTCGTTCCACCTCCGGCCGTCCGGCACGAACCGGGTGCCGTCCGACACCGACGTTGTCACGTCGGCGGTGGCGCCCCGGGTGAACGCCACGGCGTCGTCGCGGCGGTCGCCGTTGGCGTCGCTGGTGTTGCGGGTGCGGGTGGTGGCCGACACCTCGGCCGAGGGCGCGGAGGCGTTGCCTGCGCCGTCGACCGCGACGACCCGGTAGTGGCGGGTCTGTCCGGCCGGCAGCGGGCCGTGCCGGAAGGCGGTCGTCCGGGTCGTGCCGACCAGGTTGGCGGGGGTGGTCGCGACGCCGGGATTGCGCGAGGCGTAGACCCGGTAACCGGCGACGCCCACGTCGTCCGGCGACGCCGACCAGGACAGGCCGAGGGCGTGCACCCGACCGCCGGCCAGGCCGAGCCCGGTGACCGCGCCCGGCGCGGTGACGTCGAGGAACGGGGGAACCATGCTGTCGGCCTCGTAGCGGGCCGCCGTCCAGGCCGGGGTGCCGGCCGCCGGGGTGAGGGTGACGGTGACCGTCGCGCGGCCGGCGGTCAGCGCGGCCGGGAGGACGAACTCGTCGGCCAGCCAGCGCTGCCGGTCGTTGCCCAGCGGCTGCCGCCACACGCCGGCCGGCCGGCCGTCGACCGACACGGCGACCTGCTGGTACGCGCCGGCCTGGTCGCCGTGCCGGCGCAGCCGTACGCCCTGGTTGGCGGGGTCCACGGCGAGCCGGAAGCTGGCGGCGCCGCTGGAGGCGCGCACCTGGCCGGCGACGGGAGCGTTGTCGTCGTCGCCCTCGTACGCGGCGGTCAGCGGGTACTGGCTCCCGGAGTCGGTGTAGGCGTGCCCGGCGCGGCTGGCGGCGTCGCCGGTGACAAGCGTGTCGGTGCGGCGCAGGGCGACGGTCGGCTGGGTGTAGAGGAAGGCGGTCGAGGCGTAGTTCGCCGGCATGTCGTTGGCGGGGCCGTGCTCGATGCCGAAGCGCAACGCCGTGGCGTAGGGCACCGCGTCGCCGATCATCAGCCGGTACATGGCGTCGCACTCGTCGACGCAGCCGCCGGAGCGCAGCAGGTGGGCGGTGTTGCCGGTGAAGACGCCGCTGTACTCGCCGCGGTTGAAGTACCAACCGGACTCGTAGAAGTCCTCGGTGCCGGTGCCGTAGATCTGCGGCGTGGGCGAGCCGTCGACGTGGACGCGCTCGTCGCCCTCCAGGTAGTTGCGGGTGTTGCCGCCGGTGATGTGGCCGCGGGCGGTCTGGGACACGCCGACGAACCGTCCCCGGCCGGCCTGGTCGGCGACGATCCAGTCGTCGCCCCCGACCGTCTCCGCACGGCGGGACTGGGTGGTGAAGTAGCCGGCGGCGCCGTCGGGGGCGAGGGCGCCGGTCCAGGCGGTGCCCGGCGCGGTGGTCACCTCCGCCTGGACGCCGGCGACGGGGGCGCCGGTGGTGTTGGCGACCGAGATCGTCGCGGTGGAGCGGAACGGCATCGGCCACCAGGCGCTGTACCAGCCGCCGGGTGCGGAGTCCATGGCGAACATCAGCGAGCGTACGGAGCGCTCGCCGAGTCCGGCGCCGAAGAACTCGCCCACGGGGCTGTCGACGGTGGCGCGCCCGTCGAAGGCGATCCGCAGCCGCAGGCCCGACAGCGTCGGCGCGGTGGCCGCGGCGTCGGGCAGCCGCAGCCGCAGCGCCGTGACCGCGGCGGGACCGGTGAGCGTGGCGAGTGTCGACTGCCCGCCCGCCGGGACGTCGACCCGGGCGGTCCTGGTGCTCGCGCCCGGCTGGCTCGGCTTCGGGTCGCGCTGGCCGGCGGCGCGCAGCTTCTCGACCACGTCGGTGGCGGGATCGGCGGGGTCGAACCTGGACACCCCGACCGCGTCGGCGAACGTGCGGTAGGTGACGTGGTGGAAGAGCGGATTGAACTGGGTGGTGATCCGCATGGACTCGCGGTACGGCATGGGGACCTTGACGGTGACCCCGCCGGAGGTCTGGTCGGCGTTGGTGACCAGCGGCCACACGAACGGGGAGCCGAGGCCGCCGTCGACGAGGCGCTGGAGGCTGGTGTCGACCACCGTGACGCCGTCGAGCTCGACGCGGATCCAGCCGGTGGCGCTGACGTTGCCGTCGTCGCGGGTGAACCAGATCGACTGCACCTCGCCGGCTCCGCGGTCCTCGGCGATGACGCAGCCGCCGGACTGGCGCAGGCACGAGTAGGTGCCGACGAAGCCGTCGTCGTTGGAGCCGTCCCGGGCGAAGCTGGAGAACTGCCGGGTGCGGCTGCCGGCCGCCAGCTCGGGCAGCCGGTCGAGGCGGCGGTAGACGTCCCAGCCGACCGGGCCCTTGTCGTCGACGACGGCGAGCGCCCCGACACCGCGCGGGGCCGGGGCGGGCTCGGCGGCGTGCGCCGCCGTCGGGGGGATCATGCTCGCCAGCGCCGCGGCCAGAGCCAGCCAGCGGCGGAGGTGGGGCTTCATGGATGTCCCTCCAGGATGACCGTCGGAGCCGCGAGAAATCGATTGCTCGGGAGTTAACCGGGGGGCATCGCGAGATGTCAATACTTTACCGCCACCGCTCAGTTGCCGAAGGAAGATTCCAGGACGCGTTGACAGCCGTCGGGGTCCTGGCGATACTCCTCGGCAATCGATTTCCCACCGACGGGGAGGTGTCGACGCGGCGACGCACCCGTCAGCCCGGGCGGCCCTCCTGGCGGCAGCGCGCCCTCGTGGCGGGACCGCTCGCCGCACCGCTGACACCCCTCAGAGGAGCATCGTGAGACGTACTCCCCTCGCCCTGCTGGTCGGCCTCTGCACCGCGCTGGCGTCGGTCGTGGCGACCGCGCCGGCGCAGGCCGACGCCCCGATCGGCACGCTGGCCTGTACCTCGATCCCCGCCAACCACGACCCCGCGATCAGCGTGATCGTCTACCGGGTCGCCCGCGCCCACAACGTCAACGACAAGGTCATGCTGTCCGCGTTCGAGGCCGGTTGGGTCGAGTCGCACATGAACAACCTGCCGTGCGGCGACAAGTCCTCACTCGGGGTGTTCCAGCAGCGGTGGGACTACGGCTGGGGCACGCCGGAGCAGATCATGGACCCGGTCTACGCCACCACCCAGTACGTCACCCGCGCGATCGTCTGCGACCGCAACAACCCTCGCTACAGCGCCGGCCAGGTCGCCCAGTGCGTGCAGCGCTCCGGCTTCCCCGACCGCTACGACCAGGTGGCGACGAAGGCGCGGACCCTGCTCGACGAGGCGGCCCGGACCCACGCCATCGCCGGCGGGTCCGCCACCGACGTCAGCGGCGACGGACGCGACGACATCGTCAGCTTCACCCAGAACGCCCTCGCCGACGTCTACGTGAGCACCTCCACGGGCGCCGGCTTCGCCGGGACCTCGGTGAAGTGGAACGACTTCTTCTCCATCGGCGGTGAGACCGCCTCGACCGGCGACGTCGACGGCGACGGCCGCGACGACGTCGTCACCTTCGCGCACGGCAACACCGGCGACGTCTACGTGGCGCTGTCGAACGGCACCAGCTTCGGCGGCGGCCAGAAGTGGCACGACTGGTTCGCCCCCGGCGCGGAGATCGGCGCGGTCGGCGACGTCAACGGCGACGGCCGCGCCGACATCGTCGCCTTCACCCACAACGCGGCCGGCGACGTGTACGTGGCGCTGTCCACCGGGTCCTCGTTCGCCGGCACCGCCGTGAAGTGGCACGAGTACTTCTCCATCGCCGGCGAGTACCCGGCCCTGGGCGACGTCAACGGCGACGGACGCGACGACATCATCACCTTCACCCAGGGCCCCGCCACCGCCTCCGACGTCATCGTCGCCCTCTCCACCGGCAGCGCCTTCGGCGCGCCCCAAAAGTGGCACGACCTGTTCGCCGTCGGCACCGAACAACCCCGCGTCGGCGACATCAACGGCGACGGCCGCGACGACATCGTCACCTTCACCTGCGACACCAACGCCGACGTCTACGCCGCCACCTCCACCGGCACGTCGTTCGCCGGCACCACCATCAAGTGGCACGACTTCTTCTGCCTACCCGGCGAGTTCCCCTACCTCGCCGACGCCAACGGCGACGGCAAGGACGACATCGTCGTCTTCACCAAGGGCACCACCAACGACGTCCACGTCGCACTCTCCACCGGCACCACCTTCGGCGCCAGCGCCAAGTGGCACGACTTCTTCGGCCTGAACGGCGAGACCACCCTGTGACCCGCGGACGGGAGACCACCATGAGACCCGACAGACTCTCCTGGCGCGGGGGTGCCGCCGTCGTCCTCGCGGCGGCGCTACTGAGCCCCGTCGCGCCGGCCGCCGCCGCGCCGGCCAGGCCCGCCGCCGGCCCGCTCGACACGGCCTTCACCCGGGCGGCCGGCGAGTTCGACGTGCCCAGGGACCTGCTGGTCGCCGTCGGCTACGGCGAGACCCGGCTCGACGGACACGAGGGGCAGCCCAGCCAGGCCAACGGCTACGGCGTCATGCACCTGGTCAGCAATCCCCGCCAGCGCACGCTGGAACGGGCGGCCGAACTGACCGGGCAACCGGTGGCCGCCCTGAAGTCGGTGACCTCGGCCAACATCAGGGGCGGCGCGGCCCTCCTGCGGGACCTCGCCGACGCCGAGCGGCTCACGGCCGCCGACCGGGACCGGATCTCCGCCTGGTACCCGGTGGTCGCGCGGTACGCGTACGCCGCCGACGACGCGACGGCCCGCCTGTACGCCGACCACGTCTACGACCTGCTCCGCGACGGCATCACCACCGCCTCCGTACGGGTGGCGCCCCGGCGGGTGCGGCCGGAGCTCGGCCGGTACGCCCGCGTCGCCCCCGCCGGCACGGCCACACCGGCCGCCCTCGCCGCGGCGGTGCCCGAGTACGCGCCGGCCCGGTGGATCTCGGCGTACGGCGGCAACTACGCGGCGGGCCGCTCCTCGCGGATCACCACCGTCGTGGTGCACGTGACCCAGGGCTCGTACGCCGGCACGATCAGCTGGTTCCAGAACCCGTCGGCGGGGGTGAGCGCCCACTACGTGGTGAAGTCGAGCAACGGCGAGATCACCCAGATGGTGCGCGAGGGCGACACCGCCTACCACGCGCGCTCGGCCAACCCGTATTCGGTGGGCATCGAGCACGAGGGTTTCGTCGACAACCCGAGCTGGTTCACCGAGTCCATGTACCGCTCGTCGGCCGCGCTGACCCGCTATCTCTGCGACAAGTACGGCCTACCGAAGAACCGTACCGCGATCAAGGGGCACCACGAGCTGCCGGGCAACGACCACACCGACCCGGGCCCGCACTGGAACTGGAACCACTACATCTCCCTGGTCAACGCGGGCGGTGGGTCCGGTGGCCGGTATCTGGCGGGCTCGCCCACGGACTTCACCGGCGACGGACGCGACGACATCATCACCTTCACCCACGGCACCCTCAACGACGTCTACGTCTCCACCTCCACCGGCACCACCTTCGCCGGCACCTCCAACAAATGGAACGACTTCTTCGGCCTCAACGGCGAAACCCTCCTCACCGGAGACTTCAACGGCGACGGACGCGACGACATCGTCGCCTTCACCCACGGCACCCTCGCCGACGTCCACGTCTCACTCTCCACCGGCACCACCTTCAACCCCAGCACCAAATGGCACGACTGGTTCGCCCCACACACCGAAGTCGCCGCCGTCGGCGACGTCAACGGCGACGGCAAAGACGACATCATCACCTTCACCCACGACACCAACGCCGACGTCTACGTCGCCCTCTCCACCGGATCATCATTCGCCGGCACCGCCGTGAAGTGGCACGAATACTTCTCCATCGCCGGCGAACACCCCGCCCTCGGCGACGTCAACGGCGACGGACGCGACGACATCATCACCTTCACCCAGGGCCCCGCCACCGCCTCCGACGTCATCGTCGCCCTCTCCACCGGCAGCGCCTTCGGCGCGCCCCAAAAGTGGCACGACCTGTTCGCCGTCGGCACCGAACAACCCCGCGTCGGCGACATCAACGGCGACGGACGCGACGACATCGTCACCTTCACCTGCGACACCAACGCCGACGTCTACGCCGCCACCTCCACCGGCACGTCGTTCGCCGGCACCACCATCAAATGGCACGACTTCTTCTGCCTACCCGGCGAATTCCCCTACCTCGCCGACGCCAACGGCGACGGCAAGGACGACATCATCGTCTTCACCAAAGGCACCACCAACGACGTCCACGTCGCACTCTCCACCGGCACCACCTTCAGCACCAGCACCAAATGGCACGACTTCTTCGGCCTCAACGGCGAAACCACCCTCTGAAACGTCCCACACAGACGGAATCACACTCCGTGCCGCCATCCGGCGCGGTCCACCCCGATGGAGGAAATCATGGAAAACATCCCTGCCGGCCGCAAGTCCGTCAGCCGCCGCCGGCTACTGGCCGGCGCCGCGGGCGTCGCTGCCGCGGGCGCGTTCGGCGGCGCCCTCGCCGCCCCGGGGCTGGCCTCCGCCGCCGGCGACGGCCACGGTCTGCGCATCGTCAGGCACGAGAACTACGGCCGCCTGCAGTACTACCGGTTCGCCACCGACGCCATCGAGTGGGACCCGGCAGTCAACGTCCTGCTCCCCGACGGCTACCACACCAGTGGCAAGCGCTACCCGGTGCTGTACCTGCTGCACGGCGGCGACTCCGACTTCCGCGAGTTCCACATGCACCACAACATCATCAACCTGACCGCCGGCCGGGAACTCATCGTCGTCATGCCGGACGCCTCCACCGGGTGGTACTCGAACCCGGTCAGCAGCTTCGCCGGGCCCCGCAACTGGGAGACCTTCCACATGGCACAGCTGCTGCCCTGGATCGACTCGAACTTCCGCACCTTCGCCGAGTACAACGGCCGCGCCGTGGCCGGCTTCTCAATGGGCGGGTTCGGCGCCCTCAAGTACACCGCCAAGTACTACGGCCACTTCTGCTCGGTCAGCTCCCACTCCGGCCCGGCCAGCCTGCGCCGGGACTTCGGGCTGGTCGTGCACTGGGCCAACGCCACCTCGGCCGTCAAGGACCTGGGTGGCGGTACCGTCTACGGCGCGCCTCTGTGGGATGAGGCGCGGGTCAGCGCCGACAACCCGATCCAACGCATCGAGAGCTACCGCAACAAGCGCATCTTCCTGGTCGCCGGCACCTCGCCGGACCCGGTCAACTGGTTCGACACGGTGAACGAGAATCAGGTACTCGCCGGCCAGCGCGAGTTCCGGGCGGCCCTCGGCCGCGCCGGCATCCCCCACGAGTGGCGCGAGGAGCCCGGCGGTCACTTCTTCCGGCAGCACATCTTCGCCCAGGACCTCAACGGGATGCTCGCACGTCTTCGTCGCGCGGGCTGACTCCCGGCTGACGACGCGCCGCCCACACACTGTCGGCGGCGCGTCGTCAGCTCTAGCAACGCCCACCTCCGTCGGGGTCTCTTCCGGCTCCGACGGCTGGTCTCCCTTCCGCGCGCGACGAGCCCGAGCGGGGCCTGCTGGTGCGCGACCCACCCGTCCGACTCTTCCCTGACCGGAGTCACCCATGTCACGGCATTCGAGGAGCAGGGTGCGTCGCATCCTGGTCTCCCTGCTCACCCTGGTGGTCGGCGTACTGACCGGGGCGGTGGCCACCTCGTCCCCCGCGCTCGCCGCGCCGAACTTCAAGGCCCCGTTCCCCTGCGGGCAGCGGTGGACGTACGGGCACCACAGCGCCGAGGTCCGGCTGGCCCTGGACTTCGTACGGGCCGACGGAGGATCCACCGCCGGCACGCCGCAGCTCGCCTCCGCGGCCGGTGTCGCCCGCCGGTACTCGCAGCCCAGCGGTGCCGGGAACTACATCGTCATCGACCACGGCGGCGGGTGGACCACCTACTACTTCCACCTCAGCTCCTACTCCGTGCCCGACGGGGCGTACGTGCAGCAGGGCCAGCAGATCGGCACCACGGGCAGCACCGGCAACTCGTCCGGCGCGCACATCCACTACGAGCAGCTCTACAACGGCGTCGGGCAGACGATCGTGATCAACGGGACGTCACTGGCGCCGTACCCCGGCCAGTACCACCAGAGGTACCTGGTCAGCGACAACTGCGGCCCGTCGCCGTCGGGTGGGCGCTATCTGGCGGGTTCGCCGACGGACTTCACCGGCGACGGCAAGGACGACATCGTCGCCTTCACCCGAGGCACCCTCAACGACGTCTACGTCGCCACCTCCACCGGATCATCCTTCACCGGCACCTCCAACAAATGGAACGACTTCTTCGGCCTCAACGGCGAAACCCTCCTCACCGGAGACTTCAACGGCGACGGACGCGACGACATCATCACCTTCACCCACGGCACCCTCGCCGACGTCTACGTCTCCACCTCCACCGGCACCAGCTTCAACCCCAGCCAGAAATGGCACGACTGGTTCGCCCCCCACAACGAAGTCGCCGCCATCGGCGACGTCAACGGCGACGGCAAAGACGACATCATCACCTTCACCCACGACACCAACGCCGACGTCTACGTCGCCCTCTCCACCGGATCATCATTCGCCGGCACCGCCATCAAATGGCACGACTACTTCTCCATCCCCGGCGAACACCCCGCCCTCGGCGACGTCAACGGCGACGGACGCGACGACATCATCACCTTCACCCAAGGCCCCCACACCGCCGCCGACGTCATCATCGCCCTCTCCACCGGCACCACCTTCGGCCCTCCCCAGAAATGGCACGACCTGTTCGCCGTCGGCACCGAACAACCCCGCGTCGGCGACATCAACGGCGACGGCCGCGACGACATCGTCACCTTCACCTGCGACACCAACGCCGACGTCTACGCCGCCACCTCCACCGGCACGTCGTTCGCCGGCACCACCATCAAATGGCACGACTTCTTCTGCCTACCCGGCGAATTCCCCTACCTCGCCGACGCCAACGGCGACGGCAAAGACGACATCATCGTCTTCACCAAAGGCACCACCAACGACGTCCACGTCGCACTCTCCACCGGCACCACCTTCGGCACCAGCACCAAATGGCACGACTACTTCGGCCTCAACGGCGAAACCACCCTCTGAGGGTGTCTCGGGTTCCTACGTAGCGGGTCCGGGGCAGGGGGCGCCGAGTATCGGACGACCGTGAATCGGCGGTGGTGCGCAGACCGACCGAGGCGAGGGCCTCTCGAGGCGGACATCGCCTCGGGAGGCCCTCGCGCTGCGGATCAGATGCCGCACGAGACGGTGGCGCCTCCACCGGAGAGCAGGTCGCTTCGGGACCAGCCCGACATGCCGGTCGCGCGGTTGTGCAGGTAGGTCCAGCGGGCGCCGTCGTGGCCGGTCCGCCAGCAGCGGAACGTCGCGGTCTGGCCGGGCTGGCCGTGGCCGCGCGACGTGCAGTCGGAGCCGGGCCCGGTGCGGATGTTGATGCCGGTCCCGGCGAACGTGCCGTTGACCTGCGGCTCGAAGCTGGCGATGCCCTGCGGGCAGGACGCCTGGGCCGGAGCGGCGACCACCAGCACGGCGGCACTGCCCAGCAGAACGGCGGCCATCGACATTCGTGCGAGTCTCATGCGGATCTCCCTTGACGATGTGACGGAACTGTCAGCTCAGCCGGTGGACGCGGTGTCAGAAGTGGGGGTCGAGACCGCTGCCCCAGGTGTACGAACCGGTGGCGGACAGCTGGAAGTCACATTGGATGTGGTACGACCAGCCGCCGTCTTCCTCGGTCAGGTAGCTGTGGTGCCGGTAGGTTCCGACGCTGGGAACCCCGGGCCAGAGCTGATCCGTTCAGGTGTACGTGCCGGGCAGGATGCGGCCGGTGTAGGTCTGGCACGGTGCCGATGTGGGGAACGTCCACCAGCCGTAGGTGCCGTCCTGCAACGTGATCTCGCGGCTGACCGATGCGATCGGCATCCCGCTGTTCGGCCTGGCTTCCAGGCGTTGGTTCTTCTGGTTGTAGGCCACCTCGGCGGCCTGCGCCGTGCCGGACACGACCGGCAGCATGGCGAGGGCCAGGACCACGGCGGCGGCGGTCCGGTGGAGTTTCCCTGCCCACGAGCGCATGGTTTCCCTTCTCGGTGCTGTCGCTTCGGATGAACCGACATCCTGAGACGAGACTGCCCTACGCATCCACAGCTGTCGTTGCGGCGGGATGCACAGGTCTTTAGTCTCCGTGCACGGTGCGGAGCCGCTGGCGGAACTCGGTGGGCGATCGGCCGTAACGGGCGCGGAACGCCTGGCTGAAGTGCGCGGCGCTGGTGAAGCCCCACCGGGCGGCGATCGCGTTGATCGTGCGGGCGGCGAGCCGGGGTTCGGCGAGGTCGCGTCGGCACCGTTCGAGGCGCTGCTCTCGGATCCAGCCGGCGACGGTGTGCTCCTCCTGCTGGAACAGCTTGTGCAGGTAGCGCACGGAGATGTGGTGCGCTGCGGCGATCATGTCCGGGGTCAGGTCCGGGTCGCCGAGATGGTCGTGGATGAAGGCGCGGATACGGGCGGTCAGCGCCCGCCGGCGCGTGTCCGCGGGGACGATCTTCCGGGCGTCCAGGGCGTCGGCCAAAGCCGCGATCAGCACGTCGAGCGTCAGGGTGGCCAGCCGCGCCGTCTCGGCCGGGGTCAGCTCGTCCATCTGGTCGGCGAGCTGCAGCAGGAAGCGCGACGACAGCGCGCCGACGCCGCGGGCGCCGGACATGCGGACGGCGCTCAGTTCACGCAGTTCCCGGGGAGGAAACGGCAGCAGCGCCCGTGGGAAACGCAGGAGCAGCATCCGGCTCGTCGAATCGTCCGGCCGGAGCTCGGCCACATACGGGCGCGAGGTGTCGTAGAGCACGAGGTCCCCGGCGCCGAACTCCGCGCGTCTGCCGTCCTGCGTCAGGATGCCGCTGCCACTGACCAGGCAGCTCACCTTGAACACCTCCGGGTCGGCCTGCCGGATCAGCCGGGGCGTGCGACGTACCGAGTGCGCCGTCGTCGTCATCAGGGTCGCCTGCACCGCGCCGAACTCGCTGATGCCGACCCGTGCCTCGAAGCCGGTCTCCGCCTGCCGCTCCCGAGCCAGGTCGTACGGCACCCAGAGCTTCCCGCTGACCTCGCGCCAGAAGGCGAACCGGTCACCCGGCGAGACGTCGGCGGTGCTGACAACGTCCATCGACCAACCATAATGACCCCGCACGGCCGGGCCCATCCGATTAACCCGTCCAGCGGCCACCCCGAACGCGCCGAGGGATACTCGACCGGACGCGCAGCGCCGCCCCGGACGCGGCGTCCGGGGCGGCGGACGGCTCGGTCAGCGGGCCCGTCGGTTGGCGCGCAGCGCGCCCAGGAGCACGCCGGGGGTGGCCAGCGAGCTCGGGTGCGCAAGCATGGAGACGACCTCGTTGAAGCGTCGGGCGGTCGGCACGTCGGTGACGGTCGCCGTGACGATCTGCCTGCTGGCCCAGCTGGAGAGCCGGTAGCCGCGCGGGTAGGGCCCGTCGACGTGCGGCAGCGCCAGGTCGGCGGAGGTCGACATCGACCAGGCGACGTCGACCACGACCTTCTGCAGGGCGAAGAACCGGCGCGCGGGCGCGCCCAGGTCCGGGCCCGACCGCAGGTACGTCGACAGGCAGGCCGCGTGCAGGGCCGCCGCCGTCATCCCCTGCCCGTACACCGGATTGAACGACGCGACCGCGTCGCCGACGCTGACGAGCCCGGCCGGCAGGCGCCTCAGCCCGTGGAAGTCCCGCCGCCGGCTGTCGGCGTGGCGGTAGGTCTGCACCTCGCCGAGCATCTCGTTCGCGGCGAGCGCGCCGAACTCCGGCGGGAACTGCTCCCGCAGCCGGCGGACGAAGTCGTCCGCGGTGCGCCCCGGGCGGTTGGCGCCGTAGCCGGCCATCATGGCCATCCACCGGCCGTCCTCCACGGCGAAGAACGCGGCGCCGGCCACGTCCGACGACATCCTGGCGGTGTGCAGTGCCAGGACGACAGTGGCCTCCGGTTCCGCCTCGCGGCGCCGGAACAGCGCGGTCGCGTAGTTGAGGTCCACGGTCATCCGCCGCAGGGCGGGCCGGTCCCAGCCGGCCTGCTCCAACCACTCGGAGAGCCTGCTCGAACGTCCCATCGCGTCCACCACGAGGTCACCCGACTCGACGCCCGTCGCCCCGCCGGTCTCGCAGTGGACGCCGGTGACCACGCCGCCGTCGCACACCAGCCCCGTGGCGCGGGCGGTGACCGTCTTTACGTTGGGCAGCCGCAGCACCTGCTCGCGGATCAACCCCTCCAGGAGGGGCCGGGTGCCCGCCAGGCTGTCGGCGTCGTCGGGTACGACGACCTTCAGCCGGCCGTCGAGGTAGTTCCGCCTGGCCGCCGGTGGCGCCTCGATCGCCCCCTGGGCCACGGCCCGCTCGCGGAATCCCGGGAACAGGCGTTCGAGCTGGAGGAAGCCGCCGGGCAGCAGCGCGTGCAGCTGCGATCCCTGTGGCACGCCCGGCCGACCGCCGGTCACGTGTGGATCGTCGCGGTCGACGATGACGACGCTCTCCGCGTAGTCGGACAACACGCGGGCCGCCAGCAGCCCGGCGACGCTGCCGCCGACCACGACGGCCCTGCCGATGACCGGGGACGGCTGGTCGGGTGGCCGCACCGCGTTCAGCGCGGCGAGGACCCGCGCCGGGGACGAGGACATCATGCTCTCCAAGGGGTACGAGGTGGGGGGAGCCTTCCCGCATGCCTGCCAGAGACCGGTGCGTGGGCGGACCGGCGGGACGGACCGGTCGGCACGACGCCCGACGATCGTCGCACAGACATCGGCCGCCTTCGAGGAGGTTCGCGGGGGTGGCCGAGCGGGTCAGCCGCCCGCGCGCGCCAGGATCTCCGCAGCCGCCCGCTCGCCGGCCTCGATCGCCCCGTCCAGGTAACCCGCCCACCGGGTGGCGGTCTCCGTGCCGGCCCAGTGCACCCGTCCCACCGGCTGGCGCAGCTCCGGGCCGTAGCCGCACCAGGAGCCGGGGGTCGGTGCCCCGCAGAAGCAACCGCGCGTCCACTCGTCCGCCGACCAGTCGTACTCGACGAACTCCTCGGGCCGCCGGGCGGCCGGGCCGGCGACGGCGGCGAGGGCGTCGAGCAGGCTCGCCCTGCGGTCCCCCGGCGGCATCCGGCGCAGCGCGTTCGCCTCCGGGCCGTAGCTGAACGCGGTGAGCACCCCCCGCGGGGAGGCCGGGGTGCTGTTGTCCACTGTCTCGGTGACCGGCCCGTCGAGGCAGAACGCGACGCCGGAACGGCCGTCGGCGCGCCAGAACGGTTCCGGGTAGACCGCGTGCACCTTGATCGCCGAGCCCATCGGCATCCGCTGGGTGAGCGCGTCGCGCAGGGGCGGCAGCGGCGGGTCGTACCGGATGCGCCCGGCCAGCGTCGGCGGCACGGCGACCACCACCGCGTCCGCCTCGACGCGGTCGGTGTCGGTGTGCACCACCACGCCGGCACGGTCCTGCGCGATGGCCCGTACGGGCGCGGACAGCCGCACCGCGTCCGGGCCGAGCGCCGCGGCCAGCGCCTCGGCCAGCACCGGCGGCCCGCCGACGATCCGGTCCTGCTGCGCGCCGCCGGCCATCGCCAACAGCGCCCGGCTACCGCCGCCGGAGCGCAGGTAGAACGCCAGTTGGAGCACGGAGATCTCGTCCGGGCCGGCGGCCAGCAGCCCGCCCGCGAGCAGCCGCCCGAGGTACCGGGCGGTGGCCGGGTCCGGCGCGGCCATGCGCAGCCAGCCGGCCAGCGTCGTACGGTCCCACTCGGCGGCCTCGGCCCCCGCCCACGGCGCGACCGGGTCGACCCGCTCGGCGTACGCGTCGAGCAGGTCGAGGACCCGCGCGGCGGCCTCGGGGGCCCCGGCGTGCCGACCGTCGGGGAAGATCACGGGCGACGCGCCGTGCGCGGCGGACGGGAAGGTGGCGATCCCGTACTGGGCGAGGAGCCCGTTGACCCGGTCCTGGGTGGGGCCGACCCACTGGGCGCCCAGGTCGAGCTGGGTGCCGTCGGCCAGCCACCGGGTGAGCACCCGCCCGCCCACCCGGTCGCGCGCCTCCAGCACCCGCGTCCGTACCCCGGCGCGGGCGAGCGCGAGCGCGGCGGCCAGCCCGGAGAAGCCGGCACCGACCACGGCGACCTCGGTTCCCATGCGACGGCATACCCGTTTACGCCGCCGCCATGACCCCGACGCCGGATCGCGGCAGCCGGCGGCGGGGGCGGGCGTGGAGCCCGGCGATCGAGCGGGGTCGACCGCCGACGGCCGATGCCCGCGCCGATCGTCGGTATCGAGACACATGAGCGTGCCGGGGCTGCGCGGCCGGCCCGGACGGGCCATCCTTGTCCGGTGCGGCGGCCGCCCGTCCTACGACGGTGGCTGCGGTGCGCGGACCGGAAGTCAGTCAAGGACACGAAGGAGGATGCCGTGCGCTACGTCGACGGCCCGGCGGTCGAGTGCGACCTGCACGTGGCAGCCGATCCCGCCCGGGTGTGGGAGCTGGTCACGGACATCGAGCTGCCCGCGCGGTTCAGTCCGGAGCTGCGCCGGGTGCGGTGGCTGGACGGCAGCCGGGGGCCGACGCTCGGCGCCCGGTTCGAGGGGCACAACCACCATCCGGCGCTGGGCGAGTGGCGCACCATCTCGCACATCGTGCGGTTCGACGAGCCGCGGGCCTTCGGCTGGGTCGTGCTCGACCCGGACAACCGCTTCGGCGGCGGCCCCACCGACCCCGCGCAACCGGGCGCCAGCTGGCAGTACCGCCTCACCGCCGAGGACGGCGGGTGCCGGCTGTCCCACTCCGTGCGGATCGGCCCCGGCCGCACCGGGCTCAGCATGGTCATCGACCGGGCCCCGGAGAACGAGGAGCAGGTCATCGCCCGCCGGCTGGACGCCCTGCGGGACGCCATGACCGGCACGTTGCAGGGCATCCGGGACCTCGCCGAGCAGCCACGCTGACCACGGCGCCGGCGGACTGAACACGGTGGTGGGCTGGGCGGCGGTGGCGGCGGTGGCGGCTGCGCGGCCACCGCCGGGCCGGGCCTCGGCGCGGCGTCGTTGCCGGACGGCTCACCCCCGACGGGCGTCGCCCGCCGGCCCCGGCGCGGAGGTGCCGAAGCGCGCTGCGAACGCGCCGTACACCGGCGTACCCGACAGGTTGTCGCGGATGGCGAACACCACCCGGTCGAATCGGTCGACCACCCGCAGCGCGTCGGCGAAGGCGTCCGCCACCGTGGCGGGGTCGTTGCGGAACACCCCGCACCCCCACGCGCCCAGCACGATCGTCCGATGCCCGTGCGCGGCGGCCACCTCGAGCACCCGCCGCGCACGCCGGCGCAGCACCGCCGGCACGTCGGGGGCGTGCGCGGGCTGGTTGCGCACGATCGCGCCGAGGTTCGGCGCCGCGGCGGTGAGGAACGACGTCTGGTACGCCACGTCGAGCAGCACGCCCTTGTCGTCGCGGAACACCGGCACCCGCGGGGAGTAGACGACCCGGTCGCTGTATCGCAGGTCGCGTTGGCCGCGGTGGAACGCGTAGAAGTCGGGCGCGGCGAGCAGGCACGGGTAGAGCGCGGACGATCGTGCGACGCTCTCCTCCTGCGCCTTCGCCCCGCCGAGGAACCCGCCGCCCGGGTTCTTGGCCGACGCGAACACCAGACACGCCGCATCCGGACCGAGCCGGCGGGCCGCCTGCAACGTCGACTCGTACGTCACCTCGACGTCGCCGGCCCCGACCCGCGTGTCGCCGATCGTGAGCGTCCCGTCGGGAAGGTGGTGGCGGGTGCCGGCGACCGCGGCCCGCACCTGCGCACCGATGACGACCTCGTCGCCGGCGCCGTTGCGGTAACGGCCCGACTCGGCGATCGCCACCGTCTGTCGGGCGATCTCACGAAGGCGGCTGCTCACCGGCGCACCCGGCGCATCCGCCGGCAGGTGGCGTGCACAGCCAGCAGGCTAGGCCGCCACCCGTTCCGCCGACAACTGCTTTCCGCGCAGCGCGCGGTGGGCCCGCTCAGTGCGCGGCCAGGACCACCCCGTCCGGCTCCAGGCCGGCGAGCCGGGACGGTCGCACGACGACGAACAGGACCGCCGTCGCCGCCAGCATGCCCCCCGCGACGACGACGGACATGGCGACCGCGCCGGTGCCCAGGACGCCCACCAGGGGCGCGGCCAGCGCACCGACGCCGAACTGCACGGCGCCGAGCAGGGCGGAGGCCGTGCCGGCCGCCTCGCCGTGGCGGGACAGGGCCAGGGCGGGCGCGTTCGGCATCGCGAGGCCCGCCGCCGCGAGCACCACCCACAACGACACCAGCAGGGCCGGCAGCCCGCCGAAATTGGTCACGGCGAAGGCGAGCAGTGCCAGTCCGGCCACGCTCCCCGCGGCCAGGGCGACGACGAGGATCCGCTGCGGCGGGTGACGGCGCAGCAGCCGTACGTTGAACTGGGTCGCCGCGATCAGCCCGACCGCGCCCGCCCCGAAGGCCAGCCCGAACTGCTGCTCGTCCAGGCCGTACTGGTCCTGGAAGACGAACGACGACCCGGCGACGTACGCGAACAGGGCGGCCATGGCAAGCCCGGCGACCAGGACCAGGCCCACGAACGTACGGTCGCGCAGCAGCGAGCCGTACACGCCGACCGTCGCGACCACGCCGCCGCGCCGGCGCCGCTCGGCGGGCAGCGTCTCGCGCAGGCCGAACGCGGCGACCACCACGAGCAGCACGCCGAAGGCGGCCAGCGCCACGAACACGCCACGCCAGTCCGTCCAGCGCAGCAGCCCGCCGCCGAGGGTCGGCGCGAGGATCGGCGCCGCCCCCATGACCAGCAGCAGCCGGGAGAGCAGCTTCGCGAAGGCCGCACCGTCGAACAGGTCGCGGACGACGGCCATCGCGACCACCGAGGCCGCGGCGACGCCGAGGCCCTGCACCACCCGCAACGCGCCGAGAACCGTGATGCTCGGCGCGACGACGCAGAGCAGCGACGCCACGACGTGCAGCGCGATGCCGGCGATCAGCGGCGCGCGCCGGCCGACGGCGTCGGACAGCGGGCCGATCAGCAACTGGCCGAGGGCGAGGCCCGCCAGCGTGCCGGTGAGGGTCAACTGGACCGCCGCCGACGTGGTCCGGAAGTCGTCGACGATCGTGGGAAGCGCGGGCAGGTACATGTCGATGGTCAGCGGACCCACCGCGATCAGCGACCCGAGGACGAGGACGAGCCGCAGGCGTTGCCGGGGGCTCATCAGGTCACCGGGCGTCAGCGGGGCTGCCGGCCTCTTGGGGGCGTCGACGGCGGCCGTCATCGGCTCGCCGCCGGCCGGTCGGTGGGCAGCCGGGCTGGGAAGAGTGCAGGAGTCACATCTGGCTCCAAATCCGGATCCGGTGATCTCATTCCCGCCCGGCGGCGAGGTAACGGAGTTCACAGTCGGCCGAACGGCGACCGGAGCCGCTGCGCACGGCCCGGGTCCCGTCGGTCAGGCCCTCGCGCCAGCACCATGTCGTCACCCGTGGCAGCTAGTCTGCGCGGGTGTGGGAGACGATGGTGCGGAGCGACCCCGATGGCTGACGCCGACGACGTCCGGCACCTGGCGCTGGCGCTGCCGCACGTGGTCGAGATCGACAGCGAGGGCTTCGACTTCCGGGTCGCCGACAAGGGGTTCGTCTGGTCCTACCCCGAGCGCAGACCCGGCACGTCGCGCCTGATCCGGACGGACGTCGCGGTGCTCTACGTCGGCGACGAGGCGGAGAAGCAGGCGTTGCTCCTCGGCGAGCCCGAGGTCTTCTTCACCACGCCCGCGTACGAGGGGCTGCCCCTGGTCATGCTGCGGCTGGCGCGGGTGGACGTCGACCGCCTGACGGAGCTCGTCACCGACGCGTGGCGGATGCGTGTTCCGGGCCCGCTCCTCGGCGACCTCGACGGCGGCACCGGTCCCCGCTGAGGCCCTGTCGCGACACCGGTCGACACGAACCCGCCGGTAACATATGTCCACCCCGGGCGCACCACCCTCCCACGAAGTGGACGGACGCAACACATGCCGGGAAACGATCACGGTTGTGTCCGGCGTTTTGGCTGTTCAACGCCGCAACATCGTCCGTTCGCCGAACGGATTCGGACCCCTGACCTTTTGATCCACAGGCACGAGGGTGGACACTGCCGAAGGTGCCGCCGCGTCGCGGCCCGCGCATCATTGGTCTAAAAGGAGGGCTCGATCGGTGTTCAGTCGTGTCGCCATCGTCAACCGTGGTGAGGCCGCCATGCGGCTCATCCACGCCGTACGGGACATCGCCGCGGAGACCGGGACACGGATCGAGACCGTCGCCCTGCACACCGACGTCGACCGTACGGCCACCTTCGTCCGCGAGGCGGACCTGTCCTACGACCTCGGTCCCGCGTCCGCGCGCCCGTACCTCGACCTGAAGGTGCTGGAGCGCGCGCTGGTGGAGAGCGGGGCCGACGCCGCGTGGGTCGGCTGGGGCTTCGTCGCCGAGGACCCGGCGTTCGCGGAGCTGTGCGAGCGGATCGGCGTCACCTTCGTCGGACCGAGCCCGGACGCCATGCGCAAGCTGGGCGACAAGATCGGCGCGAAGCTGATCGCCGAGGAGGTCGGCGTGCCTGTCGCGCCGTGGAGCCGCGGCGCGGTCGAGACCCTGGACGCCGCCCTGGCGGCGGCGGCCGAGATCGGCTACCCGCTGATGCTCAAGGCGACCGCGGGCGGCGGCGGGCGCGGCATCCGCGTGATCACCAACGAGGCCGAGCTCGCCGACGCCTACGAGCGCACCAGCCAGGAAGCCGCGCGGGCGTTCGGCAGCGGCGTCGTGTTCCTGGAACGCCTGGTCACCGGCGCCCGGCACGTCGAGGTCCAGGTGATCGCTGACGGCCAGGGCACCGCGTGGGCGCTCGGTGTCCGCGACTGCTCGGTGCAGCGGCGCAACCAGAAGGTCATCGAGGAGTCGGCGTCGCCGGTGCTCGGCCCTGAGCAGACGGCCGAGCTCAAGGCGTCGGCCGAACGGCTCGCCGTCGCGGTCGGCTACCGCGGCGCGGCGACCGTCGAGTTCCTCTACCACCCCGGCGACCGGCTGTTCGCGTTCCTGGAGGTCAACACCCGACTCCAGGTCGAGCACCCGATCACCGAGTCCACCACCGGCTTCGACCTGGTCAGGGCGCAGCTGCACGTGGCGTCGGGCGGGCGGCTCGAGGGCGAGCCGCCGGCGGAGCGCGGGCACGCCATCGAGGCCCGGCTGAACGCCGAGGACCCCGACCGCGACTTCGCGCCCTCCCCCGGCCGCATCGCGCGGCTGGACCTGCCCGCCGGGCCGGGCATCCGCGTGGACACCGGCGTCAGCGAGGGCGACACCATCCCCGCCGACTTCGACTCGATGATCGCGAAGATCATCGCGTACGGCCGCGACCGCGACGAGGCGCTCGGCAGGCTGCGCCGGGCGATGGCGCAGACCACGGTGATCATCGAGGGCGGCGCGACGAACAAGAGCTTCGTGCTCGACCTGCTCGACCAGCCCGAGGTGATCGACGCCAGCGCGGACACCGGCTGGATCGACCGCGTCCGGGGCGAGGGCAGGCTGGTCACGCACCGGCACTCCGCCGTCGCGCTGGCGGCCGCCGCCATCGAGGCGTACGAGGAGGAGGAGCGCGTCGAGCGGCAGCGGCTGCTGTCGACGGCGTTCGGCGGACGCCCGCAGGTGCAGCACGAGAGCGGCCGGCCGCTGGATCTCAAGCTGCGCGGCGTCGACTACCGCGTGCGCGTCGCGCGGGTCGGCGCACACCGGTTCCGCGTCGGCGTCGAAGCGGGTGGCGCCGTGCGCACCGCCGACGTCGAGCTGGACCGCTTCGACCGGCACACCGGGCAGGTCGTCGTCAACGGCACCCGCTACCGCCTGCTCATCGGCACGCACGGGCCGATCCACCTGGTCGAGGTGGACGGCGTGGCGCACCGGGTCACCCGCGACGAGGGCGGTGTCCTGCGTTCGCCCAGCCCCGCGCTGGTCGTCGCCACGCCGTTGAAGGTCGGCGCCGAGGTCGAGGCGGGCGCGCCGGTGCTGGTGCTGGAGAGCATGAAGATGGAGACGGTGCTGCGGGCGCCGTTCAAGGCACGGCTGAAGGAATGCGTCGTCTCCGTGGGCACCCAGGTGGAGACAGGCGCGCCGCTGCTGCGGCTGGAGCCGCTCGCCGACGACGCCGAGGCCGGGGAGACCGCGGCGACCGAGTCCGTCGAGCTGGACCTGCCCGAAGCGCCCGCCAGGATCCCGGCGCGGGAGCGCGCCACGCGCGGCCAGGAGGACCTGCGCAGCCTGCTGCTCGGCTTCGACGTCGACCCACACGACGAGCGCCGGCTGCTCGACGACTACCTCGCCGCGCGCCGGGCGGCCACCGAGGACGGTCACCGGCCGCTGGCCGAGGAACTCGGCCTCATCGACGTGTTCGCCGACCTCACCGAGCTCAGCCGCAACCGGCCGACGGGCGAGGACGGCGGCGGCGCCGGCCACGTGCCGAGCGCCCGCGAGTACTTCCACACCTACCTGCAGTACCTCGACGTGGACCGGGCCGGGCTGCCGGAGGCATTCCAGGCCAAGCTCGCCAAGGCGCTCGGGCACTACGGCGTCACCGAGCTGGAGCGCTGCCCCGAGCTCGAAGCCGCCGTGTTCCGGATCTTCCTCGCCCTGCAACGCGCGTCCGCCGACGCCACGGTCGTCGCGACGCTGCTGCGCGCCTGGCTGCGGGAGCCTCCGCCGGACGAGTCGCTGCGCGAGCCCGCCGGTCTCGCGCTGGAGCGGCTGGTGGCCGCGACGCAGGTCCGTTTCCCGGTGGTCTGCGACCTCGCGCGCGGCGTGGTGTTCGCCTGGTTCGCCCAGCCGCTGCTGCGCCGCAACCGGGCCCGCGTCTACGCGGACGTGCGCCGGCACCTGCGCCACCTCGACGCGCACCCGGACGCGCCGGACCGCGCCGAGCGCGTCGCCGAGATGGTGCGCTCCACCGAGCCGCTGGTGCGGCTGCTCGGCCAGCGGCTCGTCCGCGACGACCTGGACAACGCCGTCATGCTGGAGGTGCTGACCCGGCGCTACTACGGCAACAAGGACCTCACCGGCGTACGCACCAGCGAGGTCGAGGGCTGCACGTTCGTGGTCGCCGAGCGGACGGGCTCGTGCGTGGTCTCCGCCGCCGTGGGCTTCGACGCGCTGGGCAGCGCGCTGCGCGGCCTCGCGGAGCTGGCGAGCGGCCACGACGCCATCGACGTCGACATCTATCTGGCGTGGGAGAACCAGCCGGCGGACTTCGACGCGATGGCGGCGGCGCTGCACGAGGTCGTCAGCGCGCACCCGCTGCCGCACCAGGTCCGCAGGCTCACCACCACCGTCGCGGGTCGCAGCGGCGCGGTGATGCACCACCACTTCACGTTCCGCCCGTCGACCATCGGGATGATGGAGGAGCGGCTGATCCGCGGCCTGCACCCGTACATCGCGCAGCGGATGCAGATGGAGCGGCTGAGCAAGTTCGACCTCACCCGGCTGCCGTCGTCGGACGAGGAGGTCTACCTCTTCCAGTGCGTGGCGCGGGAGAACCCGTCGGACGACCGCCTCGTCGCGTTCGCGCAGGTGCGTGACCTGGCCGAGCTGCGCGAGCACGACGGGCGGCTGGTGGCGCTGCCCACCGCCGAGGACGTCCTCGCCACCTGTCTCGACTCGATCCGTCGCGCGCAGTCGCGGCGGCCGTCGAGGAAGCGCTTCAGCACCAACCGGATCGTGGTCTACGTCTGGCCGCCGAGCGACCTCACCCGCGCGGAGCTGGAGATGATCGCCCGGCGGGTGCTGCCCACGACCGCGGGCGCCGGGCTGGAGGAGATCCTGTTCATCGCGCGGCAGCGCGACCGCCGGACCGGCGAGCTGACCAAGATCGCCGTACGCGTCTCGTTCGACGCCGCGGGCGGCACCGCGCTGACCGTCGGCGAGCCGTCGGACGAGCCGGTCGAGCCGCTCGACGACTACCGGCAGAAGGTGCTGCGCGCGAGCAGCCGCAACGCGGTCTACCCGTACGAGCTGACCGGCCTGCTCGGCACCTTCGTCGAGCACGACCTCGACGACGAGCACGCGCTGGTCCCGGTCGCGCGGCCGAAGGGGCGCAACAGCGCGGCGATCGTGGCGGGCGTGGTGACCACGCCGACCCGGCGGCACCCGCAGGGCGTCACCCGGGTGGTGCTGCTCGGCGACCCGACGAAGGCGCTCGGCGCGCTGTCGGAGCCGGAGTGCCGCCGCGTGATCGCCGCGCTGGACCTGGCCGAGCGGATGCAGGTGCCGTTGGAGTGGTACGCGCTGTCCGCCGGCGCCCGGATCTCCATGGAGTCGGGCACGGAGAACATGGACTGGGTGGCCGCGGCGCTCAAGCGGATCGTCGAGTTCACCCAGGACGGCGGCGAGATCAACATCGTGGTCGCGGGCATCACCGTCGGCGCGCAGCCGTACTGGAACGCCGAGGCGACGATGCTCATGCACACCAAGGGCGTGCTGGTGATGACGCCCGACTCGGCGATGGTGCTCACCGGCAAGCAGTCGCTCGACTTCTCCGGTGGCGTGTCGGCCGAGGACAACTTCGGCATCGGCGGCTACGACCGGGTGATGGGCCCGAACGGGCAGGCGCAGTACTGGGCGCCGAACCTGGCCGCGGCGCGGGACGTGCTGATGGCGCACTACGAGCACACGTACGTCGCGCCCGGCGAGCAGGGGCCGCGGCGGACGCGGACGACCGACCCGGTCGACCGCGACGTCTCCGCCTTCCCGCACGTCGTGGCGGGCAGCGACTTCACCACCGTCGGCGAGATCTTCTCCGCCGGGGCCAACCCGGACCGCAAGAAGCCGTTCGACATCCGGACGGTGATGCGGGCGCTCTCCGACCAGGACCACCCGGTGCTGGAACGGTGGGCGGGCATGGCCGACGCGGAGACCGTGGCGGTGCAGGACGTACACCTCGGTGGCATGCCGGTGTGCCTGATCGGCATCGAGTCACGGTCGGTGCCGCGGCGCGGCTTCCCGCCCACCGACGGCCCGGACACCTACACCGCGGGCACGTTGTTCCCGCGGTCGTCGAAGAAGGCCGCGCGGGCGATCAACGCGGCCAGCGGCAACCGGCCGCTGGTGGTGCTGGCGAACCTGTCGGGCTTCGACGGCTCGCCGGAGTCGATGCGCAATCTCCAGCTGGAGTACGGCGCCGAGATCGGCCGCGCGATCGTGAACTTCCGCGGGCCCATCGTGTTCTGCGTGATCTCGCGGTACCACGGTGGCGCGTTCGTGGTGTTCTCGAAGGCGCTGAACCCGAACATGACCGTGCTCGCGCTGGAAGGCTCGTTCGCCTCGGTCCTCGGCGGCGCCCCCGCCGCCGCGGTGGTGTTCTCCGGCGACGTCAACGCCCGCACCGCGGCCGACCCGCGCGTGCGGGAGTTGGAGGCCCGCGTCGCGGCGGCCTCCGGCACCGACCGCGCGGCGTTGACCGCGGAGCTCGACGAGCTGCGCTCGTCGGTGCGCGTGGAGAAGCTGGGCGAGGTGGCCGCCGAGTTCGACCGGGTGCACAACATCCAGCGCGCGGTCGAGGTCGGTTCCGTCGACGCCGTCATCCGCGCGGCGGAGCTGCGCCCGCGCATCATCGACGCCATCGAGGGCCGCCTGCGCTGACGCGGCGACGCGCCACGGCGAGATGCTCGCCGTGGCGCGTCACAGGCGCCTGCGGTGTGGTCCCCGGCCGGTGCAGGTCGGGGACCGCAGCGCCGGATCCCCCACCGCGTGACGACCGGACGCACCGGCTCTACCGCAGGACGCCCTCGTGCAGCGCCCGCAGCACCGCGTTGGTGCGGTCCCGGGCGCCGAGCTTCAGCAGGACCGCCGACACGTGGTTCTTGACCGTGCCCTCCGCGAGGAAGAGCAGCCCGGCGATCTCCCGGTTGGTGTAGCCCTCGGCGACCAGCCGGAGCACGTCCAGCTCCCGCTCGGTGAGGTCCTGCGCCGGCGGGGCGCTCACCCCGACCGGGGACGGCGCCGAGCGGATGGCGCGCAACAGCCGATCGGTGATCGACACGGCGATGAGCGTTCCGCCTGCGGCGAGGGTCTCGACCGCCCGGGTCAGCTGCTCCAGCGTGACGTCCTTGAGCAGGTAGCCCCGCGCACCGGCGCGCAGGGCGTCGAGGACGAGGGTGTCGTCGTCGAAGGTGGTGAGCACCAGCACCGGCACGTCCGCCCCGCGTTCGCGCAACTGGTGGAGGACCCAGATGCCGTCCCGGCGCGGCATGCGCAGGTCGAGCAGGACGACGTCGGGCCGGGTCGCGTCGATCGCGGCCAGGGCCGCCTCGCCGTCGTCGGCCTCGCCGACCACCTCGATGCCGGCCATGTCGAGCAGGGTGCGGATGCCCTGCCGGACCAGCGTCTGGTCGTCGACCACGACCACCCTGGTCACGCCGGCACTCCGGTCGTTCCGGCCGCCCGGGTCGTCCGGCTGGGCCATGCCGGTCACCGGGCCGGCATCCGGGCGGTGACCCGGAAGCCCGCGCTGCCGTCGTACGCGATCTCCCCGCCGAGTGCCGCGAACCGCTCCGCCAGCCCCCGCAGCCCGTTGCCGGGGACCACGTCCCGCGCGCCCTGCCCGTCGTCGGACGCGGTCAGTCGGATCGCGTCACCGTCGCGCACGATCGTGACTCCCAGCTCGCGCGCGCTGGCGTGCCGGAGGGTGTTGGTGATGATCTCCTGTACGGCCCGGACGAGGGCCGCGATCTGGTCCTCGTTCACCTCGACGTCCTCCCCCACCTCGACCGTCACGTCGAGCCCGGGGATGTCGCGGCCTACGTCGCGCAACGCCGCCGCGAGGTCGGCGGCGGGTCCGGCGCGCAGCGCGCTGACGGTGTCGCGGACGTCGGCGAGCACCTCCCGGGCCACCCTCCCGGCCCGTTCGACATGCTCCCGTGCCGGGTCGCCGGCACGGTGCCGGGCGGCCTCCAGCTCCAGGGTGAGGACGGTGAGCTGGTGGCCGAGCAGATCGTGCAGCTCGCGGGAGATGCGCAGCCGTTCCGCCGTGCGGGCCGACCCGGCCAGCAGCAGGCTGGCCGCGCGCAGCTCGACGTGCGCCCGGGTGAGCTCCTGACGGTGCTGCTGCTCCCGCCGGACCGCCGTGACGCTGAACGTCGTCGCGATCTGGATCAGCCCGTAGAACACCCCGGACACGAGCGGCGCGACCAGGCCGTCGTGGACCCGGCCCACGGTCAGCGCGATCACGGCCGTGTTCAGCGCCACCACCAGCAGGTTGACCGGCAGCCGGACGGTCTCCGGCCCGAGCGCGGCGATCACCACCAGCAGGATCGGCAGCATGCCGGCGCGGGGGGCCGTCGCGACCACGCCCCAGCCGACGACCACCGCCGTGCCGTAGGCGGCCCACCTCTGGGGCGGTCGGCCCCGCTCGGTGACGGCGCCCAGCGCCGCGCCCAGGGTGACGACGAAGAGCCCCACCCACACCGGCGCCGGGATGTCCGGCTCGACCAGGCCGAGCATCACCGGCGACCCGACGCCCACGCACACGACGAGCATCACCAGGCCGGACCACTCATCGAGCCCGAGCCGCCGCATGCGGCAACCCTAGCCGCCGCGGCCGGCGAGCCACGGGTGCCGAAAGTCATTGGCGGCGGGGCTGACCTCCGGCACAGGCGGCGGGCGGGTGCCGCCGACCAGCATGGCGAGCATGAGCCAACCCGCCATCGAGGTCGAGAACCTGCACAAGCGGTACGGCGACGTCGTCGCCGTCGACGACGTCAGCCTGACGGTGGCCCCCGGTGAGGTGCTGGGCGTCCTGGGCGTCAACGGGGCCGGCAAGACCACGATGATCGAGCTGATCGCCGGCCTGCGGGTCCCCGACCGGGGACGCGTCCGGGTGCTCGGGCGGGACCCGCGCCGGGACCGCGCCGCCGTCCGCCAGCTGCTCGGCGTGCAGTTGCAGCAGGCCGAGCTGCACGCGGCCCTGACCGTCGGTGAGCTGCTCGGCCTCTACCGCAGCTTCTACCCCGATCCGCGCCCCGCCGACGAACTGCTCGACCTGGTCGAGCTGCGGGGGCAGGCCGGAACGCGGTTCGAGAAGCTCTCCGGCGGCCAGCAGCAGCGCCTCTCCATCGCCCTCGCCCTGGTCGGCCGACCGCGGGTGGTGATCCTCGACGAACTCACCACCGGACTGGATCCCCGTGCCCGCCGGCACATCTGGGTGGGCGTGGAGGGGCTGCGCGACGAGACCGTGCTGCTGGTCAGCCACGCGATGGACGAGGTCCAACGGCTCTGCGACCGGGTCGTGCTGCTCGACGCCGGCCGGATCGTCGCCCTGGACACCCCGGCCGGGCTGGCCGCCAGGGCCGGCGCCGCGAACCTGGAGGAGGCGTTCGTCCGCCTCACCGGCAAGGAACTCGTCACGGAGGAGGACGCATGACCGAGGTGACCGTACGACGACCCGGGCCGGGCTCGTGGCTGACCCTGATCGGGTGCGAGGCGAAGATGGTCGTCCGGGACACGGCCGGGCTGGTCGTACCCATAGGGCTACCGCTGTTGATCCTGGTCATGAACGCCGCTGCCGCCGGTGACCAGGAGGTCGCCGGCGGGCGCTCGGCGCTCGACCTGTTCGTCCTGCCGCTGGTCTTCACCATCGTCCTCGCCACGATCGGCATCGTGAACATGCCGAGCTTCCTGGCCTACTACCGCCGCAGCGGGGTGCTGCGCCGCCTCGCGGTCACCCCGGCGTCGCCGGCGATGGTGCTCGTCGCCCAGCTGGTGGTGAGCCTGGCGCAGGCGGTGCTGGGGATCGGGCTGGCGTACGCCGTCGCCGTCGTCGGCTTCGGCGCACGTCCGCCGGCCCACGTCGGCATGGCGCTCGCCGTGGTCGGGCTATCGGTGGCCGCGATGTACGGGCTGGGCCTGATCGTCGCCTCGGTGGCGCCCACCCCGAACTCGGCGGTCGCCATCGGCCTGATCGCCTTCTTCGCCCTCGGGGCCGTCGGCGGGTTGTTCGGCGGCACCGCCTCCCTGCCGGAACCGGTGGCCCGGGCCGCCTCGTGGCTGCCGTTCGGCGCCACCGTCGAGGCGCTCTCCAGCGCCTGGGCGGGGGCCCCGGTCGACGCGTCGAACCTGGCGGGTCTGGCGATCACCGCAGTCGTCGGTGCGACCGTCGCCGCGCTCCTGTTCCGCTGGAACTAGGGCGCGGCGGCGGTGGACGCGGCGGCCGGCCCGGGACCGGCCCGCCGCGCCGGTTCAGAAGGCGTACAGGTCCAGTGAGATCCCGTCCGAGCCTCCGGAGTGGCTCACCGCGACCCAGTCGTCCCCGGCGCCGGCGAGCCAACCGGGATACCGGCCGAGCTGGCGACCGGTCGACACGTCGTAGATGAGTACGACCGGTCGTTGTTCCACCGCGCCGCTGACCGCCACGAGTCGTCCGGTCACGCTCGACCGCCAACTCGCCGAGGTGCCGGACAGTCCCGGGTCCGGCGCGCTCCACCGCGTCGCGCCGGTGGCCATGTCGAGCAGGGCCAGCTCGCCCTCGTCGGCGGTGCGCCGCACCAGCACGGACCGGTCGTCCCCGTCGATCGGCACGCCGGGGGCGACGCCCTCCCACTGCGTTCTACCGGTCCGCAGGTCGATCACCTGCGGCCGGCCGGCGTCCGTGACCGCGACGAGCCGGGTGCCGGCCCCGATCAGGGTCAGCCCGCTGCGGTCGTGCGCCAGCCGCTTGGCACACTCGCCGTCCTCGCGACGCCCGCTGAAGACCTCGCCGGACCAGCCTCCGGCGCCGGTGGCCGCGTCGACGGTGGCGATGCTGACGGTGCACCGCCGGTCGTCCCGGGGCGGATCGTGGTCGGTGGTCACCAGCAGGTTGCCGGCCACGAAGCCGTGCCAGGCCCGGCTCGGCAGGCGTCCGGCGCCGGTCTTGCCGGTGGTGGGCGCGACGCTCGTGTAGGTACGCCCGTTCAGCCGCACCGACACGTACCGCTGGGTGGGCGCGGCGTGCGGCGCGCGGACGCCGAGCGCCTCGTCGCTGACCCGGGCGAACCGGTCGGCGGGCAGTTTCCACAGTTGGCGACCGTCGCGGACGTCCCGGGCGATGACGACACACTTCGCGGACTGTCCGGTGCCGACGCACTCGCGGTCGTACACGACCTGCTGCTGGACGACGACGTCCTGGGTGTCCTCGGCCCGCCAGCGGGTGGCGCCGGTGGCCGCGTCGAGCACCTCCAGCAACCCTCCGTTGCTGGCGCTGACCACGATCAGGTCGCCGGCGACCGCGTACTGGTAGGCCAGCGGGAACGGGTGACGCCAGCGGTCCTGCCCCGTGGAGCGGTCCACCGCCCGCAGTTCCCGCCCGTCCGGCACGACGACGACCTGGCCGAGCTGCGTCAACGGCTGGTCGAGCCGCCTGGCCGTCACCGACCAGGTGGACTCCGGGCCCTCCCCCTCCGCTCCGCCGCCGCGCAGGCTCTCCTGGGTCACCGCGATCCCCGGCGCCGGCTGCTCGGGCGGCTCCGCCCGTGGCGCGGTGCAGGCGGCGAGCCCGACGAGCAGGCCCAGCGCCGCCCCTGCGACGTACGAGCGGGGCGGGCGGTGCGACGGTGACAACGTTCTCTCCCTCGATCGGTGGCAGAGCCCACCATAGGATCCGCCCGCACCCCCGACGTGGGGGCGGCAACGGAGAAGGGCCAGTCCCGGCGGAACTGGCCCTTCTCGACGATCAGCGCGGTGCGGTGGTCAGCTGACCGACTTGTTGTAGCTGTCGATGGCGCCCTGCACGCTCGCCGCGGCGTCCTTCATGGCCTGCTCGGCCGGCTTGCTGCCGACGATGGCCGCCTCAAGGCCGTCCTCGGACGCCTTGCGGGCCTGCGGCATCACGCCGAGCAGGCAGCCGGCCGAGGCGACCGACGGCGGCAGCGCGTGCAGCTGGTCGACGGCGGTGCGGAACTGGGGGAACTTCGCCATCCAGTCCTTGTCGATCTGCTCGTCGAGCGCCTTGGCGTTGATCGGCACGTACCCGGTGCTGGTGTGCCACTTGGCCTGCTCGACCGGGCCGGAGGCGAACTTCACGAACTCCCAGGCGGCCCGCTTCTCCTTGTCGTCGTGGCCGACGCCGTTGATCCACAGCGACGCGCCACCGATGATCGGTCCGCCCGTGGAGGAGGCGCTCACCTTCGGGTACGGGGCGGTGAGCACGGTGAACTTGCCCTTGGCGGCGTCGACGTAGCCGCGCAGCACGCTTGTGGACTCCAGGTGCATGGCGACCGTGCCCGACTTGAAGGCGGCCTGGGCGTCGTCGGTCTTGCGGCCGGTGTTCGTCGCGTAGCCGCCCTTCACCAGGTCCGTCCACCACTGCGCGACGCGTACGGCCGTCTCCTGGTCGAACTGCACCTTCGTGGCCAGGCCGCTGCGCCCGTTGCCCTTGTCGCAGTACTCCTTGCCGTCGGTGGCGAGCAGCTGCTCCACCAGCCAGCCGTAGATGGCGGCGTTGAAGCCGTACTGGACGGTCTTGCCGCTGGCGTCCTTGATCGTGAGCTTCTTCGCCAGCTCGCCGATCTCGTCGAGGTTCTTCGGCGGCTTCGTCGGGTCGAGCTTGGCCCGCTCGAACGCCTCCTTGTTCAGGTACAGCAGGGGCGTCGACGAGTTGAACGGCATCGACCAGAGCTTGCCGTCGACCGAGTAGTAGCTGGCGATGTTCGGCTCGATGTCGCCGGCGTTGAAGCCGTCCTTCTCGATGAACTTGTGCATCGGCACGACCTGCTTCGAGTCGACCATGAAGCGGCTGCCGATGTCGTAGATCTGCACCAGGGCCGGCGTGCTCTTCTGCTGCACCGACGCCTTGTACTTCGCGATCGTCTCGTCGTAGCTTCCCTGGAAGACCGCCTTGACCTCGACCTTGCCGCCGCTCTGGGCGTTGAAGTCGGCCACGAGCTGGTCGACGGCGGTGGCGTTGGCCCCCTTCATCGCGTGCCAGAACTCGATGGTGGTCTTGTCCGTCGCCTTCTCCAGCACCTCGGCGCCGGGCGCGTCGAGCGCGCCGCTGCCGCCGTCGGTGCCGGACCCGGAGTCGCCGCAGGCCGTGAGCGCGGCGGCGGCCACGACGGCGACGAACGCCGCCGCGGTCCGGCGGAGCCGAGGTCTTCTCATTGGTTCTCCTTCTCGATGGATCAACGCAGCGCCCCGGCGGTCAGCCCGCGGACGATGTAGCGCTGGCCGAAGATCACGACGGCCAGCGTGGGGATCAGGGACAACGCGACGCCGGCGAGGACGAGGCCCGGCTGCGCCGCCTCGGCGTCGTTGAGCTGGGAGATGCCGATCTGCAGCGTCTGGAACTCGGTGTCGCGGATCAGGATCAGCGGCCAGAAGTACTGGTTCCACGCCGAGAGGAAGACGTAGACCCCGACCGCCGCGATGGAGGGCTTGGACAGCGGCACGATGACCCGCCACAGCAGCCGCCAGTGGCCGCACCCGTCGATCACCGCGGCGTCGCGCAGCTCGGTCGGGAACTGCAGGAACGCCTGCCGCAGCAGGAACGTGCCGAACGCCGAGGCGAGGAAGGGCAGCACCAGACCGAGGTACGTCAGCCCGCCGCGCGTCAGGCCCCAGTCGGAGATGGCCAGGTAGTTGGGGATGATGATCGCTTCCCACGGCACCATGAGGGTGGCGAGGAAGAGGCTGAACGTCGCCGCCTTCGCCGGCAGGCGCAGGAACGCGAAGGCGTACGCGGCGAAGATGCTGGTGACGACCTGCGCCACGGTGATGATCCCGGCCTGCACGGCGGAGTTCGCGTAGAAGCGGCCGAGCGGCACCGAGCGGAACACGTCGGTGATGTTCTGCCAGTGCAGCGCGCTCGGCACCAGCGCGGGCGGATAGGTCGCCAGGTCGCCGGGGCCCATCACGGCGCCGACGAACCCGTAGTAGACCGGGAACAGCACGGGGATCGCGGCCAGGCCGAGCACGACGTAGACGGCGACCCGGCCGAGGTTGAGCTTTTTCATCGGTAGTGGACCCGCCGTTCGAGGACGCCGAATTGGACGGCCGTGCAGCCGAGCATGATGACCAGCAGCACGACGGCCTGCGCGCTGGCCGCGCCGAAGTCGGAGGAGCCGAAGGCGAACGCCTTCTCGTAGATCGAGTAGACAAGCGTCGTCGTGGCCTGGTCCGGCCCGCCCTTGGTCAGGATGTGGATCTGCCCGAAGCTCTGCAGGGCGTGGATCGTGGACACCACGACGAGGAAGAACAGCTGCGGAGAGAGCAGCGGCACGGTGATCCGCGTCGCCAGCCGCCAGCCCGTCGCGCCGTCCAGGCGCGCCGCCTCCACCACCTCCGGCGAGATCGCCGAGACCCCGGCGGAGAGCACGAGGATGTTGTAGCCGAAGTTCATCCACACCGTCGCGGCGCAGACAGCGGGCAACGCGATCGACGGGTCGGTGAGCCAGTTGACCCGGTCGAAGCCCAGGGAGCCGAGCAGGCCGTTCGCCACCCCGATCGCCGGGTTGTAGATGACGGCGAAGATGACCGACGCGGTCGCCACCGAGAACGCGAACGGCAGCGCGAACGCGGTACGCAGCGCCCGTACGCCCCGGATGCGCGCCTCCAGCAGCAGCACCACGAACAGCGCGCCCAGCACGGCCGGCACCACCGAGAAGAGCGTGAACAGCGCCGTCGTGGCCAGCACCTTGCCGAACTCACCGGACAGCATGTCCCGGTAGTGCGCCGCGCCGACGTACTCCGACGCGGCGCCGAAGATGTCGTTGCCGTGCACCGACAGGTACAGGGTCCGCCCGAGCGGCCAGAACACGAACAGTGCGAAGACCCCCACCGAGGGCAGCAGCATCAGCCACGCGAGACCGGACTCGCTGAAGCGTGCGCGCCGCACCTGTCGGGCGGTGGAGGGCGTGGATTCGGAGGTCAGGGAGCGGTCGCCCGGTGGCGCGCCGACGGTGGCAGGGGGAGGCACCGCAGCACCCTACCAACGACATTGAAAAATGCACATCATTCGGGAGTCAGTTCCCGGGGAACATCCGACGGGCGCCGGCGGGCCAGAGGATCGTGGTCGGGATGCCGAGGAGCCGCGCCCGGTCGACGGTCCGGTCCGTCGACGCCGCGTGGCAACCAGGTTCCCCGTCCCACACCGCCACCAGTCGCTGCACCCGTCGCAGCAGTGCCCGGTTGGCGGCCACGTAGGCGGCGGTGTTCGAACGCTCGTAGCCGGTGTGGACGATCGCCGCCGCCCCGGCAAGCAACTCGTCGAAGGTCGCCCGGTTGTCCGGGCCGATCACGGCGGTCCGGTAGTCGAGGGCCGGGAGGATCACCTCGTACGTGCCGCCCAGCTCCAGAATCGCGCGCACGAAGAGCTGATCCGCACCGGCCGCCAGGCAGGTGACGCCGTGCACCGGCCGGTCGCTGATCCGGCGCAACTCGACGCGCAGCGCGTCGGCGACGAGCAACTCGGTGTCGCGGGTCAGGTTGATGTGCCCGGTCACGCCGACGCGCAGCGGTGCGGGATCAGCCGGCATCCCCCGGTCCTCTCCGCTGCACGGGCACCGCAGGTGCCAGCCGGATCAGTTCGAACCCGCTGTCGGACAGCACGTCCGGCAGCGCCCGGATCTCCGCGCGGTTCTGCTCCTGGACGTCAAGGGGCAGTTCGTCCCAGGGCCGCAGGGCGGGATGCCGCCGCCGGACGTCGTCGCGGGGCTCGCCGTGCGTCCAGCCCTCCCCTCGCCGTTCCCGGCACCACCGTTCGTGCTCGAGGCGGGCCAACTCCTCGATCCGGTCGTCGATGACCTGCCCGGCGGCGGCGTCGCTGGTGCCGCCGCGCCGAGGCGCCACGACGCAGCCGAGATTCAACAGCTTCGCGGCGATGTCCTGGACGTGGGCCCGGTTGGCCCGCCGCAGCGACTCGGGCAGTCGCGACCAGTCCACCATGGCCGGCGCGTCGCCGGGGCGTACCCCGGCGCGCTGCTGAGCCAGCAGGTACCGCTCGTGGATCAACCGGGCGAGCCGCTCGGTGAGGTCCTCGGCGATCAGCCGGGCATCGCAGGCGCGGGTCAGCACCGGGTAGAGGCGCAGCTTGCCGTGCACCTCGTCGAGCAGGTCGTGACGGGAGTCGCCGTGAAAGGCGGCGGCGAGCGCCGCCTGCTGGTAGACGGGTACGAAGACGGAACTCTCGGCGCGCTGCCAGAGGGCGGGCGTGTCCAGCACGTACTGCAGGCCGCTGGTCTCGTCCGGCGCGCAGACGTAGATGCGGTCGTAGCGGTCGCCGTCGAGCTGGTCGAGCCCGACGAGGCCGTCGAGGTCCAGGTCGTACGCGGTGAGCCGGCAGGCCGTGGTCAGGAACGGGTAACGCGACGCCGCGACGGCCAGCTCGGCGCCGGCGTCCGGGGCCACGAGGTCCACCCGCAGGGGCGGCGCGACGTGCCCGGGTGGACAGTTGGCCTGCTGGGCCCGCCAGTGCCGAGCGGTCTCCACCAGCAGGGCCCGGCGGAAGGTGCCGGTGCCGGCGATGAGGACCTTGGTGGGGCGGCCGGTGGCGGGCGGCAACGGGTGATGCCGGTGCAGCGCGCGGGCGGCGATGTCGTCGACGTGGAAGTAGTCCAGCCGCAGCCGGCTGGATCCGGCGGCGCCGAGTCGTCGGGCCTGCAACGACAGGCACATCTCGAAGTCGTGGACCAGCACGTAGACCCGGGGTGGCTCCCGCTTGTCCTTCACGAGCCGGCTCGCGGTGTTGGCGATCGCGTGGTTGCGGTCGTCGTCCTCGCTGCAGGCGTAGATGGTGTGGGCGCGGGGCAGGCCGGCGCCGCGCAGCACCTGAGGGCTGGCCGGGTCACCCATGACGCCGAGGTACCGGCGTAGCCGGTATTCCAGCGGTCCGAACGGTTCGGAGCGCACCACGACCACGCGTTCACCGTCGGCGAAGAGCCGGTCGGCGAGCATGTGCGCGAACGGGGAGTCGCCGCAGACCAGGACGTGGCCGCGGGCTCGCCGGGCCCGCAGGCGGCGGCTCTCGGCGGCCAGCAGCAGCCGGCTGGCCTCGGCCACGGCCAGGAGGGTGAACAGCGGGGCGGCGAACCGGGCGATTTGCAGCTGCCACGGGTACGGTCCGGCGTTCTGGAAGGGTTCGGCGCCGAAGACGAAGAGTTGCAGGTCGTAGTAGAGCACGTCGTACGGGTCGTGTGCGGTGTCCGGCCGGGCCTTCAGCAGGCGGTCGAACCCGATGTAGCCGAGGATGAAGGCGGCCAGCCCGATGACTCCGAACACGGCTCGGAGCCACCATTCGACCAGGTGGCGCGAGGTGGCGACCGGGTCTGTCATGACGGTCATGGTATTTGACCAGGTCGATCGGAACCGGGCTCGGCGCGCGCCCGCCGGGTCCGGTCACGGGAAGTCGTCGGGCCTGGTGTCGGGCAGGGCCGCCAGCAGTTGCCCGGCCAGCCGCCGTACGCTGCCGTCGTCCTCCTGGCGGGCGAGCCGCACGAGCACGGCCCGGGTGTGGGCGTCTCCGGAGTAGTGCCGGGTCAAGCCGAGCAGCGCGGTGCGGCGAATCTCCCAGTCTTCGTCGTCGGCCAGCCGCAGCAGCAGCTCCCGCACCCCCACCCGGTCGGCCAGCGTGGCTCCCAACTGTTCCACGGCCCGGCGCCGGACCTCGAGGTCAGGGTCGTCGCGGACCAGCCCCACGAGCAGTACCCGGACCTCCGGGTCGGCCCCGAAGTGGGCGCCGAGCGCGGCGGCGATACGGGCGCGGATCGCCGGGTCCTGGTCCGCCAGGCGGCGGAGGAGCCGCAGGGTCACCGCCATGGATGCCGAGCCCTGCTCGGCCAGGCAGCACACCGCCGCGTCGAACACGGTGGGGTCGGTGTCCGACTCGACGCACTCCAGCAGCACGTCGGTCACCGCGTCCGGGCTCCCGTACGCGCAGAGGGCCTGCACGGCGGCCAGCCGGATGCCGACGTAGCTGTCCCGGCGGGCCCGCCGGCACAGCGTCTCCATCAGGGCGTCGGCCTCGCCGTGACGGGCGAGCGCCTGGGCGGCCGCGCGCACCACGTTCGGGTCGGGATCCCGGCTGACCTGGTCGGCCAGGCACTTGAGCACCTCGGGGTCGGCCTGTTCGGCGAGGCGGGTCAGGCGGAGGGTGACCCGCAACCGGACGATCGCGTCCCGTTCCTGGGACGCGCGGCTGATCAGCAGGTCGCGGGTGGCCCGGTCGAGTAGCGGCCGGCCGGTGAGCAGGTCGACCGCGGCGAGCCGGACGCTCGCGGTGGGGTCGCCGTGCGCCTTCTCCAGCAGCAGTTCCCCGGTGCGGTGGTCCGGGTACGCCTCGGCCAGCGCGCGTACCGCGGCGAGGCGCACCGTCGCGTCCTCGTCGACGCGAGCCGCGTTGGCCACCACGGCCCACCCGGTGTCGTCGGCGCGGTCCCGGTCGATAAGCGCGGTCACCGCGGCGGCGCGCACGGAGGCTTCCTCGTCCTGCTCGATCTGATCGACCAGCCGGGCCCGGCAGCGCCCCTCCGGGTCGGGCACGAGCGCCAGCCGCTGCACGGCGACCGCGCGGAGCCGGGCGGACGGGTCCGAGCCGGCCAGCTTCAGCAGCAGTTCGGTGTTGTCCGGACTCGGCCACGCCGGCAGCAGCTCGGTCACCACGCAGCGCCGCACCTCGTCCGGGGAGTCGCCGGTCACCCGCTGCAGCGCCCGGGTGCGGGCGGTCTCGGCGTGCTGCGGCAGGACCAGCAGTCCCTGCAGCGCGCGCTGCACCACGCCGGGGTCGGTGTCGTTGGCCAGCAGCCGCTGCAGTGTCCCGGGGGCGTCCGGCAGGTCGGCGCAGCGCGTGCTGAGCACGGCGGTGGCGGCCCGCCGCACCGCGGTGGCGGGGTCCTCGGCGGCTCTGACCAGCACCTGGCTGACCTTCTCGGACAGCTCGCCGCGGCCGCCGAGGGACTGCACGGCCAGCGCCCGCACTGCGAGGTCGGGTGAGCGAGCCAGGTCGCGCAGCACGTCGACGTGGTCGTGATCGGTGCCGAAGTGCGCGACCAGAGCCCGTACGGCCGCCTGCCGGACCGTGGTGGAGACTTCGGCCCGCGCCTGGGCGAGCAGGAGGTCCCGGCACCGGCGGCGGCTGGGGCTGGTGGTGCCCAGGCGGCCGGCGGTCTCGGCCAGCCCCGCCACCAGGGTGAGGTGGGCCTGCCGCTCACGGCCCTGCCCGAGTTCCTGGACCAGCAGTTCCTCCAGCCGTTCCTCGTCGGTGGAGAGCACCGCGGCGATGCGGGTGGCGAACGCGGAGCCGGAGCGCCAACTGGTGCGCACCCCGCGGCGGCGATACCAGTTCAGGAAGGCCTGCCGGCCGGGCCAGCGCGACCCGAGCGCCCGGATCGAGGACAGCAGCTCCTGCTCGGTGAGCTCCACGAGGTTGGGGTCGTCGGCGGAGATGCCGTGTTCGACCAGCCGCACGACCTGGCACAGCACCGCGTCGCCCGCGCCGGCCAGCTCGGCGGGCTGCGGCGCCTCCGCCACGCACTGCGCGGCCAGCACCAGGTTCCACGGCGGGCCCGTCAGGTTCAGCGGCGGCCAGGGCTGGTTGACCCCGGTGGCGAGCAGGACGACCAGGTCGTTGGCGGTCGGGGCGGGTAGGGCGCTGGCGACGAGCCGGAGCACCTCACGCCAGGACGGGTCGGCCCAGTGCTCGCGGAACAGCGCGCGCAGCCGGTCGATACCCCAGGCGTCCCGATCGCGCTTGAACCTGTCCACGATCTCCTCGGCGCAGAAGAACTCCAGGAACGTGCGGTGCACGAACCCGAACAGCCGCAGTCCGTACCGTTCCAGGATGAAGCTTCGCTGGCGCAATTTGTCGATCATCGAGTAGGCCATGGCGAGTGCCCGCTCGTTCTCGAAACCGTAGAACGCGACGAGGTCGTCCCGGAAGATGCGCGCCATTTCGTCGGGTTCAATGTAGTTTCCGGCCGGGCCGGACTCCCGGAACTGCATCCAATACGCCAGGTGGCGCACCAACCGGCGTTTCGCCTGCAGGTCCAGCAACGGCACGTCGCCGTGGCTCTCGCTCAGCTGTTTGGTGACGTCCCATTCGGAGATCAGGACGTCGGTGACGTGCGCGTAGAGCCGGTGCCGGTTGCGGGGCAGCGGGTGGCCCCGGCCGACGATCGCCATGAGCATCAGCAGCAGCGGGTTGCCGGCGATCTCGTGCATGGCCCGGGACCTGCGCACGACGTCGAGGATCTGTCGACGCTGCCGGTCCGCCTCCGCCGCCGGTGTGGGCATCACGTAGCGGTACCAGTTGCCGAGGAAGCGGGCGATCCGCTCGTCGTCGAGATCCTCCAGGGTGAAGTGGTCGAAGCCGGCGTTGGCGAAGGTGTGCCGCAGGTATCCGGCCGCCCGCGAGGTGACCATCGTGCGCACCCCCGGGTACTCGCTGGCGAAGGTGGCGATCTGTGCGGCCACCTCCTCGCGCTGCGTGGGGTCGAACACCTCGTCCAGGCCGTCGAACAGGAAGAGCGCCTGGCCGCCCTGACGCAGGTACGCCTCCAGCACGCTCTGTTCGATCCCGGCCAGGCCCTGCTGGTGGCGGTGGCCCATGTAGTCCAGCAGGCCGTCGCACCGCCCGTCGCCGCAGTGCGCGGCGTAGGAGCGCAGCTCGATCAGGACGGGGAGGTGGCGGTCCAGCGCCGCCAGCCGGGGCTCGGTGCACACCCCGGCCAGCGCCAGCGCCAGGTACCGCGCGGCCGCCGACTTGCCGGAGCCGGGGTCGCCGAGCAGCACGATCGCTCGCCGGCCCGGGTCGCTCACCACGTCGAACAGGGCCAGCGCGTCCTTGGCCGCGTACTCCTCCCAGAGCCGCTCCACCTCCTCCGGGTCGACCACCCCGGGCAGCCCGCCATCGTCGTCGGCCGTGGAGCTGGCCCAGCGCCACCAGGCCAGCGGCATCTCGGGCCGGGTGTCCTCGTGCACGCGGGGCTCGACGAACATCTTCGGTAGGCCGAGCGTCAGATATCCGATGGTGGGTTGCGGGGAGACCGCGTCCAGCGGGACGGCCTGGTACCTCAGGGCCAACTGTTTGTGGTATTGGCTGCGCACGGATTCCGGCAGAGGGGTGTCCGGGTCGGCGAGCTCGCGCGCCGGCGACCGGCCGCTGCGCACCTCGGCCAGCGCCATGGTCACCTTGGCGGAGAGGTCGTCCACCCCGGAGAAGAAGGCACAGAGGTGGCGCTCCTTGAGCTCCCGGCGCAACGCGACGATCTGCTGCCAGTCGGCGTCCCGGTCGATCATGTCGACCGGCCAGGGTGTCTCCTCGTCGAGCAGGAAGATCAGGCAGGGCTTCCCAGCGGTGAGCGCCTCCCGGTACTCCAGTTCGGTGATGGAGGACTCCTGGCCGGGCGGGCGGAACCCGTAGCGCCAGGCGAACAGGCCCACGTAGAGGTCGCACCGGCGCACGTCGGTCAGGCAGCGTTCCAACGGCGGCCGCACGTCGGCCCCGTACGCCTCCATGGCCACGTCCTCGATCTCCAGACGACGTGCCACGACGTGCACGGCAGCACGATATTCCAGCAGGTCTTTTTGGGTGGCCGAAATGTAGACCTTCATCAACGGCAAACTCCAGGGGGTGGCTGGCGACCGCACCAATGAAAATATCAGTTGCCTTCACACCCCTATGCCCCGCGAACACTGTCCACGCGTGGGAATCCCGTCAACGGTCGGCCTATGATGACCGCAGGACGGAGACGGATCCGGCAAGGTGCATTCCGGCTCTCACGAGAAGTTTCGGCAATCCCCCCACGGATCCCGTGTCGGTGCAGGTCACGGCGGCGTACGTCAATCACCATGGGACCGCGTCCCGCGGGGCGACCGCGGACCGGTGCCTGCGATGCGGAGGAAGCGATGCTCACGGTGGGTGAGGTGCATACCAGCCTGCTGCAGCACAGCACGGCGCTGGCCCAGGAGCAGAGCTCGGAGGTGCTCAGCCTGGTCGAGGGCGAAGTCGTGCTGACCTCCCGACGCCCCTCGCTCTACGCGGTGTCGCCCGACGTCCGCACCGGTGTGGACTGCTGGCTGCCCAGCGCCAGGAACCGCCAGCTGCGCGGGGTGGGTGCGGTGGTCACCCGGGCCATCATCACCGGTGGCCGGATCGTGCAGGCTTCCTCGGTCATCCAGGTCGTCGCCGGCGAGCGCCGCCAGCCGTGGTCGCACTACCTGGCCAACCCCGGCGTCCTCGAAACGGTCGGCAAGCTGGACGCCGCGGACCTGACCGCGGGCTTCCTGCACGGCAACGACGCGGACGTGCTGAACCTGGAGGCGATCACCGGCCGGGTGCTCGACGGCGTGCAGATGTCCGGCCTGCTGGACCGGCACCCGCCGCTGCGCGCGGCGCGCACCCGGCTGCGCTGGACCGCGCAGGTCGACCCGCAGCCGGGACCGGACGTCTCGGCGGTGGTGACCGTGGACTCCCCCACGCTGCGCACGGTCGAGCTCGTGGTCGGCCCGCAGGACGTGCCGGCCGCGGTGGCCGGCCTCTGCGAGGATCTCGCGCTGCACGACTGGCTGCTGACCATGCTCTCCTCTCTGGTGGAGGCTGCGGTCACCCGACCGGCCTCCGGGGGGCACGAGCACATCGAGCGGCTGCGGCCGGTGCTGGAGCACCTGCTGCACCTGTGGCTACCCGGTGCCCGGGTCCACCCGCGGCTGCGGCCGATCTGGGACCGCCTGGAGCAGGTGCCCGGATTCAGCCGGCAGTGGAAGTCGTCGGTCAACTGGATCCGGGATCAGATCAGCGTGAACAACATGGCCCTGCTGCGGGACCTGGCCCACCGGGTGACGGCCCAGCAGCCGTGCGGGCGCTGACCACGCTCACTCGCCGATGAACACGTAGCTCAACCGGTCGACCAGCTCGCTGGGCAGCCGCAGGCCCTCGCCGGCGGCCCGCTTCGCGACCTGCTGCGCGACCGCGGACGGCACCGCCACCTGGCCGAGGATGGTGCGTACGGCCAGCTCCACCGGCAGGTAGTGGGTGTTCATGAGGGTCAGCGTGCGGTACGCGCAGAACGGCGCGGCGGCCGGATTGAGCTGGACGATCGCCGGCAGCTCGTCCCAGTCGGTCGGCAGCTCCCCGACGAGCTGGCACGGCTGCCTGACCGTCTCGCCACGGTGCCGCAGCACGCCCAGCCGGGTCAGCTGCCAGACCGAGGCGAGCAGCGCGCAGGCCCACACCCGGGTCTTCGGCTCGTCGGACCACAGCTCGATGTCGACGAAGATGGAGTGCTGGGGGTCTCCGGACTGCACCGGCGGGGACCACGGCCGGGGCAGGGTCATCGCGGGGGCGTCGGCGTGCCCCGGCGAGCGTTTGCCGTTGGACAGCCAACCCGACTCGCTCAGCGGTGGACGGCTCCCGGTGGTGTTCCGGGGCGGCTCCACCACCAGCGTATCGACCACCAGCTGGGCGAGCTCGACGCCGTCGTGCCGCGCGAAGCTCGACTCCCGGGCCACGTAGTCCAGCGTCAGGCCGTGCTCCGCCGCCGCGCTCTGCACCTGCGGGATCACCTCACGCGGGGTGCCGAAGCGGTTGAAGTAGTCGTCGACCATGAAGCAGGTGCTGATCCGCGGTTGCCGGTGTGGCGGCAGTCCTCGCCGGGCCAGGGTCGGGATCGCGGCCGAGAAGTCCGCGATCCGCTCGAATTTGCGTCGCAGCTCCTCACACCGGTCGCCGAAGTCCCTGGCGTAGAAGTGCCCCAACTCCACCGACAGATGCGAGTACCCCACGCTCTCCGTACGTCGCACCGCAGCGGCCTCCTGGAACCTGACATCCACGCCAATCACACGGTCTCCCATGCCGTCTCGTCGAAGAGCTTCTCGGTCAGATCCACGAAGGCGTCCACGGTCCTGACATTCGCGATCTTGCTCTGCACGTCGTGGTCCGAGATGAGCTGCTCCCGCCACTGCAGCAGGGGATCCAGCGGCACCGCGCCGAACAGCGTGGTACGCCCGACGCCCCGCCGCCGGGCCAGCTCCGACAACTCGGCGTCGCACTTGCGCAGGAACGCCTGCTGCGCGAGGTCGAGATGGCCGACCTCGGGGCCGCGCGAGTCGATCACGGCCGTACGGACGAAGCGCAGCGACTCTCGCAGCCGGTCCGGCTCGTGGCCGTACTCCTTGCCCATGGCGACGATCCCGCCTGCCTCGAAGGCCAGGTCCGCGGCCGCCGTGACGTGCTGGGGAGTCCACCGGTGGAAGACCAGCCAGCGCACGGTGACCTTGCGCAGGGTCGCGATGGCGGTGGCCGCCAGCGCGATCTGGCTGGCGTACGACCGGCCGGCACTGAGGTCCACCAGGGTCAGGTCGAACTCCTCCTCCAGCCGCAGGAAGAGCTCGGCGCAGCGCTTGGCGATGTCGTTGGTGAACCCGAACTCGCTGCCGTTGCGCTGCCCGGGCAGGAGCACCAGCGGCCCGGAGCCGATGGGCCGCTGACGCAGGCTGGCCCGCTCCGAGGTGCCCCACACGTCCAGTTGCTCCGGCGACGGGATCTCGCCGCGCAGATACCGGTGCAGGCCGCCGCCGTTGGGTCCGGCGCCCTCCACCCCGTTGACGGCCTGCGGGATCTGGAACGTGATGCCGGCCGTCGGCGAGCCGAAGTCGTAGTCCAGGTAGCAGGTGGGGCGGCCGGACAGCGCGCTGCGGTAGGCGATGTTCGCCGCGGTGACCGAGCGCCCGGTGCCGCCCTTGTGCGACGTGACGAAGACCAGCATTCAGATCCCCTCGCTGGCTTTCTGCTGCCCGGTGGCGATGTCGTTGAGCAGCAGCAGCAGGGAGTTCGCCAGGGCGGCCGCCGTGCCGGGGCGCTCGTCCACCAGCGACTGCGCCCGGCGCAAACTGGCCCGGATGCTGCGCATGCTGCGCTGCATAGCCTCACCGGCGAACGTGCCGCGCATCAGCTCCCGGTCGAAAAGATATTCCGCCTCGTCGATGAGGTCCTGCGCGTACGAGGCAAGCCGGCCGGCCCGCGGGAACGGTCGCTCCCAGAGCAGCTGGCCGGCGCTGACCAGCGCTCCCACGACCCGCTCGGTCAGGTACCAGGAGGGCGCGTCCGGCTTCGGCGCCAGCCCGGGGAAGGCGCCCCCGGCGTGGTCCCACAGGCCCCGGTGCTGGCCGTCGGGGATGCGCCGCAGCAGCAGGTGGTCCCACACCTCGTCCGCCAGTTCGAGCAGCTCGCTGCGCCGCCGGGCATTGCTCAGCAGACCGGCGACGGTGGCCGCCCGCTGGAGCAGCACCGTGGAGTATTCGTTCACGTTCCACGTCATGATCGGTTTCGACGTGTCGTCGTTCAGGGTCACCCGCTTGCCGGGCGCGTGCACGAGCAGCGCCGGCTCGTCGGGCGAGGCACGCCGGGTGATCCGCGCCCGCTGCGCCAGTTCCACCAGCACCGCGGCGATCCGGCCGAACTCCTCGTCTGCGCCCCGCCCGCCGGCGACCAGGCCCTTCACCGCCAGCGACGTGGCCTGGAGGGTGTAGTAGTCGGTCCGGTCGCCGTCGGTCGTCCGCCAGGGAATGTCCTCGATGGGCCACCGCCGCCGGTTGCCGAAGGTCGCCACCGTCGCCCAGTAGGTCCGGGTCAACTCCCAGCGCAGCTGCAGTGCCCGGGACAGCCGCTGCTGCTCCTCGTTGAGCAACCCGAGCAGCCGGGTGCGTTCGGAGTTCAGGTCCTCGATGGCGTCCATCGCGATGACCGTGAAGTAGAGGTAGGGAGCGTTCTCCGCCGAGCCGTCGCGTTGCAGGCCGATGGGCTCGGTGGTCGGGACGTCCTCGGCCCCGGCGATGATCCCCCACGACCAGCCGCATTCGAACAGCATCTCGCTGTTGTCCAGGTCCTCGGTCACCCGGCCCGACCCGATGACGACGCTGCGCAGGCTCGCCATGGTCTCCCGCAGCTGCTCGCGCAGCGCGGCCACGAGTTCGCGGCGCGGCAGCTCGTCCTGGTTGATCATGTCGCACAGCCGGAGGCCGTACTCGTCGGTGGCGGTGAAGACGAAGGTGCTGAAGCTGCGGAGCAGGCCGACCATGGCGGCGGTGAGTCGCGCGCTGGCCATCGCGTCCAGGGCGTCCAACTGCGCCAGCAGGTCGCGTCGCCTGGTGGTGCCACGGTAGACCTTGACGAAACCGATCGTCGCCAGGGTCAGCGTGACCGACACCGCGAACGAGTCGACGATGTCCAGTGAGCGTTGCTCGTCGGTGAGCTCCGCGCCGCCCTCCAGCGGGGTGAGGTAGCTTCCGCCGCTGAAGATCGGGGTGCCGGCCTCGTCGGTGTACCGCGTGAAGTATTCGGTGATCACGCTGATCAACCGGCGAGGAATTTCGATCGCGCCGCCGAGCGGGCTGAGCGCCTCGATCACCTCTTCGTCTGCGCGATCCGGGTCGTCGAGCGACAGCACGGGGACCTTCGCTGCCGGAAGCAGGATGGTCAGCAGTTGCTCGGCATCGCTGATCGAGTTGCTGCCACTCCGGCCGCCCCAGCGCCATTCGCCGTTCTGCCAGCAACTACGTACCGTGGCCCGCCAGATGTCGAGAATTTCCTGGCGTGGCTGTATCCGCACGATCCACCGCCATCTGCTGTAGTCGTCGACCCGAAACCGCTGGTATTGCCGCTCACGCGATGATCCACGGTGCTCCACAATGACGTGCAACAACATCGTAGCGGTCCAGTCGAGTCCCACTCGAACGGCTTCGACGGCCGCGTGTCGCCATGCCGACCCTTCGGGCACGAGGTGATTGTCGTACCGGCGGACGGGGCCTATCACGCTGCCGGAGCCTCCCGTCGCCAGACACCGGCGTCAATCGCGGGTACGGCCGGTGACCAGCAGCATGCTGCGGTACCCGTCACGCAGCGGCGGCGTGAGCCGCACCTCGTGGACGTCCAGGTCGTAGGCGCCGGCCGCGATGCTGGCCATCACCTCGGCGCGTTGCAGCGCCACGGCCGGGAACAGGCGCTGGCCCACCCGGTAGCCCCGGGAGCCGAGCATGACCGCCACGGCGAAGGGCGAGCGGGGCCGCAGCGCGTCGAGGAACCGACCGATCGCGTGTTCGGCCTCCGCGCGGTCGGCCGATATGGAGCAGGCCACGAAGAACATCGTGCGGGCGTCCCAGGCGTGCCTCGGCACGTCGAAGACACTGGTCCGCAGCACCCGTCCCACCCGCGCCAGGCGGCCGCGCGGATCGGTCAGCGCCGAGTACGCCGGGTGCTCCGCGCACACCTGCCAGTACGGGTCCCAGAGTTCGTCGTAGCTGTGGACCTGCGTACGCAGCCAGTTGACGTTGGCTGCCGACCAGTCACACAGGTCGACCCTGCGTGCAAACGGCAGAAGCGACAGCGCCGGATAGAGGTTCGCCCCCGACCCCACGTCGACACAGTCCGCGCCGGAGAGCCTCGCCCCGGCGAGAAAGTCCCTGGTACGGCAGAGGATCTCCCGATCGTCGGCACGCAGCACCGCGTAGTTGTGCCGAACGTACGCCTGGGGGTCGAAGTTGTCCCACTCGACGTCGGAATTCACCGGCCGTAGAGACCGGATCGGCGGGGGTGGCATCGACGGCTCGCCGCAACCGCCGCCAGCCGCCGGGGTCAACGCCATGGACATGCCTCCATCGATGTCGGCGAATCACATTGGTCGTGCCGGCGCGCTCCTACTCGCTGCCCATTGTGCATCGGAGGTGGTGTTGACGCGCAAGCAGCCGCACTTACCCACCTTCAGGAAGTGACGACCTGACGGCCTTCGCTCCGCCCTGCCCAGGTTCACCCCCGCCGATGCGTGGGTCCGAGCCGGTTGGCAGAAATCCGATATCGGGAATCGGCGGGAGCAGGCCGTCGTGCTCGGTGCGGAGAGGCAGCGGGTCGCTCTCCCAATCCTGGCCAGGAGCCCCTTACGACCACCGCCTGGGGCAGCGCTGCGCGCCTAACTGGGCGAGCGCGAGTGCATCGCGCTCAGCATGCCGGTCGGGCACTACGCCATGCTCGCCACGACCATCACGACGCCACGCGTCCAACCCGACTCGCCCCCACCGATGGCACACGATGAACGTCCGGTGCGCGGCGACCGCAATCGAATCGGACGGCTCAACCGCCCAATGCTCGGCTGCTAACGTTCGGTGCCGTGTGGACCGAGGAGATCGTGGCCGGGTGCCCCGCCTGGCGGCACACCGCGTCGGGTGTGGTGTTCCGGGAGGTGCCGGGCGGCACGTTCCGCATGGGTCTGTCCGACGCGGAACTGGAGGCCGTACGCGCCATCGAGCGCGACGGAGGCGTCGAGGACACCATCGAGCCCTTCTTCGCCGCCGCCAAGGACGCCCAGCCGGTGCGCGAGGTGCGGGTCGCACCGTTCCTGATCGCCCGGCACCCGCTGACGGTCGCGCAGGTCCGGCACTGGCTGCCCGACTACGAGGACGACTATGCCGATGAGGACACCACCACCGCCCGCATTGAGGGCGACCTGGACGACCTGCTCGACGCCCTGCCGTTCCGGCTGCCCAGCGAGGCCGAGTGGGAGTACGCGGCCCGCGCCGGCACCACCACGCTGACGTTCCGCGGCGACGGCAAACCCGACGAGGATCAGCTCCTCGACGACTTCGGCGACGAGGAGCGCACGGCCGCCGGGGAGAACGCCTTCGGCCTGGCGGCGATGGGCTCGGCCGGCGAGATCTGCGCCGACGTGTGGATCCCCGGTTTCGCGGACGCGCCGGCGGACGCCCGGCCACGCACCGGCGACGGACCCCGCGTCGTACGCGGCGGCGCCGCCGATCTCTACCCGTGGCAGGGCTGCGACGAGTGGCTACTGCTGCTCTCCGCCACCCGGTACGAGCACTCCCAGTTCACCGCGGTCCGCCCGACCGCACCCCTGCCGTCCCGGTAGGCCGCCTCCTGGCTGGTCGGCGGACTCGCTGAGAAGCCCCCGTCCGTACGCCCGTCGACCGCCGCGGTCTCCCTGCCAGCCGTGGGCGTCGTTCAGCGCGGCCACATCGGCGACGGCGACGGCCAGTTCGGGCCCGCCCGCCAGTCACCCTGCCCGTCCGCGTCCACGTGGCGGGCCGAGCCCCGTCGTGGACGGGTTGTGAGTCGCATTCACGACAGGACGAAGCCGCGATGATCGGCGCACAGGCTCCCCCCTGCCCACTACGCTGACCGCCGCCGCCCGATGAACGGTTCGCTGCGGATTACTTCACGAGGGCGTCCTGGACCACCTTCCCCGCCCACACCTCAGGAGCCGACGATGGACGACGAGATCCAGCTGATCAGTGACGGCGATGGTTTCGCGGTCATCGGGAATCCGGCGGCCGTCGAGCGGTTCCTCACCTCTGAGCGGCTGCCGTCGAAAGATCTCGGACTGAAGCGGCTCCGGTCTGCCCTCGGCGCCGGGTCCAGCATCGCGAAGGCGGGTGCCGAGATCTCCGCCAACTCGGGCCGCTGGGTGAAGCTCACCGAAGAGTCCGCGCGGGCGATGAAGCAGTTCCCCCTCATGAAGGGTTCGGAGTCGGATTTCAGCCGGGCCGTGCTGACCGAGAACGGCAAGATCAAGGGGCTTCTCGAGATAGTCACGACTCCGGGGGCGCTGCTGAGCAACCCGGCGCTGCTGACCGGTGCGGCAGGACTCATGGCGCAGCTCGCGATGAAGCAGAGCATGGAGGAGATCACCGAGTATCTCGCCTTGATCGACGAGAAGGTCGACGACGTGCTCCGCGCCCAGAAGGACGCCGTGCTGGCGGACATGATCGGGGTGGACCTCGTGATCGGGGAGGCCATGACGATCCGGGACCGGGTGGGCCGGGTCTCCGAGGTCACCTGGTCGAAGGTCCAGGCCACGCCGGTGACTATCGCCCGCACCCAGGCGTACGCGCTGCGTCAGCTCGACGCGCTCGCGGAGAAGATGGAGCGGAAGACCAAGGTCGCCGATCTCGCCAAGATCACCAGGGAAGCCGAGTTGAGGGTGCAGGAGTGGCTCTCCGTGCTGGCTCGCTGCTTCCAGCTTCAGGACGCGATCGCCGTGCTCGAACTCGACCGGGTGCTGGACGCGTCTCCGGAGGAGATGGACGAGCATCTGCTCGCGCTCCGGGCGGCACGGCAGAACCGGCTGGAACTCATCTCACGCAGCACCGAGCGGCTGATGGTCCGGATGGACGCGGCTGCCGGCACGGCCAACACGAAGGTGCTGCTGAACCCCACCTCGTCCCGGGCGACGGTGCAGTCGAGGAACCATGTCGCCACCGTCGTCGTCGACTTCCACGGACGGCTCGGCATCGCGCGCGATCGACAGTCGTTGAACGCGAGACGATGGTTGGACGCGGCCGTGGAGGTGCGGGACAAGGTGCTCGTGACAGGCACGGAGGGCGTTGACGCCGCCCGACACCTCGGCAAGGAGACCTTTGGCAGGACCAGGTCGGTGGTGGGCAAGCTCTCCAGCGGGATCGCCGAGCGCACGCTCCGCCAGCGCGGGAACGACGAGACGACCGAGTGAACGATCGCACCTCCTCCCTCCTCGCTCCTCACGCATCGGCGATCATCGCTGTGAGGCCGATCTGCCCGATGCAAGGTGAGTGGGTTCTGGTCACCTCCGTCATCCACAGTCGATGATCGCGTCAGGGGCCGCTGGTCTGGCGCTGAGAGCAGCGATGGTCGACAAGGACCAAGGCCCTGATGGGGGCGCTGGTCGCCCTGCATCAGTGCGCTGGGTCCCGGCTGCGGCTGCGACTGCCTCCGCCGACACCGCGCTGATCGTCGACGGCGCCTTCCTCATGCGCTATGACGGGGTGATGTCGGAGCGGTCCATCGATAGGATCGGCTCTCGCGTTCAGGGCGACGGCGGGACTGGTGTGCATGGCGATGGAACTGCTGCCGTTGATAGCGACGGCGCCGAGGGCGACGGACCAGCCGGAGCCCGAGCCACCACCGACCCGGTCACTTCGGGTCGCTCTGGTCAACATGCCGTGGGCGCGCGTCGACGCACCGTCCATCCAGTGTGGGCTGCTCCAGTCCGTCGTCCGCGCGGCGGGCCACCGATGCGACGTGCACTACCTGAACCTCGACTTCGCCGCCGAGATCGGGGCCCAGACGTACGACGGGCTGGCGAGGATTCCCAGTGAGCGCCTGCACCTGATCGGCGAGTGGCTCTTCTCATACGCCGCCTTCGGCGAGGTGCTGACCGAGTCGGCCTACTACCAGGACTTCCCCGAGGTCGAGAAGCAGTGGGCGAAGCTGACCGGCGGGAGCCTCGACGAGCTGACCCGGCTGCGCCGGGACATCATTCCCGGCTGGCTGCGCGGGTGCGTGCGGCGTGTCGACTGGGCCGACTACGACGTCGTCGGGTTCACCTCGACCTTCCTGCAGAACACGGCGTCATTGGCGCTGGGCCGGATGCTCCGCGCGGAGCATCCGGACCTGGTCCAGGTGTACGGAGGTGCAAACTTCGACGGGGCCATGGGTGCCGAGTACGCCGGCACCCTGCCCTGGCTCGATTACGTGGTGACCGGCGAGGGCGACGTGGCCTTTCCCCGCCTGCTGGCGCAACTGGCCGCCGCAGAACACCCCGCGGTGGCACATTGCCGGGTGCCCGGCGTGCTCAGCGCCCGCGACGCCGCCGCACAGACCCGCGACGCGCCCCGCACCCAGGACCTGGACCGGCTACCGATCCCCGACTACGGGGACTACTTCGCGGCGCTGGAACGCCACGGCCAAGCGACGATCCTCGGTGACGAACCGGTCAAACTCCCCGTCGAGTTCGCTCGCGGCTGCTGGTGGGGCCAGAAGCACCACTGCACGTTCTGCGGGCTGAACGCGCTCGGCATGGGATATCGGTCCAAGAGTCCCGACCGCGCCGTGTCGGAGCTGTCCACGCTGCTCAGCGCCTACCCCACCGTGCACGTCGAGGCGGTCGACAACATCCTCGACATGTCCTACCTCTCGTCGTTCTGCACCGAACTCGCCGATCGGCGCTGGGACATCCACGTTTTCTTCGAGGTCAAGGCGAATCTCACCCGGGAGCAACTGGCCGTGCTGCGCCGGGCGGGAATCCTGACCATCCAGCCCGGCATCGAGAGCCTGAGCACCCACGTGCTGAAGCTGATGCGCAAGGGCTCCACCAAGCTGCTGAACATCCGGTTGTTGAAGTGGGCCCGCTACCACGGGATCCGGGTGGCGTGGAACCTGCTGACCGGTTTCCCGGGCGAGACCGACGAGGACTACCGCGAGCAGGTCGAACTGATCCCGCTGCTACACCACCTGCATCCACCGGACGGGTGCAGCCGTTTGTGGCTGGAACGCTTCAGTCCGTACTTCACCGACCCCTCGTTCCCGATCTCAGACGTCCGGCCACGGTCGAGCTACCGACACATCTACCCGGACTCCCTCGACCACTCCCAGATCGCCTACTTCTTCGACTACACGGCGAAGGGAATCGGCAGCGATGAGGCGTTCGCCGCCCTGTCCAACGCCGCCCGGCGGTGGCGGCAGCGCTGGGCGGAGCACCGGCCGTTCCTCATCTACCAACGGGTGCCGGGGCGGCTGGTACTGGTCGACACCCGTGCCGAGCAGCCTCGCCGGGCCGTTCTCACCGGCTGGCAGGCCGAGGCGTACGAGCTGTGCGGGGACCGCCCGCACTCGGCCGACCGGATCCGGGCCGGGCTCGAGTCCGCCGGGCACCGGGTCACCACCGCCGAGGTCAGCGCCCTGCTGAACCAGTGCTGCCGCTCCGGGGTGATGGTGTCCGAGGACGGGCACTACCTGTCGCTGGCGATCCCGGAGAACCCCGGATGGTGGTAACGGCGCCCGAACGGCTCGCGCTGGCCCGCGAGGTGGCCGCGCGGTTGGCGGCCCGGCCGGGGGTGACCAGCGTCTTCATCACCGGCAGCCTGGCTGTGGGGCTGGGCAACCACACCTCCGACGTGGACGTCTACCTCGCCGGGCCGGACATCGGGGCAAGTCGGGAGCAGGTCTTCGCCGGCCCGGTTCGGATCGACGTGCACCGCTTGTCCACGCAGGCGCTCGCGGAATCGGTTCGGCGGGTGGTGGGTGCGACCCTGCGCAGCGACGACGGCGCGGACGTGATTCCCGAGCGGGACGTCACCACCGCGCTGCGGCTGCACCTCGGGGAGATCGTGGTCGACGGCGGAGCGGTCGCCTTGCGGAAGACCTTGCAGGAACACGAACTCACGCTACGTCAACTGCTGATCACCCGATGGCTCAACCTCGCCCACTACGGCCAGGAGGACCTGGGCGGGCTGGTCGACGATCCGCAGGACGGCGACGCCGCCGTCATGGTCGCCCGGCTGCTGCTTCGTACCGCCGGCAAGGCCCTCGCTGCGGCCTGCGGCGACCTTTTCCCCGGAGAAAAGTGGGTCTGGCGTCAGCTCGACCGATCCGCACCGGCCACCTTCCCGCACGCCCACTATCGTCACCTGCTGCGCGCCGATCCGCTGGCCACCGGGCACGACGGGATACGCCTGACCGATCTGCACCGATTCGCTCAGACTTGCCTCGCCGCCACGGGGGTCCTCGGCTGGCACGGAGTGCCGATGGCACATCAGCCCCGCTGGCACGGCGGCGACGGACCGTTACGGCGAGTGCCGGAGCTGTCCATCCGCGCCTACCAGGACGGGGTGGTGCTCACGTCGCCGGAGAGCCGCCGGATCCGGTTGAGCCACGAAGCGGCACTGGTCTGGGCGCTGTGCGACGGGATCGATGAGGCAACAATGCAGCGTGACATCGAGCGGTTACGACCGGTACACACCGTCGCCCGCCGGTTGGAGGCCGAACGGGTGGCCGTTCTCACCGACAAACTGCTCGCAGCGCGACTGATCGACGGGGGGCCGGCATGAAGGTGACCTATGCCCGCAGCGACACACTCGACCTCTGCCTGGCCCTGCACCGGGAACTGGTCGGTCGTTGCTCGTGGGAGGTGTCCCTGCTGCCCAGACCGGTCGAGCCGGCGATCGCGGCGTTCCTGCAAGGGCTGCGCGGCTGGCGGGAGAACGGGGTGACGATCCCGCCGGCCGCCTTCGCCGCACCCGACGGCCCGGAGGCTACCGACGAGGCGACCCGGACGGTGCTGGCCGCGATGGAGGCCGCCCGGCCTCGTCTCGCGCCGGCGATCGCCGCCTTCGACGAACGCCGCACCCTCGCGGAGGCTGACCTCGACCAGCGCCTGTGCCTCCCCCAGGTGGCCGACCCGCTGGCGGCGGCCATGGGAGTCCCAGGCACCTCGCTGGAACTACCGGTCCATCTGGTGCCATTCGCGCCGTACCCGCCCTCGGTGGGGTTACTCCTCGACGGTTCCCGGGTGGCCGGCACCTACCTGGACTTCCGGCGGTACGTCGGTGCCACCCTGGCGGACGCGGTGCTGACCCAGCTGGGCTGGGCGTTGCTGCGCACCGAGCATGGCCCAGGCCACCTGCTGGGTCGGTTGCGAGCGCTACTGCCCGGCGCCGGGCCGTACCAGCGACAGATGCGGCTGCTGCTGACCAAGACGCTGGTGGAGCTGACCGCCGGGCACCTCGTCCGGACGACGGACCCGACGCACCGTCCGTGCGTGGACGTGCTCGGTACGGCGTGGCGTTTCCCCCGCCTGTACGACCTGGCCCGCCGCCACTGGACGCCCTACCTCGACGGACACCTGGACCGGGAGCGGGCACTGGCCGCGATCGCCGATGAGGCCACCGCCTACTCCCCCCGGTGGTACACGGAAAACATCGACGGCGCGGCCCTGGCGGCCGATTTCTACCTGCTGGAGTGGTTGGCGGCGCAGGGCGACGCGGAGGCCGCAGAGCGGCTGGCCCGGTGGGCACCGCAACTCAGCGCCGACTTCGCCGGCCAGCTCGACCTCATCATCGGCACCGAGCTCGGTCACTACGAGTGCGCCCGCCTCGACACGTTCCCGCCGGAACTCGCCGCGTTTCTGCAACGCGTCAACCTCGGTGACAGCCGGGTGGGCTGGTGGCGGAGCCGCCGCGAACTCGGCGAGATCCACGCGCTGGACCTCGCGGTGGACGCGTTCGCAGGGCCCGGCGTCGAGTACGGCGGTGAGGCGTGGGCCCCGATCGCGGCGATGCTCCGACGGTACGCCGCCGGCGAGCTGCCCGCCCGCGTCTTCATCGACCAGTGCTTCACCCTGCAACACAACAACGGCTGCCTCTTCGACAAATACTTCGAGGCCGAGTACCTGATGCCGGTACTCGAGGCACAGGCCGCCGGGGATCTGGCAACGCTCGCCCGGCACTCGTCCGCCGAGGTACGTCGCCGCTGGCAGCGCCACCGGTACCACCTGGAACGCGGCTACTCTCCGGAGTGGCTGGGCGACGGCCGGGCCGCCGACGCGCCACCGCCGGACCGGCCGCGTACCACCCGGCTCGCCCTCGGCGCCCCGCCGCCCGGCAGCCTCGGCTGCGGCTCCGCCGCAGAGGCCGAGCAGCTCGCCGCGTCCCCCGCGGACGCCACCGCTGCGATCCGCACCCGTACCTGGCAGTTTCGCCGGCCGTGGCCGGCGGTGCCGCGCCGGTACGCCGCCGTGACCGCCCTGCTGAACACCGACCTGGGCAACGTGACGCTCCACCTGTGGCCGACGGTGGTGCCGCACACCGTGGACAACTTCGTCGCCCTGGCCAGCGGGTCGCGGACGTGGCAGGACCCGGTCACCGGAGTGCGACGCGACGACCCGTTCTACGACGGCGTCGAGTTCCACCGCCGGGTGCCGGGATTCATGATCGAGGCCGGCGACCACTCCGGCACCGGCAAGGGCGGCCCGGGATACCGGATCCCCGACGAGTTCCAGGCCGGTGGGGTCTTCGACCGGCCTTTCCTGGTGGCGATGGCGAACAACGGGCGGGACAGCGCCGGGTCCCGCTTCTTCGTCACCCTGGCCGCCGCCCGTCACCTGGACGGCGGGTTCGTGCAGTTCGGTGAGGTGCTCGACCCGGACTCCCAGGCCCTGGTGGCGGCGATCGCCGAGGCACCCGGGCCGGTCCGACTGCTCCGGGTGACGATCGACGCCACGCCCGCCTGAGAGAGGTCGCCCCTCGCCGACGCCGTGCGAGCCGGCAGGCCTGCCACGCCTGGCCACCTGCTCAGGCGAAGTCGTCGTGCCCGTGCCGGTGCGCCCGGCGGATCTGCACGGCAACGACGACGGCGGCCACGCCCAGCCAGGCGACCCCCACCACGGCCTCCATCGCCACCTGCGACAGCCAGGGGTCGCCGCGCAGCCAGGAGTGCACCGCGGCGAGACCGTGCCGGCCCGGCAGGAACGCCCCGACGACATCCAGCACCGGCACCCGCCCTGGTGGCAGGAACGCACCGCTGCACAGCATCACCACGTAGCCCATCAGGTTGCTGGCCAGCGTCTCCGCTCGACGGCCCACGGCAAAGGCGGCGGCGGCCAGGCCCGCCGCAGTCGCGGTGAAGGAAATCAGCAGGTAGACGAACGCCATCGGGGCCAGGCGTAGCGCGAGGTCACCCAGCCCGGCGACGGGAGCCACCACGACGGCCGCGACGAGGACCACGCCGAAGCCGGCGAGTGGGTACGGCAACGAACGGGCGACGAAGAGCACCGTCGGGTGCAGCCGCCCGGTGCGTAGCCGCCAGAACGTGGCAGATTCCTTGTCGGCCACCGGGACCTGCGAGACATAGAGAATATTGGTCATCGCGAGCGCGAGCACCAGCCCGCCGACGTACGCGTACTCCTGGTGCCGGGCGCCCGCGACGACACCGCCGAGCAGAGTGAAGAACAGCGTCTGCAGCACCATGCGGGGCAGGACGCTGCCACCCAGCACGCTCGGCGGGTTCACGGCGAGGAACTCCCGCCACCCGAAGCGGACGGCTTCGCCCAGCCGCCACGGCAGCGGGGTGTCGAGGAGGCTAGACGAGCTCAAGGGTCCCCCTCCGGCGACCGGCGTCCACGGCGGCACGCAGGCAGGCGACCGCCGCTATCAGGTAGGCCATGGTCAGCCCCACCGCGACCGCCAGCGGTGTCGCGCGCACCGCACCGGCGCTGATGCCCACCACGAACTCGTGGATCCAGTGCAGGCTGAGCAGCGTCGGCACCCAGCGCAGCCACTCCGGTAGCGCGTCCGGTGGGATCAGCAGCCCGCCCAGGATGAAGACCGGATAGATCAGCGCGCCGGACCAGGCCAGTCCGTGCCGCGTGACCAGGAACAGGCAGGCGAGCAGCATGCCCAGCGCGGTGCCGGACGCGACGACGACGAGCAGCGCGACGAGCAGCCACAGCGGATGCGGCACGCCGACTCGCAGCCGCAGCAGCACGATCACGGCGGCCGAACTGGCGAGGATCCCGCCAGCGCTGTAGAGCGTCGCGCCGAGGCTCCGGCCGAAGAGCACCAGGCTGGGCGAGAACTGGCTGGTGACGCTACGGGCCAGGGTGCCGTACGTGCGTTCGCGCCGTAGCACGCCGCCGGCGGTCCACACGGTGGCGCTCCACATCGCGGTCAGCACCACGGCGGAGACGACGACACTCGCCTGATCGGACATGAGACGCCGGGTGCCGGCCACGATGGCCAGCAACGCGACCGGCTGTACCACGGAGACGACGACCACCATGGGCCGGGTGCGCATGCCACGTTGTTCGGCACGCAGGGCCGTCCAGACCACCCAGGCGGCGGTGAGCAGGCGCTCGTTCACCGCGCCCTCGTTGGCTCGGGCTCGTCCGCCGACAGGCGGTCCATGACGGTGGCGTAGACGTCCTCGAGGCGTACCGGCGCGACGTCCACCGCGAGCACGTCGAGGCCGGCGAGCGCGGCACCGAGCCGGTCGAAGGTCCCGCCGCCCCATTCCGGCACGCGCAGCCGTAGGGTCCAGACCCCGTCCTGTTCCTCGACGTCGTCCGGCACCGTCCCCAACGCGTCGAGGTGCCGCGGCACCGGACCGCGACCCCGCACCGTGACCGTGGCGGCGAACCCCGCCGAGCGGGCGAACTCGTCCGCCGTGGTGTCCATCGTCACCGTCCCCCGGGACAGGATCAGCACCCGGTCCGACAGTCGCTCGATGTCCAGCAGGTAGTGGCTGGTCAGCAGGATCGACACCCCGGTGCTGCGCAGCCGCGCGATGGTGGTGCGCAGCCGTTCGGCTTCGACCGGGTCGAGGCCGACGGTCGGTTCGTCCAGCAGCAGCAGGCGCGGCTCCGCGACCAGGCCCAGCGCGATGTGCAGTCGCTGGCGCATGCCCTTCGAGTAGGTCTCGACCGGGCGGTGGGCGGCCTCGGCGAGCCCGACATCGGTCAGCGCGTCGTCCACCTTGGCGCGGATGGCCCGCCGTCCGACGCCGGCGAGCATCGCGAAGTAGCGCAGGTTCTCCCGTCCGGACAGGGCGCCGTAGAAGCCTCGGTCGCCGCCGAACACCACGCCGGTCAGCCGCCGGACCGCGCGCAGGTCCCGCCGGACGTCGTAGCCGAAGACCCGGGCGCTGCCACTGCTGGGCTCCAACAGGGTGGCCAGGATCTTGGTCAGGGTCGTCTTCCCGGCGCCGTTGCTGCCCAGGATCCCCAGAATCTGCCCCTCGGCGACCTGGAATGTGACGTCGCGCAACGCGATCACCTGGTCCCGCCCGCGGCCGAACGAACGTCCCACTCCGGTCACCTCGACCGCTGGTGCGCTCATCGCGCCTCCGTCTCTCGCTCCATTGCGACCGTCACCCGCCCGACGGTCAGCCGGGCCACGGGCAGGCGGGCGAGGGAGCACGAGACGTAGTCCGCCCCGAGCCCGACCAGCAGCCGGACGGCCGCCGGATCGAGCGCGTGTTCCCCGCAGATACCGACGCCGATGTCCGGCCTCACCTTACATGCGGCGGTGACCGCGTACCGGACGAGCTCGCCGACCCCCTGGTCGTCCCAGAGGGCTGCCGGCGACTCTTCGATAAGCCCGAGATCCCGGTAGCGGGGCACCAGCTCTCGTTCGGCGTCGTCGCGGGACAGCCCCCAGCCGAGGGCGGTCAGGTCGTTGCTGCCGATGGAGAGAAAGTCCGCCCGGCGGGCCAGATCACCGGCGACGAGCGCGGCGCGTGGTGTCTCGATCATCGTACCGACCGGCATCGTCTCCGCCCCGATCCAGCCGAGCTGCTCGTACGCCTCGGCCAGCCGGTCGCGCACCAGGTCCAGCTCGGCCGGCACGGTGACCATCGGCACCAACAGTTCGGGGTGCGGATCGCCGCCGTCCCGGCGGACCAGCCCGGTCGCCTCGACCAGCGCGGTCAGTTGTACCTCCAGCAACCGCGGATCGAGCGCACCCAACCGGATCCCCCGGACACCGAGCATCGGGTTGATCTCGTGCAGTCGCCGGGCGGCGGCGAGCGCAACCGGGTCGGGCCCGACCCCGCCGCCGACCCGCGCCTCGGCGGCGGCGATCTCAAGTCGGGTCAGGTCGGGAAGGAACTCGTGCCGGGGCGGGTCGAGCAGCCGAATCGTCACCGGCAACCCGTCCATGGCCCGCAACATGGCGACGAAGTCGTCTCGCAGGACGTTTCGTAGGTGGTCGAGCGCCTCGGACGTCTCGGCGCTGCCGGCGCCGGTCAGCACCTTCGCCAGCAGCGACTGTCGTTCGCCGAGCAGCATGTGCTCGATGCGGCAGAGCCCGATGCCGGTGGCGCCCGCGCGTCGGCCGGCCTCGGCGTCGGTAGGCGAGTCGGCGTTGACCCGTACAGCGAGGCCGGCGTGCCGGTCCGCGGCGGCCAGGATCCTGCGTACCGCAGTTGCCACCGATTCGGTTTCGGCGCCGCCGGTCCGGGTGGTCCGCGCGGTCGGCAGGCCGCCCCGGTGGACGGTGCCGGAGGAGCCGTCCACCGTCACCCGGTCACCCGGCCGGAGCGGCTCCCCGTGGTCCGGACGCAGACAGTACTCGTCCGTGTCGACCCGGGCGTCGCGCAACGCGGTCACGCAGACCCGGCCGAGCCCACGGGTGACCACGGCCGCGTGTGAGGTGCTGCCGCCCTGCTCCGTGACCACGGCCACGGCGGCGAGCAGGCCGGGAAGGTCCTGCGGCATGGTCAACGGAAGGATCAACACGGGGTCGGCCCCGCTCTGCCGGGCGGCCACCGCGGCGTCCGCGTCGAAGACGGCGACGCCGTCGACCACACCGGGCGCCACGCCCTGGCCGCGGCAGAGCACGGGAAGATTCGTCGCTCCGCCGGCCGGGGTCAAAGCCCGCGTCAGGTCCTCCGTGTGGATCAGGCCGAGGGCGTCCCGCTCGGTGAGCGCACCGTCATCTACCAGACGTGCGACGTGGGTGAGCAGCGCGGCGCCGTGGAGTGCGGCCGGTGCTACGGCGATGACCCGGAGTCGGTTCGCCTGCACGGTGAACTCGACACGTACCGGCTGCCCGGCCTCGCGTTGGGCGGATTCCGCCAGCACGGCGAGTTCCGTGCCCCACGGCTGGTCAGCTGCGACCTCGACGAGATCCCTGCCGCCGTGGAGGAGAAGCTGCGCGCCGGTGACGCCGAACTGGAACTGGCCCGAGAGTCCGGGCTGGCCGGTGGTCGGATCGCATGAATAGGCGAGACCAGCGCCGGAATCGGTGCTCAGCCTGCGTCTCCCGTCGTAGACGTGGCAACTCCGGCGAGCGGAAACTCGCCGGAGCCTTGGTGATCTGGTGCTGTGCCGTCAGCCGCGAACGTTGTCCACGTGGACGCCGAACAGATAGGTCCGGTCCTCCACCTTGAAGGCCTCCTCGTTGGTGATGGGGGCGAAGTCGAGCTCCGCCAAGTCCTCCTGCATGTCCTTCGGAAGCGCGTTCTCGCGCATGTCGCTCGTCATATCGTCGAGCGTACATGCGCTGATCACTTCGGCACCCCGCTCGCAGCCGTGGTGCGCCGCCGCACCACAGACCTGAACCGCACTGTCGCCCACGGAGGAGCAGGGAAACCAGGGCACACCACGCAACGCCACCGGTTGGTAACGTGTCGGCGACGCGTACCGGTCGGCGTCGATGCCCTGGGGAGGGTCAGGCATGTGGGCGGACGAAGCCGCGCTGGACGCGGCAACGCGCCGGCTCGACGACTGGGAAGCGTCCATCGCGGACCGGGCGGCCCGCGCCAAGGAACTGGCCTCGCAGGTGCAGGCGATGCGGGGCACGGCGACCAGCCCCGATCGGACGGTCGAGGTCGCCGTCGACTCGTCGGGCCTGCTGGTCGACCTGCGGCTGGACGAACGCACCCGACAACACTCCGCGGCACACACCGCCCGGCAGATCCTGGACACCACCCGAGCCGCCCGCACCGACCTCCTGTCCAGGATCACCGAGGCGACCACGGGCGTCCTCGGCGCCGAGGATCCGACGGCGGTGGCGCTTGTCGAGTCGTACCGCCGCCGGCTGGATCCCGACCGGGACACACCGGATGCCCGGCGGTGACGGCATCCAGGTCGACCCCGACGGCCTGACCCGCCACGCCGCGCACCTCGACCGCCGCGCCGACAGTCTCGACACCGCCCGCCAGGCCGGCCAGCACGTCCGGTTGGGCGCCGAGGCGTACGGGCAGCTCTGCGCGATCATGCCGGCGCTGCTCGACGGCCTCCAGCAGACCCTGGTCCAGGGCATCGGCACCGCGGCCGGCTCGGTGCGCGACACGGCCGACAGGCTGCGGACCGGCGCCGACCGCTACCGGGCCGCCGACGCTCGGGCCGAGCGGTCGCTACAGCGGACACGGCACAAGGAGTGACCACCAACCCGCTCGTCGCCACCGCAGCCGACACCCCGCCCAGCGCCTGGGCCGGCATCTGGATCTGCGAGGACATCGAGCTGATCGCCCAGGGCGTCCGCAACGGCAGCTGGATCGACGGCACCCTCGGCGTCGTGAGCGCCGGCCTGGACGCCCTCGCCTTCGTCTCCGACCCGGTCGGCGCGCTGCTCCAGTACGGCATCGCCTGGCTGATCGAGCACGTCAAGCCGCTCAGCGAGGCGCTGGACTGGCTCGCGGGCGACCCGGCGAAGATCACTGCCCACGCCCAGACCTGGCGCAACGTCGCCGCATCGCTGCGCAAGGAAGCCGCTGGCCTGGCCGCCGCCGTCCGCACCGACGTCGCGAGCTGGGGTGGCGGCGCCGGCCCCGCCTACCGGGCCTGGGCCGCCGAGCAGCAGCAGGCCATCGGCGGGCTGGCCCAGGGCGCCGACACCCTCGCCGCCATCACCGAGGGAGCCGCCGGCCTGGTCGCCGCCGTCCGGCTGCTGGTCCGCGACGCCATCGCCACCTGCGTCTCCCGGCTCATCGTGTACGCGGGCGAACTGGTCGTCACCGGCGGGCTCGCCGCGCCGCTGGTGGTGGAGCAGGTGACGACGTTGGTGGCGTCCTGGGCGGCGCGGATCGCGCGGCTGCTGCGGGGGCTGCTGGCGAGTCTGCGGCGGCTGATGCCGGAGATCCGGCGGCTCGGTGACCTGATCGAAAAGCTGAAGCAGGCGCTGGGGCGGCTTGCCAGCAGTCGACCAGGCAGATCCGGTGACGGCGCCTCGACTCCCGGGACGCCCCATGAGCCCCCCGCTCGACACGCCAGCGAGGAAGCACGCGTCCATGCTCTCGGCATGGATCCGGCGACCGGGAAGTTCAGGCCAGGCGAGGCCGAAACCGCGGTACGGCTGGAACAACTCCTCGGCGTTCAACTCAGTCGCGCCCCTGCGGATTCCTCGGCCGACTGGGTCGACGACGCAGGGCGCACATATGATGCCGTCGGTAACTTCCCCGGCCAGTTCTTCGACCGGCAGTGGCCGCAGCTTCAATATCAGATCGAACGACACCTGGACAAGGCCGAGCTCGTGCCCGTTGACGTCTCGAAGTTCTCGGTCGAGCAGACAGCCAGGATCGAGCAGTTCATAGCGGACCGTGATTTCGGTCCACGGGTATTCATCGTGGGGAAGTGATGGCCGGCCTGATCGTGCTGAAGCCCGGGGTCGACTGGACCGCTACCGGTGGTCTCTTCGACTGGACTCTGGAGTTCCTGGTCGAACGGCTCACCGACCGGGAAGCTGCCAACCATCTACAAGAAATCATCGACAACAACCTCGGGTCTCTCTGGATCGACCAGTTGTCCACAGGGGCCCAGCACGAGATCATCCGCCACTGGCGGGGCGGGCTCATCAAGGCTGGCGAGCAACAACTTCCGGAGACGGACCACAAGGCCTCGGTCATCCGACACCTCCAAGAACTCGTGGATGCGACCTACTCCGCTGGCTATCCGGAGTAGGGACCAGTTCGCCCTCAGATCACCAGGTGCCCCGGTCGGAGGCTCACCTAGGAAGGCGTCGGGAGCAGGCGCCGTCGTGATCGGCACGGAGCAGGCAGCGCCGGCCGCCGGGCATCCGCAGGTCACAGAAGACCCGGTGGCGTACGTGCTGGTTGTCCTCTTCCGAAACGGTGCTCTCCCCCGGGTCGGTCTGCGGCAGCACCAGCAGCCAACGGCTGATCACCCGGGCCAGCCGCTGAGCGGCCGGCAGGTCGGCGGCGGCGACGGGCAGGTGGATGACGTACCGCTGGGTCATGCCTCGTGTCCCCGGTCGGTGCGGGCGCGGGCGCGGGCCTGCTCGGACTGCCAGCGGCGCAGTGCGTCCTTGATGACGGCGGTCTCCCGGCGGCTGGCGGCCAAGGCGGCGTGGACGTTGGCCATGTCGCCGGCGACGCGATCGAGGAAGTCGTAGACGTCGGCCGGTTCCAGGCCGCGGCGTCCGAGCCCGACCGGCTTGAAGCGGCGCTCGCGCACCTGCCACGGCAGCAGACTGGTGTACGCCGAGGAGCGGTAGGTCGCTCCCGGTCGCTGGTTGCGGACGCTCATCTGCTGCCTGCCTCTCCCTCGTGTGGACTGGAAGGGGTGGCCCTTCCGTCCTCCCCGCACGCACGGGCCACCCCGCCCTGCCGCCGCAGCTTCGGTCAGCGGTACGACACCAGGGCCTGTGGTCATCCTGTGACGGTGCGCAGCATCGAAGCAACGTTCCACACCAGAATTCTTCCCAGAAGTATTGACTTTCTTTGCTGTCACCGATAGCTGTTACATGGCAAGGTGACGCAGCGTTGCGCAATGGAATCAGGGAGTGTCCGGGTGACCGAGGATGTCGGATCGACCGTGCCGCGCCGGCAACTCGGCCGGCTGCTACGCCAGTACCGCACCGAGGCGGGTGTGACCCTCGACGCCGCCGCCGAGGCCCTCGAATACAGCCGGCAGAAGATCTGGCGGATCGAGTGCGGCATGGGCCCGGTCAGGGTGCTCGACGTCAAGGCGATGTGCGAGCTGTACGGGGTGTCCGCCGAGATGACCGAGGCGATGCGCGGGCTCGCCACGGAGACGAAGTCCAAGGGCTGGTGGCACGCGTACGGCGACGCGGTCCCGAGCTGGTTCGAGCTGTACGTCGGCCTGGAATCCGCCGCCTCCCGGCTCAGGGGTTATGACGAGTCGCTGATTCCTGGGATCCTGCAGACGCGAGCCTACGCCGACGCGCTCTACCGACTCGGGCGGACGATGAGCGATGAAGATCGTGAACGCGCTGTTCAGGTGCGGCTACAGCGACAGGCACTCCTCATGCGGCGGCTCCCCGCAGCTCCGCGACTGGAGTCGGTGCTGTCCGAGGCGGTCCTCCGACGCGCCGTCGGCGGCAGGGCCGTGATGGCTGCCCAGCTCGACCATCTACTTAAGCTTTCCGAACTGCCGAACGTGTCCGTCCGCGTGCTTCCGCTCGCCGCGGGGCCGCAGCCAGGAGCGGTCGCCGGCACGTTCATGATCCTCGACTTCCCGCTCGCCAAGGGCGGGCGAGCCGCACCAGAACCGTCGATCGTGTACAGCGAATCCTTAACCGGAGCGCTCTATCTCGACAAGCCTGACGAGCTGGCCGCCTACGAGAAGGTCTGGAGAGGGCTGGATGGGCTGACCCTAAACGAGGCAGAATCGAAGGACATGATCAAGAGGCTCACCGGGGAGATACGGCATGACTGACCTGAGCGGCGCCGTCTGGCGCAAGAGCACCCGTAGCGGCGATAACGGCGGCGCCTGCGTCGAGGCCGCCACAAATGTCCCGGGCATCGTCGCCGTCCGTGACTCGAAGGATCCGTCCGGGCCTGCCCTCACCTTCTCCCCTGCTGCCTGGGCAGTCTTCGTTGAGGAAACCAAGCGCTGAAAGCCCGACCCCTGCGCCCCTCGCGGGAGCGCGCCCTCGGTTGCCGAGGGCGCGCTCCCGCCGACTACCAAGGGTGCGGCTCAACAGCGTCAGGTCGGTCCGACGCTTGCAGGGCGAGCGTCGCCCGCTGGCAAAGTCATAGGCCGGGACAGCGTCTCCGCAGGTGATTGCGTCTGTGCCGCATCCAGAAGACGATGTCAAAGATCCGGATGTCGGACACCTGGGCTGGGACATCGGCTTGATCGCGGAGATTCCGCAGTCTGTGCGTCAAGCAGAGATCGTCGGTCCGCAGCAGCTCGTGCAACCAGAGCCAGAACCCGGGGCGGCCACGAAGCGCGCAAGCCACGACGTTGTCGTAGACCGGGATGAGCTTTGGGCGTTTGCGAGCCAGCAGCTTCCCGGCAACCGCCTTCTTCACGCCGCGTTGCTCTGTCAGCAAGTGCCACGCGCGATCTGCTGGCCCGTCGTCCTCGATGTAGAGCCTCGCCGTGTCGTCGCTCAGACTCACCGCTAGTGGGATCTTGCGAAGCTCGTCGCTTATCCGTTGGCCCAGGTCTCCCTGAATGAGGTCGAGGGCGACCGCAGCGGGTGCTCGCGCCTCCAGCAACTGGACGGCAATCAGATCCTCCGCCGCCACAACGTCCCGATGCAGGGCGTTGGAGGCAGCGCCTAACGCCTCAAAGTGGCTGCCGGTGAAAGCACCAGGCGTAAGATAGCGACGCAGGTCGGAGACTGAACGCTGGTCGTCAAGCACAGCAATGATGTCGGGCAGCCCAAGCCAATCCGATGGCATCGCTACCTACCCGAGGCGACGCGACGGCGGATCTCCTTGAGCTTGACCACGTCACCCACCAACGCATCCTGCGCCTGCCAGAAGTCGAATCCGTCGGTGGCCTTTCGGGCGTCGGTGATGTCCTGGCCATAAACCGCGATCTTCACCGCCTCGCCCGCGCGGGAGGGCGAGTTGCACACCTCTCCCCGGTACCGAACCCGACCATCCGCCAACAGCTCCGCAGTGTGTTGCTCACCGAGATAGCGGCCAACGAGCGTGGTCCCCACCCGCAGCCGCCCGGCGGCGAGGAGATCCACAAGCTTCAGCCTCCGCTCGCCCGGAGTCACGCGTGTTCCCCGTTTCGAGCTATTGGTCGCGGGTGCCTGATGCGCCGGCATCGGCGGGCCTGGCTCGGCTGGCATCCACTGCGGGGGAGACTCGTACGCCTGCGGTGGAGGGGGCTGCCCCTGGGCCGGCGCGGCGACTGCCACTGACGTCGGAAAGTCGAAGGTCGCCCGCGCCCGGACGAGGCTTTGGCGGATCTCCTCCCGGCTCAGCTTCGGCATGCGGCGGTCGAGCAGGTCGACCAGTTCGGGCGCGGGCTCCGAGCCGGCGAACAGGTCCGTCAGCTTGGCATGAACCTGCCGGTCGACGAAGAAGCTCTTCCACAGCTCCTCGATCCGGTTGTCCCCCATGTTTTCCTTGCTGAGCAGGCGTAACAGCTCCACTGCGGAGGCGACGTCATCCTCCAACCGGACGGCGCGGAAGAGCTTGTCCTCGATCGGCACCGGAGCGTGGGCGTTGTAGACCCGCCACTCCGCGCCGTTGGTGAGGGCAACCCACTCCACACCGGCCATCATCGCGTAGCCGATTGTCTGTCTTGCCCATCGCGGATCGTCGAGGTTCTCCCCGAGTGCCTTCGCCTCGATGAACAGTCGTGGGGTGCGCAGCAGCAGCAAGGCGTAGTCGACCGGATTGTCGTGCGTGCTCCGCTTGTACTCGTGGTGCACCTCGTCGGGGTCGTAGAGGTCCCAGCCGAGTGCTCCGATGACCGGGGCGATGAGTCCGGCCTTGGTGTTCTGCTCGTTGATCCGCTGGCCGCGCTGACTAAAACGCCGCTGCCGCTCCACACACTGTTCAACGACGGCACGCAGATTACTCATCGGCGACCACCCGAGGACCCCCGCAAAGCAGTACGGAACGGAGACATCGCCTTTCGTGGGTACGCATCGAATGCGCGATGGGGCATGAGGGGTGCCTCCCGAACGGTGGTGGAGAGTGGTCAGCCTAGCGCCTCGGGTGACCACTCCTCGGCGAAGGTTTCGGTCTGCTGCAGCACCCGTCGGATGGCTTCCTCGGCGGCGTCCGGCGGGTAGCCGTGTACGGCGAGCAGGCGCTTGATGGTGGAGCGCAGCTTGGCGCGTACGTCTTCGCGGGAGGTCCAGTCGACGGTGATGGACCGGCGGACGGACGCCACCAGGTCGCGGGCGATGCCGGCGAGCTGCCCCTCCCCCATCTCGGCCACGGCCGATGCGTTGTCCGCGACCGCGTCGTAGAAAGCCAGTTCGTCGTCGGTGAGCGCCGGGCTGAACTGCTGCCCGCGGTTTGCTTCCGCGCTCACCTCCTTCGCCATGGCCACCAGCTCGGCGATGATCTCGGCGGAGGTCAGGTTCTGGTTGGTGTAGCGGCGCATCAGCTCGACCAGACGCGCGGAGAAGGCCTCCTGGCGCACGATGTTGTGCCGGGTGACCTTGCGCATGGTCTGCTCGATGGCCCGTCGCAACGCCTCGATGGCCAGGTTCGGTGTCTTGGAGGCGCGCAGCTTCTCCAGGTATGCCTCGTCCAGGTGGGACAGGTCGGGCCGGTCGATGCCGGCGGCGGCGTAGATGTCGGTGACTCCACCTGCCTCGATGACGCCGGCAGTGAGTTCCCGCAGGTAGAGCGCCACCTCGGCGGGAATCGGCAGGCCCCGGGAGCGGCGGTTCTCCACGTCGTACTTGGCCATCCAGACGCGTACGGCCTGGAAGAAGGCGATGTCGTCGCGGAGGTCGTTGATGTCGCCGCTGCTGGCGCAGAGCGCGTAGAGCCGGTCGAGCTTGGCGGCGGCCTGCCGGAAGCGTTCGGCTAGGGTCGGCTCGCCCGGCTCAGGCTGGTTCTCCGGCAGGCTCGGGTCGCGCAGATAGTCGATGGTGCCGAGGACGGCGGCGGTGAAGGCGTTCTTGGCGCCGGAGTTCAGCACGCCACGCCAGTCGTACCCGGCCAGGATCGTGCCGCACAGGACGTCGTGCAGGTCCCGGACGCTGGCGACCGCCTCGCCGGTGTCCCGACCGACCGGCTTGGTGTCCTGGTCGCTCTTGGTGTATTCGGCGAGCGCCTCGTGCAGGCTCTGCGTGATCGGCGCGTAGCCGACCAGCAGGCCGTCCTGCTTGCCGCGGAAGGTCCGGTTGACCCGGGCGAGCGCCTGCATCAGCGCCGCGCCGCGCATCGGCTTGTCGAGGTAGAGCGTGTGCAGCGGCGGGGAATCGAACCCGGTGAGAAGCATGGACTGGACGATGATGAGTTCCAGCTCGTCATCGGGGTTCTTCGCCCGGTTGCGGATGACCTTGGTCTGCGAGGGCCGCCGGACGTGCTTGCGGATGTGCGGCTCGTCGTCCGGGCCGCCGGTGTAGACGACCTTGATCTTGCCGAGGTCGTCGGCGTCGGAGTGCCAGCCCTCGGGCAGCCGCGCGATCATCTCGTCGTAGAGCCTCGCGCAGATGTCCCGGGTCGCGCACACGATCATGGCCTTGCCGGGCCCGCCGATGTACTTGCGCATCTGCTCGGATCGCGCCTGCCAGTGCTCGACCAGGTCGGCGGCAAGCGCCTCAACGCGGTCGGGGGCGCCGTAGATCGCGTTCATCACCGCGACCGTGCGCTGGACGCGGGCCTTCTCGGCGTCGTCCAGCCCTGCGGTCAGCGTGTCGGCCCGCTCGTCGATCGTCTCCGGGTCGATGTCGGCCGGCAGGTCCACCGGGATGAGCCGGCTCTCGTGGTAGACGCGGACCGTCGCTCCGTCGTCGACGGCCCGAGTCAGGTCGTAGATGTCGATGTAGTCGCCAAATACGGCCCGAGTGTCACGATCCGCCTCGGAGATCGGCGTGCCGGTGAACGCGATCAACGTCGCGTGCGGCAGCGCGTCGCGCAGGTGCCGGGCGTAGCCGTCAAGGCTGTCGTAGTGGCTGCGGTGCGCCTCGTCGACGATCACGATGATGTTGCGCCGGTCCGCCAGCAGCGGATGCTTGCGGCCCGCGTCGCGCTCATCCCGGGTACGCCCGAACTTCTGCAGCGTCGTGAAGATGATCCCGCCGGTGCGCCGGTTGGTCAGCTCGTTGCGCAGGCTCTCCCGGGTGACCGCCTGCACCGGCCGCTCCGGCAGCAACTCGCTCGCGGCAAACGCCTCCAAGAGCTGCTCGTCCAGATCGGTGCGGTCGGTGATGACCACGATCGTCGGGTTGCCCATGCTGGGATGGGTGGCGATCTGGTAGGCGTAGAACTCCATCTCCATCGACTTGCCGGAGCCCTGCGTGTGCCACACGACGCCGGCCTTGCCGTCGCTGCGGGTCGCCTCGACGGTCTTGCGGACCGCCTTCTCCACTGCGAAATACTGGTGCGGCTTGGCGATGCGCTTGATCGCCCCGCCCCTCGCTTCGGCGAAGGCGACGTAGCCGTGCAGCAACTCCAGGAACCGGCGCGGCGTGAACAGCCCGAAGAGGGCCAGGTTCAGCGCCAGGTCGTCGTCACTCTTCGGCGGCTGCGGCACCGGTTCGCCATTGTCGTCGACGTTCCACGGCGCGTAGTGCTCCAACGGCGTGAAGGCAGTGCCGTAGCGAGCGGTGATCCCGTCCGACACGACGCAGACGACGTTGGCCCGGAAGGCCAGCGGCAGCTCCTCGACATAGGTGCCGACCTGCCGGTGGGCACCCCGCAGATCGGCGTACGCGTCACCGGCCTTCTTCAGCTCGACCAGCCCGACCGGCAGGCCGTTCAGGTAGCAGACGATGTCGAAGCGTCGCTTGTGGTCGCCCTCGGTGACTGTCACCTGGTTGGCGGCCAGGTAGTCGTTGGCCGCCTCGTCCCGGAAGTCGATCAGCCGGATGATTGGGTTGTGCTCGGCACCGTGCTGGTCGATGTAGACGATCGACCGGATGCCCTTCACCATCAGCTCGTGCAGCCGCCGGTTCTCGGTGACGGCATCGCGCGACCGGGCGCTGAGCACCCGGGCGACCGCCTCGTCGACCTGCGCGGACGGAAGCTGCGAGTTGAGCCGCGCGACAGCGTCGCGCAGCCGGTCGGGCAGGATCAGCTCCGCCCACGACTCGCGCTCCCCGGTGCCCGGCGCGATCGACGATCCGGGTACAGGTTCCCAGCCCACCTCAGCCAAGGCTTCCAGCGCTAGCGCCTCCCACTGCGCCTCGCTCATGTCTCGCGAGTGAGTGGGTATCACAGCGCTCATGTCGCGTCCTCCACGACCCTTTCAGCGTCCCGCACTTGAACTTTCCCGGACACTAGTTCCGGCAGCAACAAATCCCGCAGTTGCGCCATTAGATGGCTTTCAGAAGCTGCCGCGAGAGCCCTGTCTACGAGCGGCGAAGCCAGGCGATCAAACTCCCGTAAACGACCTGCGGGAGGTATCACGATTGGCAGGTCCTTGACGGAAGAGGAATTCAGTCCGGGAATAGCCACACCAGTTCCACGCGACCTCATCTCTTCCCTTAGTGGAGCAGAGTTCAGCCAAAAGTAGCCAAAGTGCTGACTGAGGGGGGACATCATCCGAATCCGATACACATGCTCGTTGATGGCAGATCTCGAAAATGGGAATCCGTTCCCAAACATCGACACGTGAGGCTGAAAATTCCCTGGCCGCCCACCATCCTTATAGAGCAATATGTCGTGGCTCTGGACGACTCCGCGCTTGAGGCCCGCAAAGAACTCTTCCGGAACAAACTTGACCTTTCCAAAGTCAAATTTCGCTAGCTGGGAGATGCTTTCAGCTCCGATACTCGGGACCCCAGAGGCATAACCAGCGACTCCCCCACGCGGTCGCCCACCCGTCTCCAGCACCGAAACCTGCTGACCAAACTTCGCCTGCCTCCAACCCTCTGGCAGCGGCCTCTCGTTCAGTACGTGTGCCAGCGCCTCTCGGAACGAGGAGCAGAATTGAGCACTACAGAGTTCATGGACAGATTCCACAATCTGCTCATTCACCGCAATCTTGTCGTCCAATGCGCCAAGAACAGCAGCAATTGCCTCTTGGAGACGTCGCGAAGGCCACACCACGGGGAGGGGATGGACATGGTTGCGGTTGAGCGTAGGATTCGCGGAACCCACATCCAACCCCATGACGTTCAATTGCTTGAAGAAGTAATACGTAAATCTGGGAAGGCTACCCTTGAAGTCCTTCACCCAGAGAGTGGTGTCATGCGGCCAATAGTCTCCAGGCAGATAGAAAGTTTTGCCCAGCGTTCCCTTCCTGCCAATCACCACCCCCGGCCCCCGCGCCGCCGCCGTATCGTGGTAGCTGCCAATTCCACCGGAGGACACGACAGGTATTGACCCGGCCCTCTGCTCAGCTCGAGTAATGTCGAACCCTCGCTGCAGGGTCAGCACTTCCCCGATAGTTGTCCGGGTCCATTCAGACATGGGTGCGCTCCAACTGGGCACGGACAAGCTGCTCCAACCGGGCCGACTCCTCGAAATGGGCGTACAAATCCTTCCTAAGCCGTTCAATCTTGTCCGCGATCGGCTCGTCGCCCGAGGTATCGACCTCGGCAGCTCCGACGTAACGGCCCGGAGTGAGGACGTGATCTTGTTTACGGATCTCATCAATGGTGGCTGTGTAACAAAAGCCGAGTAGGTCCTCGTACTTCTTGCCATCGACGCGGGCTGACGCGGTACCACGCCATGCGTGGTAAGCGTCGGCGATCTTCGCCAGGTCCTCGTCAGTCAGGATGCGCTCGGTGCGGTCGACCATCGTGCCCATGTTGCGGGCGTCGATGAAGAGCACCTCGCCGCGCCGGTCCGCGAGCCTCTTGCCTCCCTGCGGGCCCTTGTCCTTGGCGAAGAACCACAGGCAGGCCGGGATCTGAGTGGTGCGGAAGAGCTGCGGCGGCAGCGCCACCATGCAGGAGACGAGATCCGCCTCGACCATGGCCGCCCGGATCTCGCCCTCGCCGGACTGCTTCGACGACATCGAGCCGTTGGCGAGCACGACGCCCGCCGTGCCCCGCTCCCCGAGCTTCGCGACGATGTGCTGCAACCACGCGAAGTTGGCGTTGCCGGCCGGCGGCACGCCGTAACGCCAGCGCGGGTCCTCGACGCTTCGCGCCCAGTCCGACATGTTGAACGGCGGGTTGGCCAACACGAAGTCGGCGCGCAGGTCGGGGTGCTTGTCGACGTGGAGGGTGTCTTCCCAGCGCGGCCCGAGGTTGCCGGTGATGCCGTGGATGGCGAGGTTCATCTTCGCCAACCGCCAGGTGCGCTCATTCGACTCCTGGCCGTAGACGGCGATGTCTTCGCGCCGACCGGTGTGGTTGAGCACGAACTTCTCGGCCTGAACGAACATGCCGCCCGACCCACAGCACGGGTCGTAGACCCGGCCCGAGTAGGGCTCCAGCATGTCGACCAGCAGCTTGACCACGCTGCGCGGGGTGTAGAACTCGCCACCGCGCTTGCCTTCGGCGCGGGCGAACTTCTCCAGGAAGTACTCGTAGACCTCACCGAGCACGTCGCGGGCGGGCCGGTCGCCGTGGCCGGTGAACCTGGCGTCGCTGATCAGGTCGACCAGCTCGCTCAGCCGCCGCTGGTCGACGTTGTCCCGGTTGAAGATCTTCGGCAACACACCGAGCAGCGCCGGGTTGGACCTCATGATGGCGTCCATCGCGTTGTCGAGCAGCAGCCCGATCTCGCCGCCCTTGGCCCGCTCCGCCAGGTACGTCCAGCGGCCCTCCGCCGGCACCCAGAAGACGCCGTGACCGGTGTACTCGTCGACGTCGTCGAGGAACGCGTCCACCCGGTTCTCGGGGATGCCCTGCTCGAGCACCTCCTGCTTGATCTGCTCGCGCCGTTCCTCGAACGAATCGGAGACGTACTTGAGAAAGACCAGGCCCAGGACGAAGTCCTTGTACTGCGCGGCGTCCATCGAGCCGCGGAGCTTGTCGGCGGCCTTCCAGAGGGTGTCGCGAAGGTCGGCCATGGTCGGCATGCCGGGCAGTGCGCTCTGCTCGGCCGCCTTTTTCCTGGGGGGCATGGTGCTCCTCGTATCCGTTCCTGCGGTGCGGTCAGTCTTGCTGGTCACGATGGGGCGGTCCAGCCAGCGGCGGGCCCTCCGTGATGGTCAAGGTGCCGTCGGTGAGCCCGGCCACAGCGCGACGGCCGAGGTCGTCGAGCAGAGCGAGTTCACGGCGGGCAAGGTTACGGCGCGCCTCCATCGCCGCGAGCAGCGCGTCGAGACGCGCCACGTCAGCGGGAGACAGCAGCGGAAGTTGCAGGTCAGCCAGCCGGGCTGCGGCACGCACCGCACCGCTCGGCCGCTGCTTCTGCACGGCGTTGACCAGTGCCTCCAGCACCCGGGGAGTGAACCGATCACGCCCGTCCGGCAGGATGCGAAGGACTCGCGTCGGATAGTCGACAACCGAGAAGCCCGGCTCGTCGTGGTATGCCCGAAGTCGGGGCGTCACCGTCACCAGGACGTCGCCGGGTTCGGTCAGCCGAGCGCGGGGGTACCGCTGCGCGAAGACGGCCCGGTCGATCCGGCGGGCGCCGATCTGGGCGCCGCCGGTCATCTCCGCCGGCCCGATCACGGGATTGTGGCCGTCGGCGCTGACATGGTCAGCGGCGATCCGGCTGCCTTTGAGTAAGGCGAGGTGGCCGTCCCGGACGAGCGCGGCGATGGACTTCGTCGGCGCCCGCTGGATCTCGTCCCGCGCGGCCACATGCGTGCGCAGCTGGGGGCGCGGTTCGGCCAGCCGGTTGAGTTCGACCTCCGCGTCGGCCAGCTCCGCGACCGTCACCCGTCTGTCCCGTGTCAGGTCACGCAGGGTGGCGGGCCGGCGCGCGGTCAGCGGGCGCCGGGGCGCCGTCAGGTCCGCGATCCGCACCTGACTGGCGTACGCCCGGAGGTGCTGGTCGGGCTGGTGGCCCTCGCGCCGCCAGGTGGTGACGTCGAAGACCAGGTCCTCGACCACGTTATCGGTGAGCGGCCGGTCGGAGACGTCCGCCAGCAGGACCCGCCCCTGCCACTCGGGGGCCTCCTCGTGCCTCAGCACCCACAGCGCGCTCTGGTAGCCGGGGCGGAAGGGCATGATCCCGCCGGGGAGCTGGACGACGGCCTCGACCCTGCCGGTGGCCAGCAGGTCGTTGCGGGAGCGGGCGGCTGGCTTGTAGGGCGGCAGTGAGCCGACGAGCAGCTCGGCAGGGCCGCACACCACGGCGGTCTGCCCCGGCGTAAGCGCCCTGGTCAGCTCGACGAGCTCGGCGAATGGGTCGAGATCGGTGCGCGCCTCGGCCGGCCGGTAGGGCAGCCGCATGAGCACCACGTCGGCGGCGGGCGTGCCCGGCGGTCGGCCGGCAGCGATGTCGAGCTGCCAACTGCCTCGTGAGACGCCGTGCACCACCAGCCGGCGGCGAGCGAGGCGGGCCAGGAGCCGGTTGGCCTCGGCGGCGAACATGACCGGCTCGTGCTCCCCGAGCGCCTGTCGGGCTGCCATCAGCAGGTCGCCCACGCCGGCGTGCGGATCGGCGACCTGGACGAGGCCGTGCAGGTCAGCGTGCTCCCGGATGCCGGAGAGCTCGACCATCAGACGCCCCAGCTGCGGGACGACCGCTTCCTCGTAGAGCTGCGGCACGCCGAACCGGTGCCGGGCGGCGAGCACCCGCTCGTACGCCTGGGCGGCCCCCCACGCTGCCTCGATCAGCTCGTCCACCACCTCGGCCAGCCAGGCCGCTTCGAACGGCATTGCCTCGATCTCCGACCGGAGCAACTCGTCGTCCCAGTCGACCTCGGTGGCACGTTCACGAAGTGCCTCGATGACGTGCCGGTCGGTGTAGCCCTCGGGGCGTAGCGGCTCGTCGTCGAGGTAATGCAGGCAGATCAGCGCCGTCGTGGCGCTGATCAGTTCCTTCGGGTTGAGGGCCCGACGCCGGCCGGCGCCTGACGACGCTCCCGCCTGGAGTGCCAGACACGAGAGCACGTGAAGGCGGAGGTCCGGCTCTATGGACTGGCGTTCGGCGCGACCGGTGTCGACCAGCCAGTCGACGACTTCGCGCGCCTTGAACAGTGGCCGCCCACGATCCGTCTGCGCTGGTGCGGGGAATCCCGGGTAGCGGCGGCGCCAGGTGGTGACCACGGGGCGTTGCACCGCGGCCAGCTCGGCGATTTCGGGCAGGGAGATGAGGTCTGTGGTGCCGGCCATTGGTCACCTCCTTCCACTCGACGAACACCATGGGCGGACGGGTCGACAGTAGATGGTGGGGATTCGCTGGTCCAACAACGCCGTGGTAACCCGGGTTATCAGTGTCGGGATCGTTTCGAGCTGGCTTTCGCCTGTAACGGACTGCTGTGATTCATCGGCATCAGCAAGCGGCCGATTACGGAGCCGCAGCATCCCTTTTGGAATCGGAGCTCTTCATGCGTAAGACGACGACCCTCGCCCTGGCCGCCACCGCTCTCATCGCGCTGGGCTGCGGCGCCGGCTCCACCGACGAGACCAGCAGCTCGGGTGGCGACAGCGCCGCCAAGGGCGAGGAGAAGGCGGCAAAGACCGCGAAGATCGGCCAGCCGGCCCGCGACGGGAAGTTCGAGTTCACGGTGAAGTCGTCGAAGTGCGGCGTCGCCAAGGTCGGCACCTCGATGCTCGGCGACAGGGCCCAGGGCCAGTTCTGCCTGATCACGGTCAACGTCAAGAACATCGGCAAGGAGGCGCAGCTGCTCGACGGCAGCAGCCAGAAGGCCTACGCCGCGGACGGCACCGAGTACTCGTCCGACACCGAGGCCGGCCTCTACGCCAACGAGGACCAGACCACCTTCTTCGAGGAGATCAACCCCGGCAACCAGGTGACCGGCGTGTTCGTCTTCGACATCCCGAAGAGCGTCAAGCTCACCAAGCTCGAGCTGCACGACTCGATGTTCTCCGGCGGCGTCACCGTCGCCCTGAGCTGACCCGCCGCGCCGAGGGCGGCCCCGCGAAGCCCGCCCTCGGCGCACCCCATCCCGCCAACTGCCAGCACGAGTCTCTACGCGAGGAGATCGATATGCGCAGCGCGACGAACCGGACCGTTCCCGGCCGCACCACCCGCCCGAGCGGCCGCAAGGACCGCCGCCGACCCAACCCGCAGCAGCCCACCCTCTTCGACAGCCCGCTGCCGCCCGCGCCTCCCGGCGTCTACCTGACCAATGTCTACCGCCTGCGGGTCCCGCCGACCCCCGACGGTCTGCGAGAAGCGCTCAACGTCGACTATCTGAGAGCAAGCGGCTTCGAGGCCGTTGCCCGGGAGGTCGCCGGTGCGCCGGCGCTGCTGGTGCACGGCACCGTGCCGCGCCTGCGCGCGGAGTGGTGCGACGTGCTCGCAGGGCTCACCGGCGAGGAGGTCGACCTGGGATACAGCAGCGGCGGGGGCGCGCTGTTCCTGGCAGTCGACGAACGCGCCTACGTCCTGGCCTACGGCACCCTGGGCCGATTCATGGTCGAGCACAAGGTGATCGATCCGACCTTCGGAGTCTCCTTCGCCGTCCGGGCGCTCCTGCCGAGCGAGATCCGGCAGGTCCGCCGCCGCGTCGTCGGCACCAGCGGCCGGGTGGACCGCAGCCTGGTCCCCGCCGGTCAGCCCATCCGGATGTACGGCATCGACAAGTGGGGCGAGATCGTCGGCCAGGTGTGCGGCCGCACGGACAATCCACGCCTGACGGTCTGCCGACGTACCGGCAAGCCGACCAGGGTCGAGGGCGGTGACGCCCTGCGCGTCCACCTCTGCGTCGAGCCCGAAGGGCTCCTCGCCGACCTGCGGGAGATCGAACGCGTCTGCCAGCAGGAGTCACCCCTGGCCGACCTGGAGTTCATCACGCAGATCCGCCCGGTGGCGCTGTCCGATCCCCGGGTGTCCGGGCTGGTCGCCACCCTCGATCAGCGGCTGGGCCTGGCCGATCCGCCGGCCCTCGGCGTGGCGGTGCCGGGCGACCTGGTCGCGGACATCGAACACGTCGGGTCGTACCGGATCCAGGTCCCGAAGTCCGGCCAGCGCCCGACGCTGGCGGCCGAGCTCGACCTGGCGGCCATCCTCGACCACACCGGCCGGGCGTTGGACGGCGACAGGTGGACCGGTCTGCGCAACGGGAAGGTCACGCTCTTCGCCGACGCGAGTGGCACCGAGGAGATGGTGTCGACGCGGGCCTCGCGCTGGATCACCGCAGAGGTAGCCGTCGGTGCCAGCCACCTGCTGCTACAGGAAGACGCCTGGTACGAGATCGGCGACCGGCATCGCGAGTTCCTGCGGCAGGAGATCGCCGAGATCCTGGCTCGCTCGTCCGACATCGTGCTGCCGCCGTGGACGCCCGACCTCGTCGACGAGGACGCTTACAACCGTGCGGCCGCCCGCCGTGATCCTCGGCTCGTGCTGCTCGACAAGAAGCTGCTGCGGACGGCGCAGCACCGGCGCGGCATCGAGGCCTGCGACCTGCTCGGGCCGGGTGGCGAGCTGATCCACGTCAAGCGGGGGTCGAGCAGTGCGCCGCTGAGTCATCTCTTCGCCCAGGGCATCACCTCCGTCGACGCGCTGCGCTACGAGGAGGACGCGCGCACCAGGCTCGTCGAGGTGGTGCGGCAGCAGCCGAACGGGCGGGACCTCGGCATGGAATTCCGGCCCCGGAAGGTCGTCTACGCCATCGCGCTCGGCGCCGGCCGGGCCGTCACCGTCGACTCGCTCTTCACCTTCGCCCAGGTCTCGCTCTACCGGGCGATGAAGACGCTGCGCGGCGAGGGTGTCGAGGTCGAGGTCGTCGGCATCCCGCCCGCCTGACGCGCTCGCGACGACCGCACTGTTCGCCGAGGCCGTCGATCACGACCTCGGGTCACGACATCTCCCCCGCCCTTCCTCAGACGTCAGGAGGCGTCCGTGCGTCCCGATGAGTTCCTGCGCGCCCTGGACCTGCTCCCCACTCCCCTGCACGAGCGCGCCGTGGCGCTGCGCGCCTACGCCCGCGTCACCCGCTGCGAGGACTGCCAGCGCATCGGCGACGCCGTGCGGCTGGCCCTCACCGCCGCGCACTACGACGAGATCGCCTCGACCCGGCAGCTGCTCGACACGGCAGAACAGCGGGCCGCCCGGCACGAGGTCCACCGCCCGCAGCCGAACCCCGAACGCGGTCGCGGCCGGGTCGGTCGCTGGGCGGGGACGTCCGCGCCGCTCGTCGCCGCGACCGACGCCAGCTGGAAGGGTCGCGCCGGCGGCATCGGGTACGTCGTCAGCGACGGCCACTACGGCCTGCTCAGCCGGGGCACCGGCCGGCTCGACCCGACGGGTCCGTCGCGCGTACTGATCAACGAGCTGCGGGCGGTCGACTTCCTGTTGTCCGCGTACGACGGGGCGCCGGCCGGCATGACCGTGTTGCTGGACAGCCTGGCCGCCCTGCGGTACCTGCACCGTTGGCAGGCCGGCGAGGCCGACGCCATGCCGGCCGGCTACAGCCTGCGCCCGCGCAGGTCGTCGGCTCAGCCGACCCTGGTCCGGCTCGCCGAGCTGGTGGGCCGGCGGCCGGATCTGTCCTTCGCGCACGTGAAGGGGCACAGCGGCCACGCGCTCAACGAGGCCGCCGACGGCCTGTCCCACATGGCCCGCCGCCGGCTCGGCGAGTCCTTCGACGTACGCCCTCGGGCGCACGCGCTGGTCGACGCGTTCCTGCGCGACTGGCACACCACCGTCGCCAGCTGACCACACCGGCTGACTCTTCACCCCGGGAGATGATCGTGGTTCTCGCTGCCCAGCACCTCGCCGTACCGTCCACGGGCCCGTCGACCCCAGCCTGGGTCGGCCCCGGCCTGATCCTCCGGCAGACCAGCACGCCGGCGACCTAACGTCCGCCGAGCAGCCCCATCCTGCCTGCTGACGCATTCACGCCAGGCAGCTCGACAGCAACACGCAGCGCTCCGATCCGCCCACCGGATCCGCTCCACACTTCGGAACCACCTTTCCCCGCTCACCCGCAGCGGGCCGCCGGCCCGTGGGGAGCACGCGCCTGGAGACGACCATGCCGATCGACGACGTGCCCGACCACACCGCCGAGCTGGTGCTCGCCGCGCTGAGCGGCCAGGACGACCTGGCCGCCGTGCTCGACGGCGGAAAGACCAGCCTGGACCTGGCCGTCCCGAGCGACGAGGCGCATACGGGACGGATCTGGCTCTCCTCGGTCACCGTCGCCGGGTTCCGCGGCGTCGGCCCGGAACGCACCCTCCAGATCGCCCCCGGCCCGGGCCTCACCCTGGTGGTCGGGCGCAACGGCTCCGGCAAGTCGAGCTTCGCCGAGGCCGTCGAGCTGGCGTTGACCGGCGACAGCGCCCGCTGGGCGGAGCGCAACAGCGTCTGGCGTACGGGCTGGCGCAACCTGCACTCCCCCGACCCGTGCTGGATCGTGGCGCAGCTGCACGTCGACGGGGAGGCGAAGCCGGTCACGGCGACCCGGTCGTGGCCGCTCGGCGCGGCGCTGGCCGACGCGGAGGTCACCGTCACCAGCGAGCGGGGACGGCACTGGAGCCTGGCGCAGCTGGGGCTGGCCCGCCCGCTGGAGCGGTATCGGCCGTTCCTCACCGCCGCCGAGCTGAGTCGACTCACCGACGCCAGCCAGCGGGTCCTGCCGCGCGGGTGCGCGCCGGAGAGCCCGTTCCGGTTCATCGTCGCCGACGAACCGGAACGGAGCATCGGCTCGGCCACGGTGGACGGCCTGGCCCGGGTGCTCGCCGCGTTGGCCGTGCGGCGGCAGGTAGTGGTCTTCACCCACGACGTCCGTCTGCCGGAGGCGGTCCACCGGCTCGGGCCAGGCAGGGTCCGGATCGTGGAGGTGACCCGTGCGCAGCGGTCAGTGGTGACGCTGCGGCCCGCCAGCGACCTGTAAGACGCTGCTGACTCAGATCGGGTGCGGCGCCACCCAGGCATCGGTGTCGGTGACATGCGCGACGAACAGCATGCCCTGCGGGTCGAAGAAGGCGGCGGTGAGCAGGTTGTCCGTCTGTTTCGTGAGGGACACTCCGGCACCAGGGGTCGCCGGCTCGCCCCCGATGCGCACCGGCAGGTTCCACGGTTGGTTGTCCACGACGTGCGCGACCCTGAGGAAGCCGTCCCCGTCGACGAAGACGGCGGTGAGGACGTTGTCGGTCTGTTTGGCCAGCGCGACCGACGCGCCGGGTGCCCCCACGTGCCCGCCGACCCGGACGGGTGGGTGCCACAGGCCGGTCCCGTCGACGTGCGCGACGCAGAAGAAGCCGTCGCGATCGACGAACACCGCGGTCATGGTGATGTCGTTCTGCTTGGCCATCGCCACGCCCCCGCCGGGCCGGCAGCCCGGACCGCCGAGACGGAACGGCGGCTTCCAGTGCTCGTTGCCGACCACGTGGGCGACGGAGAGGAACCCCTCGCGGTCGGCGAATACGGCGGTGAACACCTCGTCGGTCTGCCGGCAGGCCGCCACCACGGCGCCCGGCTGCCCGCCGGGTCCGCCGACCCGGAACGGAGGAATCCACTGCCCGGTCCCCACCACGTGCGCCACGCAGAAGAAGCCCTCGGCGTCGACGAAGGTCGCCGTGAGGACGTCGTCGTTCTGCTTCGCGAGACAGACGCCCCCGCCGGGGACGCCACCGCCGCCGCCGACCGGGAAGGGCGGCACCCACGGGTTGTTGTTGACCACGTGGGCGATCTGCAGGACGCCGTTGTCGTCGGTGTAGGCGCCGGTCACGATATGTGGGGCCTGGCGGGCGAGGGAGACGTGCGCTCCGGCCGGTGCGTGCGACCCGCCGATGGTCACGCCCGGATTCCACGCCCGGGTGCCCTCCACCCAGGCGACGCTGAGGAAGCCGGCCCGGTCGACGTAGAGGCAGTCGGTGTTCTCCGTGCCCTGGCGTGCGAGGGCCACGGGCGTGCCCGCTGCCGCGACCTGGCCCCGGTAGAGGGAGTCGACTGCGGCGATGTCGCCAGGGCTGGGAGCCACCGCCATGCCGATGCCCGCGCAGCCGGCACCCGGCACAGGGGTCAGCGTGTTGCCGGCGCCGGGTCGCGCGAAGGCACGGGCGCTGTAGTGCATGATCGACCCGCAGTCGTACGGGCCGACCATGATGCCGTCCTGAAGGATGTCGAAGTCCTTGGCGTTGAACGCCACGTTCGCCCGGTTGAACCTCACGAACGTCTCGCGGTCGGGGCGTTGGTGCTCGTGCCGTAGCCCGAGCGCGTGGCCGATCTCGTGCACGATGGACCGGGCGTTGAACATGCCCGATCGCACCGGACCGGGCGGCACCCACGCCCTGGTGCCCACCACTGACGCGACCACGAACCGTCCACTGGCGTCCACTCCGGCGGCCACCACGACGTCGTGGTGCCTGACCAGGTGCACCCGCGCGCCGGGCGGGAACGGGACGCCACCCAGCCGCACCGGCGGGTTCCACGCGGCCGTGCCGGAGACGTGAGCGACCGCGAGGATTCCGGTGTCGTCGACGAAGGCGGCCGTGAGGATGTCGTCGGTCTGCTTGACGAAGGATATCGGCGCTCCGGGTGTGCCCGGCGCACCGCCGATCTGCACCGAGGGCTTCCACGGTTCGGTGCCCACCACGTGCGCCACCGCCATGGTGCCGGCCGTGCTGAGAAAGGCCGCGGTCAGGACATCGTCGGTCTGCTTGGCGACGGTGACCACGGTGTTCGCCGGCCCCCGGGCGCCGCCCATCGGGACGGGCGGGTGCCACGGTTCGGTCCCGACGACGTGGGCCACGGACAACCGCCCCTCGGTGTCGACGAAGAGCGCGACGAGGATGTCGTCGGTCTGCTTCGCCAGGCTGACCGGCGCACCGGCCGGGCCCCGCGTACCGCCCATAGGGACCGGGGGCTGCCACGGGCCGGTCCCCACCACGTGCGCGACCGACAGGATGCCGTCGGTGTTCACGAAGAGCGCGACGAGGATGTCGTCGGTCTGCTTGGCCAGCGCGACCGGACTGCCTGGTACCCCGATCGAGGCACCGACGCGGAACGGGGCGCTGAAGAGGCCATCTCCCGCGGTGAACGCGATGGACAGGAAGCCGCTGCCGTCGATGAAGGCCGCGACGAGGACATCGTCGGTCTGCTTGGCCAAGGTGACGAATCCGCCTGGCGGGTCGACCCGGGGGCCGAACCTGTGCGGGGGTTCCCAGCGTCCGGTCTCGACCACGCGGGCGGCGGTGAAGACGCCGTCGCCACTGAGGAAGGCGGCGACCAGGATATCGTCGGTCTGCTTGGCCATGGTGACCCGGCCGTGCGGGATTCCGGCGGCGCCGCCGATGTCGATGGGGATCCGCCAGAAGCCCTCGTTGTCCATCCAGGCGACGTGGAGGAATCCGGTCTCGCCGATGAGGCACGCGGTGAGCACGTCGTCCGTCTGCGGGATCAGGGCGACCTCGACGGGAGTCCCGGGCGTACCGATCGGGTCGGTCACGAGGGCGCACGAGATGGTCCGGACCCCGCCGCCGAAGCCGACGCCCGAGTTGCAGGCGCCCGCCTTGGGGCCAAAGAGGATGTACGCCTCGTCGCCCGGCCGCCTGGCCACGAGGTTGACCACGCCTGTCGCGTTCCACGCGCCGATCGCGCTGGCGATGGCGGCGCTGGCCGCGCTGCCGGCCGGGAACACCTCGTTGTCGACCTCGAACGGCACTCGGCGGTTCGGCCAACGACCGGCGGGACGGTCGGAGATCGTGAAACCCACGTCCCAATTGTGCCGCTTTGAGATACATCGTGCAGCCAGACGCGAGGGCCGCCTCCCGAGCGATGCCCCACTCATCGATGGCACTCTTTACGAGCGTGAAATCGGCTGTTACTTTTTCGTAAGTCTTGCAGGAACTTGCAAGCACCCGGTTTCGCGTCCCGTCCGGAGATGACCATGCCCGTACCGCAAGCCTCGCGTGCCCGAGCCACCCTCGCCGCCCTGCTCTGCGCCGCGCTGGCCAGCGTCGCCGCGCCCCTGGTCACCGCGCCCGCACCGGCCGTCGCCGGGATCGACTCCCGCACGCTCGGCGCCCGCTACGACAGCGCCGCATCGCGGATCACGTTCCGGGTCCACTCGTCCGCGGCCACCCGGATGACGGTCAGTCTCTACGCCGCACCCACCGGCACCCAGGAGAACGCCAGCTATCTGCTCACCAGGGACACCGCCGGCACGTTCAGCGTCACCGTCGACGTCGCCGCGCTGCGCAGCGCGGGCATCACCGGCACCGTCTACTACGGCTACCGGGCCTGGGGACCGAACTGGCCGTACAGCACCGCCTGGACGAAGGGTTCCTCGGCCGGGTTCATCGCCGACGTGGACGCCGCCGGTAACCGGTTCAACCCCAACAAGCTCCTGCTCGACCCGTACGCCCGGGAGATCAGCCACGACCCGCTGCGACCCGGCATGACCACCTCGACGGTGTACGCCTCCGGCCCGTCGCACCGCAACGTCGACAGCGGCCCGCACGCGGCGAAGGGGGTCGTCCTGCCCACGACCACGCCCGCCTTCGGCACCAAGCCGGCCCGGGCCCTGAAGGACGACCTCATCTACGAGGTGCACCTGCGCGGGTTGACCCGCAACGACCCGTCGGTGCCGGCCGCCTACCGGGGCACCTACCGGGGCGCGGGGATGAAGGCCGCGTACCTGGCCTCGCTCGGGGTGACCGCGGTGGAGTTCCTGCCGTTGCAGGAGACCCAGAATGACACCAACGACGTCGACCCGACCGGCACCGCGGGCGACAACTACTGGGGCTACATGACCCTGAACTACTTCGCTCCGGACCGCCGGTACGCCTACGACCGCTCGCCGGGCGGGCCGACCCGGGAGTTCCAGCAGATGGTGAAGGCGTTCCACGACGCCGGGATCAAGGTGCTCCTCGACGTGGTCTACAACCACACCGGCGAGGGCGGCGTCTACAGCTCCGGCCAGTCGAACGTCTACGACATCGTCTCCTGGCGTGGGCTGGACAACCCCACCTACTACTCGCTCACCGCCGACCGGCAGGCCTCCTGGGACAACACCGGCGTCGGCGGCAACTACAACACCTACAACCCGGTCGCACAGGACCTGATCGTCGACTCGCTGGCGTACTGGAAGGACACGCTCGGGGTCGACGGCTTCCGGCACGACCTCGCCTCGGTGCTCGGCAACACCTGCCAGCACGGCTGCTTCTCCTACAGCCGCACCGACCCGAACACCGCACTCAACCGGATCACCCGGGAGATGCCGCCCCGACCGGGCGGCGGGGGCACCGGCGTCGACTGGATCGCCGAGCCGTGGGCCCTCGGCGCCGGGACCTACCAGGTGGGCAACTTCCCCACCGGCTGGTCGGAGTGGAACGGGCAGTACCGGGACACGCTGCGCCGCGACCAGAACAAGCTCGGCGTCAGCCCGGTCACCCCGGGCCAACTCGCCGACCGGTTCGCCGGCTCCTCCGACCTCTACGGCGACGACGGCCGGCGGCCGTGGAACTCGGTCAACTTCATGGTCGCCCACGACGGGTTCACCCTGGCCGACCTGTACGCCTGCAACAGCAAGAACAACAACCAGGCGTGGCCGTACGGGCCGTCGGACGGCGGCAGCGACGACAACATCTCCTGGGACCACGGCGGGATCGCCGCCGACCAGCGCCGGGCCGCCCGCAACGGGCACGCCTTCCTGATGCTGTCGGCCGGCACCCCGATGGTCACCGGCGGCGACGAGGTGCTGCGCGGCATCCGCTGCAACAACAACCCGTACAACCTGGACTCGTCGGCGAACTGGCTGGGCTGGAGTCCGACCGCCGAGCAGAGCACCTTCCGCACCTTCGCCTCCCGGCTGGCCGCCTTCCGCCACGCACACCCGGCGCTACGGCCGGCGACCTTCTACTCCGCCGCCGACACCAACGGCAACGGGCTTGCCCAGCTGGCCTGGTTCACCCCGGCCGGCACCAGCCCGGACGCTGCGTACTGGGGCAACGCGGGTAACCACGCGCTGGGCTGGCGGATCGACGGCACCGAGTTCGGCGACCCGGCCCCGGCGATCTACGTCGGCTACAACGGCTGGTCCGGGGACGTGAACTTCACTCTCCCGTCACCGGGAGCCGGGAAGAGCTGGCACCGGGTCACCGACACCGCCACCTGGGCGGAGGGCGCCAACCAGGTCGCCGTACCGGGGTCGGAGACGCTGATCGGCGGCCAGGGCACCACCTACCTGCTGCGCGGTCGCAGCCTGCTGCTCCTGGTCGCCCGCTGACCCGAAAGGCGGTGCGCCGCCGTCGAACTGGGTCCGGCAGGCGCGCCTACGCGTCAACCCTCGAAACTGACGTCGAACGGCGTCAGGTCAGGGGTGGTACGGCCACGGCCTGGATCTCGATGAGCAGGTGTGGGTGGGGTAGTTGGTGCACGGCGACGGTGGTGCGGGTGGGGCCGGTGGCGTCGAAGTACTCGGCCCAGACCTGGTTGTAGCCGCCGAAGTCGTTCATGTTGACGAG
>NZ_JBICUN010000009.1:0-226605 GCF_043198195.1 Micromonospora sp. NPDC048868
CGGAGGGGATCGAGGAAGGCGACCTGGTGGAGCTGATCGGGGCCACGGTGTCGCACTGGGAGCGGGACGGGCGTAGCGGCCTGACGTGGAAGGCGCAGGCCCTCAAGGCGGCCTGAGCAGTCTCGCCCCGCCCCTTTCCGGTGGGTGACCCGTTCGAGTCGGGTCGGGGCACTTTGTCAAGGCAATGCGGTCCGCGTGCGGACTTCATTCTTGGCTACTCGTTCATTGAGAATTGCACAGTGGATAGAACCTTGCCTAAAACAGGACCATTGTTGCTATCTAGATTTTCGATACACGGAAAGGGGGTTGTCATGTCGGACTTCGAATTGATTCTTATCGGCCTGCTGTTGCTGTCGTTTTCCCTGAACGTCGGTCTTATTCGTCGTGAGGGACGTCGATTGCGGCGGGTGTGGCGTCTGTCCGGTCGGGAGTAGTCGCCGATCGGTGGCCTCTATCCGTCCCTCGGAGCGCATCTCCAGGGGCGGGTGGTGCCCACCGATGGTGGTGCGGAGACCGGAAGGAGAGGCATGGATTTGGTGCCGGAGATCGTGAAGTCGTTGACCGGCAGGTCTCGGTATGAGGCGCTGATGGGCAACGTGCAAGGGCTGTCGATGCTGCTGGACGGCGCCACGAGCTTGATCAAGGGGTGCGAGCCTCCCCCGGGGGCGCTGTACCAGTTCTCGGCTCGGGTGGAAGAGCTGGAGGACGCGCACAAGCAGGCGGCAGAGGCGCTGAGGGCGTTTCACACGCGGGTGAAGACGTACGAAGCGGATTTGGTCGCCAAGCCCTGGAAGGTGAGCTGATGTCGTACCAGATTAGCGACACCTACGACGGTATCGACAAGGCCATGCGGCTGATGCGCGCATCGATGAAGGGGATGCCGGAGCGGTACCGGTACATGCGGCACTACGACGATCTTCGTCGGGCAGTCGCGGTGTTGCTGGTGCTGCTCGAAGAGGCCGCGCCGTGGATGGAGGAAACGCGCGAGGCGAAGCAGGCTACGACTCGCGCAAAGCAAATGCTCGCGGCGGTGCGCTGACAGTAATTACTCAATGGAAAGGCCCGGATTGGCGATCCGATCCGGGCCTTTTCTCTACCCCAAAACAATTGCGATTGAAGAACTGATGAAGGTAGGTGCGGGAGATGGGTAAGCGTACTCAGGGGTGGGAATGGAAGGTCGCGGGTTGGGCGGCGCGGCACCCGGGTTTCGTGGCTGCTCCGGCGGCGGTGGCTGCCAGCGTGGCGCAGCTCGGGCCGGTGACCACGGGTGGCGTGGCGGCGGGCGTGCTCGCGGCGGGTGTGGGCTGGTACCGGGGCCACCCGGACTCCTGGTCAACGCTGGCGGCTCCGAAGCTGCGGGCGATACGTCGGCGGTGGCTGTCGCGGACTTACCTCGGTCCGTGGTGGAGCCGGGTCACCGAGGAATGCGGCCTGGTCACGGTGAACCGGCGAACCGGGGCCGTCAACGTGCCGCGGATCATCCGCATCCGTAGTCACTCGCCGTCGACGGAGACGGTGTACGTGCGGCTTCTCCTCGGGCAGACCGTGAAGGTGTGGGAGGAGGCAGCCGAAGCCCTGGCGGTCGGGTTGAACGCGGAACGGGTGGGTGTCGAGCGGGTCCGCTCGCAGGTTATCGCCCTGGTCGTGCAGCGGTCCGAGCCGTTCACTGAGGTGATCGTCCCGCCGGACATCCCGGCCGACGCCGACGCGGTGAGCCTGGCCAACGTGTACCTCGGCGAGACCGAGCACGGTACCGACTGGATCGCTCCGCTGATCGGGCAACACTGGCTCGTCACCGGCGCCACCGGGTCGGGCAAAAACTCGGTCACCTGGATGGCAGCGCGGGCGTGTGCACCGCTGATCCGTGACGGCCTGGTGCGGGTGCACGTGGTCAACCCCAAGGGCACCGAGTTGAACGCCCTGCGGCCGGTGTCGCACCGCTACGCCGAGACTGACGGCGACATCGTGGAGGTCATCCAGGAGTACTGGGCCACCATGCAGGCCCGCAAAAAGACCTTGGCAGAGCAGGGCCGGCGCACCTTCGAGCTGTCCCGCGAAACCCCGTTGGATCTGCTGGTGATCGATGAGCTGGGGGCAGTGACCGGCTACGGCGACCGGTCACTCACCAAGGGCGTCCAGGCGGTGTTGCCGCTGATCCTGTCGCAGGCTCGCGCCCTGGGCGGCAGCGTCATCGGCGCGCTTCAAGAGCCCACCAAGGACGTGATCCCTCAGCGTGACCTGTTCTCCCTGCGGGTGTGCCTGCGGGCCACGTCGGCCGGACACGTCGACATGGTGCTCGGAGACGACATGCGACGCCGGGGCGCGCTCGCCGACGAGATCCCGAACGTGCCGGAGTCGGCCGGTATCGGCTTCGTGGTCAAGCAGCGCTCACGAACCCCGATGCGGGTGCGGGCGGCCTACTGCGACGACTCCGACATCCGCGAGCTGGTGCGGGTCGCCGGCTGGCCCCACACCGAACTCGCCGCGGCGGGCCGGTGATCGCGGTGAACAACCCCGACACCGACAAGCCCGCGAAGCAGCCCCGCCCGGTCCGGAAGCTGAGCAAGCGTCTCGACGTCGCCCGGCAGCTTCACGACCTGGAGCAAGACTCCGCGCTAGAGATTGTGGAGATCGACCGGTTGCGGGTGAGCGTGAACCGCAATCTGTGGCTGTTCCTGGCGGTCGGCCTGTTCTTTACGACCACGGGTGTTCACGACTTCTTGGCCGGTGATCGGACTCCGGCCGACCCGGTGTGGTGGGGAAGCTGGGGCGTCGAACCCTGCCTCGCGGGAATCTTGATCACCGTCCTGCGATGGGAAGCCGCAATGATCGCCCGGGACATCAAGATCGATTCCAGGGCGGTCGACTGGTTGAAGCGCTTCCTCCTCGGTTGCACTTTGATCATGAACGTGGTGCCGGTCCTGATGCCACGCGCAGGCGGTATCAGCCCGGGAATGCTCGCCGCACACGTGATGGTCCCGGTCCTGGTGTTCCTCCTGGCCGAAGTCATGCCGGTGGTTCAGGCCCGGTGTATGCAGGCACGCCGGGCCGTAGCTCTACCCACCAACACCCCTGCCCCTGCCTCGGCTCCGGCTCCGGCTCCGGCTCCGGCTCCGGCTCCTGTGACCGTGCCGGCCGCCGTGGTCGAACCCATCGCCCCGGCACCGGTCCCGGTTGCGGCGCCCGCTCCGGTTGAAGTTCCGGCCTCGATCCCGGTCGCCCGGGTGGAGCCGTTCACTGACGCCGTTACGGAGCCTCCGCCCCTGGACGGGTTGGGGATTCCGGTCGGAATGCAGGCACAGATTCGGCGACTCGTCGCGGACCTGGATCGACCGGTGACCGCCGTCGACATCCAACAGGCCACCCGGCTACCGGCGTCGATCGCGTCGAAGGTCGCTGATCGGTTCGCCCCGGCCACGGCCAACGGCTACACGCACTGATCGACCTACCTTCTCTCGCTCGCTCTGACCTGCCGTGCTCCGCGTCCTGGGGCACGGCAGGTCCGTCTACGGAGGAGACACCCATGGCAACACCACCACGTCCGGCGTACGACGGTGAAGCGGCGTTGGCGCAGTGGATGCGCTCGCCGGCGTACAAGCAATGGCGGGCCGGCGTCGAGAGCGTCAAGGGCTGCCTGCAACCGGTTCGGCTGCTCGGCAAGTTCGAGGTCCGGCACATCGGCAGCGGTGACCTCATCGCCTCTCGGCAGGGCAAGGTGTGGGCGTCCTGCGGCACCCGCCGATCGGCCGTGTGCCCCTCCTGCGCCGACCGGTACGCCGCCGACGCCTGGCACCTGATCCACGCGGGCATGTCCGGCGGCAAGGGCGTCCCTGACACCGTGGCCCGGTCGACGCGGCTGTTCGTCACCCTGACCGCCCCGTCGTTCGGCGCGGTGCACAACCGGCCCGGCAAGCGGCCCTGCTCCTGCGGACGCTGGCACCCCGAAGGACATCCGCTCCTGGGTAGCCCGGTCGACCCCGCAACCTACGACTACGCCGGGGCCGTGCTGTGGCAGGCACACAGCGGCCAACTCTGGCACCGCTTCACCATCGCCCTACGCCGCGCCGTCGCTGCCGCTGGTGGCCTCACCGTCCGCGCATCCGGGGCGCACCTGCGCATCTCCTACGCCAAGGTGGCCGAATACCAGCGGCGCGGCCTGGTCCACTTCCACGCCGTCATCCGTGCCGATGGTCCGTCCGGGCCGGACTCGTCGCCTCCGACGTGGCTCACCGCCGATGTCCTGGCCGACGTGGTGCGTTCCGCGGCTTCCTCCGTCGAGCTGGACACCGCCCGACCGGACGGGACCGCGCTGCCCCTCGGGTGGGGCGCACAGGTCGACGTCAAGGACATCACCGCCACCGATGTCGACATCGACGACGCAGACGACGACGGGGACCAGGCCGTGGCCGACACCCGGCTCGCCGGCTACATCGCCAAGTACGCCACCAAGGGCACCGGCGCCACAGAGACCGGCGACCGTCGTATCCGCTCACAGGCGCACATCGACCGGCTTCGGGTGTCCGCCCACCACAGGGCGATGATTCAAACCGCGTGGGACCTTGGCGGACTCGACCAGTACGCCGATCTGAAACTTCGTCACTGGGCGCACATGCTCGGCTTCCGAGGTCACTTCCTCACCAAGTCGCGGATCTACTCCACGACCTTCAAGAGCCTCCGCGCGGAACGCCGAACCCACCAGATCCACACCGCGCTCACCGAAGCCGGTCTACCCGAAGACGCTGACGTCTTGGTCGTCAACGACTGGCAGATCCTCGGCATCGGCTACGACTCGCCCGAGCAACTCGAACTCGCCACCGCGATCGGTGACCGCATTCGGGCCGCACGACAGCAAGCCAGAAAGGAACCCCGATGACCACCCTCACCACCGAACGGCTGTGGAGCGTTGCCGACGTGTCGGCGTTCCTCGGCATCCCCGTCGGCACCCTCTACCAATGGCGCCACCGCCGAATCGGCCCCCGGGCGTCTCGCGTCGGCCGCCACCTCCGATACGACCCCGCCGACGTGCGGGCCTGGTTCCACGACAAGGCGGCCTGACATGCCCATCGATGACCTGTGGTACCTGACCAAGCGCGGGCCAGACAAGAAGCGGCTCCCCTCCAAGCGGCACGGCAGGGGCAAGCGGTGGCGAGTGCGCTACGCCGACGCCGCTGGTGAGCCCCGGGAAAGGCTCTTTGAGCGCAAGGTCGACGCGGACGCCTTCGACCTCGAATGTCGATCGGGCGTCGCGGCAGAGGTCAAGGCCACGCGTGAGTTGGACCGGCTCACCTTCGCTGAGTACGCGCAGCGTTGGAGGGAATCGCGCGAGTCGGGATGGGCCACGGAAACGCGACAGCGCATCCCGCAGAACCTGCGAAAGCACCTGCTGCCGGTCTTCGGTGAGAAGGCCATCCGTTACATCAACCTGACTGACGTGTTGGCCTGGCTCGGCCGGCTGCTCGACAACGGCATACCGAAATCGTCGGTGAGCCTGTACTTCGGTCTGTTCAAGACCATTATGAACGCCGCCGTGGTCGACAAGGTGATTCCCGACAACCCCTGCAACGGCGTGAAGCTCGCGCAGATCCTGCGCGGTCTTTCGCGGGCGCCCAAGTGGGTTCCCACCAGCGACCAGGTGCTCAGGCTCGTTGAGGTGGTGCCGCGTCGATTCCGGGCGGCCATCTGGCTGGGAGCCGGGGAAGGGCTTCGCCTCGGTGAGGTCCTGGGCATGGAGGACGGTTCTCGTTGCGCGGACTACGTCCGTGGCGAGCTGCACGTCAGACAGCAACTTCGGCACTCGCCGCAGTACTACGGCGGTTTCTACCTCTCGACGCCCAAGAGTGGTTCCACTGGCACCGTGGACCTGGACGCGGTGGTTGCCGAAGAGCTCGCCGCGCACCTCACCGAGGTCGGCCCCGTCGAGTTCGAGCTTCCCGACATCACCACGGGGGAGCGGTTGACTCGCTCGGTGGCGGTGCTGTTCACGTCGTCGCGGGGGAAGCTGCTGACGGATACCTACTGGTCGGAGTTGTGGGCGGGCTGGCGCGAGGCGGCCGGCTGGCCGAAGGAAGGAACTTTCCACTCCTTGCGCCACTTCTTCGCCACCACGCTGATGAGCAACGGCGTGGAACCTCAGGAGGTACAGAAGGCGCTGCGCCACGCCAACCTGCGGATCACGTTGGAGACCTACGTTCACTGGATGCCGAAGAAGGACCGCCCGCGCGGCCTGGTCGGCGGCCTCCTGCGGAACGCGGACAGCATCCGGCGGGAACCTCGCGCGGACCAAGATCGGAGTTGAGTTGTGCCCTGGTTGTGCCCGATGATCTTCGTCCGGCGTTCTCACAGCTCAGAGGCGGTTTGTGGTGGGCCGCCAGGGACTCGAACCCTGAACCTATGGATTAAAAGTCCACAGCTCTGCCATTGAGCTAGCGGCCCGCGCGCTCAGGTTACCGGAAGGCGGCCGGTTGCGACTCTCGGCTTTCGTGCCGTAGGCGGAACCGGCAGCTCAGGTGAGGAACGCCCGGCCATGACGGCGCTTCCGGGCGTACGGGAGGAATCAGGCCGGGCGGCGCGGAGGGTGCCGGTTCAACTGCCCGGCCTTCGGGGGCCTTTGATCTTGGGAACCCGGGGCCGGTCGTGGTCCGGCGGTCGATCCCGAAGAAGGCTGGCGAGCCTCCGGTCGGACCTTATCGGAGAGGCGGCGCCCGTGGTGTCCCTCCTCGTCGCCGTGTCGGCGCGCCGGGGTGCTGCCGGGCCCGTTCAGCGCCGTGGTCAGCGGCTCTACCAGGGGTGTTAACTGGCGGAAGCCGCCGCAAAAAGCGGGCCATGGGAATGTAACAACTTGGGAACAACGCGAGCCGCGTTCTTGTCCACAGTTTGTTAGCCGCCTGTACTAACCGGGTGACCTGCATTGATGAGACGGGAACCACACCACCGGAGCCTCAGGACCGCGCGGTGGGGACCCTGCGGCGAGACCGGGTTCCGGCCCGGGTCCGCTCCGGCGAGAAGGTGCTCCCGGAGCAGGCCCGCGTGCACAACCGCGAGTTGCTGCTGCGCACGCTCTACCGGGAAGGGCCGCACAGCCGGGCGGATCTGGCGCGACGCACAGGGCTGACGAGGGTCTCGGTCTCGGACGTCGTGAGCGACCTCCTCGCGGACGACCTCGTGGTCGAGGTCGGTACGCGGGCGGGGACGCGGCCCGGGAAGCCGGCCATGATGCTCGAGTTCAACGAGCGCGCCTACCAGGCGGTCGCCGTGGACCTGAGCCACTCGACGCTCTACCGGGGGGCCGTGCTCGACCTCGGCGGATCGGTGGTGGCTCGTCAGCAGGTCGAGAACGAGGGCAGCACCGGAGCCGACGCGTTGGCGAAGGTCGTCGGTCTCGTCGGGGCGTTGCGCGAACAGGTGACGGCGCCGCTGCTCGGCATCGGCATCGGCACCCCGGGGATCGTGGACCTCGGCGGCGTCGTCCTCAGCGCACCCAACCTGGGGTGGAAGGACCTGAACCTCCGGTCGGTGCTGACCGAACAGTTCGGCTGCCCCGTGGTCGTGTCGAACGACGCCAACGCCACCGCGCTCGCCGAGCGCAGTTACGGCGAGAGCGCGGCGGACACCCTCCTCGTCCGGGTCGGTGTCGGCGTGGGGGCGGGTCTGCTGCTCGGCGGCACGCCCGTCCTGGGCAGCAGGTTCGCGGCCGGCGAGATCGGCCACGTGGTCGTGGACACCGGCAGCGAGCGGGCCTGTGTCTGCGGAAAGTTCGGCTGCCTCGAGACCTGGCTGTCGACCCGGCGCATCCAGGAAGACCTCTCGGAAGCGCGTACCGATGCGGAGCACACCCGGGTCCTCGCCGCCGCGGGCGAGGCGCTCGGTTCGGTGCTGGCCCCGATCGTGGCCGCCATCAACGTCTCGGAAATCGTCCTCAGCGGGCCGCGCCGGGTGCTGGAAGGACCGCTGGCCGCCGCGGCGATGGAAACCATCCGGCAGCGCGCCCTGACAGAGGTCCACGGCGACATCGTCCTGCGGCTCTCGGAGCTTGGCGACGACATCGTCCTGCGCGGCGCGACCGCCATGGTCATGAGCCAACAACTCGGGATCGCCTGATCCGCTGATCCGATCCCCGTCACTCATAGCGACGCCGACCGGCGCTGGCTTTGCAGCAATAGAAGGGAACACGGTGCAACTGACACGCACGCTGACGGCAGCGTTTGCCGTAGTCGCTCTCGCCCTCGCCGGTTGTAGCGGTGGCGGGCAGGCGAATGAAGCAGGCTCGTCCCAGCTCGTCCTGGGCAACAACGGCGACCTGCTGACCTGGGACCCCGCTGAGATGAAGGAAGGCGCGGTCATCCACTACGCGGAGGCCGTCTACGACCCGCTGCTCCGCAAGACGGCCGAGTCGAAGATCGAGGGCAACCTGGCCACCTCGTACGAGTACAACGCCGACCTCACCGAGCTCACCCTGAAGCTGCGCGACGGTGTCACCTTCAGTGACGGCGCGGCCTTCGACGCCGACGTGGTGAAGGTCAACCTCGAGGCGCGCAAGAAGGGGGCGGGCAGCGCCTCCGAGGGGGCCCGGGCGATCGAGCGCGTCGAGGTCGTGGACAAGGCCACGGCGCGCCTGCACCTCAGCGAGCCCAGCCCCGGCCTCCTGGCGGCCCTGGCGACGTACACGGGGTACATGGTGAGCCCCACGGCGCTCAGCGCGGGCAACATCGCCTCGAACCCGGTGGGCTCCGGGCCCTACACGTACGACGCGGGCGCCTCCGAGAAGGGCGTCAAGTACACGTTCAAGGCGCGCGACGGCTACTGGAACCGCGAGGCGTTCCCCTTCGAGAACGTCGTGATCCGCCCGTACGAGGAGTTCACCGCCCGGTACAACGCGCTCGCCACCGGCCAGATCCAGTTCATGTACGGCACCCCCGACATGGTGCCGAAGGCCAAGACCGACGGGCTCACCGTCAAGACGGTGCCCGGCGAGTGGCAGGGCATCATCCTCCAGGACCGCGCCGGCAAGGCGTCGGCGGCACTCGGCGACGTGCGGGTGCGGCAGGCGATCAACCACGCGCTCGACCGCAAGGCCATCCTCGAGACCCACTACGGCGGGTTCGGCCAGGTCTCCACGCAGACCTTCAACCCGGCCAGCGAGGCGTGGGTGCCGGAGCTGAACGCGCGCTACCCGTACGACCCGGCGAAGGCGCGCGAGTTGCTTGCCTCGGCGGGCTACGGCAGCGGCTTCAAGATCAAGGTTTCGTACAGCGAGGGCTTCATGTCCCCGCTGGTGCCGATCGTCGCCCAGTACCTGGGCGACGTGGGCATCACTGTCGAGCAGGTGCCGGTCAACGGCTTCGCCAACGGCGGCCTGGAGACCCTGAAGGGCCAGCCGGCCTTCATGCTCTCGTTCTCCACGAACATCCCGGCGTGGACGGACGTGCTGAACAAGCTCACCCCGACGTCGCTGTGGAACAACTTCAAGTACACCGACGAGACCGTCACCCGGCTGCTCAAGGAGATCCCGGCCGCGCAGGGTGACAAGCAGGCCGCCCTCTACAAGGAGCTGAACACCCACCTCGTCGAGCAGGCCTGGTTCGCGCCGATCGTCACGCAGGAGAACGTCTACCTGTTCAAGTCGGACATCGACGTGACCATGCAGCAGGCGCAGCTCATGCCGAGCCTCCGCTTCTTCGCCCCGGCGAAGTAACAGTCGATCGACCCCGGATGGGCCGGGCAACCGGCCGGCCCATCCGGTGGATCACTACAGCTCATCTAGGAGGTAGCAGGCATGCTGGGCTTCATCGGTCGGCGGTTGGCCACGGGCCTGCTGCTGGCGTTCTCCGTCGTGACGGGGATGTTCTTCTTCCTCATGCTCACCGGCTCCGATCCGGCCCGGGGCGCGCTCGGCCTCTACGCGACGGAGGAACAGGTCGCGGTCAAGCGGGAGCAGCTCGGGCTCGACCGGCCGCTCGTCGAGCAGTACCTGAGCTGGCTGGGCGGGGTCGTACGCGGTGACCTGGGGGTCTCGTCCGCGCAGAACACCGACGTGAGCGAGCTCATCGTGACGCGGCTGCCAGTCACCGTCTCCCTCGCGTTGGGCGCCGTCCTGGTGGCCGCGGTCCTCGGCATCGTGCTCGGGCTGCTCGCGGCGACCCGTCCCGGGACGTTCGACCGCGTACTCCAGGTGTTCATGGTGTTCGGCTTCAGCCTGCCGAACTTCTGGGTCGCGATCATCCTGGCCCTGGTCTTCGCCGTGCAGCTGGGCTGGTTCCCCGCCACGGGCTACGTGCACCTGAACGACTCACCCAGCGGTTGGCTCTGGTCCATCACCCTGCCGATCGTCGCGCTGTCGATCGGTTCGATCGCCGCCATCGCCCAGCAACTGCGGAACTCCGTGATCACCGTCAACAGCCAGGACTACGTCCGTACGCTGCGCAGCCGGGGCCTCTCGCAGCGCGAGATCCTGCTCACCCACGTCCTGCGCAACGCGGCTCCGCCGGCGCTGACGATGCTCTCCCTCCAGTTCATCGCGGCGATGAGCGGCGCCGCCATCATCGAGCGCGTGTTCGGCCTCCAGGGCATCGGCGCCGTCGCCATCAACGCCTCGGGCAACAGCGACATCCCCGTCATCATGGGCGTCCTGCTCTTCACCGTGCTCGTCGTCGTACTCGTCAATCTCGCGGTCGACATCCTCTACGCCGCACTGAACCCGAAGGTACGGAACGCATGAGCGCCGACGTGACGCCCCGCGCGGGCCTGACAGCCAGGAGATTCCGCTCCTTCCTGCGTAACCCGACGGGCGTGGTGGCGGGCGGCGTCCTGCTGGCCATCGTCGCGGCGAGCCTGCTCGCGCCGCTGCTCGCCCCGCAGGACCCGAACCTGGTGGTGCTCTCGGAGGCGCTCCGGCCGCCGAGCGGCGACCATCCGCTCGGCACGGACGGCAACGGGCGCGACATCCTCAGCCGCCTGCTGTGGGGCGGCCGGGTGAGCCTCCAGGCGGGCGCGATCATGGTTGCCGTCGCCCTCCTGTGCGGGATTCCCGCAGGTCTGCTCGCGGGCTACCGCGCGAAGCGGTTCGACGGGGTGTCGAGCTGGATCTTCAACATGCTGATGTCCCTGCCGGAGATCCTCATCATCATCGTGGTGATCGCCTCCCTCGGCAGCGGCCTCGCCCCGACGATGATCACCCTTGGCGTGCTGGCGTCGCCGGACATCTTCCGGCTGACCCGGAGCGCCGTGATCGCGGTGCGCGAGGAGCTCTACCTTGACGCCGCCCGCGTCGCGGGGCTGTCCGACCTGCGCATCATCTTCCGCCACGTGCTCTCCGTGGTGCTGGGGCCGGTCCTCGTGCGGTCCTCGTTCATCTTCGGCATGGCGATCATCGTCCAGTCCGGCCTGGAGTTCCTCGGCTTCGGCGACCCGCAGCGCCCCAGCTGGGGCGGCGAGCTCAGCAACGCCTTCCAGAACTTCCACCGCGCGCCCGAGCTGGTCATCGCGCCCGGCGTCGCCATCGGCCTCACGGTCATGGCACTCGTGCTCTTCGGCACGGCCCTGGCGGATTCGCTGGGGGTCAGCCGCAAACCCAAGGCCAAGCGGGCCGCGCGGTCCGCCGGCCGGGACGACACGACGGTCGTCCAGGGCGAAGCCGAAGCCGACCGTACGCCCGCGACCGCCCTCCCCGCGGACACCCTGCTCCGCGTCGAGGACCTGTCGGTGCGGTACGTGGCGGAGGACGGAGCCGCCAAGGACGTGGTGCGGGGGGTCTCGCTGCACGTCGCGCGGGGAGAGGTGCTCGGCCTGGTCGGGGAGTCCGGCTCCGGGAAGTCCCAGACGTCCTTCGCGATCCTCGGACTCCTGCCGCCCGACGCCTCCGTGTCCGCCCGGCACCTCTCCCTCGACGGGCGGTCCCTGATCGGGCTGCGCGAGGGCGAGTTGCAGAAGCTGCGCGGGCCGCAGATGGCCTACGTGCCGCAGGAGCCGATGTCCAACCTGGACCCGTCCTTCACCGTCGGCGCCCAGCTGACGAAGCCGATGCGGCGCAAGCTCAACCTGTCGAAAAAGGCCGCGCACGAGCGGGCCCTGCACCTGCTCGAACGCGTCGGCATTCCCGACCCCGCCCGTACGCTCGCCGCCTACCCCCATCAGCTCAGCGGAGGAATGGCACAGCGGGTGCTCATCGCCGGCGCCGTCTCCTGCGATCCCGAGCTGCTGATCGCGGACGAGCCGACCACCGCCCTCGACGTCACGGTCCAGGTGGAGGTCCTCGAACTCCTTCGCGACCTGCAACGGGAACGCAACATGGGCCTCATCCTGGTCACCCACAACCTGGGTGTGGTCGCCGACCTCTGCGACCGGGTCGCGGTGATGCGGGACGGCCTCGTCGTCGAGCAGCAACCCGTCGCCGAACTCTTCGCCAACCCGCAGCACGAGTACACCCGCATGCTCTTGGACGCGACCCTGGAGGACGCCCCTCCCCGGCGGTCGCGCGACGACCTTCAGGAGGTGCAGTCATGAGCACCCGCAACGATTCCGACGCCCCGCTGCTCGACGTCCGCGACGTCAACGTCGTCTATCGCGGGGCCCGGTGGCGCAGTCCGTCCTTCCACGCGCTGCACGACGTCTCGATGCAGATCCGGGCGGGCGAGACGGTCGGCCTGGTCGGCGAGTCCGGCTCGGGAAAGACGACCCTGGGCCGCGCGCTCCTGGGGCTCGCCCCGATCAGCGCCGGAACTGTCACGTTCGACGGCGCCGACATCACCCACGCGAACCGACGCGCCCGCCGGGCCCTGAGCCGGGACATCCAGGTCGTCTTCCAGGATCCGTACTCGTCGCTCAACCCGGCGATGTCCGTCGAGAGCATCCTCGCCGAGCCGCTCAGGGCGCAGGGGGTGCCCGGGGCCGAAGCCTCCGCGCGGATCGGTCAGCTGCTGGGCCAGATCGGCCTGGAAGCCGACGCCGGGCGGCGGTACCCGCGCGAGTTCTCCGGCGGGCAACGGCAGCGGATCGCCATCGCCCGCGCCCTCGCGCTGAAGCCCCGACTCATCGTCTGCGACGAACCGGTCAGCGCCCTCGACCTCTCCACCCAGGCACGCATCCTCGACCTGCTCATCGACATCCAGGAGCAGACCGGCGTCGCGTACCTCTTCATCTCCCACGACCTGTCGGTGGTCCGCTACATCTGCCACCGGGTCGCGGTCATGCTCAAGGGCCGCATCGTGGAGACCGGTGACGGTGACACCGTCACGTCACGACCGCGCCATGCGTACACGAACCGGCTGCTCATGGCGTCGCCCATCCCCGACCCGGCGCGGCAGGCGGAACGACGCCGCCAGTACGCCGCGCTCTCCTCCTGACCCCTGCAATCCGACCGAAGGAAGTACCCGTGCAGTTCGGCTTCAGCTCCTACTCCTTCTACCAGCACCTGCGCACCAACCGGATGAGCCTCCTCGAGGTCATCGACTGGATCGGCGCCAGCGACGCCACCCACATGGAGATCGCGACGGTGTCGCTCTCCCCGGAGATCTCCAACGACACCTCCACCCTCGACCAGGACCCCGGGTTCGTCCAGGAGATCAAGACCCGCGCGGCGGACCAGGGCGTCGCCCTGTCCAACCTCGTCGTTCCGGCCGACCTCCTCGGCGCGGACGCGGAGAAGAGCATGCAGCGGGTCAAGCGGCACATCGAGGTGGCCGCCGCGCTGGACATCAAGCTCTTCCGCCACGATGTCGCCAAGTGGGCCCACCGGGCGAAGGACATCGCCGAGTTCGAGGCGCTGCTGCCCCGGATGGTGGAGGCGTGCAAGGAGATCGCCCAGTACGCAGCCCCGTACGGCATCACCACCAGCGTGGAGAACCACGGGCTGCTGATGAACGGCGGTGAGCGCGTACGCCGGCTCATCCACCTCGTCGACGAGCCGAACTTCAAGACGACCCTCGACGTCGGCAACTTCATGTCGGTCGACGACAACCCGGTGGTGTCGGTCGCCGAGAACGCCCCGTACGCCAGCATCGTGCACCTGAAGGACTTCTACGTCCGCTCGCAGTACCCCGGCGAGGGCTGGCACCACACCCCCGGCGGCAACTACCTGCTCGGCTCCATCGTCGGCTACGGCGACCTCGACATGCGCAGGATCGTGCGGGGCATCGTCGACGCCGGCTACGACGGCTTCGTGTCCATCGAGTTCGAGGGCATCGAGGAGTGCCTGATGGCCAACCCGATCGGTCTGGCCAACGCGAAGCGGCTCTTCGCCGAGGCGGAGGCGGCGAAGTGAGCCGGCTCGGCGTGGGCGTGATCGGCGTCGGGAGCATCGCGGAGATGCACCTGGGCGCGTACGCCGCCAACCCGGACGTCCACCTCGTCGGGGTGTTCGACGTCAACCAGGAGCGGAGCGCGCAGAAGGCCGAGACCTTCGGCGTGACCCGCGTGCACCCGACGCTCAACAGCCTGCTCGCCGACCCCGAGATCGACGCGGTGAGCATCTGCACGTGGAACGACAGCCACGCGGAGATCGCCACGGCGGCGCTCGACGCCGGCAAGCACGTGCTGGTCGAGAAGCCCCTGAGCCGTACGGCCGGCGAGGCCGAGGCGCTCGTCGAGGCCGTCGAGCGCAGCGGCAGGCACCTGGAGGTCGGCTTCGTCCGGCGCTTCGGCGCGAACGCCAAGGTCCTCAAGTCGTTCGTCGACGCCGGGCTGCTGGGCGACGTCTACCACGCGCGCGCGACGAACATCCGACGGCTCGGCAACCCCGGTGGCTGGTTCGCGGACCACAAGCGGTCCGGCGGGGGACCGCTCATCGACATCGGCGTGCACGTGCTGGACCTCTGCTGGTACTTCATGGGCACCCCGAAGGCCGTCACGGTCAGCGCGGTCACCCACACCCGGCTGGGCAACCGGGCCAACGTCACGTCGCTGTCGCGGTACAAGGTCGCGGACTACGACCCGACCCAGAGCGACGTCGAGGACTTCGCCACGGCCCTCATCCGGTTCGACAACGGGGCGTCCCTGACGTTGGAGACCAGCTACTCCCTGCACGCCCTCGAGGACCGCCTCGAAGTGGCGGTCTTCGGCGAGCGCGGTGGCGCGGAACTCGAACCGAAGCTCCGGATCGCCACCGAGATGCACGACACCGTCCTCAACGTGGGCCCCCAGATCGACCACCTCAGCTTCGACTTCGCCGAGGGGTTCGCCAACGAGATCGCGCACTTCGTCTCGCTGTGCCTGGGAGAGGCCGAGCAGGTGGCCCCCGTCTCCCACGGCACGGAGGTCATGCGCATGCTCGACGGGATCTACGAGTCGGCGCGGGCCGGCCACGAGATCAGGCTTTCCTGACGTGGTCCACGACGGGGGGTCCGTGCGGGTGGGGGTCGTGGGGTGCGGAAACGTCAGTTCCCGCTATCTGGCCAACCTCGCCGGGGACCCGGCGGTCACCGTCGTCGCCTGCGCCGACGCCGACCCGGCGCGCGCGCGGGCGCTCGGCGCTGCCCACGCGGTGCCGGAGGTGCACCCGGTCGACGCCCTGTTGACCCATCCGGACGTCGACCTGGTCCTCAACCTGACCCCACCCAGGGCGCACGCCGAGGTGACCCTGCGCGCCCTGAAGCACGGCAAGCACGTCTACACGGAGAAGCCCCTGGCGACCACCATGGCCGACGGGCACCGCATCGTCGAGGCCGCCCGGGCGCGGTCGTTGCAGGTCGGCACCGCGCCGGACACCTTCCTGGGCGTCGGGGCGCAGACCTGCGCGGCGCTGATCGCCGACGGCGCGATCGGCACCCCGACCTCGGTGAACGCCGCCATGATGAACGCCGGGCCGGAACGGTTCCACCCCGAGCCGGAGTTCCTCTACCAGGAGGGCGCCGGACCCCTGTTCGACATCGGTCCGTACTACCTCACGGTGCTGACCGAACTCATGGGTTCCGTCGTGCGGGTGGGGGCGCTGGGCGCGACCGCGCGTACCGAACGCGTCGTGTTGGCCGGACCCCGCGCGGGGTCGACCTTCAGCGTGCAGACACCCACCCACATCAACAGCGTCCTGGAGTTCGCCAGCGGGGCCATGGGCATGCTGGTGACGAGCTTCGACGTCGTGGCGACGCGTACGCCGCACCTTGAGATCCACGGCACCGAGGGCACGATCGTCGCGGCGCAGGCCAACTCGTGGGGCGGCCCCGTGCTGCTCAGGGCAGCGGGCGGCACCGACTTCGTCGAGGTGCTCCCCGGCCCACGCGACTCCGACGGATTCATGGGGATGGGCCTGGTCGAGATGGCCAGGGCCATCCTGGCGGGGCGGCCCGCGCTGGCCGCGGCGACCCGGGGGCTCCATGTCCTCGAGGTGCTCACGGCCATCGCCGGCGCCGCCCGCTCCGGCGGAGGCTTCACGACGATCAGTTCGAGGCTGGAGACCCCCGGTCGACGCGACACGGGTGTCGTCGGGTGAGGGCCGGCCGAGCGCAGGCAACCGCCGCCGGAGACGCCGGCCCGTCGTGGGCGGGCGTCTCCGGGCGTACGGGATGAGGCAGGCCCGGTACGGGCGGACGGCGACCCAGATAGCGCCGATCATGCAGTCGTGGCGCCCCGCAAAAGTGGTAGACACCCCCATTCCGCCCACCACAACTGCATGATCGACCCGGTGGGGGCGGGTGGTGGAGGCAGGCATGGCGGGGGTGGCGCCGGGGAATCGTGGCCGTATGAGGATGAGCAGTGTTCCGGCCGTGGCGGCCTCCAGTGAGGGGGCGGGGCCGGACGGGGTGCGGGAACCGGCCGGCGAGGTGCACGCCTGGCTGCCGGGGCAGAACCAGACCGTCTGCGGGCTCCCGCTCAGCCGGACCCGGCTGCGCCGCTTCCCCCACGTGCGGTTCGAGTACGCCTCGACGGACGTGCTCACCGAGGCGGACCCCGTCGGCCGGATCTGCCCGCGCTGCCTCGCCGCCTCGCAGGGCCGCCGCCGGGGCGGGCAGAAGAACTGGGTCCGCCACTCGCCCCGCCCCTGACGGGCGCGCCGCTCGCCGTACTCCCGACGGTGGCCGTGATCGGCGATTGAGCCGGGGCTGACCGGGTACGGGGCGGGCATGCGGATCGTGGTGGTAGGGGCGACCGGCAACGCGGGCACCGCCCTGTTGCGCCGGCTGCGGCGGGAACGCGGAGTGGAACTCGCCGGGGTGGCCCGCCGGCTGCCCGGGCCGGACTGCGGCGAACCGTACGACCAGGTGGAGTGGCACTCCTGCGACGTCGGCCTGCCTGGCGCTGCCGACCAGCTCGCCGAGGTCTTCGCCGGCGCCGACGCGGTGGTGCACCTGGCCTGGCAGATCCAGCCCAGCCACGACCAGCGGGTGCTGCACCGGACCAACGTGGGCGGCAGCGCGGCCGTGATCGACGCCGTGGTCCGCGCCGGCGTGCCGGCCCTGGTGTACGCGTCGTCGGTCGGCGTCTACGCGTCCGGCCCGAAGGACCACCCGATCTCCGAGCGCTGGCCGGCGACCGGGGTGCCCGGCTCGTCGTACAGCCGGGACAAGGCCGAGGTGGAGGCGCTGCTCGACCGGGCCGAGCGCGAGCACCCGGAGCTGCGGGTGGTGCGGTTGCGGCCCGGCCTGAACTTCCAGCGGGCGGCGGCCACCGAGATCACCCGCTACTTCCTCGGCCCGTTCGCGCCCGTCCGGCTGCTGCGCTTCGGCCGGATCCCGCTGGTGCCGACGAACCCACGGCTGCGGATGCAGGCGGTGCACACCGACGACGTCGCCGACGCGTACGCCCGGGCGGTCCTGGGTGACGCGCGCGGCGCGTTCAACGTCGCCGCGGACCCGGTGCTGACCCCGGAGCTGGTGGCCCGGCACTTCCACGGCTGGACGGTGCCCGTCGCCGCCCCGGTGCTGCGCGTCGCCGCCGCCCTGACCTGGCGGGCGCGGCTGCAACCGATCGACGCCGGCTGGGTGGAGCTGGCGCTGCACGCGCCGCTGATGTCGAGCGAGCGCGCCGAGACGGAGCTGGGCTGGCACCCGAGCCACGACGCGCTCAGCGCGCTGAAGGAACTCTTCGCCGGCATGGCCGACCGGGCGCACACCGCCAGCCCGCCGATGTCGGCGGCGCGCCACCTGCCGGGCCGCCCCACCGCCCTGCTGCGCGGTCGCCCCGCCGGCCACGGCAACCCCTACTGACACGTCCACCCGCCGGAGGCGGGGGTCAGAAGTCGGCGAAGACGTACGGGTTCTGGCGGGGGAAGAGGCGGCGCAGTTCCGCCGCCGCGTCCGTCGACACGTCGCCCAGCCCCCGCAGGCCCACCTCGACCGGGTCCAGGACCCCGTACGCCAGGGCGGAGAGGCCGGCGGCCGTCAGCGTGGCGGTCGGCGGCGAGCCTGCGGTGGCGGCGGCGCCGGTGACCAGCTCCAGCGCGCCGGTTGTGCCGTCCAGCAGGTACGACCCGGCCAGCCACCGGTCGCCGGTCAGCTCCACCCGCACCCGGCCCGCCCCGACGGGCAGCCCGGCCAGCGCGTCGATCGACAGCAGCCGGGCCATGGGCGCGGAGTAACCAGGTCGGGCCACCCGCGCCTCGACGTGCACGGCCAGGTCGGTCAGCCACAGCTCCGGCACCTCGTCGACGGGCACCTGGACGGTCACCCGCTCCACCTGGTCGACGTGCCGGCCGAAGAACTGCAACATGAGTGCCCGGGCGACCGGATCGGCGGCGAGCAGGTCGCCGGCGGCGAGCGTGCCGCCGTGGTCGTCGATGCGGTAGAGCACCGCGCCGGTGACCGTACCGCCCGTGCGGGCCGTCAGCAGCCAGTGCTCGTCGCGGTCGCGCAACCCCACGTCCCGGTAGCCGGGGAAGATCGCGAAGCCGTGCCGCTCGTTCAGGCACCGCTCGGTGAACGCGCGCCAGTCCCGGTAGCCCTCGCCGATCCGCTCCCAGCCGACCTCGCCGGGCAGGTCGGCGCCGAGCAGCTCGCCCAGGTCGGCCGGCGAGAACGTGACCGTACGCGGCTTCGGCAGCCCCACGTAGCCGAACCGGGCGTAGAACGACGGCCGGAACGGGTAGAGCGCGCTCAGCTGGTGCCCCTCGTCGCGCATCTCGTCGAGGAGCTGGTGCATCAGCGTGCGTACGTGCCCCTGCCGGCGGGCCAGCGGATGGCTCGCCACCCCGGCGACGCCGGCCATCGGCAGCACCTCGCCGCGCAGGTTCTGCCGCATCGGGATGGCCGAGGCGGCGGCCAGCGTGGTGCCGCCCTCCTCGACGACCAGCGTCCGGTTGCCCTTGTTGTAGGGCAGATAGCCGCGGAACTCCTCCGCCCGGGCCGCGCTGCGCGGCGACGCCTCGAAGGCGTACGCGCCGAGCGCGAAGCTGGTGGACAGTCTCTCTTCGGCGTTCACCCGGCGGACGGTCATCCGCCCATCCCATCCCGGCCCGGCGGTCGCCGCAACCGCAATCGCCGGTGAGACGGCGACGCCCGGTCAGCCGATCGGCAGGTGTCGAAGGTGCCGGCGGCGGCGCAGCCGGACGCTGAACACGGCCGCCACGGCGCCGATCAGCAGCGCGGTGACGGCCAGCCCGTGCAGCGAACCCCGCGCCAGGTAGCCGGAGTCGGCGTGGTCCACGGCCCAGGTGGCGATCTCCCGGCTGGACCAGAACGGGGTCAGCTTCGCGCCGGTGCCGGCCGGGTCGATAAGCATCTGCACCGCCACGATGGTGAGCAGCAGCAGCGTCCCCTCCAGCTCGCGGGGGAGCAGCGCGCCGATCAGCATCCCGAACGGCGCGGCCACCCCCACGCAGCAGAGCAGCGCCACCGCCACCCCGCCGTGCCGCAGCTCGGGCGCGTCCACGACGGTGAGCACGAAGAACGGCACGGACAGGATGAGCCCGGCCGCCCACAGGCCGAGCAGCCGGCCGAGGTAGAGGTCGTGCGGGCGGTAGCCGGCCAGCCGCAGCCGGGGCTCCAGCTCGCGGGCCGCGCCGGTGGCGAAGAGGGCGGCGGTGCTGACGGCCCAGCTGATGCCGAGCAGCAGCGAGCGTACGGACTGCCCGACGTGCGAGTCCCGCCGGATCAGCCAGAACGCCAGCGGCATCAACAGCAGCAGCAGGAGCACGCCCCGACGGCGCAGCAGCTCCCGCAGGGTCATCTCGGCGACGGTGACGAGGCGGTTCACGCACGCCCTCCCTGGGTGGCCGGGGTCAGGTCGAGCACCAGGTCGACCCGGTCGAGCTGGTTGAGCAGGTGGGTCACCACGACGATCGCCCGGCCCTCGTCGCGCAGCCGGGCGAGCTGGTCCCAGAAGTTGACGTAGGTGCCCTGGTCGAATCCCTGGTAGGGCTCGTCGAGCAGCAGCACGTCCGGCTCGCTGAGGGTGGACATGGTCAGGTTCAGCTTCTGCCGGGTGCCGCCGGAGAGGTTACGGGCGAGGACGTCGCCGTCGGCCTCCCAGCCGAGGTGGCGGGCCGCCGCCCGACCGGCGCGGCGGGCCGGTCCCCGGGCCACACCCCGGCCGGCGCCGACCAGCACGAAGTGCTCGTCGGGCAGCAGGAAGTCGGCCGTGCCGCCCTGCTGGGGGCAGTAGCCGACCCGGCCGGAGACGGTCACGTCCCCGGCGTCGGGGGAGACCAGCCCGGCGCAGACGCGCAGGAAGGTGCTCTTGCCGCAGCCGTTCGCCCCGATCACGGCGGCGATCTGTCCGGCCCGGACGGTCAGGGACGCGTCGCGCAGGACGGTGCGTCGCCCGTACCGCTTGGTGATGCCCCGGGCGTGCAGCCGGACCGGTCCGGGACGCGCGGCGGGCGAGGTGCCGATGGTCTCGACGATCGCCGCGGCGTAGTCCTGCGGCCGGCCGAAGACGACCCACGGGTCGCCCCCGCTGTCGCGCAGGTGCGTGGCGGCCTCGGCGACCACGTGCCGGGCGGCGTCCGCCCGGACCCGGCGCCGGTCCAACTCGGCCGCGAACACCCGCAGCCACTCGTCGGCGTTCATCCGTCGACCCCCTTCGTGACGAGGCCGGTCACCGGGGCGACGAACGCGAGCCAGGCGCTGCCGCCCTGGCGCAGGGTCGCCCGCCCGCTGTCGGTGATCCGGTAGTACTTGCGGGCCGGACCGGACGCGCCCTCCCGCCACTCGGCGGTGACCAGGCCGGTGCGTTGCAGGCGCAGCAGCACCGGATAGAGCGTGCCGCCCTGGATCGGCCCGATGCCGGCGGCCTCCAGCGCCTGGGCGAGCTGGTAGCCGTAGGACTCGCCCTCGCGCAGCAGGGCCAGGACGCAGAGGTCGAGCACCCCGCGCAGCCACTGCCCGCGCCGGTCGGAATCCACCCGAGGAACATAGCGGCACTACCTAGATGGCACAACTACCTAGCTGGCGGCGGCTGCCCTCGGCAGGAGCCGGGACGCGCTCAGCCGGCGACGACGTCCGAGACCACGACTGTCACGTTGTCCGGCGCGCCGGCCTGGTGGGCGAGCTTGACGAGCTGCTCGCCGCAGTGGTGGCGGTCGCCGTACGTGATCAGCGTCGCGGCGATCGTGCCGTCCTCGACGTAGTCGGAGAGCCCGTCGCTGCACAGCAGCAGCCGGTCACCGGCCACCACCGTGAGCACCCCGACCGCCGGGGGAGTGTCCGAGCCCTGCACCGCCCGGGTCACCAGGGACCGCTGCGGGTGGTGCCGTGCCTGCTCGGGCGAGAGCGCCCCCTGGTCCACCAGCGCCTGGACGAAGGTGTCGTCGCGGGTGAGCTGGGTCAGCTCCCCGTTGCGCAGCAGGTAGCAGCGGGAGTCACCCACCTGGGCCAGCACCAGCGCGTCCCCGGCGAGCAGGGCGGCGGTCAGCGTCGTACCCATGCCGTCGCGCGCCGGGTCGACGGTGATGGCGGCGTGGATGCGCCGGTTGGCGGTGCTCACCACGGCGCGCAGCGCCGCGGCCGCCTCGTCGGGGGCGGTCGGCGGGCTCAGCTCGTCCAGGATGCGGATGACGATCTCGCTCGCCACCTCGCCCGCGGGCAGGCCGCCCATGCCGTCCGCGACCGCGACGAGGCGGTCACCGGCGAGGGCGGAGTCCTCGTTGTTGGTGCGAACCAGGCCGATGTCGTTGAGGATGGCCGAGCGGAGGATCAGCGTCATGGGGTCAAGCTTGCCAAGAACACCCTCCCGCCGTCTCTACGCACTACTGCGTAGGGTTGGGGAATGATGCCGGTGTCGATGGTCGGACGCGCCGGCGAGCTGCTTGAGCTCGACCGGGTGTGGTCCACCGTGGTCGCCGGCCGACGGTCCGCGCCGACCGTCGCGGTGATCACCGGAGCCGCCGGGGTGGGCAAGTCCCTGCTGGTCTCGGCCGCCCTCGACGCGTTCGCCCCCCGACCGGCGGTGGTGCTCTCCGGCGCCGCCCGCGTGCACAGCCCCGCCCCGTACGACTGGCTGGCCGCCGTTCTCACGGGCCGGGACACGAGCCGGCTCGACCTGCCGCCGGACGCGCTGGCCTGGCTCGCCCAGCAGCCGACCGCGCCGCGCGAGCGCTACGCGCCGGGCACCCTGCTCCGCCTCGCGGTGCGGGTCGTCCGGCTGCTCGTCGGCGCCGGCCCGGCCGTGGTGGTGGTGGAGGACCTGCACGCCCTCGACCCGGCCAGCCTCAACCTGGTCGGCGAGCTGGCGACCGCCGCCGACCTGCCGGCGTTGCTGGTGGTGGCGAGCCGGCCCGCCGAGGACGCCGTCGCGCCGGACCTCGCGGTCCGCGCCCTGGCCCGGCTCTGCGGCGTCCGGGGCGCCGTCCGCCAACACCTCGGACCGCTGCTCCCGGCCGAGGTCGCCGAGGTGCTGACCCAGGTGTACGCGGACCCGCGCCCGTCCGGCCGGCTGGTGCGCGCCGTCTGGCAGCGCACCGGCGGCAACCCGTACGCGCTGACCGAGCTGCTCGCCGCCCACGCCGGCCGGGAGCCCGAGGCGCTGCTCCGCCCGCCGCCCGCCGCGCGCCCGCCGAGGGTGGCGTCGCAGCGGCCGGTGGATCCGGTGGACGCCGAGCTGACCGGGCGGGAGATCGAGGTGCTGGGCTGCCTGGTCGCCGGGATGTCCAACAAGCAGGCGGCGCGGGCCCTCGGCATCTCGGTGCGGACGGTCACCGTGCACGTGTCCAACCTGCTGCGCAAGACCGGCTCGGCGTCGCGTACGGAGGCGGCGATCTGGGCGGTGCAGCGGCGGCTACCGGTGCCCACCCCCGTCGACGGCTGACCCCACGACACCTGGTGCTCACCTCCGGGGGTAGCGGAGCAGGAGGCTGGCGGCGACCTCCTCGTCGCCGACGGCGGCGTACACGTGCGGCACGTCCGAGGTCCAGCGCAGGTGCCCGCCGGCGGCGGCGGTCAGCGGCGCGTCGACCGGGCCCGCGCGCAGCACGCCCGCGAAGACGGTGACGTGCTCGGTGACCCCCTTCTGGTGCGCGGGGGAGAGCTGCTCGGGACCGGGCGCGACCAGCATCCGGTACAGCTCGTAGGTGGCGTCGGCGTCCTCGAAGACCTCCAGCAGGATGGCGCTGACCGCGGCGCCGCGGACGACCGGCCCGGCTGCCGGGCCGGAGAGCACGGCCGTCAGCGGTACGCCGAGCTGCGCGGTGATCGCGTAGAGCGTCTCCAGGGTCGGGTTGCGGGTGCCGTTCTCCAGGCCGGAGAGGGTCGCCTTCCCCACCCCGGCGAGCCGGGCGAGGGCGGACAGCGACATCCCGCGTTCCTCGCGCAGGGCGCGTACCCGGCGACCGACGGCCTCGGCGCCCGGATCGGGGGCCGATCGGTGGACTGGTGACGTCTGCGGCACCCCGCTATGGTGCTACAGGCTCTTGTTCCGTAAACGGAACGGTCGGGGGAGGCGGGATGGCGGGACGGTCGCAACCGGTGCTGGCGGGTGTGGTGACCGCCCTGGTCGGGTTCGCCAGCTCGTTCACGGTGGTGCTGGCCGGCCTGCGGGCCGTCGGCGCCTCGGACGCACAGGCCGCCTCGGGGCTGCTGGCGGTGTGCGTGGCCTCCGGGATCTCCGCCGTGTGGCTGGGCCTGCGGCACCGGATCCCGATGAGCGTCGCGTGGTCCACCCCGGGCGCGGCGCTGCTGGTCGCCACCGGCACGGTGCCCGGCGGCTGGCCCGTCGCCGTCGGGGCGTTCCTCGTCTCGGGCGCGCTGATCGTGGCCGCCGGACTGTTCCCCGCCCTCGGGCGGGCCGTCGCGGCGATCCCCCGGCCGATCGCGGGCGCGATGCTCGCCGGGGTCCTGCTGCCGCTCTGCACCGCCCCCGTCCGCGCGCTGGTCGAGGTGCCCCGGCTGGCCGTCCCCGTGGTGCTGGCCTGGCTGCTGCTGCACCGGTTCGCCCGCCGGTGGGCGGTGCCGGGCGCGCTGGTCGTCGCGGTGGCGGCGATCGCGCTGACCACCCCGGTCTCCGGGCTCGGTGGCGCGCGGCTGCTGCCCGCGGTCGAGTTGACCGCGCCGGCCTGGGACCTCTCCGCGATGGTGGGCCTCGCGTTGCCGCTCTTCCTGGTCACCATGGCCGCGCAGAACGTACCGGGGATGGCGGTGCTGGTCGGCTACGGCTACCGGCCGCCCTTCGGCGCCGCGCTGCGCGCCACGGGACTGACCACCGTGCTCGCCGCGCCCGCCGGCGGGCACGCGGTCAACCTCGCCGCGATCACCGCCGCCCTGGCCGCCGGCCCGGACGCCCACCCCGACCCGGACCGCCGCTGGATCGCCTCGGTCACCGCCGGGACCGGGCTGGCCCTGCTGGGGCTGGGCGCCGGTGCGGCCACCGCGCTGGTCGCGCTCGCCCCGCCGGTGCTGATCGAGGCGGTCGCCGGGCTGGCACTGCTCGGCGCGCTGGCCACCGCGCTCACCTCGGCGCTGGCGGAACCGGCGGACCGCGAGGCCGCCGTGGTCACCTTCGTGGTTACCGCCTCCGGGGTGACCCTGCTCGGCGTGGGCGGCGCGTTCTGGGGCCTGGTCGCGGGCGGGGTGATGCTCCTGCTCTTCCGCCGCCGCTCCGGCGGGCCGACCGCGCCGGAGCCGCCGCCCGAACCCGCCGCGACGGAGTCGCCGGGGCCGGCGGTGGAACCCGTCACGACCGGGGCGCCGGGGCCGGCGGTGGAGCCTGTCACGACGGCGTCGCCGGGGCCGGCGGCGGAGCCTGTCACGACCGGGGCGCCGGGGCCGGCGGTGGAGCCTGCCACGAGCGGGGCGCCGGGGCCGGCGGTGGAGCCTGCCACGAGCGGGTCGGCGGGGCCGACCGAGACCGGGCGGGTGGGTGTCACTCCTCGGGCGGCAGGTCGCGGGCCGGGACGTCGAGGCGTACCTGGTCGTCGGTGACGTCGGCGATCTGCTCGGCGAGCACGTAGACCGCGCCGGTGCGGACCAGGTCGGTGGAGACCTTCAGGTAGCCGCTGTGCAGCAGCCGGGCGGCCAGGTCGGCCGGTACGTCCGGCTCCTCCACGGCCGTCGACTCGATCAGCTCGTCCAGGCTGCTGCCGGGGTCGGCGGTCGGCGCCTGCACTGTCACCGCGTTGGGATCACCCCGCTGGACCAGGTCGACGGTGCCGAACTCGGTGCCGTCGACGTCGATCACCCGCATGCCCGTGGTGACCCGGGAAACTGTCGCCTGCCGCTCGGTGCCCTGCTGCTCCATCCCGGGGCGGTTCCCGGCCCCCGCTCCGGCTAAACCACCGTCGAGATCTTGGACAGTTGTCGCTCGGGCTGAACGCCAACTGTCCAAGATCTCGGGCGGGGTCCCTCACCAGGCGGGCGGGGTTCCTCACCAGGCGGTTGGGGGGCGGGGGGAGAGTTCGCGCCACGTGTCGGTGCCCTGGAGCAGCGCCCGGACCGTCTCCTCGGCCTCCTCGGCGGTGCCGTACTCGTAGAACCGGGAGACGCCCTCGGAACCGCCGGCACGCTGCTCGACGTGCCACCGGTCGGCGTCCACCCGGAGGAAGACGTCGCGCCGGGCCAGCCGGCCCCATTTCCCGTTCCACCAGTGCTTCCGCTGCTCCATGGCGGGACTCTATCGAACAGGCGTACGAAAATGTGTGGCCCCTGCGGGATTCCCGCAGGGGCCGATGTGCGTGCGCCGGGTTCAGCGCCCGGTGGGCGGTTCCTCCCGGCGGCCGAGCACCTCGTCGAGCGCCCCGCGCCGCTGCCCGGGGGTGGTGTGGCCGGCGGCGACCAGGGCGTCGCGGATCTCGGTGAGTAGCCGGACCTCCTCGCTCGGCGCCTTCGGCGGCGGCTCCTCGCCCCGCTTGCGCCGCTCGGCCAGCTTGTTCATCGGGTAGACGACCAAAAAGTAGAGCGCCCCCGCGGTGAGCAGGAACGTGATCAGCGCGTTCACGAACGCGATCCAGTCGAAGGCGATGCCGCGGAACATCGGGGCAGTGCCGGCCAGGCCCTTGTCGCTGCCCGTGATGAGCAGCACGAAGACCCGGATCAGCGGTTCCAGGAACGACTTGGTGAGCTGGGTGACCACGCCCGTGAACGCGGCGCCGATGACGACACCGACCGCCAGGTCGACGACGTTGCCGCGCATGATGAAGTCTTTGAAGCCCTTGAGCATCCGTACTCCCGAGGTGTCCGGTCTTCCGTCCGGCACAACCTATGCCCTGGGCGAGGGCTCCAGAAAAGCGCCGGCCTCGATCGCCGCGCGGCCCGGGTCGCCGGCCCGGATCGCCTCGACCAGCCGGGAGTGGTCGACGTAGCGGTCCGGCTCCAGCGCGCCGCCCATCGACTGGGCGATCGTGCTGTGCAGCGCGGCCCCGACCGAGGCATACAGCTCGGCGAGCATGCCGTTGTGCGCCGCCGCGACCACGGCGGTGTGCAGCGCCGCGTCGGCCGCCACGAACTCGTCGAACCGGCCGTCGTGCCAGGCCGCCTCGCGGGCGGCGAGCGCGCCGTCCAGGGCCGCCAGGTCCTCGGTCGTACGCCTCAACGCGGCGAGCCGGGCGGCCTCCACCTCGAAGGCGCGGCGCACCTCGACGACCTCGGCCATCCGGTCGGCGGTGAGCCGGCGGGCCACCACCGGGGCCAGCTCGTCGGTCGACACCACGTACGTCCCGGAGCCCTGCCGGCACTCCAGCACCCCGGCGTGCACCAGCGCCCGCACGGCCTCGCGGACCGTGTTGCGGCCCACGCCGAGCGCCGCGACCAGCTGTGGCTCGGTGGGGATCCGCCCGCCGACCGGCCACTCGCCGCCGAGGATCCGCTCCCTGAGCTGGGCGATGGTCTGCCGCACCCGGTGGCCCCTGGGCGGCGCGGCGGCGGAATCAACCGACGGTGGCACTGGTTACAACACCTGCCTGAAATTCATCCCATGATTGTAGGTTCGGACACATGACCCCGCCAACCACCGCCGCCGTCGACGCCGGAACCCCACCGCGTTCCGTGCCGGAGACGATCGCCGGGCCGGACGACGTGCCCGCACCGGCGGATGCGACGGCTCCTGCCGCCGGTACCGTCGGCGCCACCCCCAAGCCCGCCGGACCGGTCGCCGGTGGGCTGCTCGTGCTCGCCGGCATGCTGCTCGTGGCGCTCAACCTGCGGGCCGCGATCACCAGCCTCGGCGCCCTGCTCGACGAGGTACGCGGCGGCCTGGCCCTCTCCGGGGCGCTGGCCGGGGTCGTGACCACCCTGCCCGCGGTGGCCTTCGCCGTCTTCGGGTCGCTCACCCCCCGGCTGGTCCGCCGGAACTCCCCGGCCCGGGTGCTGGTGGTGGCGATGCTGATCCTCGCCGCCGGGCAGCTCGTCCGGGTCGGCACCGACTCCGCGCTGGTCTTCATCGCCGGCAGCGCCCTCGCGCTGGCCGGGATCGCGGTGGCGAACGTCCTGCTCCCGCTGCTGGTCAAGCAGTACTTCCCGCACCGGATCGGACTGGTCACCGGGGCGTACTCGATGACGCTGACGGTGGGCGCGACGGTGGCCGCCGCGGCGGCGGTGCCGGTGGCGCACCTCTTCGGCACCTGGCGGGCCGGGCTCGCCGTGTGGGCCGGGCTGGCCCTGGTGGCCGTACTCCCGTGGGTGCCCCTGGCGCTGCGGGCGCGCGCGGCCCGACGGGCGGCGACCCCGGCGGCGGTGGCGCCCCGTGCCCGCCGGATCCGGCCGGGGCGGACCCGGCTCGGCTGGGCGATGGCGGTCTACTTCGGGACGCAGTCGCTGGGCGCCTACGCGATCATGGGTTGGCTGGCCCAGCTCTTCCGCGACGCCGGCTACCGGCCGCAGGACGCCGGCCTGCTGCTCGCCGGGGTGACGGCGCTGGGCGTGCCGATCGCCCTGCTGATGCCGACCCTGGCCGGGCGGCTGCGCACCCTGCACCCGCTGGTGCTGACGCTCTCCGCCGCGATGGCCCTCGCCTACGTCGGGATGGCCGTCGCGCCGCACGACGGGGCGCTGCTCTGGGTGGTGCTGCTCGCGATCGGGCAGAGCGCCTTCCCGATGATCCTGGCCACCATCGGGCTGCGGGCCCGGACGACCGAGGGGACGGTGGCGCTCTCCGCGTTCAGCCAGAGCGTCGGCTACCTCATCGCCGCGCTGGGGCCACTGCTGGTGGGCATCCTCTACGGGACGACCGGCGGGTGGACCGTCCCGATCGGGTTCCTGCTGGCGGCGCTCGCCGTGCAGACCGGCGCGGGCATGGTGATCGCCCGTCCCCGACACATCGAGGACGAGGCGTGAGGAGGAACCGTCAGGAGGTGGCCGGCGTGGGATCGCCGGCCACGGCCTGGTCGACCGTCGGGTAGGTGTGCAGCACCTCGACGAGACCGCTCACCTCGAGGATGCGCAGCACGCCCCGCTGCGGGGCGGCCAGCCGTACCACGCCGCCCGCCTCGTCGCAGCTGTTCTTGGCCCGGACGAACACCGACAGCCCCGTGGAGTCGCAGAACGAGACGTTCGCCAGGTCGAAGACGAGCCGGCTGCGGCCCTTGTCGAGCAGGTCGGTGATCTGGTCCTGGAGCTGCGGTGCGGTCGCCATGTCCAGCTCGCCCGCGACCGATACGACGACCACGTCGCCGCGTTGTTCCGTGTGCACCGTCAAGGACATTCGCCAGACCTCCTGTTATCGGGGAAACGGTATCCCACGATCGGGGTGGTACGCAGAACGGGATGCGGCATCCGGGGGCCGTCCTCATTCGTTTGCCCTGCGACAAGTAGCGCTGCGACCCCCGGTGATAGAGTCCGCCGTCGAGGTCGAAGGGGGTCCACCATGGCGTTGAGCGCCGAGGAAAGCAGCCGGCTGGCCGGTCTGCTGACCGGTCATGCCGATCGGATCATGCAGCGCTGGACGGAGATCGTCGCCGGGTCCCTGCGCGGGCGGCTCAGCCAGGGCGAGCTGCGCCGGCAGCTGCAGGAGCTGCACTCTAGCATGATCACTGTCAGTGAGCAGGGTGCCGTCGACCTCGACTCCGAGCGGGCCGCCGAGCTGCGCGCCGTGCTCTCGGAGCTGTCCCGGGGACGCGCCCGGCAGGGCTTCTCCGCCTCCGAGACCGCGATCAGCGTGTTCTCGCTCAAGGAGGTGCTGCTGGAGCGGATGGAGGCCGAGGGCGGCGCCCAGACGCTGCGCGACTACGTCGCCTTCTCCGGGCTGATCGACCAGATGGGTCTCTTCACCTTCGAGAGCTTCGTGCGCACCCGCGAGAGCCTCATCGCCGACCAGGCGGAGCAGCTGCTGGAGCTGTCCACCCCGGTGGTGAAGCTCTGGGAGGGCGTGGTCGCCGTGCCGCTGGTCGGCACCCTCGACTCGGCCCGGGCCCAGGTCGTGATGGAGCGGCTGCTCCAGACCCTGGTCGACACCGGTTCGCCCTACGCGATCATCGACATCACCGGCGTACCGGCGGTGGACACCCAGGTCGCCCAGCACATCCTCAAGACCGTGGTGGCCGCCCGGCTGATGGGCGCCGACTGCATCATCTCCGGCATCCGGCCGCAGATCGCCCAGACCATCGTGGCCCTCGGCATCGAGTTCGGCGACATCGCCACCAAGGCCAGCCTCGCCGACGCGCTGCGGCACGTGCTCCGGCTCACCGGGGTCGAGACCGGGCGCCGCCAGCGTCGGGAGGCCTGATGGAACGGGTGCCGATCCTCAAGATCGGCGACATCCTGCTGGTCTCCATCCAGGTCGACATGTCCGACCAGACGGCCGTCCAGCTCCAGGAGGACCTCGCGGAGCGGATCGTCGCCACCGGCTGCCACGGCGTGATCATCGACATCACCGCCCTGGACATCGTCGACTCCTTCGTCGGGCGGATGCTGTCGACCATCGCGTCGATCTCCAAGGTGCTCGACGCGGAGACGGTCGTGGTCGGGATGCGTCCCGCCGTCGCCATCACCCTGGTCGAGCTGGGCCTGTCGCTCAACGGCATCCGGACGGCGCTCAACGTCGAGCGGGGCATGGAGCTGATCGCGGCGGCCCACGCCGACGAGCGCGAGCTCGCGTTCGACGACGAACCGGACGCCGAGACGACGGCGTTGTCATGACCACCGGAGTCGACCTGGGCCAGCCGCAGGCGCAGGCGATCCGCAGCGACGAGGACGTGGTACGCGTCCGGCAGTTGGTGCGTACGGTGTCGGTGGCGGTCAAGCTCTCGCTCGTCGACCAGACCAAGGTCGTCACCGCGGCGAGCGAGTTGGCCCGTAACACCCTGGTGTACGGCGGCGGCGGCTCGGTCGAGGTGGCCATCGTGGACAACGGCCGGCGGCGGGGCGTGCGGATCGTCTTCGCCGACTCCGGCCCGGGCATCGCCGACCTCGACCTGGCGCTGACCGACGGCTACACCACCGGCGGCGGGCTCGGACTCGGGCTCAGCGGCGCCCGCCGGCTGGTCGACGAGTTCGACATCCAGACCGCCGCGGGTGAGGGAACCCGGATCACGGTCACCAAATGGGCCCGATGAACGACGACGTGGTCTCCGACCGCGGAGTCTGGTACCGGGTCGAGAGCGGCGGCGCGGCGAGCACGGCGCGTCGGGCCGCCGAACGGCTCGGCGCCCAGCTCGCCCTGGGCGACGCCCGCATCGCCGACCTGTCCATCGTCGCCGCCGAGCTGACCAGCAACCTGGTCAAGCACGCCGACGACGGTGTCGTGCTGCTGCGGCCGGTGCGGCGCGACGGGGAGGCCGGCGTGGAACTGGTCGCCCTCGACTCCGGGCCGGGAATGGCAGACCTCACCGCCTCCTTCGAGGACGGGCACTCCACCGTCGGGACGCTCGGCATCGGCCTCGGCGCGATCGTCCGGCAGGCGAGCTGGTTCGACTGCTACTCCCGGCCGCAGCGCGGCACCGTCCTCGCCGTCCAGGTCTGGCCGAAGGCCGACGGCGGGCACGAGCGGCCCTGGGCCGGCGCGCTCAGCCGGCCGATGCCCGGGGAGTCGGTCTGCGGCGACGGGTACGCGTGGCGGATCGTCGAGGGCCGGCGCCAGGTGCTGGTCTGCGACGGCCTGGGACACGGCCCGCTCGCCTCCGCCGCCACCGACGCCGCGCTCGACGCGTTCCGCAAGGCGCCGGCGGGGCCCCCGTCGGCGGTCGTCGCGCACCTGCACCGCTCGATGTCGCACACCCGGGGCGCAGCGCTCGCCGTGGCTGAGCCGGACCCGTCGGCCGGGGTGCTGCGCTACTCGGGGCTGGGCAACATCTCCGCCGTCGTGATCGGCGGCGACGGCAAGCGGCGGGGCCTGGTCTCGCTGCCCGGCATCGCCGGGCACCAGCGACCCGCGGTCCGGGAGTACGACTACCCCTTCGACGGCGACGCCCTGCTGGTCATGCACAGTGACGGGGTGGTCGACCGCTGGCAGCTCGCCGACTATCCCGGTCTCGCCGACCGGTCGCCCCTGGTGGTGGCCGCGACGGTGCTGCGTGACGCCGGCACGCGCCGCGACGACGCCTGCGTCCTGGCCGCCCGGGCCTGGTCGTGACCGGGTCCGCCGGGGCGCCGCTGCTGCAGATGGCGCTGCGGGTCGAACACGACATCTTCGTCGTCCGGCAGCGGGGCCGTGAGGTCGCCGCCGCGGTGGGCCTTGAGCACCAGGACCAGGTACGCATCGCCACGGCGCTCAGCGAGGTCGCCCGCGACCTGCTGCACTCGGTCGGCGGGGCGGAGGTGGCATTCGTCCTCGTCCACGACGCCGTCGACGGCAGGCGGCACCTGCGGGTGGACCTCGTCCCCGTGCGCCCGCTGCCCGGCGGGCGGTACGAGCCGCAGTCCGGTGCGGTGGCGCGGTTGGTGGACAAGTTGGGCGTGGCGACACGCGAGGGGGCTACGGTCGTGAGGATGTCCCGACGTGTCCCGGTCACCGCAGAGGTGCTGACCCCCGAGCGTCTCGCCGAGCTGCGGTCCGAGCTCGACCGGAACGCCCCGGGCAGCGCCCTGGACGAGCTGGCCGCCCAGAACGCCCAGCTCATCGCCGCCCTCGACGAGGTACGCAGCCAGCGCGACGAGCTGGCCGTGCTGAACGAGGAGCTGGCCGAGACCAACCGGGGCGTGATGGCGCTCTACAACCAGCTCACCGAGGAGCTGGAGGAGACCAACCGGGGCGTGGTGGCCCTCTACGCCGAGCTGGACGAGAAGTCCGCGCAGCTGCGCGCGGCCAGCGAGTCGAAGAGCCGGTTCCTGGCGAACGTCAGCCACGAGCTGCGGGCCCCGGTCACCGCGATCATCGGCCTGGGCCGGCTGCTGGGCGACTCCGCCTCCGACCCGCTCACCGCCGAGCAGGCCCGCCAGGTCGGGCTGATCCGCTCCTCGGCGGGTGACCTCCTCACGCTTGTCAACGAGCTGCTCGACCTGGCCAAGGCCGAGTCGGGCCGGATCGAGCCCGACTGGGCGGAGGTCGACCTGCGGCCGGTCTTCGGCCAGTTGCGCGGCACGCTGCGGGCCCTGGCCATCCGGCCCGACGTCGAGCTCGTGGTGGAGGAGCCGCCCGTCCCGGCGACGCTGCGTACGGACGAGGTGCTGCTCGCCCAGGTCCTGCGCAACCTGCTGCACAACGGGCTCAAGTTCACCGAGCGCGGCGAGGTCCGGCTGCGGGCGGAGCGGCAGGACGAGCGCTGGTCGCTCATCGTCTCCGACACCGGCGCGGGCATCCCCCCGGAGCTGCAGGAGCGGATCTTCGAGGAGTTCTACCAGGTGCCCGGCGCGACCCGGGTCGGCGGAACGGGCCTCGGCCTGCCGTACGCGCGGCGGCTGGTGACCCTGCTCGGCGGCAGCCTCGTGGTGTCCAGCGAGCCGGGCCGGGGCAGCACGTTCACCGTCACCCTGCCTGTGGGCGGAGCGTGACGTGGAGGGCGGCCCGGCGACGGTACTGGTGGTCGACGACAGCCCCACCAAGCGCTACCTCCTGGTGAGCTGGCTCTCCCGGGCGGGCTTCGCGGTGCTGGAGGCCGAGAACGGCGCCGAGGCGCTGGCCCGGGTCGGGGTGGATCCGATCGACCTCGTGGTGCTCGACGTGCGGCTGCCGGACCTGAACGGCTTCGAGGTCTGCGAGCGGATCAAGGCGGCGCACCCGGCGATGCCGGTGATCCACGTGTCCGCGCACGCGGTGGACGTGGTGGACCGGGCGCAGGGGCTCACCCGGGGCGCGGACGCGTACCTGGCGGAGCCGATCGAGCCGGAGGAACTGGTCGCCACCTCCCACGCGGTGCTGCGCTACTACCGGGCCCGGCAGCGCGCGGAAGTGCTCGCCGAACGGCTCCTCGGCCTGGCCGACACCACCATGGCGGTGCACTCCGCGCCGAACTTCGCGCGGCTGCTGGAGGCGGCGGCGGCCGGCGCCGCGCAGATCTTCAGGAGCCCGGCCGCCGTGGTCGCCGAGACGTTCGACGGCGACTGCATCGCCGGGATCGCGGATGGCCCCGACTGCACGGCCACGATCGTCCCGTGGATCGTCGACGACACCGGGGTCCCGACGGGAACGACGGTCCGGGTGGACGATCCGGCCGCCTGGGGACTGGTCGGGTGGCCGGCGGGCGACACGGTCACGGTGGTCGCCGCCCGGCTGCGCGAGGACCGGGCGCCGCTCTACGTCGTCGTGCCCACCGCCACGCAGACCGCCCACACCCCCGTGCTGCGGCAGCTCGCCCAGGCCGTGGCGGCGGCCGTGGAAGCGCAGCGCTCCTTCGACGAGGAGCACCGCATCGCGGTCACCCTCCAGCGCAGCCTGCTGCCGCGCCGGATCCCGCAGGTCAACGGGCTCGACCTGGCCGTGCGCTACGAGCCGGCGAGCGCCCAGACCGAGGTGGGGGGCGACTTCTACGAGCTGGTGATGCTCGACGGCCACCTGCTGCTGGCGATCGGCGACGTGGCCGGTCACTCGCTGCACGCCGCGACGGTGATGGCCGAGCTGCGGCACGCGGTGCGGGCGTACGCGGTGGAGGGGCACCAGCCGGGCGAGATCCTGCACCGGGTCAACGAACTCATGCGCACCCTGCTCCCCGACGAGCTGGCCACGATCTGCGTGCTGCTGCTGCACCCGCCCAGCGGCCGGGTGCGGCTGGCCAGCGCCGGGCACCTGCCGCCGGCGCTCAGCCTCGACGGCAAGGTGGAGTTCGTGCAGCACTCGGCCCCGCTGCTCGGGGTTCGCGCGCCCCGGCCGCCCGACCTGGAGTTCGTGCTGCCGGCCGGGGCGACGCTGGTGTTCTACACCGACGGACTGATTGAGCGGCGGGACACCACCATCGACGACGGGCTGGCCGCCCTGGCCGTGGCCGCCACCCGGGTCGACGACGACCTGGACCGGTTCTGCGAACGGCTCCTGGTCGAGCTGGCTCCGCCGGAGATCCACGACGACGTCGCCGTGGTGGCCCTCCGCCGCAACTGAGCCGGCTGCGCGCGGGGCGGCGACGGCGGGGCCACGCTCGTACCCTGAGCGCATGGCCACGAAGACTGGTGATCTGCTCGCAGCCGCGGCGCCCCGTGCCGTCGCGGTGGTCCGGGGCGTCTCGGACGACCAACTGGACCTGCCGACCCCGTGCAGCGACTACGCCGTGCGCGACCTGCTCAACCACCTCTACGACGTGGTGGTCAACTTCCAGGCCCTCGCCGGCAGGGGGCAGCCGGAGTGGGCGGAGAAGCCCGACCACCTGGCCGAGGGCTGGCGGGACCGGTTCGAGGCGGAGGCCGCGAAACTGGTCGCGGCGTGGTCGGACCCGGCCGCGCTGGAGGGCGTCTCGCCCGGGATGGGGCTGCCACAGGAGACGGTCGGCACCATGGTGCTGCTCGACCTGACGGTGCACGCCTGGGACCTGGCCGTCGCCACCGGGCAGCCGTTCCGCCCCGCGCCGGAGGCGCTGCCCCCGCTGTACGCCCTGTGCGAGCAGATGGGGCCGGCGGCCCGGGAGCAGGGCGTCTTCGCGGAGCCGGTGGGGACGTCGTCGTCGGACGCTCCCGAGATCGACCGTCTGCTCGCCCTGACCGGCCGGGACCCGGGCTGGTCGGCGGGCGCCTGAGCTCGAAGCGCCACCAGGCCCGCGCGGCACCCCCACCGCGCGGGCCTCCTTGACAGTCACTATTCACCGGGTGAATAGTGACGCGGTGTCCACCTCGCACGTGTTGCTGGGCCTGCTGGCCGCCGGCAACCGGCACGGCTACGAGCTGAAGCGCGCCCATGACGAGCGCCTGCCCCGCGCCAAGCCGCTGGCCTTCGGGCAGGTCTACTCGACCCTCGGCCGGTTGCAGCGGGACGGCCTGGTGGCACCCGCCGGGCAGGAACGCGAAGGCGGCCCCGACCGCACCGCGTACTCGCTGACCGCCGACGGCCGGGCCGCGCTCCAGCGGTGGCTCGCCGAGGTCGAGCCACCGATGCCGTACGTCGCCAGCACGCTCTTCGCCAAGGTGGTCGTGGCGCTGCTGGTGGCCGACGCGGACCGGGCCCGGACCTACCTCGTCGCCCAGCGGCAGGCCCACACCGAGCGGCTGCGCGAGCTGACCGCGGTGAAGACGGCGCCCTCGGCCAGCCTCGACGACATCGTCGCGGCCGACTTCGCCATCGCCCATCTCGACGCCGACCTGCGGTGGTTGCAGACCACCCTGGGCCGCGTCGCCGACTGGCACCGGGAGGTGCACTCGTGACGCAACTTCAGGCTCGCGGCGTGGTCAAGGCCTACGGGCGGACACCCGCGCTGCGCGGCGTCACCGTCGACGTCGCCGAGGGGGAGATCGTCGCCGTCACCGGCCCGAGCGGCTGCGGCAAGTCCACCCTGCTGCACTGCCTCGCCGGCATCCTCCGTCCGGATGCCGGCGAGGTGAGCTGGAACGGGCACCGGATCGACACCTGGTCCGAGGCGGCACGATCCAGGCTGCGGCGCACCGAGTTCGGGGTGCTCTTCCAGTTCGGCCAGCTCGTCGCCGAACTGACCGCGGCCGAGAACGTCGCCCTTCCGCTGCTCCTCGCCGGCACCCGGCGGCGGGAGGCGCGGACGGCGGCGCTGTCCTGGATGGAGCGGCTCGGCGTGGCCGACCTGGCCGACGTCCGGCCGGGCGAGATGTCCGGCGGGCAGCAGCAGCGCTGCGCGATGGCACGGGCGCTGGTCACCGAGCCCCGGGTGCTCTTCGCCGACGAGCCGACCGGCGCGCTGGACACGCTCACCGGCGAGCAGGTGCTCGTCCAACTGGTCCGGCTCGCCCGCGAGCAGCGGACCACGGTCGTCCTGGTCACCCACGAGCCGCAGATCGCCGCGTACGCCGACCGCGAGGTCATCCTCCGCGACGGCATGGTCGACCACACCGGGCTCGGCCTCGACACCCCGCTGCCGGGCAGCCGCCGGTGAGACCGTCGACGCTGGTACGCCTCGCCCTGGCCGGCACCCGCACCGACACCGTCCGGGTGGCGCTGACCGCGCTCAGCGCCGCCCTGGCCACCCTCGTCGCCCTCGCCGCGCTCACCGTGCTGGCCATCCCCACCCCGCCCGCCACCGCCGACAACGGCAACCGTTGGTCGCTGCAGTACGCCAACGAGCTGCTCGTCGAGCCGGGGCTGCGCGGCGGCACCGCCTTCGCCCTGCTGCTGCTCATGATTCCCGTGCTGGCCCTGGCCGGGCAGTGCGCCCGGCTCGGCGCCCCGGCGCGGGACCGCCGGCTGGCCGCGTTCCGGCTGGCCGGCGCCACCCCCGGCCAGGTGACCCGGATCGCCGTGCTGGAGGCCGGCCTGGCGAGCCTGCTCGGCACGCTGGCCGGCGCGTCGGTCCACTTCGCCGGCCGGGAGCTGCTCGACCGGCCCGATGCGCAGGGACGGCTCGCGCTCCCCACCGACGTGCTGCCCGCCCCGGGCGCGCTGGTGGCGGTGCTGGCGGGGCTGCCGGTCGTGGCGGCGCTGGCCACCGCGCTGATGCTGCGCCGGGTGAGCACGACCCCGTTCGGCGTGCTGCGTACGCACCGCCGGGAACGCGGCCCCCGACCCTGGGCGGGCGTCCTCATCGGCGCCGGGCTGGCCGCCTTCGTCGCCGTCGAACCGGTCACCCGCCTCTACGACCGGCGCGCCACCGACCCGCCGTCGTGGCTGGTGCCGGCGCTGCTGGTCAGCGGCGGGCTGGCCGCGATGATCGGGGTGGTCGTCGGCACCGGCTGGATCTCCTGGACGGCCGGGCGGATGCTGCACCGCTACGCCCGGGGGCCGGCCGCGCTGCTCGCCGCCCGCCGGTTGACAGCCGACCCGTGGGCGGGCAGCCGCACCTTCGCCGCACTGCTGGCGGCGGTGCTCCTCGGCGCGGGCGCGGCCGGGCTGCGGGAGTACTTCGTCGCGGCGGGCGAGCTGAGCCGGCGGACCGGCGGCGGACTGGCCGGCGACGACGGCTTCTACCTGCGGACCATGGACCTGGTGGACCTGGCGGTGGCGGTGGCCATGCTGGTCGCCGCCGGTGGGCTCATTGTCGCGGTGGTGGAGGGGATCACCGCCCGGCGGCGTGCGTACGCGGCCCTGGTGGCGACCGGGGTGCCCCGGCCCACGCTCGGCCGGTCCATCGCCTGGCAGTCGCTGGCCCCGGCCGTGCCGGCGGTGGCCGTCGCCCTGGCGGTGGGCCTGCTCCTGGCCCGGGGACTGTTCCGCACGCCGACCGCCAGCCACTACGACGAGGTCTGCGACGCCACCGCGCAGCTCTGCGCCGACCCCGCCACCCGGGCGCGCCACACCCGGGTCGTGGCGATGCCGGACGTGACCGTGCCGCCCGACGTACCGCTGGAACAGCTGGCCCTGCTCGGGGCCGGCGCCCTGGCGGGGGTGCTGGCGACGGTCGGCGTCGGCCTGCTCTTCCTGCGCGCGAGTACGGCGGTGGAGGAGCTGCGGACGACCTGAGCTGTAACGCCGGCGGCGGTCCGGACGCTGTCTGCTCGGAGGCCGGGCCGACGGGCCCGGCGAGGGCCGGACGGCCCCGGTGTGTGCGGCAGCGGGAGTCAGTAGATGCGCAATCAGTCGAGCGGAGCGCCTCCGGTGTTCGTCGACCGGACGGGACGGCGGCGCCGGCTCACGGTGATCGCCGGCACCGCGATGGGCTTTGGCCTGCTCACGAGCCTCGGCCTGATCGCCGCCGGCCTCTTCATGGACTCGTCGGTGTCGCCGCCCGGCTGGTCGGACACCCGCCCGGCGGCACCGCGCGAAGCCGAGGCGGACGGCCGCAGCGAGGTGGGCGGCGCGTCGTCGGCCCGCCCCCGTCCGTCGCCCGTGACCAGCTCCGCGGTCCCGGTGCCCACCCGCACGGCCGGCGACGGCACCGCCCCGACCATAGGCGTTCCCACCGTCCGGCCGAGCCGGTCCGACGAGCCGGGCCGGGGTGACGAACGGCGCACCGCGAAGCCCAACCGGTCCCCGGGTAAGCCGAGGTAGCGGTGGGGCGGCACATCGCCCGCCGGGACCCGCGGGCGCACTGGCTCCTGCTCCTGCTCGGGCTGGCGCTGCTGCTGGCGGCGCTCACCGTCGACGGTCTGGTCACCGGGCTCGCCGGTGGCTCCGGCGGGGCACGGGCGGACACGTCCGCCGGGCCGGCGGTGCCGAAGGAGGTCGTCACCGGCGGGCCGGTGCTGCGGCTCGACCAGGACCGGCCGGTCAGCCGGACCATGCCCGACCGTACGGTCGCGCTGACCTTCGACGACGGGCCGGACCCGCGGTGGACGCCGCAGGTGCTCGACGCGTTGCGCCGGCACGGCGCGCGCGCCACCTTCTTCGTGGTCGGTGCCCGGGTCAACGAGCATCCGGAGCTGGTCCGCCGGATCCTCGCCGAGGGGCACGAGATCGGCTCGCACAGCTTCACCCACGCCGACCTCGGCTCCGCCCCGGACTGGCGGCGCGACCTGGAGCTCTCGCTGACCCGCAAGGCGGTCGCCGGGGCGGTCGGCCGCGAGGTAACCCTGCTCCGGCCGCCGTTCTCGTCCCAGCCGTCGGCGCTGACCCGTTCCGAGTACGCCGCGCTGAGCGCCGCCGCCGGCACCGGGCACGTCGCCGTGCTCGCCGACAGGGACACCAAGGACTGGCAGCGGCCGGGCGTGCCGGCCATCGTGAAGGCCGCCACCCCGGAACGGGGGCGCGGCGCGGTGGTGCTGATGCACGACGGCGGCGGCGACCGGGCCCAGACGGTGGCCGCCCTCGACCAGTTGCTGCCCGGGCTGACCCGGCAGGGCTACCGCTTCACCACCGTCTCCGAGGGGATCGACGCGCCCGCCTCCATGGTGCCGGCGGGCACGGGCAGCCGGCTGAGCGGCCGCGCCCTGCGGTGGACCCAGGCCGGCGCCGGCTGGCTCGCCGGGATGATGGACCTGCTGCTCGGGGTCGCATTGGTGCTGGGCGTGGCCCGGCTGGTCGCGCAGGTGGTCTGCGCCCAGGTGCACGTGCGGCGGGTCCGTCGGCCGAGGCGGAGGCGGACGCCGCCGACGGTCACCGCCCCGGTGTCGGTGATCGTGCCGGCCTACAACGAGGCCGCGAACATCGCCGCGACCGTCCGGTCGCTCATGGCCAGCGACTATCCCGCGCTGGAGGTGATCGTCGTGGACGACGGGTCCGACGACGACACCGCCGGGATCGTCGAGCGGCTCCGCCTGCGCGGGGTGCGGGTCGTCCGGCAGGCCAACGCGGGCAAGCCGGCGGCGCTGAAGACCGGCATCCGGGCCGCCCGCGCCGACCTGCTGGTGCTGGTCGACGGCGACACCGTCTTCCAGCCGGACACCGTGCACCGGCTGGTGCAGGGCTTCGCCGACCCCACGGTGGGCGCCATCTCCGGCAACACCAAGGTCGCCAACCGGCGCCGACTGCTCGGCCGCTGGCAGCACCTGGAGTACGTGATCGGCTTCAACCTCGACCGCCGGATGTACGACGTGCTGGAGTGCATGCCGACGATCCCCGGCGCGATCGGCGCGTTCCGCCGCGAGGTGCTGTTCGCCGTCGGCGGGGTGCCCTCGGACACGCTGGCCGAGGACACCGACCTCACCATGAAGGTGCTGCGGGCCGGCTGGCGGGTGGTCTACGAGGAGGCCGCCATCGCCTGGACGGAGGCGCCCTCCTCGCTGCGGCAGCTCTGGCGGCAGCGCTACCGCTGGTGCTACGGCACGATGCAGGCGATGTGGAAGCACCGGCACGCGCTGCGCGAGCGGGGCGCCGGCGGCAGGCTCGGCCGGCGCGGCCTGCCGTACCTGACGGTGTTCCAGATCGTGCTGCCGCTGACAGCCCCGGCGGTGGACGTCTACGCCGTCTACGGCCTGCTGTTCCTGCCCTGGTCGACCCTGGTGCTTGCCTGGGCGGGGCTGCTGCTGCTCCAGGCGCTCACCGCCGCGTACGCGCTGCGACTGGACCAGGAACGCTTCGGCCCACTGTGGAGCCTGCCGTTCCAGCAGTTGATCTACCGGCAGGTGATGTACCTGGTGGTGGTGCAGTCGGTGGTCACCGCGCTGGTCGGCAACCGGCTGCGCTGGCAGCGGATGGTACGCACCGGCGAGGCGGCCGCACTGGTCGGGACGCAGGGGCGGGCGCCCTTCTGACACCTGGCGGGGTCAACCGGCGGCGAACAGGCCGGCGGAGAGCGCGAGCAGCGTCCCGGCGGCGGCGGAACAGCAGCACACGAGCAGGAACGCGACCACCGCGAGGATCGCCCAGACGCGCCGGTCGCGCGCCGCCGCCCGCCACCCCGACGCCGGTACGCCCTCGGCCGGCCCGTCGTCGTCCACGCCGTCGCCCCCGCTCACTCCGGCAGTCTAGGCACCGGCGCGCGGGCCGCCGGGTGCCGGCGCCCGGACGGGTGAACGCGCCGCGGCCGGCCCGCGCGCCGCGAGGCGGCAGGCGATCCTGGCGTCACCGGGACGTATCCAGGCCAGCCCGGGGGCCGATTCACCGGAGTACGACCCATGCACTTCACCAGCGAGGACTTCGCGGTCAGCCACAAGTCGAACCTCGACGCGAACAACGGCGCGGTGATCCAGCTGTTCGTCCGCTGGTTCAAACCCGACCTTCCGCCGAGCCGGCCCCGCCAGCCGGTGCTCATGGTGCACGGCCGCAGCAGCCCGGGGCTCGTCTCGTTCGACCTGGAGTACGACGCGGGGGAGGGCGGGTACAGCTGGGCGAGGGAGCTGGCGGAGGACGGGTTCGACGTCTTCGTCATGGACCTGCAGGGGATGGGCAGGTCGACCCGCCCGGTGCAGATGAACGACCCCTGCAACATCAATCCGCTCCAGCAGCACCTCCTGCTGCCCCGGGAACCGTGCGCGGCCAGGTATCCGAAGCAGCTCACCAACTCGGCGAGCGACTGGGCGGAACTCGGTACCGTCCTGAACTGGATCCTGGGCCAGCCGGACATGCCACCGAAGGTCGATCTGATCGGCTACTCGGCGGGCGCGTACGCCGTGGGGCCGTTCGCCATGACGGTCGACCCCGCCAAGGTGGCCAGCGTCCTCCTGCTCGCACCGATCTTCGCGGTGACGGGCCCGTCGACGCCGCCGACGCTCCCGGTCAGCTCCCCCTGTTCCGTGTACGGCTTCCCCATGCACATCGTGCACAAGGCCGGTCTCAGGAAGTCGTGGGACAGCGAGGTCGACGTGGAGCCCCGCTACCCGGGCCAGCGGGACGACGCGCACGGCATCGTCGACGTGGTGTGGGACGCCTTCCTCGCCAACGACCAGCTGGGTCGCACCTGGGGGCCCGGTGTCTCGCGGTTCCGCAACGGATTCTGGTGGGGCTGGAACCAGGAGCGGGTGACCGCCGACCACACCAACCTCGGCGAGAAGGTGCCGGTGCTCATCGTGTACGGGCAGAAGGATGCCACGGCCAACAACATCGCGCTGAACTTCTCGGTCCCGGAGCTCTACAGGTCCATCCAGGGCCGGCACAAGCTGATGTACCGGCTCGACGGCACCGGGCACCTCGTCGTCTGGGAACGCCAGCGCACGTGGCTGCACAAGCTGTCCAGCAAGTGGCTGCGCAGCGCGCGGCACCCGAACCGGCCGTACAACGTCGACGGCAACACCACCGGGACCTTCGTCGTCCCGTGGGAGGGCGACCCGGTCGAGATGGACTACGCGTCAGGGCGGACGGAACAGCCGCTCGCCGCCCCGCTCGAACCGATGTAGGCCCGCCGGCGCCCCGTGCGTCGGGCAGGATGGGCCGATGGATCTGGTCTCGATCACCGACGTCCGGAACGCCGCCGCCGACATCGCGGGCACCGTGCTGCGTACCCCGCTGGTGCGCACCGGGTGGGACGCGCAGCTGTGGCTCAAGCCGGAGAGCCTGCAACCGGTGGGGTCGTTCAAGCTGCGCGGCGCGACCCACGCGGTCGCCCGGCTGACGCCCGAGGAGCGGGCGCGCGGCGTGGTCACCCACTCCTCCGGCAACCACGGCCTGGCCCTGGCGTACGCGGCCCGCGCGGCCGGCGTGCCGTGCCGGATCGTGGTGCCCGAGGGCGCCCCGGCCGCGAAGGTGGACCGGATCCGGGCGCTGGGCGTCGAGGTGCTGCTGGTGCCGCCCCCGCAACGCGGGCCGGAGGCGGAGCGGATCGCCGCGACGACGGGTGCGGTGCTGGTGCCGCCCTTCGACGACCGGCGCGTCATCGCCGGGCAGGGCACGGTCGGGCTGGAGATCGTCGAGGACCTGCCCGACGTCGATGTGGTGCTGGTGCCCGTGGGCGGCGGCGGGCTCTCCTCCGGCGTCGCGACCGCTGTCACCGCCCTGCGCCCGGCGGCGACGGTGATCGGCGTCGAGCCGGAACTCGCCGCCGACGCGCGGGAGTCGCTGGCGGCCGGGTCGGTGGTGGTGTGGGGCGAGGAGCGCACCTACCGGACGATGGCCGACGGGCTGCGCCTGCCCCCGTCCGAGCTGACCCTCGCCCACCTGCGGGCCCGGCTCGACCGCATCGTCACGGTGACCGAGGAGGAGATCCGCGCCGCGATGGGTCGGCTGGTCACCGACGCCCGCCTGGTCGTGGAGCCGAGCGGCGCGGTGGCGGTGGCCGCCCGGCTGTTCCGCGCCGCCGAGCTGCCGCCCGGCCGTACGGTCGCCGTGGTCACCGGCGGCAACGTCGACCCGGCGGTACTTGCGGGCGTCCTGCGCTGAGCGGGCGTCGGGGAGGGCCCTCGTCGGTGCGGGCCCTCCCCGACCCCGTTCAGGCGCGGCCGAGGCGGTCGAGGATCCAGGCGTTGACGAACGCCTCCTCGCGCCAGGAGTCGTAACGGCCGCTGGGGCCGCCGTGGCCGGCGCCCATCTCGGTCTTCAGCAGGTAGTCGCCCTGCGGGGCGACCGCCCGCAGCCGGGCGACCCACTTCGCCGGCTCGTGGTAGAGCACCCGGGTGTCGTTGAGGCTGGTCACCGCGAGGATCGCCGGATAGTCCACCGCCCGCACGTTCTCGTACGGCGTGTAGGACTTCATGTACGCGTAGACCTCCGGGTCGGCCAGCGGGTTGCCCCACTCCTCCCACTCGGTGACGGTCAGCGGCAGCGACGGGTCGAGGATCGAGGTGAGCGCGTCCACGAAGGGCACCTGCGCGACGATCCCGGCGAACGCGTCCGGGGCGATGTTGGCGACCGCCCCCATCAGCAGCCCGCCGGCCGAGGCGCCCCGGGCCACGAGCCGGTCGCTTGTCGTCCAGCCCGCCTTGACCAGGTGCCGGGCGCAGGCCACGAAGTCGGTGAACGTGTTCTTCTTGGCCAGCAGCTTGCCCTGGTCGTACCAGCTGCGGCCCAGCTCGCCGCCGCCCCGGGTGTGCGCGACGGCGAAGATGACGCCCCGGTCCAGCAGGGAGAGCCGGGCGACGGAGAACCACGGGTCCATGCTCGCCTCGTACGAGCCGTAGCCGTAGATCACGCAGGGGGCGGAGCCGTCCTTCGGCGTGCCGGCCCGGCAGACCAGCGAGACCGGCACCCGGGTCCCGTCGTCGGCGAGCGCCCAGTCGCGGTGCTGCTCGTAGTCGGCCGGGTCGTACGCCCGCCCGTCCGGCCCGGGCTTCACCGGCTTCTGCCGGCGCAGCACCATCTGCCGGGTGACCAGGTCGTAGTCGTAGACCGAGTCGGGGGTGACCAGCGAGGCGTAGCGGAGCCGGATCTGCCCGGTGCGGTACTCCGGGTTGTCGTGCAGGCCGACGCTGTAGAGCGGCTCCGGGAAGTCGATGTCGAAGGCGTCGCCGCCGCCGACGGGCAGCACCCGCAGCCCGGTCAGCCCGTTGGTGCGCAGCGAGACGACCAGGTGGTCGGCGAAGGCGTCCACGGCCTCCAGCCGGGTGCCGGGCGAGTGCTCGATGAGCGGCACCCAGTCGCCGGGCGCGTCCGCCGAGGTCCAGGCCAGCGCGAAGTCCTCCGCGCCGTCGTTGTGCAGGATCAGGAAGCGGTGCCCGTGGTGCTCGACGGTGTATTCGACGCCCTGCCGCCGGGGCGCCACGGACGCCGGCGCGCCGGTCGGGTTGCCGGCCGGGATCACCAGCACCTCGCTGGTGATCTTGCTGTGCACGTCGATGATGACGAACCGCTCCGAGCGGCTCAGCTCCACGCCGACCCAGAACCGCTCGTCGTCCTCCTGGTAGACCACCACGTCCTCGGTGGACGCCGTGCCCAGGGTGTGCCGCCAGACCCGGTTGGGGCGCCACGTCTCGTCCACCGTCACGTAGAACAGCACGGAGGCGTCGGTGGACCAGGCGGTGCCGTAGAACGTGTCGGGCACCTCGTCGGGCAGCAGCTCGCCGGTGGACAGGTCCTTGACCCGCAGCGTGAACCGCTCGTCGCCGGAGAAGTCCGTGGAGTAGGCCAGCCACCGCCCGTCCGGGCTGACGTCGAACGCGCCGAGCGCGAAGAAGTCGTGCCCCTCGGCGAGCAGGTTGCCGTCGAGCAGCACCTCCTCGCCGTCGAGCGGGGCGCCGTCCGCGCTGACCGGCGGCTCGGTCTCGCCGTCGCGGACCGCCCGGCGGCACTGCACGCCGTACTGCTGGCCCTCGACCGTCCTGGTGTAGTACCAGTAGCCGCCCTTGCGGCCGGGCACCGACAGGTCGGTCTCCTGGGTGCGCCGGCGGATCTCCTCGAACAGGTCGGCGCGCAGCCCTTCGAGGTGCGCCGTCCGGGCCTCGGTGTACGCGTTCTCGGCGGTCAGGTAGGCGATCGTCTCCGGGTCGTCCTTGGCGGTGAGCCAGGCGTACTCGTCGACGACTGTGTCGCCGTGGTGGGTGCGCTCGCTGGGCACCCGCTTCGCCGTGGGCACGGGGGTCTCGGTGGTCACGGCGTCACGTTACCGGCCGCGCGCCGCCCGCCGCGCGGCCTCGTCGGCGACCCGCCGCCACAGCTTTCGAACATGTGTACGATGGCCGGCATGGCGGCTGCAGCGAGTTCCACCGACCGGCCCGGAGCCCTCGACATCACCCGGCGGTTGACGGAGATCTGCGGCCCGCCGTTCGCCCGCTTCGCCGGCCCGGCCGACGAGGTGGCCGGCCGCCCGGCCCGCTGGGTGGCCGTCCCGGGCGGTCCGCGCGCGGCGGCCGAGGTGCTGCGGCTCGCCGCCCGGCACGACCTGACGGTGGTGCCGCGCGGCGCCGGCACGAAGATCGACTGGGGTGCCGCCCCCGACCGGGTCGACATCATGCTCGACACCGGCCGGCTCGCCGGGATCGGGCACGAGCCGGTCGGCGCGCCCACCACCGAGGTCGGGGCGGGCACCCCGCTGCGGGCGGTGCAGGCCACTCTGGACCGCACCGGGCAGCGCCTGGCGCTCGACGCCCCCTCGCCCGGGGCCACCCTCGGCGGCGTGCTCGCCGCCGGCGAGGCGGGACCGCTGCGGCACCGCCACGGCAGCCCCTGCGACCAGCTCGTCCGGGTGCGCTACCTCGACGCCGACGGCGAGCTCGTCGACGCCGGGGGCGGCGCGGCCGGGCTGGAGCTGGCCCGGCTGCTCTGCGGCTCGCAGGGGGCGCTCGGCGTGCTGGTCTCCGCGACCCTGCGGGTGCAGGCCGTTCCGGCCGGCCGGATCTGGGTCAGCCGACCGGTGTGGACCCCGCTGGAGGTGCACGACCTGGTCCGCACCGTGCTCGCCGCGCGCCTCGACCCGGCGGCGGTCGAGCTGGACCTGCCGGCCGGCGCGGGACCCCGGCCGCGCCCGGGCAGCCGGGCCGCCGCGATGGCCGCGCACCCGTCCATGGCGGGGCGCGCCGGCGGCGGCCCGGCCGGCGCCGGTCGGCTGGTGGTGCTGCTGGAGGGCGGCCCGGCCGACGTCGCCGAGCGCGCCGACCGGCTCGTCGCGCTCCTCGGCCCGGGCGCGGCCGCCAGCCACGCCGCGCCCGAGTGGTGGCGGCGCTATCCGTTCGGCCCGGGCGACACGGCGCTGCGCATCGAGGTGCCGATCGCCGACCTGCACGCCGCCGTCTACGCGCTGCGGGACGCCGCCGGCGGCCCCGTCCCGGTGCGCGGATCCGCCGGCCTCGGCGTGGTGCACGCGGCCCTGCCCGCTGCCATGTCCCCCGACCGGGTGGCGTCGATCCTGGCCGCCGTCCGGGGCGTGCTCCTCGCCCGGCAGGGCCGGTGCGTGGTGGTCGCCGCGCCGGCGGCCGTCCGGCGGGCCGTCGACCTCTGGGGCGAGCTGGCCGGGCTGGCCCGGCTGCGCGCGGCCAAGGAGCACCTCGATCCGCACCGCCGCCTCGCCCCGGGCCGCCTCCCGGGCGGCCTCTGACCGCGCCGGCCAGCTCCCGGCGCGAGCGGGGCGGAGGGCGGCGCGGCCGGGGTCGCGCGGCTCAGTCCATCCACCACCGGTGCAGGTCGGCGCCGACCGGCGTGAAACGGCTCGCGGCCACGACCACCGCGCCCACGGTCAGGGCGAGCAACACCCGCCACGTGCGGCGGGACATGGCCGACCGGTCCCGGGCCAGCAGGACCACGGCGTGGACCGCCAGCAGCGGCCCGGCGACCAGGCCGGCGAGGTAGAGCAGCGACACCGCGCCGTACAGCCAGATGAGGGGGTTCGCTGCGCTCAGGCCGAACGGCACCAGGTCCTTCGGGTCGTACGCCCCGCTGCGCATCTCCTCGGGGCCGACCCCGGCGGCGGCCATCCGGCCGACCCAGAGCGCGAGGACGACGACGAAGGCGGCGGTGAGCGCCGACTGGGCGGCGACGGTGCTGCGCAGCAGCGGCGGGCGCTCGGCGGATGCATGGACGGTGCTCGACATGCGGTCAACCTAGCGAACCCGTCCGGCCGGCCCCGCCACCGCTGCTCAGGTCGCGTCGTTGCGGAGCACCAGGATGGCGATGTCGTCGCGGGGCGCCTCGGCCGAGAAGCCGATCGCCGTCGAGCGGAGCCGGGCCGCGATCACGTCGGCCGGGTAGCCGGCCAGCGGGGCGGCGGCGTCGCGCAGCCGCTCGGTGCCGAACAGCTCCCGGCCGCGCCGCCGCTCGGTGACCCCGTCGGTGTAGAAGACCAGCGAGTCCCCCGGGGCGAGCGGCACCTCGGCCGTCGGGGAGGCGATCGAGTCGAGCAGGCCGAGCGCGGTGCCGCCGATGCCGACGAAACGCGCCCCGCCGCCGGCGGGCAGCAGCACCGGCCGGTCGTGGCCGGCGAGGTGCAGGGAGACGTCGAGCCGGTCGCTGTCGCCGGGGCCGACCGCCGCCAGGGCCAGCGTGCAGTAGCGCCCGCCGCCCCGCTCGAGCAGCGTCTCGTTGACCCGGGCCAGCGCCTCCGGCAGCGGCTTGCCGTCGCCCACCAGCACCCGGATGACGTCGCGGACCAGGCCGGTGACCGTCGCCGCCTGCACCCCCTTGCCCGAGACGTCGCCGATCACCACCAGCCAGCGGCCGTCCGGCAGGGGCACCACGTCGTAGAAGTCGCCGCCGACGTCGACGTCGCCGCCGGTCGGGACGTACTCGGCGGCGAAGCCGATGCTCTCGACCACGGGGAGCACCGGCGGCAGCAGCGACTGCTGGAGGGTGTGCGCGACGCGCCGGCGCTCGGCGTGGATCCGGGCGTTCTCGATCGCCAGCGCCGCCCGCCGGGCGACGTCCTCCAGCACGGCGACCTCGTCCGGGTCGTGCCGGTGCCGCTGGTGCCGGCCGACGGCCAGGGTGCCCAGCCGCTGACCCCGCGCGATCAACGGGACGGCGAAGCCCTCCATCGGCGCGCCGAGCGGCATCTGGGTGCCGTTGCGGGACGCCTCGCGCAGCCGGGCCTGGACCGAGTCCGGGCCGGTCTCCGCGAGCACCTGGTGCAGCTGGGGCAGCACCGACTCGTCGGCGTGGCTGGCCGCCGCGAGGCGGAGCCGGCCCCACTCGTCGGTCGTGTGGACCGCGCACCACTGCCCGAGCCGGGGCACCACGAGCTGGGGGACGAGCGCCATGGTCAACTCGACGTCCAGCGACTGCGCGAGCAGCTCGCTCGCCTCGGCGAGGAAGGTCAGCCAGGCCTGCCGGCGGACGTCCGCCCGGCGCAGCCGGTCGTTCTCCAGGTGCAGCGAGAGCCGCTCGGCCATCAGCACGGCCAGCGGTCGCGCGTACGCCGACGGTGCCGCGTCCAGCACCAGTTCACCGGTGTACGGCCGGTGCACGGCCAGCGCCACCCGGAGCAGCTCGTTGCCGGGCCGGGGCTGGCGGCCGTACCGGGCCAGCACCTGGGTGCCCTGCCCGTCCCCCCGGTCCAGCCGCACGACCCCGCCCGCCGCGCCGACCATCTCCGCCACCCGGGTGAGCAGGCTGGTCGCGAAGTCGGGCAGCGGATCCTCGGCGTACGGGTCGGGGGTGGTCTGCATCAGCTCGCTCATGGCCCCTGCGCTCGGCGCGGAGCTCTCCGGGGTCGCCGGTGCGCCGCCTCCGGCGGTCGCCGCGCCGGGTACCCGCGCGTGCCGGGTGCCCGTGGCCGGGCCGGGCAGGTCCAGCCGGAACCACACCCCCTTGCCGGTGGGCAGGTAGGTGGTGCCCCAGCGGCTGGCGAAGTGGTCGACAAGCAGCAGCCCTCGGCCGCGCTCGGAGACCTCGTCGATGTCGGTGGCGTCGTTGCGGACCCCGACGGTCAGCTCCTCCACCGGGCCGGCGGCGAAATCGGACACGGTGACGGTGATCCCGACCGGGTCGGCGACCACCTCGACGTCCAGTTCGGTGCGGGCGTGCTCCACCGCGTTGGTGGAGAGTTCGGTGGTGAGCAGCATGGCCTCGTTGGCCAGTTGGTCCAGGTGGGCCTCGGTGAGTACGGACCGCACGAGGGCCCGCGCCGCGGCCGGCGTACGCCGGTCTGCGGGGAGCCGGACGCGCCGGACGTGCTCGTCTCGGCCCCCGGTCGCCGCGGGCCCCGCCTCCGCTGACACCCCCGTATCCTCCACCGCCACCCGTGCGGGTGCCAAGCCGATGCCCGGACGGGCGGCCCCCGCCCCCGCCTCCCGCCTCGTCGATCATGCACTGGTGGTGGGCGATCGATGACGTTCGACCCGGTTCGTCAGGCCCCACAACTGCGTGATCGGCCCCTCAGGCGGGGCCCGGCGGGGCGGGGCCGGGGCGGTGGGGGTGGGTCGGGTCGGGCGCGTGGACGTGGCGCGGGCGAGGCCACGGGCACAATGGGGGCATGGCCGGTGTCGGCAGGAGCCGGTGGCCCCGAGCTGAGCGAGGAATGATGACCACGAAACAGTCGGCGACCGTGGACCAGTCCGCGCCCGACCACGAGGCGCTCCTCGGCGAGCTGACCGAGGCGCTGCGGCGGGTGCGCGGGGGCGACCTGAAGGTGCGGCTGCCCCGCCGGGCCGGCCGCGCCGGTGAGGTCGCGGACGCCTTCAACGAGGTCGTGTCGCTCCAGGAGCAGCAGTACCTCGACCTGCGGCGGATCAGCCGGATCGTCGGCCGGGACGGCCGGCTCACCGAGCGCCTGGACGACGAGGGGCTGGACGGCTCCTGGGCGGAGGGGCAGCGGGCGGTCAACTCGCTCATCGACGACCTGGGCCGGCCGACCACCGAGATCGCCCGGGTCATCGTCGCGGTAGCCGACGGCGACCTCTCCCAGCACATGGCGCTGGAGATCGACGGCCGGCCGCTGCGCGGTGAGTACCTGCGGATCGGCCGCACGGTCAACACGATGGTCGACCAGCTCTCGTCCTTCTCGAACGAGGTCACCCGGGTCGCGCGGGAGGTGGGCACCGAGGGCAAGCTCGGCGGCCAGGCCGACGTGCGCGGCGTCGCCGGCACCTGGAAGGACCTCACCGACTCGGTGAACACCATGGCGTCGAACCTGACCGGCCAGGTGCGGTCGATCTCCCAGGTGGCGACGGCGGTGGCCAAGGGCGACCTGTCGCAGAAGATCACGGTCAGCGCGCGCGGCGAGGTCGCCGAGCTGGCCGACACGATGAACTACCTCACCGACACCCTGCGGCTCTTCGCCGAGCAGGTGACCCGGGTGGCCCGCGAGGTGGGCACCGAGGGCAAGCTCGGCGGGCAGGCCGACGTGCCGAACGTGGCCGGCACGTGGAAGGACCTGACCGACAGCGTCAACTCGATGGCGTCCAACCTGACCGCCCAGGTCCGCAACATCGCCCAGGTCTCCACGGCGGTGGCCCGGGGCGACCTGTCGCAGAAGATCACCGTGGCGGCGCAGGGCGAGATCCTGGAGCTGAAGGACACCGTCAACACGATGGTGGACCAGCTGTCGTCGTTCGCCGACGAGGTGACGCGCGTCGCGCGCGAGGTGGGCATCGAGGGCAAGCTGGGCGGCCAGGCCCAGGTGCGCGGCGTCTCCGGCACCTGGCGGGACCTCACCGAGAACGTCAATCAGCTCGCCGGCAACCTGACCAGCCAGGTGCGCAACATCTCCCAGGTCTCCACGGCGGTGGCGAAGGGTGACCTGTCGCAGAAGATCACGGTCGACGCCCAGGGCGAGATCCTGGAGCTGAAGAACACCGTCAACACGATGGTGGACCAGCTCTCGTCGTTCGCCGACGAGGTCACGCGCGTCGCGCGCGAGGTGGGCACCGAGGGCAAGCTGGGCGGTCAGGCCCAGGTCAAGGGCGTTTCGGGTACGTGGCGGGACCTGACCGACAACGTGAACTCGATGGCGTCGAACCTGACGTCGCAGGTGCGGAACATCGCCTCGGTCACCACGGCGGTGGCGAAGGGTGACCTGTCGCAGAAGATCACCGTGGACGCCCGGGGCGAGATCCTGGAGCTGAAGTCCACGGTGAACACGATGGTGGACCAGCTGTCGTCGTTCGCCGACGAGGTGACGCGGGTGGCCCGCGAGGTGGGCACCGAGGGCAAGCTGGGCGGTCAGGCCCAGGTGCGGGGCGTCGCCGGCACCTGGCGGGACCTGACCGACAACGTGAACTCGATGGCGTCGAACCTGACGGCCCAGGTGCGGAACATCGCCCAGGTCTCCACCGCCGTGGCGAAGGGTGACCTGTCGCAGAAGATCACCGTGGACGCCCGGGGCGAGATCCTGGAGCTGAAGTCGACGGTGAACACGATGGTGGACCAGCTGTCGTCGTTCGCCGACGAGGTGACGCGGGTCGCGCGCGAGGTGGGCACCGAGGGCAAGCTGGGCGGTCAGGCCCAGGTGAAGGGCGTCTCGGGTACGTGGCGGGACCTGACCGACAACGTGAACTCGATGGCGTCGAACCTGACGTCGCAGGTGCGCAACATCGCCTCGGTCACCACCGCCGTGGCGAAGGGTGACCTGTCCCAGAAGATCACGGTCGACGCCCAGGGCGAGATCCTGGAGCTGAAGTCGACGGTCAACACGATGGTCGACCAGCTCTCGTCGTTCGCCGACGAGGTGACGCGGGTCGCGCGCGAGGTCGGCAGCGAGGGCAAGCTCGGCGGCCAGGCCCAGGTCAAGGGCGTCTCCGGCACCTGGCGCGACCTCACCGAGAACGTCAACCAGCTCGCCTCGACCCTCACCACCCAGCTGCGCGCCATCGCGCAGGTCTCCACCTCGGTGACCCGGGGCGACCTGACCCAGCGGATCGCGGTCAAGGCGCAGGGCGAGGTCGCCGAGCTGAAGGACAACATCAACCAGATGATCGTCACCCTCCGGGAGACGACCAAGAAGAACGCCGAGCAGGGCTGGCTCGACTCGAACCTGGCCCGGATCGGCGGGCTCCTCCAGGGGCAGCGCGACCTCGGTGAGGTCTGCCGCATGATCATGATGGAGGTGACACCGCTGGTCGACGCGCAGCTCGGCGCGTTCTTCCTGGCGGACACGTCCGAGGGCGTGATGCGGCTGCGGTTGACCGCCTCCTACGGCTACGTCGCCCGGGGGCACGAGGTCACCTTCGGCCCCGGCGAGGGGCTGGTCGGGCAGGCCGCCCTGTCCCGCCGCACCATCCGGATGGGCGGGGTGCCGGACAGCAAGCTGATGCTCCGCTCCGGGCTCGCCGAGACCCCGCCGGCCGACCTGGTCGTGCTGCCCGTGCTCTTCGAGGGCGAGCTGCTCGGGGTCATCGAGTTCGCCAGCGTGGCGGCCTTCTCCGAGCTGCACCTGTCGTTCCTGGAGCGGCTCGTGCTCACCACCGGCGTCGCCGTCAACACCATCCAGGCCAACCGGCGTACGGAGGAACTGCTCGCGCAGTCCCAGCGGCTCGCCCACGAGATGCAGGAACAGTCGGCGGAACTCCAGCGCACCAACGCCGAGCTGGAGGACAAGGCGCAGCTGCTCTCGGAGCAGAAGGGCAACATCGAGACGAAGAACCGGGAGATCGAGCTGGCCCGGCTCGGCCTGGAGGAGAAGGCCCAGCAGCTCACGCGGGCGTCGGCGTACAAGTCGGAGTTCCTGGCCAACATGAGCCACGAGCTGCGTACGCCGCTGAACTCGCTGCTGCTGCTGGCCCGGCTGCTGGCCGAGAACTCGGAGCAGAACCTCACGCCGAAGCAGATCGAGTTCGCCCGGACGATCCACGGCGCCGGCTCCGACCTGCTGTCGCTGATCGACGACATCCTGGACCTGTCCAAGATCGAGGCGGGGCGGATGGACGTCGAGCCCACCGCCGTCCGGTTCGACGAGATCCGCGGGTACGTGGAGCAGGCGTTCGCGCCGCAGGCCGAGGAGAAGGGCCTGGACTTCCAGGTACGGATCAGCAAGGACCTGCCGGAGGCGCTGGTCACCGACGCCCAGCGACTCCAGCAGATCCTGCGCAACCTGCTCTCCAACGCGGTCAAGTTCACCGACAACGGGGCGGTGACGCTGCGGATCGCGCCAGCGCCCGACAACACGGTCTTCGACGTGCCGGCCCTGACAAACGCGCAGCAGGTCATCGCGTTCACCGTGGTCGACACCGGCATCGGCATCTCCGACGACAAGCTGTCGCTGATCTTCGAGGCCTTCCAGCAGGCCGACGGCACCACCAGCCGTCGCTACGGCGGTACGGGGCTGGGGCTGTCGATCAGCCGGGACCTGGCCCGGCTGCTGGGCGGCAGCATCGTGGTGGCGTCGGCGCCCGGCCAGGGCTCGACGTTCACCCTCTTCGTACCGGACGTGCTCGCCCCGGACGCGGTGGTCGCGCCGCTGCCGCCGTCACCGGCGCGGGCCGGGCTGCCGTCCTCGCTGCTCATGCCCCCGCCGGAGCTGCCCGAGCCGGCCTCCACGCCGGCCACCCGGCGGCTGGAGGGCACCACCGTGCTGATCGTCGACGACGACGTCCGGAACGTCTTCGCGCTGACCAGCGCGTTGGAACTGCACGGCCTGACCGTGTTGTACTCGGACAACGGGGCGGACGGCGTCCGCCTGCTGGCCGAGCATCCGGAGGTGGACATCGTCCTGATGGATGCGATGATGCCCGATCAGGACGGGTACGAGACGACCCGACAGATCAGGCGCAACCACCGGTTCGCCGACCTGCCGATCGTCTTCCTGACCGCCAAGGCCATGCCCGGCGACCGCGAGTCGGCGCTGGCGGCCGGGGGAAGTGACTACATCACCAAGCCCGTCGACCTGGACGAGTTGATCGAACTCATGTCGTCCTGGATCAGCGGCAGCCGAACCGAGGAGAGTTCGTGACCCAGATGGCAAAGGCGCTGCTGGTGGACGACCGCCGGGAGAACCTGATGGCACTGGAGGCGATTCTCCAGGGCCTGCCGGTCCAGTCCGTCGCCGTGGAGAGCGGCGAGGCGGCCCTGAAGCAGCTGCTGGTCGACGACTTCGCGGTGATCCTGCTGGACGCCCAGATGCCGGACATGGACGGCTTCGAGACGGCCAGCCACATCAAGCGCCGCGAGCGTACGCGGCACGTGCCGATCATCTTCCTCACCGCCGCCGACCGGGACGCCCAGCTCGCGCTGCGCGGTTACGCGGTCGGCGCGGTCGACTACCTGACCAAGCCGTTCGACCCGTGGGTGCTGCGGGCCAAGGTGTCGGTCTTCGTCGAGCTGTGGGTGAAGACCCGGCAGCTCGCCGCCCAGTCGGACCTGGTGCGGGACCGGGACGCGCAGCTGCGGGTGCTGACCGACGCGGTCGACGAGGCCACCGCGATGCTGCGCCTCGACGATCAGGACTCCCGCGACCGCGCGGTGCAGCTCCTGGAACAGGCCCGCTGGGGCAACACCCCCTGACCCGGCATCGGAACTGCGCCGGGCGGGCTGACGTGCGCAGGCGAGATCTTGGTAGCTGGCGGCCCCGGGAGGGGCCGTAACTCGCCAAGATCGCGCCGCCGCACCACAGCGGGCGGGCGGGAAGTCAGCCCGTGGTCTGGTCGTTGCGGATCATCAGGGCGCTGCGCAGGCCGGTGATGTCCAGGACGCGGAGCAGGAAGTCGCCGACGTTGGTCAGGATCAGCAGGCTCTGCGCGTGGCTGGCCTTGCGGCTGAGTACGACGAGGGTGCCCAGGCCCTGCGAGTCGCAGAAGGTGACCCCGCCGAGGTCGAGCACGATGCGCGGCGGCGGCTCGGCGAGGACCTCGTTGACGACGGTCGACAGCTGGGCGGCCGTGAGCATGTCGATCTCACCGGCCAGGCGAAGCACAGCTTCGTCGCCCGTCCGGTGTAGCGTGATGGACAGTTCGGCACGATCCACCGGGTCAGCCTAGCGCGATCCGGGCCACCCGGCCCGTCGAGCGGTGGCGACCGAGCCGACCGGGCGCGGCGACCACGCTCCCGAGGAGGTCGGGAACGGGGACGTCCCGCGCCGCGGACGTGACGCCGCCGGGACGGCGGTGAGGGCCGACCCGGGTGAGCCTGGTAACCCCGGTACGGGGTGCCTGCCGATTCGCCGCCCGACGCTGACACAATGGCGGCATCGTGACCGATATGTTTCCCGCCGGATCCGGCCGCTACCCGGCCGAAGCACCGGCCTCCGAGGCCCTGTTCGACCGCGCCAAGGCCATCGTGCCCGGCGGGGTGAACTCTCCCGTGCGCGCGTTCCGTGCCGTCGGCGGCACGCCGCGCTTCATGGTCCGGGGGGAGGGGCCCTGGCTCTACGACGCCGACGACCGGCGCTACGTCGACCTGGTCTCCTCCTGGGGCCCGCTGATCCTCGGCCACGCGCACCCGGAGGTCGTGGACGCGATCCGGTCGGCCGCGACCCGGGGCACCAGCTTCGGCACCCCCACCCCGGGTGAGGTCGAGCTGGCCGCCGAGATCGTCGACCGCACGCCGGTCGAGCAGGTCCGGCTGGTCAACTCCGGCACCGAGGCCACCATGTCGGCGATCCGGCTGGCACGCGGCTTCACCGGCCGCCCCCGGATCGTCAAGTTCTCCGGCTGCTACCACGGGCACTCCGACGGCCTGCTGGCCGCCGCCGGCTCGGGGGTGGCCACCCTCGGCCTGCCCGACTCGCCGGGCGTGACGGGCGCGGCGGCCGGCGACACGATCGTGCTGCCGTACAACGACGTCGCCGCCGTGGAGCAGGCGTTCGCCGCCGAGGGCCAGCACATCGCCGCGATCATCACCGAGGCCGCCGCCGGCAACATGGGCGTGGTCGCCCCGCGCGACGGCTTCAACTCCCAGCTCGCCCGGATCGCGCACGCGCACGGGGCGCTGCTCATCGTCGACGAGGTGATGACCGGGTTCCGGGTCTCCCGCGCCGGCTGGCACGGCCTCGACCCCTCCGACGCCGACCTGTGGACGTACGGCAAGGTCATGGGTGGTGGGCTGCCCGCCGCGGCGTTCGGCGGGCGCGCGGAGATCATGGAGCGACTGGCCCCCGCCGGCCCGGTCTACCAGGCCGGCACCCTCTCCGGTAACCCGCTGGCCTGCGCCGCCGGCCTGGCCACCCTGCGGCTGGCCGACGACGCGCTCTACCGCAAGCTCGACGACACGGCCGCCGTCGTGGGCAGGCTCGCCGCGGACGCGCTGGCCGCCGCCGGGGTCCCGCACCGGCTGTCGTACGCGGGAAACATGTTCTCGGTCTTCTTCACCGACGCCGACGTGGTCGACTACGACAGCGCCCGCACCCAGCAGGTGCCGGCGTTCAAGGCGTTCTTCCACGCGATGCTCGCGGGCGGCGTCTACCTGCCGCCGAGCGCGTTCGAGGCGTGGTTCGTGTCTGCGGCGCTGGACGACGCCGCTCTGGAGCAGATCGCCGCCGCCCTGCCGGTGGCGGCCAACGCTGCGGCAGCGGCAGGTCACAGGGGGTAGCAGTGAGTGCGAGGAGTGAGCCGGGTCTGCGAGCCCCGCAGTCGCGAACGAAGGGGACGCAGCGGTGAGCAAGACGGTGGTCCACGTGCTGCGGCACGGCGAGGTACACAACCCGGACGGCATCCTCTACGGCCGGCTGCCGGGCTTCCGGCTCTCCGAGCTCGGCGTGCAGATGGCCAAGGCCGCCGCGCAGGGGCTGGCCGAGCGGGAGGTCGTGCACGTGGTGGCCAGCCCGCTGGAGCGCGCCCAGCAGACGGCCGAGCCGATCGCCGCGCAGTTCGGGCTGCCGGTCGGCGCGGACGAGCGGCTCATCGAGAGCGCCAACTGGTTCGAGGGCAAGAAGGTCTCGCCCGGCGACGGCTCGTTCCGCGACCCGCGTAACTGGTGGGTGCTGCGGGACCCGGTCACCCCGTCCTGGGGCGAGGCGTACCGGGCCATCGCGGAGCGGATGTTCGCCGCCCTGCAGGCCGCCCGGGTGGCGGCCGAGGGGCGCGAGGCCGTACTGGTCTCCCACCAGCTGCCGATCTGGACGCTGCGTCGCCACGTCGAGCGCAAGCGGCTCTGGCACGACCCGCGCAAGCGCCAGTGCGGGCTGGCCAGCCTCACCTCCTTCCACTTCGACGGCGCCAAGGTGGTCGGCATCGGCTACTCCGAGCCGGCCGCGCACCTGATCGCGATGTCGCCGACAGCCAGGACGGCCAAGGGGGCCTGATGAACGCCCGGAGGTTGACCGCGGGTCTGCTCGCCGCCGTCGTGACGGTGGCGCTGGCCGGCTGCTCGTCGCGCGACGGCGAGAAGGCGTGCGACAACTCCGGCGGCATCATCGAGTGCGCCCCCGACCAGCGCTCGGCCGCCCCGAAGCTCGCCGGTGAGCTGCTCACCGGCGGCAGCCACGACGTGGCGAGGGACCGCGGCCAGGTCGTGGTGGTCAACTTCTGGGGCTCGTGGTGCGCGCCGTGCCGGGCGGAGGCGGACGACCTGGAGAACACGTACCAGGCCACGAAGGCCTCCGGGGTGACCTTCCTGGGCATCAACATCCAGGACCAGCGGGACAAGGCGCTCGCCTTCGAGGAGAGCTTCAAGGTCACCTACCCGAGCCTCTTCGACCCGCCGAGCCGGCTGGCGCTGGCCCTGGACATCCCGCCGAACACCATCCCGGCCACCGTCGTGCTGGACCGCGACGGCCGGATCGCCGTGGTGATCCGGGCGGCCGTGAAGCAGGAGGGCCTCCAGCCCATCGTCGAGCGGATCGCGGCCGAGAAACCCGCGCCCAACGGTTCCCGCTGATGGGCGAGACGTTCTCCGAACTCGCCCAGTCGGGTCCGCTGCTGCTCGCCATCGGCGCGGCGGCGCTCGCGGGGCTGGTCAGCTTCCTCTCCCCGTGCGTGCTGCCGCTGGTGCCGGGCTACCTGTCGTACGTCACCGGCCTCGCCGGCGCCGACCTCGAAACCCGCCGTCCGCAGGTGAGGAAGGGCCCCCCGTCAACGGATTCGGTAGCGGAAGGGCCCCTTCCTGACACCGAGGGCGGCGGCGGGGTGGCCGTGCGGGAGCGCACCGAGCCGACGAGGGCCGCGGTCAAGGGCCGGGTGCTCGCCGGCACGCTGCTCTTCATCGCCGGCTTCACCGTCGTCTTCACCGCCACCGCGATCCTCTTCGCCAGCGTCGGCCGGGTCTTCTTCGAGTACGAGCGGACGCTGGAGATCGTCATCGGCGCGCTGATCGTCGTGCTCGGGCTGAGCTACCTCGGGCTGGTCCCCGGGTTGCAGCGGGAGTTCCGGATCCAGCGGCTGCCCGCCGCCGGGCTGCTCGGCGCGCCGGTGTTCGGCGCGGTCTTCGCGCTCAGTTGGGTGCCCTGCGCCGGCCCGACGATCGGCGCGGTGTTGGGCATGGCCGGCGTCGGCGGGCAGACCGACCGGGCCGTGGTGCTCGCCCTGGCGTACTGCCTGGGGTTGGGGGTGCCGTTCGTCGTCTTCGGGCTGGGTTTCGAACGGCTGCTCGGGGTGTTCCGGGCGGTCCGGCGCAACAGCCGCTGGGTCACCCGGGTGGGCGGGGCGCTGCTGATCCTGATCGGCCTCGCGCTGGTCACCGGCGGCTGGACGAACTTCGTGATCTGGTTGCAGACCACCGTCGGGGCGGGCGAGGTGAGCATCTGATGACCGCCGTCGACGAGCGGCCGGCACCGCCGGCCGAGGCTCCCCGGCGCCGGCCCAACCGCCTGCTGGCCCTGCTGCGCAACTCGTGGCGGCAGCTCACCAGCATGCGTACGGCCCTGGTGTTGCTCTTTCTGCTCGCGGTGGCCGCCATTCCCGGCTCGGTGCTGCCGCAGCGCGGGGTCAACCCGGAGGACGTGCGGGACTACTTCACCGCGCACCCCGACCTGGCCCCGGTGCTGGACCGGATCGGCGCCTTCGAGGCGTTCGGCTCGGTCTGGTTCTCCGCGATCTACCTGCTGCTCTTCACCTCGCTGATCGGCTGCATCACGCCCCGGCTGCGCGACCACGTGCGGACGCTGCGGTCGAAGCCGCCGGCCGCGCCGAGGCGGCTGGACCGGCTGCCGCAGCACACCGTGCTGTCCGCGCCCGAGGGGGGCGCGGCGGCGATCGCGGAGGTGCTGCGCCGGCGGCGCTGGCGGGTGGTGGTCCGCGGCGACGAGGTCTCTGCCGAGAAGGGCTACCTGAAGGAGACCGGCAACCTGCTCTTCCACAGCTCGTTGGTGCTCGTGCTGGTCGGCGTCGCGCTCGGCTCCTGGTACGGCTGGAGCGGCAACAAGCTGTTGGTGGCCGGCAAGGACAACGCCTTCTGCAACACCCGCCAGCAGTACGCCGAGAGCAAGCTCGGCCCCCGCGTCAGCAGCGCCGACCTGCCGGGCTTCTGCATCCAGCTCGACGACTTCGACGCCCGGTTCCTGGAGTCCGGCCAGCCTGATTTCTACCAGGCCAAGGTGACCGTGGACGGGGCCGACGGCGAGCGGCGGCCGGCCGAATTCTCGGTCAACTCCCCGCTGCGCCTCGACGGCGCGAACGTCTACCTGCTGGGCCACGGCTACGCCCCGGTGATCCGCTACACCGACAAGTTCGGCAAGAGCCAGACCAGCAACTTCCCGTTCCTGACGACCGGCGACATCGGCCTGACCAGCGAGGGGCTGGCGGCGTTCCCGGACATCAACGTGGACCCGGCCACGGGCCAGCGGGACGCGAACACGCAGATGGCCTTCTCCGGCCTCTACCTGCCGACGGCGCCGGCCGCCGCGCCCTTCGCCCGCTCCGAGTACCCGACCGAGCGGAATCCGGCGCTGAACCTCGTCGCCTACCGGGGCAACCTGGGCATGGACGCCGGCATCCCCGGCTCGGTCTACAAGCTGGACCAGCGGCAGGTGGATGCCGGCAAGGTCAAGGAGGTCGGCACGAAGCTGCTCCGTAAGGGTGAGAGCTGGAAGCTGGACGACGGCACCACGCTCGAGTTCCTGGGCACCGTGCCGTACATCACGCTGTCGGTCCGGTACGACCCCGGCTCGACGTTGCTGCTGGTCAGCTCCGCCGTCCTGCTGGTCGGGCTGATGGGCTCGCTGTTCGGGCGGCGTCGCCGGGTCTTCTTCCGGGTGCTGCCGGCCGGTGCCGCCGACCCCACGAGTGGATCTCCGACGAGCGGTAGTAGTTTGGTCGAGGCCGGTGGCCTGCCGCGCACCGACCATCCCGGGTTCGCCGACGAGTTCGCGCAGCTCGTGGCCGCCATCGGCGGCGACGGGCGGTCGGACGAGGAGGCCGGTGTCGACCGCGACGGCGGCGACCGGGCCGGAGCGCGAGAAGGAGCCGAGTGATGTCCGCACTCTCCGACCAGCTGGTGTCGTTCGCGATCCTGGCGTACCTGATCGCGATGATCAGCCACGCCGTCGAGTACGCGCTGGGCAACTCCCGCGCCCGGGTCGCCGCGGCACCCGCCCGCGAGCTGGTCGGCGCCGGCGTCGGCGCGGCCGGGGGCAGCACCCCCGCCGCACCCGTCGACACCGGCGCGGCGGCGGCCGAGCGTACGGCCCGGCGCGCCCGGCTGAGCGGCCTGGTCGCCGTAGCGGTCACCGCGCTCGGGGCGCTGCTGCACCTCGGGGCGCTGGTCACGCGCGGTCTCGCCGCCGACCGGATGCCCTGGGGCAACATGTACGAGTTCGTGCTCACGGGCACCTGGATCGGGGTCGCCGCCTGGCTGGTGGTGCTCTGGAAGCGGCCGCAGCTGCGCCGCCTCGGGCTGTTCATGTCGCTGGTGATGGTGCTGCTGGTGGCGACCGCCGAGCTGGTGCTCTACACCCCGATCGTGCCGCTGGTGCCGGCGCTCAACTCGTACTGGTTCGTCATCCACGTCTCGACGATCGTCTTCGCCTCCGGCATTTTCCTGCTGGGCGCGGTGCCGGCGGTGGCGTTCCTGATGCGCTCCGGCTACGAGCAGGGCCGGCGCAGCTTCCCGTACACCCTGGCGAAGCGGCTGCCGGCGGCGGCGGCGCTGGAGCGGCTGACCTTCGTGCTGCACGCCTTCGCGTTCCCGGTCTTCACCTTCGCGGTGATCGCCGGGGCGATCTGGGCCGAGGCGGCCTGGGGGCGGCCGTGGGGCTGGGACCCGAAGGAGACCTGGTCGTTCATCTCCTGGGTGATCTACGCCGGCTACCTGCACGCCCGGGCCACCCCGAGCGTGAAGCGGAACGTCGCGACCTGGCTCGCCGTCGTCGGCTTCCTCACCATGCTGATGAACCTGTTCGGCGTGAACATCTTCTTCGAGGGCCTGCACTCCTACGGCGGCCTGGACTGAGCCAGCCCCCGCAAGACGTATAACCGCACTTATTATAAGTGTAGTTATACTTCCTGCTGTGCACCTGACGAAGCCGCCCGGGATCTTCGACCGCGACGTCGAGTGGGCTGAGCTGGCCCGCTTCGCCACCGACGGCCGTCCGGGCGCGACCCTGGGCGTCGTGAGCGGCCGTCGGCGTCAGGGCAAGACCCTGCTGCTGTACGAGCTGGCCCGCGCCACGGGCGGCTTCTACTTCGGGGCGACCGAGGCGACGCAGGCGGACTCGTTGCGGCGTCTGGGCGAGGCGCTCGGTCGGCACACGGGCGCTCCCGGGCCGGTGCACCTCGCGGACTGGGCGAGTGCGGTCGACGCACTGCTGGCCCTCGGCCGGGACCGGCCGGTCACGGTGGTGATCGACGAGTTCCCCTACCTGGCTCGGGCTAGCCGGGACCTGCCGTCGGTGATCCAGCACGCGCTCACCCCCGGCCGTGCCGAGCGCACCGACTCCCGTACCCGTCTCCTGCTGTGTGGTTCGGCGCTCTCGTTCATGGGTGGGCTGCTGGCCGGCTCCGCGCCGCTGCGCGGACGAGCCGGGCTGGAGCTGCCCGTCGCGCCCCTGGACTACCGGGCCGCCGCGGCGTTCTGGGGATTCGACGATCCGTTGCTCGCCGCCCAGGTGTTCGCCATCGTCGGAGGCACGCCGGCCTACCGCCGCGAGTACGTGCAGGACGACACGCCCGACGGGCGGGGCGACTTCGACGACTGGGTCGTGCGGGCGGTCCTCAATCCCGCCCGCCCACTGTTCCGCGAGGCGCGCTACCTGCTCGCCGAGGACCCGGACCTGCGGGACACCGCCCTCTACCACTCGGTGCTGTCGGCGGTCGCCGAGGGCAACGGCACCCGTGGCGGCATCGCGGGTTTCATCGGTCGGAAGAGCACCGATCTGCATCACCCTCTCACCGTGCTCGAGGACGCCGGTCTCCTGGTACGCGAGCTGGACCCTCTGCGCAGCGGCCGCAGCCGCTATCGCATCGCCGAACCGCTGATCACCTTCTACCAGGCCGTCATGCGTCCGGCCTGGACCGCGTTGGAGCAGCGACGCGGCGCGGACGTCTGGCGGCGCTTCCAGCCCCAGTACGCCAGCGCGGTGCTCGGACCGGCGTTCGAGGAGATCGTCCGGCAATGGGCGTTGCGGTTCGCCGACCAGGAGACGTTGGGCGGCCCGGTTGCCGAGGTGAGCGCGGCGGTCCTCACCGATCCGGCCAGCCGGAGCAGCCAGGAACTCGACCTCGTCGCCCTCGGCGAGTCGCCGCTCGGGGACGGTCCGCGTCCCCTGCTCGCCATCGGCGAAGTCAAGTGGGGCCGGCTGCTGGGCCGGCCCCACCTGGATCGACTGGAGCGGGCGCGCGAGCTGCTCGTCGCCCGCCCCGGGCTCGACGCGCGAGGCGCGCGGCTGCTGTTGGCCAGCGCCGAGGGATTCACCGCCGAACTGCGGCAGCTCGCCGTCCACCGACCCGATGTGGTGCTGGTCGATCCTGACCGGCTCTACTCCGGCACGTAGGCGCGAGACCGAGCAGCCGCGACCGGGCGGTCAGGCCGCGTCGTCCAACTGCCGCCGGACGAGCCGTTCGGTGGCGGTGGCCCCCGTGGGCTGCAACCCGGCGCCGGCGTTCTGCGCCTGGACGTCGATGGTCACCGCGATCCGGTCCGTACCCGCAATGATCATCTCGAAGATCTTGGCGAACCGTACCTCCATCTCCTTGCCGTCGTCGCCGGTCATCACCAGTCGGCTGCCGTGCGTCGCCTCGTGCAACTGCCGCATTCGTAGGCCGGTGATGTCCTTGTAGCGGAAGTCGAAGGCGTCGGCGTTCGACACGATGCACTTGACGAAGTCCCACTCGCAGGAGAAGACCGAGATGCGGGTCTGTCCGAGCAGCAGGATGACGAACTTGTACCGCGAGAACCGACGGATGCCGTCCTTTCCCACCGCCTGTTCGGTGGGCGAGGCGGGACCGATGACGAGTTGCGGCTCGCAGATCAGATCGTCCAGTTCGCGGTCGAGGTGCCGCAGGGCGTGGTCGAGAACTCCGAACTTGTCGAAGTGCAGCCACACGTCCATCTGCTCGTCGCTCGGCTTCGGCTCGGCCGCCGCCAGGTCACGCTCGTACGCCGACGTGAGCGCGTTGTACTGGCCGAATCCCTTGACCAGCAGGACGAGGCCGCCCACACCCACGAGCACCGCGAGGCAGAGGTAACCCGACTCCGACAACGACGCGATCACGAGGATCAGTGCGAGGACCAACCCGATGCCACCGGCGACCATCATGGCCTGCGCCCCACCGGTCGCGGGTGGCACGGGCGTACGGACGAAGTACTTGCGTACGTTCGGCTTGCGTTCCTCGATGCCGGCCTGCGCCACGGCGACGGTGGCCTGCCACAGCCGGTTCTCGCGGTTGCCGAGGAAGGGGGCGATCTCGGCCGCGTGCACCGGGTCGATGTCGCCGGCTCCGGCCTCGATGTCGGCGACGGACGGGCCGGGGTCGTGGCGGTCGGCGTAGTGGTCGCGCTTGACGGCCGCCCAGAGGGCGCGGACGTGCGCCGCGGCGGGGTCGATCTGGAGTGCCCTGCCCAGGTGCTCCTCCACCCGGGTCATCACCTGCTGCGCCTCGCGGCCCATCCGGCTGGGCCGTCTGCCGCCGAGGAGCGCGAGAGCCAGGTAGTAGTGCGGGTCGGAGCCCTTCGCCCCCTTGGCGATCGCCTCGGTGAAGTATTCGGCCGCCCTCTTGTACAGCCGTTCGGCGACGGCTCGCCGCCCGTAGGCCATCAGCTGCTGCGGCCCGTCGGACTTGTTGATGTGCACGTTGTCGGCGTTGATCTGGGCGCCGAAGACGCGCTGGCCGTGCTGGTCGAAGGTGGTCATCAGGAAGCCCCGCCCAACGAGTTCCAGATGGTCGCCATCGCCCCGCCGATCACCGCCAGCGGCGCCGCCGCCTGCAGCACCTCGATGGCCCGCCGCAGCCGTCGCGAGGCCTCGCGTTGGTCGTCGCGGGTCAGGCTCCGGCGGGCGCCGTGCAGGTCGTCGACGACGGTGCGGCCGACCTGCGGGTCGAGGGCGCCGCTGGCCGTGGCCTGTTCCACCGCCCTCAGGACGGCCTCCAGCCGAGGGACGAGTTCCGTCTGGCCGGCGTTGTCGGGCAGACGTTCGAAGGTGCTGTTCCGCAGATCGATGGTTTCGGCGTTGAACTGCCGATCCACGCGCTGGTTCTGCTGATTGAAGGTGGCCATAGCCAACCGTCACCCCCATCTCCGATGGAAAATGTTTCGGATGGTGGTGACGGAACCATTGGAATTGTCTGCGGGCAATGTCGGAAGATTTACGTCCCCGCGCGGATCCGGCGGGGCCCGACTGAACGGCGGACAATTCCGCATGGACGGTGCTGGCCGCGTTCGCACGCGGTGTGTTAGCGGGTGACCGAAAGGCCTATGACCGGCTCGGACGTCCCGGGAAAGGCGCCTGTCGGCGGGTGGGCCGGGTCGGTCCGCGGGGCCGCGCGGCGCGCACCGTTCGGGCTTCGACCGTTCGGGCGACGGCGACCGGGGGTCTTGACGGCGGGCGGCCGTGCTGCTGCCGGCCCCGCCGGGCGCCTGTTGCTCCCGGCTCCGGGCGGGTGCCAGTACCGGATGTCGGCCCGGCAGGAGACCGTCGAGCGCACCCGGGAACCGGGCCGGGGGCCCGCCCCGGGCGTGAACGCCAGGGCGGGGGTCAGCCGCCGAACCAGCCGGGCACGTCGAGGCGGAACGGGTTGGCCGGGGTGACCGCGCGCAGGTCGTCCTCCAGGGCGGCGACCCGGTCGGGGCCGAGGGTGGCGGCCCACCGCTGCCGGAGCTGGTCGAAGACGGCTGCCGAGCGGCGCAGCCCGTCCAGGCCGTGCAGGGTCACCCGGACCAGCTTGCGCCGGGCGTCGCGCGGGTCGTCGGCACGCTCCAGGTAGCCGAGGGCGACGAGCCGGTCCACCGTCTTGCCGGCCGCCTGCTTGGAGACGCCGAGCCGCTGGCCCAGCTCCGTGGCGGTGGTGCCCTCGGCGCCGACGGCCTGGAGGACGAAGCCGTGCAACGGCCGCAGCTCCGGGTGCCCCTGCCGGGCCAGCTCCGCGTGCAGGTCGTCGACGAGCGTACGGAAGCCGGCCAGCAGCAGCAGGGGCAGCAGGAAGCCGGGCCGGTCGGGGTCAGCCGTTGCCACGTTCGACAACCTCGTTTACTGTTTCGACAACCACGTTGACGATCCTACGTCACGCGCGGCGCGTCGCCGATCGGGCCGCGCCGACCGTCCCCGACCCCCGAGAGCAGGCTTGCCGTGCCCCCGTTCACCGCGCACACCGCCGACACCGCACCCGCCGCCGCCCGGCCGACCATGGAGGGCGTACGCCGCAGGCTCGGTCACCTGCCCGCCGCCGTCGGCCTGATGGCCGAGTCCCCGGAGCTGCTCACCGGCTTCCTCACCGTCAACGGCATCTTCGAGAAGTGTGCCCTCGACCCGGTCGAGCGTGAGGTCGTCGTCATGACGGTCGCCACCCGCAACGAGTGCCACCTCTGCGTCGCCATGCACACCGCCGCCCTCGCCCGGCACGGCGCGACGCCCGAGCTGATCGACGCGCTGCGCGCCGGCACGCCGCTGCCCGACGACCGGCTGGAGGCGCTGCGGCGCTTCACCCTCGCCGTGCTCGACCACCGGGGCGCGGTGCCCGAGGACGGGATCGCCGCCTTCCTGACGGCCGGCTACCAGTCCCGGCACGCGCTGGACGTGGTGCTCGGCGTCGGCACGTACACCATCTCCACCCTGGCCAACCGGCTCACCGGCGCCCCGCTCGACGCGCCCCTGGCCGCGTACGCCTGGGAGCCGGCCGCCCGCTGACGCACCCGGACAGCCGAGGGCGGGGTGGGCCGGCCACGGCTTGCCCGAGGCCGGCCCACCTCCGTCGAGGCGTGCCGTTGTCCGGTCAGCCGAGCGTGACCGGGGCGGCGTTGTCAGCCGGATCGTCGTCCGGACGCGGGTAGTCGTAGTACGACCTGACCTCGCCGGGGGCGCCCGCGGGCCCGTCGATCCGCAGGTCGAACGGGACCGTGAAGCTCTGCCCGGCGGGGAACACCGCCCCCAGCCAGCAGACCCAGGACGTCGGAGCGCCGCCCTCGTCGTCGCCGGTCGGCGAGCAGCCGGGCGGGGTGGCCAGCACGGTCACGCCGGCCGGTGGGGTGAAGAGGAACCCGCCGGCGTTGCCGCCGGAGACGGTGCCGTCCGGCACACCCGGACCCTCGTTGCGGATCCCCACGCTCACCCGCACGGTGGCACCGACGGCACCGGTGACGGTGGCGCCCACGGCGACGACGTCGAAGGCGCCGTGGATGTTCCGCAGGTAGGTCCCGCCGCCCGGGCCGGTGGCGGTGACCGGATCGAGCGTCCCGCCGACCGGCCGCAGCCGGAGCGCGCGGTCGGCCTCCCGGCGGGTCAGCCGCACGTTGCCGGGCAGCGGCCCCGCGGTGGCCAGCGGCTCCACGAACTGGGTGATGCGCTTGTCGCCGAGGGCGGCCGGACCGATCGTGGTGGCGAGGCCGTTGCGCAGTTCGTGCCGGATCCCGGGCGCGAACGTGCCCCGCACGGTGCAGACCACCACCGTGGCGAGGACGGGATCGGTGCCGTACCGGCAGTTCCGGTAGCTGGCGGGGTGCAGGCCGACCGGAAAGCGGAAGGTCACCCGGAGATCCTCGGCCGGCTGGTCACCGGCGTTGACCACGGCCACGGGCACGGCGTGGACGTCGCCGACCTCGGCGCCCGGGACGTACTCGTCGACCAGGTCGAGGACGTCGGCCCCGGAGCGCACGCTGACGGTCGCCTGCTGGGTGTACGGCTCCAGCCCGTCGGCCCGGACCGTGTAGTCCAGCGTGCCGGTCGCGCCGTCGACGGCGCCCGGAACGGCGCGGAACACCACCGGCACCGTGCCGTTGACGGTGCCGTACTCGTCCGGGGTCGCCTCCGGTGGCATCGGGCAGGTCACCGAGGTGCCCTCGGTGACACACCAGCTGGGGAAGCTGGCCGTGGCGACGCCGGCGAGACCGGTCAGGTCGACGGTGACCCGGGGGGCGGTCGCGCCGCTGCTGCTCAGGTCCAGCGGTGCCGACCGGCCGGGCGCACCGGCCGCGCCGACGGTGAGGTCGTTGAGCCAGCCGCTGACCCAACCGGGGTCGGTCCGCGCGGCGGCCGGGCCGGCCGCCGTGCCGGCGCCCGCCGTGACCACGGCCAGCACCGTCAGGGCGCGCAGCACGCTGCCGCGCGGGAAGCGCACAGTTGTCATCGATCTCCTTCGTGGGGTGGGCCGGTCCGCGGAGCCGCGGCGGGGCGTCACCGCCGGCCCGGTCGGCGGACCTGATCCTAGTGAGCGCCGGCCCTCCGATCCGGCCCGCCGGAGCGACGGTGTTCGATGGCGCGGACTCCGCCGGCAGAAGCGGCCCGGCCGTGCCCGCGCCGCCGTACCGGTGGATCGCCGGTGTCACACCACCCGGCGTGGTCGCCGCCCAGGTCGGTGCGGGAGACTGGCAGGCATGGCGGCTCGTGGCTTCCCGTACACCGATCTCAAGGACTTCCTCGCGGCGCTGGAGCGCGCGGGCGAGCTGCGGCGGGTGAGCGCGCCGGTCGATCCCACCCTGGAGATCAGCGAGATCGTCACCCGGACGGTCCGCGCGGACGGCCCGGCGCTGATCTTCGAGCGGCCCACCCGGGGCGAGATGCCGGTGGTGATCAACCTCTTCGGCACCGAGAAGCGGATGGCGATGGCGCTCGGCGTCGAGTCGCTGGACGAGGTCGGCGAGCGGATCGGCAACATGCTCAAGCCGGAGCTGCCGGTGGGTCTCTCCGGGATGATGGACGGCCTGGGCAAGGTCAGGCAGCTCACGTCGATGCCGCCGAAGAAGGTCAGGACCGCCCCCTGCCAGCAGGTGGTCTACCGGGGCGACGACGTCGACCTGAACCGGCTGCCGGGGTTGCAGGTCTGGCCGGGTGACGGCGGGATCTTCCACAACTTCGGGCTGACCCACACGAAGCACCCGGAGACCGGCAAGCGCAACCTGGGGCTGTACCGGTTGCAGCAGCACTCGCGGAACAGCATCGGCATGCACTGGCAGATCCACAAGAACTCCACGGCGCACCACGCGGTCGCCGAGCGGCTCGGCCAGCGCCTGCCGGTGGCGATCGCCATCGGCACCGACCCGGCGGTGGCGTACTCGGCCAGCGCGCCGCTCCCCGCCGACATCGACGAATACCTGTTCGCCGGGTACCTGCGCGGCGAGCGGGTCGAGATGGTGGACTGCCTGACCGTCCCGTTGCAGGTGCCGGCGCACGCGCAGATCGTCCTGGAGGGCTACATCGAGCCGGGTGAGCGGCTCCCCGAGGGCCCGTTCGGCGACCACACCGGCTTCTACACCCCGGTGGAGCCCTTCCCGGTGATGCACATCGAGTGCATGACCACGCAGCGCGACCCGGTCTACCACACGATCGTCACGTCGCAGCCGCCCCAGGAGGACCACGGCCTCGGCAAGGCCACCGAGCGGATCTTCGCGCCGCTGCTGCGCTTCCTGATCCCGGACATCGTCGACTACGACCTGCCCGCCGCCGGGGTGTTCCACAACTGCGCGATCGTGTCGATCCGCAAGCGCTACCCGAAGCACGCCCAGAAGGTCATGAACGCGATCTGGGGCGCGCACATGATGTCGCTGACCAAGCTGATCGTGATCGTCGACGAGGACTGCGACGTGCACGACTACAACGAGGTCGCCTTCCGCGCCTTCGGCAACGTCGACTACGCCCGGGACCTGCTGCTCACCGAGGGCCCGGTGGACCACCTCGACCACGCGTCGTACCAGCAGTTCTGGGGCGGCAAGGCGGGCGTCGACGCGACCCGCAAGCTGCCCGAGGAGGGCTACACCCGGGGCTGGCCGGAGGAGATGCGGATGGCCCCCGAGGTCGTCTCCCTGGTCGACAAGCGCTGGAAGGAGTACGGCATCTGATGGCCACCGCCGTCGAACCCGTGCAGCGACCGGGCCGGGTGAAGTCCTTCCTCAAGCTGGTGGCGATCGAGCACTCCGTGTTCGCGCTGCCGTTCGCGTACCTGTCGGCGCTCACCGCGATGCAGGTCGACGGCGGGCGGGTCCGGTGGCTGGACCTGCTGCTGATCACCGTGGCGATGGTCGGCGCGCGGACGTTCGCGATGGCCGCCAACCGGATCCTGGACCGGCGGATCGACGCGCGGAACCCCCGTACCGCCAGCCGGGAGCTGGTCACCGGGGCGGTCAGCGTGCGGACGGCCTGGACCGGCGCGGCGGTCGCGCTCGTGGTCTTCCTCGCCGCCGCCGCCCTGCTCAACCCGCTCTGCCTGGTGCTCGCGCCGCTCGCCGTGGTGCCGCTGGTCGTCTACCCGTACGGCAAGCGGTTCACCAACTGGCCGCACGCGATCCTCGCCGTCGCCCAGGCCGTCGGCCCGGTCGGCGCCTGGCTGGGCGTCACCGGCACCCTCGACGGCTCCTGGCCGGCGTGGCTGCTCGGCGTGGCCGTCGGCCTCTGGATCGGCGGGTTCGACCTGATCTACGCCTGCCAGGACGCCGAGGTGGACCGGCAGATCGGCGTGCACAGCGTGCCGGCCCGCTACGGGCTGCGGTTCGCGCTGCACGCCTCCACCGTCGCGCACGTGGTGACGTTCGCGCTGTTCGTCTGGTTCGGGGCGCTGGTCGGCTTCGGCTGGCTCTGGTGGGTGGGTCTGGCGCTGACCGCCGTCGCCTTCGGCTACCAGCACCTGGTGGTCAGCCCGACCGACCTGAGCAAGGTCAACCGGGCCTTCTTCACCGCCAACGGCTTCGTCGGCATCGCGCTGTTCGTCTTCGCCCTGCTCGACCTGGTCGTCCGCCTCGGCCTGCGCGCCTGACCGGTCAGGAAGGGGTCCCTCCGCCGGCGGCAGCGTCGACGAGGCCGCCTCCTCCGCCGCCGTAGCGGGTGCTCTCCAGGGTCCAGTCGACGGTGGCCCGGACGGCGTTCGCCACCCCGTCGAGGTGGTCGGCGACCGCCCGGTCCAGCGCCGGGCCGAACGACGGCACCCCGGCGCGTAGCTCGACGAAGCGCCGCATCGACGCCCGCCAGCGCTCGGCCGTCAGGCCGACCGCGGTCTCCACCGGCACCCGCTGCTCGGCCGCCGTCGCGAGCACCAGGTTGTGCCCGCCGGCGGTGGCCTCGTCGCGCTCCAGGGAGGCGAGGTCGTTGTACCAGGAGAGCAGGTCGTTGCCGGTGCCGGCGATCTCCCGCAGCAGCGGGTGGTGGTGGACCGGGTCGGGCAGCGGGCGGCCGGTGACGAACTCCACAAGCGGATACGACACGTACGCGGCGGAGGTGGCGCGCCGCAGCGCGACGTACTCGGCGACGCCGGGGCGGCGGCCGGCCGCCTTGTTCGCCGCCTCCCGCCACGTGCCGTCGAGATGGTCGGCGACGGCCCCGGCGAAGCGCAGCCGCCAGCGGGCCGGCATCCGCCGGCGCGGCTCCCGCCACGCGTGCACCAGCAGCCGCCTCAGCGGCCCGGTCAGGCCGGCGTGCCGGAGCCGGGGTCCGGAGTGCAGCAGGGTGAGCGCGCCCGCCCGCAGCGCCCGGATCTGGTCGGCATCGAGCCGGCCCGGCCGGTCGCACGCGTCGTCGACCAGGAAGAACCAGGTGAACAGGGCCGTCAACGCCCGCAGGTCGGCCTCGGTGGCGCCGGGGTAGAGCCGGCCGGCGTACCGGGCGACGCCGGCGTGCGCCAGCCGTTGCGGCGCCGCGTCGTCAGTCGCCAGGCCGAGGCCCGGCAGCAGGTCGCCGACCAGCCACTCCTGCACCCGGTCGGCGTGCGGCGAGAGCCGGGGCGGGATGGGGCACTCCGACCGTAGCGACCAGAGGACCTCGCCGGTCATCACCGATTCCTCCCGGGTGCGATCCCGCTTCGCGTGGGAATCGCCACCGGCAGCATGTCAGGCCGGCGGGATGGGCGCGCTCCCGGCACGACATCGCGCCCGTCGGCGCACAACCGACACCCGAGCGGGACATCACGGACGCTCCGGGCGGGGGTGCCCGGCACCGGGAGGGGACGACCAGGCAGGCTGGAGGGCATGCGCGAACCATGGGTGGTCGGAGTCTCCGGGGCGTCCGGCACGCCGTACGCGGCGGCCGTCGTGCGGGCGCTGCTCGACGCCGGCGAGCCGGTGGACCTGATCGTCTCCCGGGCCGCCCGGCTGACCGTCCTCGACGAGACCGGGCACCCGTTCCGGGACGCACACTGGGCCGACGACCTCGCCGCCTGGCTGGGCCGCGACCTGGCGGGAGCCGACGTGCGGCACTGGCCCGCCGGCGACCTCGCCGCCGGCCCGAGCAGCGGCTCCTACCGGGTACGCGGAATGGCCGTGGTCCCGGCGAGCACGGCGGCGTGTGCCGGCATCGCGATCGGGCTCTCCAAGGACCTGTTGCAGCGGGCCGCCGAGGTCAACCTCAAGGAGCGCCGGCCGGTGGTGGTGGTGCCCCGGGAGACGCCGGTGACCCGCAGCCACCTGGAGCATCTGATCGCGCTGCACGACGTCGGAGCGGTGGTGCTGCCGGCGAGTCCCGGCTTCTACGGCGCCGGGGCGGCGGCCACCGCTCCGCAGCTCGTCGACTTCGTGGCCGGCAAGGTGCTGGACGCCCTCGGCGTACCGCACACGCTGTTCCGACGCTGGTCGGGTGAGCTGGGCGTGGCGCGGGAGTGACCCGGGCCCGGCTCACCGCGACGCGGACCGGAGCTTCCGTCCGGCCCGCGTGATGATCCGCACCATTCAGTACATGCCGGCGTTGGCCGGGCCCGGCCCGGTCGAGGTGGCCGGCCCCGCGTTACGCGGCTTGCCGACGTCTTCCGCCTCGTCCAACATGCCCTCCCCCTCAAGCAGGGCCCGCACCTCGGATTCCCGAAACCGGCGATGCCCGCCTGGAGTCCGGATGCTGCCTATCCGGCCCGCCGCTGCCCATCGCGTCACAGTCTTCGGGTCAACCCGAAACAGCGCGGCAACTTCACCCGGTGTCAGCAGGCGATCTCCAGTGTCCACAGCCCCCTCCTCGCGTCGACGAAGCCCCCGGCTGAACACACTGCCCCCGGCCGGTGCGAGCCCAGAGCCGTCATGAGGGACGTATGGCAATTACAGCACCAGCGACCTGGCCTGTCCGCCAAACGCGAAAAACGCACTGAGTGGGAAGTTAGGAAATATTACCTGCGTGCGGCTCCCTTGACTGTCGGTTTGCAAGCGACTACACCCTGTCATGTCCAACGCGCGCCGGATGCCCGACGTTACGCCCGGACCGCTAGGGTCACAGTCCGTGGACGCCATCGACCTGAGCCTCGTGGAGCTGCTACGCGGCAACGCCCGCCTGTCCTACGCCGAGCTGGCCCGACAGGTCGGCCTCTCCGCGCCCGCCGTGCACGAGCGGGTCGGCAAGCTGGAGTCCAGCGGCGTGATCCGGGCCTACCGGGCGGAGGTGGAGCCCGAGGCGATCGGCTTCGCCGTCACCGCGCTCATCGGGATCGTCGAGGACTCCGGCGGCGACACCGACGACGTGCTGGAGGCCTTCCGGCAGATGCCCGAGATCGAATCCTGCTACTTCATGGCCGGCGTCGAGTCGTTCCTGCTCAAGGCCAGGGTCGGCACCATCGCCGAGCTGGAGCGGCTCATCGTGCGGCTGAACCGGACCCCGGGCGTCGCCTCCACCCGGACCGGCATCGCCCTCTCCACGAAGTGGGAGAACCGGCCACAGGCCCCGGTGCCTCCCGCCACCTGACCCGCCCCCGGACCGCCCCGACGGCCGCGTCCGGTCACCTGCGGCCGTCGGACGACCGCGTCCCGCCACCCCCGGCCGTCGGCCGTCGGACGGCCGCGTCCCGCCACCCCCGGCCGTCGGTCGCCGGACGGCCGCGTCCGGCCGGCTCTGGCGCGCGGTCGCCGGGCGGCGATAGCGTGCGCCGATGACGAAGCCAGCCCCCGGGACGGCGGTGGTCACCGGCGCGGCCGGCGGCCTCGGCCGCGCCATCGCCGCCGCGCTGCACGCCGACGGCTGGCCGGTGCTCCTCACCGACCACGACGACCAGGCGGTGGCCCGTGCCGCCGCCCCGCTGGGCGGCTGGTCGCGCCGGCTGGACGTACGCGACTCCGACGCCTGCGCCGCCGTCGCCGCCGAGGCCGCCGGCCGGGGCGGGCTCGGCCTCTGGGTGAACAACGCGGGGATCCTCGTCACCGGCCCCTCGTGGGAGCACGACGCGGCGACCCGTCGCCGGGTGGTCGAGGTCAACGCCCTCGGCGCGATGAACGGCACCCTCGCCGCCCTCGCCGTCATGCGGGAACAGGGGCACGGGCACGTGGTCAACGTCGTGTCGCTGGCCGGCCTGGTGGCCGCGCCCGGCGAGACCGTCTACGCGGCCAGCAAGCACGCCCTCGTCGCGTTCAGCATCGGCACCCTCGCCGACCTGCGGCTGGCCGGGCACCGGGGCGTACACGTGTCGTGCCTGTGCCCGGACGGGATCTGGACGCCGATGCTGCACGACCGGCTCGACGACCCGGGCGCCGCGGCCTCCTTCACCGGGACGCTGCTGACCCCCGAGCGGGTGGCCCGGCGGGCCGCGCGGCTGGCCCGGCGGCCCCGCCCGGTGGTCAGCGTCCCCCGCTGGCGCGGCGCGCAGGTCCGGCTCCTCGACGCGCTGCCCGGCGTCGCCGTGCGCCTCGCCCCGCTGATCCTCGCGGCCGGCCGGGCCGGGCAGCGCCGCCAGCGCCGCCGGATCGGGGCCGGTCCGCGGTGAGCGGGCTTGCTAAGTTTCGAACGTGACTCACATCGACCGGTGCGACGAGGCCAGCCGGCGCTGGGTGACCGAGGCGATCGCCGCCGTGGAGGCGGACGCCAACCGCTCCGCCGACACCCACCTGCTGCCGTTCCCACTTCCCCGGTCGTGGGGGATCGACCTCTACCTCAAGGACGAGTCGGTGCACCCGACCGGCTCGCTGAAGCACCGGCTGGCCCGTTCGCTCTTCCTCTACGGGCTGTGCAACGGCTGGATCGGCCCGGAGACCACGATCGTGGAGGCGTCCTCCGGCTCGACGGCGGTCTCCGAGGCATACTTCGCGCGGATGCTGGGGCTGCCGTTCATCGCGGTGATGCCCGCCTCCACCTCGCCGGAGAAGATCGCCCAGATCGAGTTCCAGGGTGGCCGCTGCCATCTCGTCGACGACCCGGCCAAGGTGGTCGTCGAGGCCCGCTGGCTGGCGGAGGACTCCGGCGGGCACTTCATGGACCAGTTCACCTACGCCGAGCGCGCCACCGACTGGCGGGGCAACAACAACATCGCCGAGTCGATCTACGCGCAGCTCGCCCTGGAACGGCACCCGGTGCCGGCGTGGGTCGTGGTGGGCGCCGGCACGGGCGGCACCAGCGCCACCATCGGCCGCTACGCCCGCTACCAGCGGCTGCCCACCAAGTTGTGCGTGGTCGACCCGGAGAACTCCGCGTTCTATCCCGCCTGGCAGGCCGCCGACTGGTCGGTGCGCACCGGGCGGGGTTCCCGCATCGAGGGGATCGGCCGGCCGACCGTCGAGGCGTCGTTCGTGCCGTCGGTGGTGGACCGGATGGTCCAGGTGCCCGACGCCGCCTCGCTGGCCGCCATGCGCGCCGGTTCGGCCGTGCTCGGCCGCCGGGTGGGCGGCTCGACCGGCACCAACCTGTGGGGCGCCTTCGGGCTGATCGCGGAGCTGCTCGCCGAGGGCCGCACCGGCTCGGTGGTCACCCTGATCTGCGACGCCGGCGACCGCTACGCCGACACCTACTACTCCGACGACTGGCTGGCCGCCCAGGGACTGGACCCGACCCCGCACGTGGCGACCGTCGAGCGCTTCCTCAGCACGGGCGCCTGGCCGGCCTGAGCCGCCTGCCTGGCCTGCGCCGCGGGGTGGCCGCGCCAGCCTGGCCGGCCCGGGGCGTCGGGGGAGGCGTCCGCAGCCCGGTCAGCGCGGGTCGACGCGCTCGGCCAGCCCGGGGTAGCGCACCACGTAGCCGTCGCCGTCGAGGTCGATGTCGGTGGTGAAGGTGTCGCTGGTGAAGCGGACCCGGCCGGGGCCGAGCGGGGTGTAGACCTGCTCGGCGGGCACCACCAGCAGGCTGGGCACCAGCACCCAGGCGACGTCGATCCGGTGCGGGGTGTCGGCCGCGGCGCGGGGCAGCCCGAGCCGGCGCACCGGTAGCGCGTTGAACAGCGCCGCCCCGCCGAGGTCGACGTCCACCGCCCCGGCCAGCCGGCCCGGGTCGTCCGTGCCGGGCAGCCCGACCGGCGGGTGGCCGGCCGCCCGCAGCGCCGCGTCCAGGTCACCCTGCTCGGCGGTGGTCACCCGCCACCCGTCGGTCACCCGCTCCAGGCGTACGCTCCGCAGCCACCCGGTGCCCTCCGCCTCGACCTCGACGCGGAGGGTGGCCCACTCCGGGTCGGTGGCGAGCTGGTAGCGGCAGGTGTAGGGGATCGGGTCGACAGCCGTGAGCGTGCCCCGCGCCGTCAGTCCACGGCCGTCGTCGAACAGCGCGTGCTCCGCGCCGGCGGTGTCCGTCCGGGTCCAGAAGAGCGACTTCGGCATGGTCGGCATGAGCCGGACGTTACGCGACCCGGCCGACACCGGCAGCGAATGCGCGAACGCCGCCGCGGAGCCTGAGCCCCGCGACGGCGTTCGTGGATGACGCTGTCGGTCAGTGGGTACGCGCCGGCGGACGCCCGCCGAAGCCCCGCCGGTCGTCGCGCGGCCGGTCGTCGCGCCCCCGGCCCTCGGGCCGGAAGCCGCCCCGGTCGCCGAAGCGCCGCTCGCCCTGCGGACGGTCGCCGTAGCCGCGGCTGTCAGCCGGACGGTCGGAGTAGCCACGGCCGTCGGTCGGCCGGTCGCCGTAGCGGCGTTCGCCCTGCGGGCGGTCGCCGTAGGCACGGCTGTCGGTCGGCCGGTCGCCGTAGCGCCGCTCGCCCTGGGGCCGGTCGCCGTAGCCGCGGCCGTCGGTCGGGCGGTCGGAGTAGCGCCGCTCGCCCTGCGGACGGTCGCCGTAGCCGCGGCTGTCGGTCGGGCGGTCGGAGTAGCGCCGCTCGCCCTGGGGCCGGTCGCCGTAGCGGCGCTCGCCCCGGGTGTCGCGGTCGCCGTAGCGGCGCGGGCCGCCCGGCCGGTCGCCGTGCCGGCGCGGCTCCTCGGCCTCGATGCGCACCGGGACGCCGCTCGGCTCGCGGGCGCCGGTCAGCTCGGCGAGCGCCGGGTCGCCGACCCGCACCCGGGTCTCGGCCGGTGCCACGCCGGCCTTCTCCAGCATGGCGAGCGTGGTCCGCCGCTGCTTCGGCAGCACCAGCGTGGCCACCGCGCCGGACTCGCCGGCCCGGGCGGTACGCCCCGCGCGGTGCAGGTAGTCCTTCGGGTCCTTCGGCGGGTCGACGTGCAGCACCAGCGAGACACCGTCGACGTGGATGCCCCGGGCCGCCACGTCCGTGGCGACCAGCACGTTCACGCGTCCCTCACGGAACTCGGCCAGCGTGCGGGTACGCATCCGCTGGGTCTTGCCGCCGTGCAGCCCGCCCGCCCGTACGCCGACGGCGGCCAGCTGCTCGACCAACCGGTCGACGCCGAGCTGGGTGCGGGCGAAGACCATCGTCCGACCGTCCCGGGCCGCGATGGACGCGGCGACCGGGAACTTGTCGTGCGGCGGGATCAGCAGCATGTGGTGGTCCATGGTGGACACCGAGGCGGTGGACGGGGCGGTGGAGTGCGTCACCGGGTCGGTCATGAACCGCTTGACCAGCGCGTCGACGTCGCCGTCCAGGGTCGCCGAGAAGAGCAGCCGCTGGGTGCCGGCCGGCGTCTTCGCCAGCAGTTCGGTGACCTCGGGCAGGAAGCCCATGTCGGCCATCTGGTCGGCCTCGTCGAGGACCGTGACCTCGATGTCGTCCAGGTGGCAGACGCCCCGGGCGATCAGGTCGCCCAGCCGGCCCGGGGTGGCCACGATGATCTCCACCCCGCGCCGCAGGGCGTCGATCTGCCGGTCGTACGGCACGCCGCCGACGGCGGTCTTCAGGAACACGCCGACGGCCTTGCCGAGCGGCATCAGCGCGTCGTTGACCTGCATCGCGAGTTCCCGGGTCGGCACCAGGACCAGGGCCCGGGGGCGCAACGGCCGGGCCCGGTTGCGGTCGGCGACCAGGGCGAGCAGGGGCAGGCCGAAGGCCAAGGTCTTGCCGGAGCCGGTCTGGCCACGGCCGAGGACGTCGCGGCCGGCGAGCGCGTCGGGCATGGTGGCGCGCTGGATCTCGAACGGGGTGGTGATGCCCTGCCGGGCGAGCGCCTGGACCAGCGGCTGGGGCAGCCCCAGCGCGGCGAAGTCGGTGGCCTCGGGCGTCGCCGGGGCGGCCGGGTCCTGGACGGTGCCGTCCCGCTCGACGGCGGTCTGCGCGTCGGCGGAGTCGAGGGCGGGCAGGAACGTGCTGGGTTCAGCAAAGGTCGTCAAGAAATGCCTTTCGAGCGGGGCGCATCTTCGCGATGGCCTGCCGCAGCTGAACGCCGCCGAATCGCCCGCAAGATCGCCCATGGGCGCGCAGGGCGCGCCGGGTCAGTGATCCTCACCAGTGTACGGCGACAGGACGAACCCGCCACCCGACCACGGACGGGTAGTGGGCGGGCTCACCAATCGTCGTACGCGGCTCACTTGTTCAGGACGCCGCCCACCAGCCCACCCACCGTGTCGTTGGCGAGCAGCACGACCAGCACGCTGATCGCCACGAGCAGGCCCAGCGAGGCGGCCAGTACGACCACCACCTTGGCGGTGCTGGAGCGCTGCTCGGTGGGGGTCTCCGTCCAGCCCTGGGCAAGGATGTGCCCGGTCAACGAGCCGGAGTTCTCCACCGGGTTGTTCGGGAACGCCACGGTGTTGAAGCCCGGGCCCTCGGTGGCGGCTCCGGCACCCGCGCCGTAGATGGTGCCCAGGTCGGGTCCGCCGTCGTAGCGGCCCGCGGGGGCGCCCCCGGCCTGCCCGACGCGCGTGGCCGGGCCGCCGCCGTCGACGCGACCGCTCAGCCGGCGTGCCTCCCGGGGCGCGGTGGCCGGCTCGGCGCCACCGGGCCGGCGGTCGCCCGGGTTGGTGGGCGGCGGCCAGCCGGGCAGCGCGGGAGCGGGCACGCCCGGCGGCCCGGACACCGGAGGCGCAGAGAACGGCGGCGAAGATGCCGGCGGTGCGGAGAACGGGGGCGCGACCGCCGGGGGCGCGGATGCCGGCGACGCTACCGCCGGGGGCGCGGAGAACGACGGCGCGGAGAACGGCGGCGCGGAGAACGAGGGTGCGCCGGCCGGTGGCGCGGAGAACGGCGGCGCGGAGAACGGCGGCGCGGAGAACGACGGCGTGACCGCTGGTGGCGCGGAGAACGGCGGCGCGCCCGCGACGGGGCCCGGTGCCGGTCCAGCGCTCGCGACGGCCGTGAGGGGCGGCGGCGGGAACGGTGGCGCCGGCGTCGGGCCGGGCGGGGGCGGCGGGGCGGGCACCGGCGGCCCGGGTGGCGGCGTGGGCGGACCCGGCACGGGCGGTACCGGTGCCGGCGGCCTGGGTCCCGGTCCCGGGGGTACCGGGCCGGGCGGGTAGGGACCGGGGACCGGCGGCGTCGGCGTCGGGACCGGAGGGGCCGGCGACGGCGGGTTCGGACCCGGTACCGGCGGAGTGGGGGCCGGCGCCGGCTCGGGCTCCGGGACGGGCGGGGTCGGCGGCTGCGCCGGCTCCGGCGGCTGGGCGGGCTCCGGCGGCTCCGGGTTGACCGGCGCCGCCCGGTAGATCCGGGCCTCGCCCGTCCGGGAGCGGATGGCCCCGGCCTCGTCGGCCGAGATCCGCCGCATGCCCGGTACGGCGGCGCTGGCCCGCGCCCCCGCCGTGCCCCGCTGACCGGGGACCGGGGTGGCCGCCGGAGCACCCGTCCCGGCGGCCCGGTAGGTGGTGCCGGCGCTCGGGCCGGGCGGCGGTACCGCCTCGCTCCCGCCGGGCGCGGCGGCGGTGGCCACGGACACCCGGCCCCGGGCCGGCGCGTCGGGCTGTCGGCGTACGTCGTCGGGGGACGGCTCGGTCGACGACCCGGACGGCCCCGCCGCGCCGTCGGCTGTGGCCGGCGTCGGTGCGCCGACGGACGTCAGGGGATGCGGTGCCCCGGCACCGCTCCGGTCGGGCGCGGATCCGTGGTCGACCGGCTCCGCCGGAACCTTTTGCTCGGCCATGCTCGCCCTCCGCGCACGCTCGCGCCCGGATCCGCGACATCGGACCGGGCGTGCCTGTCTGTCACCGTGCCACATTCCGGCCCGACGGCACAGCCGGAGCGTGTTCCGGGGGCGATGTCGGGCCGATCCCGTCGGTCGGCCCGGGGACCGTGGTCAGCTGCCGGAGCTCGCCGAGGCGGTGGCCGACGTGCTGGCCGAGGTGCTGGCCGCCGGATCGGAACTGCTCTGCGCCGTGGTCGGCGCCACACTGCCCCCCGAGGGGCTCGGCGACGAGGCGTCCGAGCTGCTCGGGGACGGCGACGGCGAGGTCGACGTGTCGGGCGTGGGCGTGGGCGAGGGGGTGCCGGTCGGCGTCGGGGACGGCGAGGTCGACGGTGACGTCGACGGGCTCGGCGACGGCGAGGTCGGCGAGGTCGGCTTCGGGCTGGTCGGCGGCTTCGTCGCGGGCGGCTTGCTCGGCGTCGGCGTCGGCGAGGGGGTGCTGACCGGCGCGGGCACCGCCCCGATGACGCGGGTGGCGGCGTAGAGGCGCGACCAGCGGACGGTGGAGATCTTCACCACGTCGCCGGTGGTCGGCGCGTGGATCATCTTGCCGCCGCCGACGTACATGCCCATGTGGTGGATCGTCGTCCAGCTGGTGCCGGAGGCGAAGAAGAGCAGGTCACCGGGGAGCAGCGCGGTGCGGGACACGGTGCGGGACCGGGTGGCGTAGTACTGGTCCCGGGAGACCCGGGGCAGCCCGTAGTAGCCCGCCGACCGGTAGGCGGCGTAGATCAGGCCGGAGCAGTCGAACCGGTCCGGCCCCTCGGCGGCCCACAGATAGGGGTCGCCGAGCTGCGCCTTGGCGTACGCCAGGGCCTTCAGCGCCGTCGGGTGGGCGGCCAGTCCGTTGGCGGTCTCGTTGCCGAGGTAGCCGGCACCGAGGCGCTGCTCGGCGGCCTCCTGCTGGCGTTCGATCTCGACGAGCTGGGCGGCGTTGTCCCGCTTCAGCTTGTCCAGCTTCTTCTCGGCCGCGCGCAGGGCCTTCTCGCCGGCGGAGTATTCCGTCCTGGCGCCCGTGAGGCGGGAGTCGGCCGAGACCATCGCCTGGCTGGCGGCCTGCTCGCCGGTGCGGGCCCGGGACACCTCGCCCTGGGCGGCGGTGGTGCCGCCCTCGGCCTTCTCGCCCCGGATGATCCGGGAGAGCCGGCTCAGTTCGTGCAGGTCGTTGGCGAACTCGCCCGGCGGGAGGGCGGCGGCGGCCTTGAAGGCGCCCGCGGCGGCGGCGTCGGCGCCCTCCTGGGCGCGCGCCACCGCGTCCCGGGCGAGGGCGAGGTTGCGCTCGGCGGTGGCACGCTGCGTCTCGGCCTCGGTGCGCTTCTGCTGGAGCAGGAGCAGCTGGTCACGGAGCTGCCCGACCTGGGCCTCGGCGGCGTAGATCTGGGCGGCGAGCGGGCCGTTGCCGACGTTGCCGGCCGGCACGCCGGGGACCGCGCCCGGCAGCCCGGGAACCGTGCCCGGCACGCCCGGGACCGTGCCCGGTAGCCCCGGGACCGGCGTGCCGCCGGGGAGCTGGAGCTGGCCGCTGTAGGACGGCCGGGACCCGGTGTCGGGGACGCTGGTGGGCAGCGACGGGTCGGCCTGGACCGGGTTGGCGAGGACCGTGGCGGCGACGGCGCCGAGCAGGGCGGACCAGAGCGCCGGGCGCAGCACCGGCGAGATCACCGGACTCCGCCGTCGCTGCCGTCGCCCGTGCCTGCTGTCGCCCATTCCGCTCCCCGTCCGGCCTGCGTCGCCGCGCCGGTGGGCGCGGCCGTCGGGACGCTACCAGTGTGTGGCGAACGTCCCACCCTGTCTTACCGCACCCAGGCAACGATGTCGATGCGTCGGCAGGTAACGGGAGCCTGTGAGTTCGGTGAACCGGCGCACGGGGGCCGACCATGCTGCGGCGGCGTCGGCGGGCCGACGTACGCTCGATTCCTACCGCAGGTGGAAGGGACGTGGCTTTCGATGGACGCCGGACTCAAGCGTGAGCTCGAAGCGAAGGTGTACGCCGGCGAGCGGCTGACCCGTGAGGACGGGATCGCCCTCTACGACAGCGACGACCTCGCGTGGCTCGGCCGGCTGGCGCACCACCGGCGCACCGAGCTCAACGGCGACCGGGTGATGTTCAACGTCAACCGGCACCTCAACCTGACAAACGTCTGCTCCGCCTCGTGCGCGTACTGCTCGTTCCAGCGCAAGCCGGGCGAGAAGGACGCCTACACGATGCGCATCGACGAGGCGGTCCGCAAGGCCAAGGAGATGGAGGACGAGCAGCTCACCGAGCTGCACATCGTCAACGGCCTGCACCCGACCCTGCCCTGGCGCTACTACCCGAAGGTGCTGCGCGAGCTGAAGGCGGCGCTGCCGAACGTCAAGCTCAAGTGCTTCACCGCGACCGAGGTGCAGTGGTTCGAGAAGATCAGCGGGCTGAGCGCCGACGAGATCCTCGACGAGCTGATGGACGCCGGCCTGGAGTCGCTGACCGGCGGCGGCGCGGAGATCTTCGACTGGGAGGTCCGCCAGCACATCGTCGACCACGCCTGCCACTGGGAGGACTGGTCGCGGATCCACGCCCTGGCGCACAGCAAGGGCATGAAGACCCCGGCGACGATGCTCTACGGCCACATCGAGGAGCCCCGGCACCGGGTGGACCACGTGCTGCGGCTGCGCGAGCTCCAGGACGAGACGGGCGGCTTCGCGGTCTTCATCCCGTTGCGCTACCAGCACGACTTCGTCGACTCGGCGGACGGCAAGATCCGTAACCGGATCCAGGCCCGGACGACGATGGCGTCGCCGGCCGAGTCGCTGAAGACCTTCGCGGTCTCCCGGCTGCTCTTCGACAACGTCCCGCACGTGAAGTGCTTCTGGGTCATGCACGGGCTGTCGGTCGCCCAGCTCTCGCTCAACTTCGGCGTCGACGACCTGGACGGCTCGGTCGTCGAATACAAGATCACCCACGACGCCGACTCGTACGGCACCCCGAACACGATGCACCGGGACGACCTGCTGCACCTGATCTGGGACGCCGGCTTCCGCCCCGTCGAGCGGAACACCCGCTACGAGGTGGTCCGCGAGTACGACGCCCCCGCGTCCCTGGCCGAGCGCCGCGCCGAGCCGCAGCAGGTCTGGGCCTGAGTCGGCACGTACCCTTCCAGACCATGACCGAGCAGCGGAGCGGATTCCCCCGGCGCGACGCCGAGGGGCGCATCCTCACCCTGGGCGACCTGCTCGGGGTGAGCCTGGCCGGCCTGGTCATCGGCGTGCTGGCGGTGGTGCTGTTCGACTGGGCGTTCGCGCTGATCGGCAGCGGCGAATTCGGGCGGTCGAACGGCTGGCTGGCGATCATCCTGCCGGCCTGGCTGTTCTGGGACGACTTCCGCGCCTGGGAGTTCGGCGCGGCCCGGGTGGTGTCGGCGCTGGCGGCCGTCGCCGTGGGCGTGGTCGCCGGGCTCGTGGTGGCCGGCCTCGCCGCCGGTCTCCCGCCGCTGCTCTCCGGTGGGCTGGGGGCGGCGACCTTCACCCTCGGGTACGCGGTGGTCTGGTTCCACGGCGTCCACTGGCTGGCCCGCCGGACGGGCTGAACCTGCCGCCGGAGCCCCGGCGCGGAGAACGGAGTGCGGAACGTGAGCGCGGCGGTCAAGTACACGCTGGGCCGGCTCGGCCTGTTCGTCGCCGTGCTGGCGGCCCTCTGGCTGGTCGAGATGGACATCTTCATCAAGCTGATGGTGGCGCTGGCCTTCTCGGCCGCGCTGTCGTTCTTCCTGCTGAAGGGCTGGCGGGACGAGATGGCCGAGGAGATGGCCACCGCCGCCGAGCGTCGTCGCGCCGAGAAGGAGCGGCTCCGCTCCGCCCTCGCCGGCGAGGACGAGCCCGGAGGCGACGAGCAACAGGGTGGCGCCCGTTGATCAGCGCCCTCCAAAGCCCCACCTTGCCCTGCCGCGTCGAGTAACGGTGTGACCGCATCCGCGTATCCCTCTTCGGCCCCTGTCGAGCTGCCCCGTCTGTGCTACCGCCCGGCCGAAACGCCCGGCACCCGCCGTAACCACGACTGACCGCCGGTGGACCACCACGGCCGGGACCGTGGCGGCGGAGATCTTGGCACGAAAGCGCCCCTGGAGGGGCACTCTCTTGCCAAGGTCCATGGCTGTCCCGAAGAGTAGAACGGAATTTCCGGAAGGTGGCAGCCTCCGACCACGGATGGCAGCGCTAGCTGTGCTTCAGGGAGTCGAGGAACGCACGCCAGCCCTAAGCGTCGAAGGCCAGCGCAGGGCCGCCGTATCGGCGCGGGGTGGTTCACCAGGTGTCGGGGCGGTCGAGGTCGTGGACCGGCTGGTACCCGCTCAGCGCCGTCAGGCCTTCCGACTCGGTGTAGCCGTTCCCCCAACCCTTGAGGAACGCCTCGACCATGAACGGCTTGACGTACATCTCCAGCACGTCGCTGCCCTGCCGGCGTGCCCGGTGGGGCCCTGCGACGAGGTCGGCTTCCCTGGCGTCGCGCCCCGGCACAGGTTGCGCCCGAACCGTCAGCCAGCGCCCGGAATCGTCCCCTACCGTCAGCGAGGCCTCATCGAAGGAGCCGTGCTCCGACCGGGAAAGCGTGACCGAGCAGCCGAGCAGCCGCCCACCTGGCGGCAGTGACCGCAGGCGGAACGGCACCACGCAGCGGTGGGCGCCGTCGAACCGGACGCGACTCGCCGCGTCCGTCGCCTCGTCGCGGCCGGTCGCGTAGATGTCGAGCTGAGCCCACAGCCCGTCGACGGGTTGCCAGCGGACGAACCACAGTTTCGTATCGAGCCAAGCGACCCCCGGGCGGCCTCCGACTCGCACATCGGTCGGCGGCTGCGGTCGCCCCGCCGACGACAACGTCTGCTGCAGCCCATCGAGCGTCGCGACGCTGCGCGCCAACGCGAACCGGGCCTGCCCGGTCGGGCCCCGGAACTCGACGCTCTCGACCCCACGGCCGGCGCTCCAGGTCGCGGACGAGGCATCGCTGACCAGGCTGTCGGTCGTGAAGTGCACCACGCCGGGGTCGGCCCCCACATCCTCGGGCCGTGCGATGGCGCCGGGCTGGCCCGGTGCGGCCGGCAGCACGAGTGCCGTGGCCGGCACGGTCGCGCCATCGGGTGCCCGACCGGACGGCAGCACCATGACCGCCGCGGCCAGGACGACGCACGCCGCCGCCGTCCCCGCGGTGGCCAGCCAGCGGCGGCGCAGCCGGAGGTGGTGGCCGCGACGCCTGGCGTGTTCCACGATCGGCGCGGGGTCGATGTCGCCGCCCGCGTGGTGCCTGAGCGTCGTGGCGAGCTGCTGATCGAGATCGCTGGACATCAGAACTCTCCTCCAGTCCGGGCGGAGGCGGATGCGGATGCTTCCTGTCGCTTGCGGAGTGCCGCCAGGGCCCGCATCGCGTGGGTACGGACTGTGCCGGTGGAACAGTCCATGATCTCGGCGATCGACGTGTCGTCGAGATCCTCGTAGTAGCGCAGGACGATGACGGTGCGTTGACGCGCCGGCAGGGTGCGGACGAGCCGCCACAGCGCGTCGCGTTCGGCGACACCGGCGGCCTCGTCCGTAGCGCCCGGCCGATCGTGCACGTCGGCGACGGAGATCTCCTGGCTGCTGCGCCGGCGCCACCACGAGTGGTGGGCGTTGACGAGCATCCGACGGACGTACGCATCGGGTCGATCCGTCCGGGAGATGCGCGCCCAGCGGGCGTACGCCCTGGCGAGGACATCCTGAACCAGGTCCTCGGCCCGATGCTCGTCACCGGTCAGCAACCGGGCGAGCCGCACCAGCGCCGAAGTGCGGGCGAACGCGTACTCCTCGAAGGTCACGCCCTATCAACGTCGCAAGTCGGCCAACCCGTAGACATCCGGCGAGCACCTCTCGAACAGACTTGTCCGCAACGGCCGAGGGGCCCGGTCGCCGGCCTGAGCCGGGCGACGCGGACCCCTCGATCAGGTCGGTGTCAGGTCACCAGTTGGTGGAGCCGGCCACCTTCGGCCACGGCTTCGTCGTGGGCTTGATCAGGTAGACGACGCCGCCGGGGCCGCCGGACACCCCGCCGCTGGCGTTGATCCGCTTGGTCCGCAGCCAGATCTGCTCGAACTGCTCACGCTTGTAGACGTTGCGCACCACGTCGTTGCTCGACGAGGCCGGGTCGTTGACGATCACGTCGCCCTCGGCGGTGAAGCCGACGATGACGAACAGGTGCCCGGAGGTGCCGTAGTTCGCCCCGTCCAGCTCGCTGGCGAGGAAGGACTGGCTGGTCACCACCGGGATCCCGGCGGCGATGAAGCGCTCCACCTCGTCCAGCGAGTGCAGCCGGGTGACCCGCGCCTCCAGGCCGGGGAAGCTGGCCGCGTACGCGGTGTTGAAGGGCCAGTTGCCCGCGCCGTCGTACTGGTAGTCGTAGACCATCCGGGCGGCGTGGTTGACCGTCGGGTCCGGGTAGGTCGGGTCGACCCAGGAGGTCTCCTCCTCGGACGCCTTGCGGCCCCAGTACTCGATCACCATCGTGGTGGAGGTGGGGGAGCACCAGGCCTGGCCGCCGCCGTCGTACTCGGGGTAGTGGCCGGCGTGGACGTTCTGCGAGTAGCGGGGGACGGCGAGTTCCCTGCCCCAGGCGATGCCGCCCTTGCTCGGCTCGACGGTGAACCGGTCGGGGACGTTCGAGCTCATCGCGCCCAGGGTGTGGACCACCGGCGCGGCCTGCTGGCCCGGCGCCCGGTAGAGGGTCAGCCGCAGCTGGTACCCCCGCAGCAGCACCCCGACGGAGGCGTCGTCGATGCTGAAGGTGTCGGTCCAGATGGTCGACCAGGGGTCGCCCTGCCGGTTGACGCTGGTGCGCTTGATGTCGGCGTCACCGGAGGCCCACCGGCCCATCACGTACCACTTGGTCTGGACGCCGGTGTTGTACGTGCCCTGCATCTCCACCTGGATCCAGGTGCCGGCCGGGGTCTTCGCGTTCCACGAGGCGATCAGCTCGGTGGCGTCGAACCCGACCTGGGTGACCGGGGAGGTCCAGGTCGCGTACTCCCAGCTCTTGGTGACGCCGGTGTGCGGGTCGGTGTAGTCGGTGGTGCCGAGCGGCCGGGCCATCGTCACACCCGGCCGGAGGCCGGGGACGGCCGTGGTGCCGGCGTGGGTGCCGCGACGCCAGTCGGGGTAGCGGGACCAGTCCTGGAAGGTGATCTGTTCGTCGTGGACCACCGGGCGGGTGGTCGACGGTGCCGTTACGGGCGCGGCGACGGCGGGTGCCGCGGTGCCGAGAAGGGAGAGTGCGGTGGCGGCCGCGAGGGCGGCCGTACGCAGGCGTGTTCTGGCCATGGGTCCTCCGCAGGGACGGACGATCGTTGCGGGTCAGTGTCCCGCTCGGAAGGAACTTTCGCCAGAGGTCGACAGTTGGAAAATCCTTGCCGATGTGAGGATCAGGATGACATGCAAAGTGGGCAGCGATGGATGTTGATATGACCATGTGAGCGGTGGTGAAGTGTCCTCCACCGAGCGGGATCTCCTCCCGCCCTCCGAGGAGGTTGTCCATGGCCTTCCGCAACACCACCCTCCGCCGTCGTCTGGCGGTCGCCGTAGCAGCCGGGTTCGCCCTGCTCACGGTCGCCGCCGCGCCGGCCACAGCCCGGCCGGCCCCGGACCGGGCCGACTCCGCGACGGCGTCGTACCGGGTGCTCGGCCCGCGTACGGTCGACGACCGCACCGCCGTCGCCGGCACCGGCGCCGCCATCGACTTCGTCGAGCACGGCGTGCTGAACGTCTCGGCCACCCCCGCCGAGGCGGCGGCCATCACCCGGCTCGGCTTCCGGCTGGAGGCGGTCCCCGCCCCGTCGGCCGACGGGCACGACCACGCCGACGGGGACGTCGGCACGGCGGCCTTCCCGCCCGCCGACTCCAACTACCACGACTACGCCGAGCTGACCGCCCTGGTGAACAAGGTGGTCGCGGACCACCCCTCGATCGCCCGGAAGATCAGCATCGGTTCCTCGTACGAGGGCCGGGACCTGATGGCGGTGAAGATCTCCGACAACGTCGCCACCGACGAGAACGAGCCGGAGATCCTGTTCAACTCCCAGCAGCACGCCCGCGAGCACCTGACCGTCGAGATGGCGGTCTACCTGCTCAACCTCTTCACCGACAGCTACGGCAGCGACTCCCGGATCACCAGCATCGTGAACAGCCGGGAGATCTGGATCGTGCCGACGGTCAACCCGGACGGCAGCGAGTACGACATCGCCACCGGCTCCTACCGCTCCTGGCGCAAGAACCGGCAGCCCAACAGCGGCTCGTCGTACGTGGGCACCGACCTGAACCGGAACTGGTCCTACCAGTGGGGCTGCTGCGGCGGCTCGTCCGGCTCGACCTCGTCGGACACCTACCGGGGCCCGTCGGCGTTCTCCGCGCCGGAGACCGCGGCACTGCGCAACTTCGTGAACAGCCGGGTCGTCGGCGGCACCCAGCAGATCAAGGCCAACATCGACTTCCACACGTACTCGGAGCTGGTGCTCTGGCCGTTCGGCTACACGTACAACAACACCGCCCCCGGGATGTCGACGGACCAGTACAACACCTTCGCCACGCTGGGCCAGCAGATGGCGAACACCAACGGCTACACCCCGCAGCAGTCCAGCGACCTCTACATCACCGACGGGGACAGCATCGACTGGATGTGGGGCCAGCACGGCATCTGGGCGTACACCTTCGAGATGTACCCCGGCTCGGCCGGCGGTGGCGGCTTCTACCCGCCCGACGAGGTGATCCCCGCCCAGACCTCGCGGAACCGGGAGGCGGTCCTGCTGATCAGCGAGTACGCCGACTGCCCGTACCGGGTCATCGGCAAGCAGGACCAGTACTGCGGCGGTGGCGGCGGCACCACGATCTGGTCGGACACCTTCGAGACGGCCACCGGCTGGACCATCAACCCGAACGGCACCGACACCGCGACCGCCGGGGCGTTCGAGCGGGGCGCCGCCCAGGCGACCAACTCCAGCGGGGCGAAGCAGCTCACCCCGTACGCCGGCGCCAACGACCTGGTCACCGGCCGGCTGGCCGGCACGGGGGCCGGTGACCACGACGTCGACGGCGGCGTGACCAGCGCCCGGTCGCCGGCGGTGACCCTGCCGTCGAGCGGCACGCTGACGCTCTCCCTCGCCTGGTACCTGGCCCACGGCTCGAACGCCTCGTCGGCCGACTACCTCCGGGTGAGCGTGGTGCACAACGGCGGCACCACGGCCCTGTTCACCCAGTCCGGGGCGGCCACCAACCGCAACGGCGCCTGGGCGGTGGCCAACGCCAACCTCACCCCGTACGCCGGTCAGTCGGTGCGGATCCTCGTCGAGGCGGCGGACGCCTCGGGCGCGAGCCTGGTCGAGGCGGCTGTGGACAACGTCACCATCACCAGTTCCTGACCCGGTGGGGCCCCGGTTCCGCCCCCGGCGGGGCCCCACCACCCCTCTCCGCGTACGCCGATCCAGGGCGTGTCGCCGCCGTTGGTGATCAACGAGCGCCGATGCGCCCTGGATCGTCGAGGCACGTCCGGGGCGTGCGCTACCGTTCTACCGACCACGCGCAGCGAAGCCGGTGCGAAACCGGCGCTGTCCCGCAACTGTGATGTCCCGCCACCGCCGTACCCGGGCGTGGCGGGGACGAGCCAGGTCGCCTGCGTCCGTGGTCGCGACACGCGCTCTCGAGGAAGGGCGCCTCGCGGACGGGCGCCACCGCTCCCTGTCGGCGAAGCACCACGCTCCTCGACCGACAGGAGGACCCCGTGCTCAGACGTACCCCCAGGCTCTTCGCCGCGACCCTCGCGGTGGCCGCGCTCGCCCTCGGCGCCTGCGCCGAGAAGAGCTCCGACGACACCCCCGCCGCCGGCGCCAGCTCGGCCGGCGCCGCCTTCCCCGTGACCGTGGGCACGGTGACGCTGGAGAAGCGGCCCGAGAAGATCGTCTCGCTCTCCCCGTCGGCCACCGAGATGCTCTTCGCCATCGGCGCCGGCAAGCAGGTCACCGCCGTCGACGACCAGTCGAACTTCCCGGCCGACGCGCCGAAGAGCGACCTCTCGGGCTTCACCCCGAACGCCGAGGCGATCGCCGGCAAGAGCCCCGACCTGGTGGTCCTCTCCGACGACCGCAACAAGATCGTCGATCAGCTCACCGCGCTGAAGATCCCGGTCTACCAGACCCCGGCCGCGACCACGCTCGACGACAGCTACCGGCAGATCACCGAGCTGGGCGCCCTCACCGGCCACGCGGACGAGGCCGCCGACGTGACGAAGCGCATGAAGGACGACATCACCAAGCTGGTCGCCAACCTGCCGAAGCGCGCCGAGAAGCTCACCTACTACCACGAGCTGGGCCCGGAGCTCTACACGGCCACCAGCAAGACCTTCATCGGCTCGCTCTACACCCTGGTGGGCCTGGAGAACATCGCCGACGCGTCCGACGCCGACGGCAAGCAGGGCGGCTACCCGCAGCTCTCCCAGGAGGTCATCGTCAAGGCCGACCCGGACTTCGTCTTCCTCGCCGACACCAAGTGCTGCAAGCAGAGCGCGGAGACGGTCAAGGCGCGCGCCGGCTGGTCGGGCGTCACGGCGGTCAAGAACAACCAGGTCGTCGGCCTCGACGACGACGTCGCCTCCCGCTGGGGACCCCGCGTGGTGGACCTGCTCCGCGTGATCGTCGACGCCACCGCCAAGGTCCCCGCGTGACCCGCACCCGTCCATGAGCCGTCCGCTCGTGAAGGCGCCGCCCGCCCGGCGGGCCGGGACGCTCCCCGCGTCCCGGCCCGCCGGGCTGCGGCCCCGCTGGCTCGCCGCCGGGGTCGCCGCGGTGCTCGTCGCCCTGGTCGCCGGGGTGTCCCTCGGCCCGGTCAGCCTGCCGCCGGGCAGCGTCGCGGCCGAGCTGCTGAACCTCATCCCGGGGGTACGCCTCGACAGCGGGCTCTCCGAGCGCGAGATCGCCATCGTCACCGAGCTGCGGCTGCCCCGGGTGGTGCTCGGGCTGCTGGTCGGCGGGCTGCTCGCCCTGGCCGGCGGCTGCTACCAGGGCGTGTTCCGCAACCCGCTGGCCGACCCGTACCTGCTCGGGGTGGCGGCCGGGGCCGGGCTCGCGGTCACGGCGGTGATCACCCTCGGCGTCGGGGCTGGCGGCGCGCTGACCGGGCTGCCGCTCACCATCCCGCTGGCCGCGTTCGTCGGCTCGATCGGCGCGGTGGCGATGACCTACCTGCTGGGCGTCTCCGGCGGGCGCGGCCGCTCCACCGCCACGCTGATCCTCGCCGGCGTGGCCGTCTCCGCGTTCCTCTCCGCCGGGCAGACGTACCTGCTGCAACGCAACTCCGACAGCATCCAGCAGGTCTACTCCTGGCTGCTCGGGCGGCTCGCCACCGCCGGCTGGCACGACGTGCGGCTGGTGCTGCCGTACTTCCTGATCACCGCGTTCGTGGTGCTGCTGCACCGGCGGGAACTCGACGTGCTCTCCGTCGGCGACGACGAGGCCACGAGCCTCGGACTGCATCCGCAGCGGTCCCGCTACCTGCTCATCGCCGCCGCCTCGCTCGGCACCGCCGCCGCCGTCTCCGCGTCCGGCCTGATCGGCTTCGTCGGGATCATCGTGCCGCACACCGTCCGGCTGCTCGTCGGGTCGAGCTACCGGGTGATCCTGCCGCTCTCGCTGCTCTTCGGCGGGGCCTTCCTGGCCCTGACCGACGTGGTGGCCCGCACCGCAGCCGCCCCGTCGGAGATCCCGATCGGCGTGGTCACCGCACTGCTCGGCGGCCCGTTCTTCGTGCTGGTGCTGCGTACCTCCCGTCGGATGCTCGGGTGAGCGCGCGGCGCGCGGCCGCGCGGCCGGCGGACGGTGGGGCCGTGGGGGCCCCCGACGTGGCCGCCGTGCCCGCCGTCGAGGTGCGCGACCTGCACGTGCGCCTGGACGGCACGCCGATCCTGGCCGGCGTCGACCTGACCGTCGCCGCCGGCGAGTGGGTCACCGTGATCGGCCCGAACGGCGCGGGGAAGTCGACCCTGCTGCGCGCCGTCGGCGGCCTGCTGCCCGCGCCGGGCGCCGTCTCCCTCTTCGGTACGCGCAGCGAGGCGCTGCGCCGCCGCGACCGCGCCCGGGTGGTCGCCACGGTCGCCCAGTCCCCGGTCGTGCCGGCCGGCATGACGGTGCTCGACTACGTGCTGCTGGGCCGCACCCCCTACATCCCGACGCTGGGCCGGGAGTCGGCCGCCGACCTGGCCGCCGCCCACGAGGTGCTCGACGGGCTGGACCTGGCCGGGTTCCACGACCGGGAACTGGCCACCCTCTCCGGCGGTGAGCGGCAGCGGGTCTTCCTGGCCCGCGCGCTGGCCCAGGGCGCGACCCTGCTGCTGCTGGACGAGCCGACCAGCGCCCTGGACATCGGCCACCAGCAGGAGGTGCTGGAGCTGGTCGACCGGCTGCGCCGCGAGCACGGCCTGACCGTGCTCGCCACCATGCACGACCTCTCCATCGCCGGCGAGTACGCCGATCGCATGGTGCTGCTGGCCGACGGCCGGGTGGTCGCCGCCGGCACCCCCCGCGAGGTGCTCACCGAGCAACTCCTGGCCACCTGGTACCGCGCCACGGTCCGCGTCGTTGACGGCGACCACGGCCCCCTGGTCGTCCCGATCCGCCCCCGTCGCTGACCGTCCCGCCCCGCGCGGGTGGGGATGGTCAGGGGCGGGTGAGGATGTTGAAGAGGGCGCCGTGGGGGTCGCGGAGGGCGGCGTAGCGGCCCGCCGGGGCGGCCTGGGGCGGGACGAGGATGGTGCCGCCGAGTTCGGCGGCGCGGGCGGCGACCGCGTCGGCGTCGGCCACGGCGAAGTACACCGACCAGTACGCGGGCGTGTCCGCCGGGAACCCGTCACCGAGCGGTGGCACCATGCCGGCCACGATCCGGGTGCCGAGCCGCCAGCCGGTGTACGTGACCGGGCCCGCCTGCTGGTCGTCCGGTTGCCAGCCGAAGACCAGCTCGTAGAAGACCTTCGCGCCCTCCGGATCGGGGGTGACCAGCTCGGTCCAGGTCAGCGCCCCCGGGACGTCGAAGACCTCGGCGCCGGGCATCGACATCGGCTGCCAGACGCTGAACGTCGCGCCGGCGGGGTCGGCGAAGACCGCCATCCGTCCCTGGTCGAAGACCTCGAACGGGGGCACCACGACCTGCCCGCCGGCCCGCTCGACCCGGCCGGCCACCAGGTCCGCGTCGTCGGTCGCCAGGTACGTCGACCAGATCGGCACCTGGTCGGGGATGGCCGGCGGTCCCGCGCCCGCCACCGCCCGCCCGCCGAGCAGGAAGACCGTGTAGCCGCCCGCCTCGGGCTCCGGGTCGATCCGGCCGGTCCAACCGAACAGCTCGGGGTAGAACCGCCGCGCCTCGGCGAGGCCCGGGGTGGCGAGGTCGACCCAGCAGGGTGTGCCCGGCGGGACGATGCTCACGTCGACCCCCCTCTCGGCGGGGGACGGCCACGCCGGCACGCCCCTGCCGGAATCGTGGCACCGACCCGCCGCGCCACGTGGCGGATCGGCCGAAACGTCAGCTGAACCGTCGACCCTCGTCGCGCCGGTACGCCCACCCGGCCAGCAGCGCCAGCAGCACCACCCAGACCCCGAGCATGACCATCGACAGCGGGTTGACCGGGTAGTCGCCGACCGCCGCCCACATCAGCTCCACCGCGCCCCGGGTCGGCAGGAACGGCGCGACGGCCTCGACGAAGCCGGGCGCCTGGTCCGGTGCGGAGAGCAGCCCGCCCCCGAAGGCGAGCGGAAAGAAGACGACCTGCGCCACGACGATCGCCGCCTTGCTGGGCATCGAGTAGCCGATGGCGAGACCCAGCAGCGTGAACGGCACCGAGATCACCGTGACGATCGCCAGGGCCAGCAGGAACGCCGGTGCGCTGACCCGCGCCTCGGTGAGCGTCGCCCCGATCACCACCACCGGCACCAGGGAGAGGTAGGTGAGTGCCAGCCCGGCCAGCACCCGCCCGGCGAAGCGGGGCGCGGGCCCGGCCGGCAGGGTGCGGGTGTACGGGTTCCAGGGCTGGTCGCGGTCCTCGGCGACCCCGACGCCGTACTGGAAGATGTTCGCGCTCATCACCGAGAAGGTGACCATGGCGGCGGTGGCGTAGGTGGCGCCGACCGGGTCCTTGCCGGCGAACGGCACCACGAAGAAGAGCATCGCGACGGCGGGGAAGAAGGCGCTGCCGAAGACGGCGATCGGGATGCGGACCGTCTCCAGGAGCTGGTAGCGGGCGTGGACCAGGGCGAGGCGCATGGGAGAACCGTCCCCTCAGGCGGTGGCCGGCGGGCCGGCCACGGCGGTCGTCGGACGGTCGGCTCCGGAGCCGGGCGCGGTGATGGCGAGGAACGCCTCCTCGAGCGAGGTGGGGCGGACCTCCAGGTCGGCGAACGCCACCCCGGCGGTGACCAGGGCCCGCACCAGCTCGTCGGCGTCGGTGGTGAGCAGGTGCGTGCGGCCGTCGACCCGCTCGGTGCGGACGACGCCGGGCAGCGCGGGCAGCGCGGGCAGCGCGTCGGCGACCAGGCTGACCCGGCGTACGCCGACGATGCCCCGGATCGCGTCGACCGTGTCGTCGGCCAGCACCCGGCCCTGCCCGATTACCACCACCCGCCGGGCCAGCGCCTCGACCTCCTCCAGGTAGTGGCTGCTCAGCAGCACGGTGCCGCCGTCGTCGTGGAACGCCCGGATCGCCTCCCACAGGGTGTGCCGCGCCGCGACGTCCAGGCCGGTGGTCGGCTCGTCGAGCAGCACCAGCCGGGGCCGGCCGACGAAGGCGAGCGCCACCGCGAGTCGGCGGCGCTGCCCGCCGGAGAGGCCCCCGGTCTGCCGCCGGGCCAGCTCGCCGAGGCCGAAGCGGTCGAGCAGCTCGCCCCGAGGGACCGGGTCGGGGTGGTGGGCGGCGACGAAGTCCACCACCTCGCCGACCCGCAGCGTGCCGGGCAGGCCCGTCTCCTGCGGGGTGACCCCGATCCGCCGCCGGCTCGCCGGGTCACGGGGGTCGCCGCCGAACAGCTCGACCCGGCCGGCGGTGGGCCGGCGCAGCCCGACGAGCAGGTTCAGCAGGGTGCTCTTGCCGGCCCCGTTCGGGCCGAGCAGGCCGACCAGCTCGCCGGCGGAGACCTCCAGGTCGACCCGGTCGAGGGCGAGCACGTCGCCGTAGCGGCGGCTGACCGCCTCGGCGCGGGCGAGGATCACGGGAGACTCGTCGAGGGCGTCACGGACACCTGTCTACCGCCCCGGCGCAAGTCCGGGTCAGCCGAGCGGCGCGGGGAGCGGTCGGGTGTGCAGCACGGCGAGTCGGGAGACCGCCCGTGTGAGCACCACGTAGAGCCGGTGCAGGCCGCGCGGTTCGGCGGCCACGATCGCCGCCGGCTCGACGACGATGACGTGGTCGTACTCCAGGCCCTTGACCAGGGTCGCGGGCACCACCGTGACGCGCGCCGCGGCGGCCGGCTCGTCGACGGTCGCGGTGTCGACGCCAGCGGCCTCCAGCGCCGCCCGCAGCCCGCCGACCGCGTCGTCGGCGGCGATCACCGCCACCGAGCCGTCGAACGCGAGCGCCGCGCGCACCTCGGCCACCGTCGCGGCGGCCAGGTCGTCGACGGTACGCACGTCGAGCGCGCCGTCGCGGCGCAGCGACTCGGCCGGGGGCACGTCGACGGCGAGCGCCGGCAGCAGCCGGTTGGCGAACGCCACCACGGCGGCGGGCACCCGGAACCCGACGGTCAGCGGCACCACGACGGCGTCCGGTTTGCCGAGGTGGCGCAGGGACTCCCGCCAGTCGGCGGCGGCCCACGGGGCGGTGCCCTGGGCCAGGTCGCCGAGGAGCGTGATCGACCCGTGCTCGCTGCGTCGGGCGATCACCCGGCACTGCATCGGGGAGAGGTCCTGGGCCTCGTCGACGACGACGTGCCCGAAGCCGCCCGGCCGCTCGATCAGCCCGGCCGCCTCGTCGATCAGCACGGCGTCGGCCGCCGTCCACTTCGTGGCCTTCGGCGTACGCCCGAGCTTCGTGCCGGCCGGGGCGGCGAGCCTGCACAGCCGCGCCTGCTCCTCGGCGTCGAGCAGCCCGTCCGCCGCCGCGGCGAGCCGCTGCGGGTCGCCGAGCAGGGCGTGCACCAGCCCTTCCGGGGTGAGCGCCGGCCAGACCGCGTCGAGGAAGGCGGTGACCGGGGTGGCCTTGCCCATCCGGCGCAGCCAGGCGTCGCTCGGGGACTCGGCGCGCCGCGCCTCGGCCTGCCGTTGCAGCAGCGCCACCACCCGGGCCCGGACGCGCTCGCGCCCCGTGGCGTACGGCAGTCGTTCCCGGCGGGTCTCCTGGACCACCCGGTGCAGCGGGTCCAGGCCGATCCGCCAGCGGAACGAGCCGTCCGAGACCATGATCGGCTCGGTCGGCTCGCCGATGTGCGCGTCGACTGCCCGGCGCAGCACCTCGGCCATCCGGGCGTCGTGCTTGATGGCGGCCACCGCCGGGTCCTCGACGGCCCGCACCGGCACCCGGCCGACCAGGTCCTCCACGGTGGCCTGCTCGACCTCGACCTCGCCCAGTGCCGGCAGCACCGCCGCGATGTACGACAGGAAGGCCCGGTTCGGCCCCACGATCAGCACGCCGGAGCGGCGCAGCCGCTCCCGGTGCAGGTAGAGCAGGTACGCGGCCCGGTGCAGGCCGACGGCCGTCTTGCCGGTGCCCGGGGCGCCCTGCACGCAGATCGAGTCGGCGAGGTCTGCCCGGACCAGCTCGTCCTGCTCGGGCTGGATGGTGGCGACGATGTCGCGCATCGGCCCGACGCGCGGCCGTTCGATCTCGGCGGTCAGGATCCGGCTGGTCGTGCCCAGTTCCTCGCCCCGGTCGAGGCGCTCGTCCTCGAAGCTGGTAAGCGCCCCGCTGCTGAACCCGAAGCGGCGCCGTACCGCCACGCCCTGCGGGTCGCGCGCGCTCGCTCGGTAGAACGACCGGGAGACGGGGGCCCGCCAGTCCAGCACCAGCGGCTCGCCCCGGTCGTCGGTGACGTGCCGCCGGCCGACGTGGTAGCGCCGCCCGGCGTGGTCCGCGTGCCACCCGTCCGGCCCGTCGCCGGGGTCGCCGGGCGGGTCGTCGGCGGGCGGGGCCCCGGTCGTCGCACCGAAGTCGAGGCGCCCGAAGAAGAGCGGCGTGGTGGGGTCGTCGGCGAGTTCGGCGACCCGGCGGGCCAGGGTGCGCCCGAGGGTCTCGGCCGCGTACGCGTCGCCGGCCACCTGGTCGCCGGTCGAGAAGAGGGCCTGGGCGCGTTCCCGCATCTGCGCCAGGGCGGCCCGGGAGGTGGCGAGGTGCTCGCGTTCGGCGGCGAGGTCGGCGTCGAGGTCGAGATCGAGGTCGGTCACGCTGAATCCCGTCGGGGTCTACTGCCGGTCGCTCGCGTGTCCGGCGGGCGGATGGGCCGGCCCCCGGCGCGGGACGTCCGATGCGGTGGTCACCTCACCCTGGCCGTCAAGCGACCTGACAGCCTACGCGCCGGGCGCGTGACGCTCCACCGGATTTCGACCGTGGCGCCGCCGTCCGCCGCTGGACCTCCGGTGCCGGTCGACCGGCGACCCACGGCGGGCGGGCGACCAGGAATCATGGACGAATGACGGAGGCGCGTCCCGAACAGCGCCGGATCACGATCAGCGACCCGCAGGTGATGCGGGCGCTGGCCCATCCGGCCCGAATCGCGATCATGGAACACCTGGGCGTGGTGGAGGGCGGTGCGACCGCCACGGAGTGTGCGGAGGTGGCCGGGCTGTCGCCGAGCGCGACCAGCTACCACCTCCGGGCGCTGGCCAGGTCGGGCCTGGTGGAGCAGGCGCCGAGCCGGGGGGACGCGCGCGAGCGGCTGTGGCGCACGGTCGGCCGGACCCTGATGGTCGACGCGGGACAGTCCGCCGGCCCGGAGGCGCGCACGGCCGAGCAGGCGCTGGTGGAGGCGCACGCGGCCCGGGACATGGAGCGGACCCGGGACTGGCTGCGCCGCGCCGGGGACGAGCCCGCCGAGTGGTACGACGTCGCGCTGTTCAGCGACACGCTGCTGCTGCTCACCGCCGACGAGCTGGCCGGGCTGAACGAGGCGGTCAGCGCGTTGTTCGAGCCGTACCGGCAGCGGAACCGGCAGGCGGATCCGCCGGCCGGGGCGCGCACGGTGGCGGTGCAGTACCGGGCGGTGCCGCTGGCGTAGGGGGTTGCTTCGATCAGTTGTGAAGGATTATTTTCGAAGTATGTCCTTCACAACTGACGGGTCGCGCTGGTCCGACGTCTGGCTCGCCGCCACCGCGCGCGGCACCTCGATGTGCGGTGACTTCCTCGCCGCCACCGCCCTGGCGCTCGCCCTCCAGTCCGCCGGCGCCAGCGGCATCGCCGTGTCCGGACTGCTGTTGGCGGCGACCCTGCCGCTGGTGGTGCTCGCCCCGCTCACCGGGCGCCTCGCCGACCGGGTGGACAGCCGGAAGCTGCTGGTCACCGCCGGCCTGGGACAGGCGGCCGTCTGCGCCCTGCTCGCCTTCGCCACCCACCCGGCCCTGATCATCGGGCTCGTCGCGCTGCTCGCCTGCGGGCTGGCCGTGACCCACCCCTGCCTGGCGGCGCTGCTGCCGGCGATGGTGCGCCCCGCCGACCTGCCCCGGGCGAGCGCGATCAGCCAGACGGCCAGCAGCCTGGGCGCGCTCGGCGGCCCCGTGCTCGCCGGGCTGCTGGTCGGGCAGTTCGGTGCGCGCGTACCCCTGCTCATCGACGCCGGGAGCTACCTCGCCCTGGTGGCCGCGGGCCTGCTGCTGCGTACCCGCAGGGGCGGCCGGCGGGCCACGGCCGCACCCGCGTCCGGGACGGGACGGGCCCCGGCGTGGCGGCTGCGCGGCGACCCGCTGCTGCTGGCCGTCGTCGTCAGCACGGCCGCGGTCATCACCGCCGTCGGCGGCATCAACGTGGTCGAGGTCTTCTTCATCCGCGAGACCCTCGACAGCTCGCCCACGGTGTACGGGCTGGTCGGTGCCGCCTGGATGGCGGGGATGCTGCCCGGCAGCTGGCTCTGCGCCCGGCTGGCCCACCGGCTCACCGACGACGGCGCCCTGGTGTACGGGGTGCTGGCGACGCTCGGCGGCATCTGCCTCATGGTGCTGGTCGCCGCCGCCGTGCCCACGGCCGCGCTGCTGGTCCCGCTCTGGCTGGTCGCGGGCGCGGCGAACGGCGGGGAGAACGTCTTCGCCAACCTGCTCACCGCCCGGCGGGTGCCGGAGGCGTCACGCGGCCGGGCGTACGCCCTCTACGGCGCGGCCGTGCAGGGCGGCTCGATGGGGGGCTACCTGATCGGGGGCGCCCTGCTGGCGCTGCTGTCGCCGCGACCCCTGATCGCGGCGGCCGGCGCGGTCGGCCTGCTGGTCGTGGTGGCGTTCGTGCCGGCCGTCGCCCGGTCCGTCCGACGGGTCCGGGCGGCCGGCGCCGGGCCGACGGCGGCGGCCCGGGCGGGCGGTGCGGACGGCGCGCCGGGCGAGGCGGGGGACGGCGACCACCCGGCGGATGCGGGGTTGGCCACTCCCACCCCGGCCCACTGAGCCACGCGACGGTGGCGGGGATACGGTCGGGGCATGGCTGAGCACGTCGCACGCCCCCGGGTCGGGCACATCCAGTTCCTGAACTGCCTGCCGATCTACTGGGGGCTGATGCGCTCCGGCGCCCTGATCGACGTCGACCTGCACAAGGACTCCCCGGACCGGCTCAGCGCCGCCCTGGTCGCCGGTGACCTGGACATCGGCCCGATCTCGCAGGTGGAGTACCTGCGGCACGCCGACGAGCTGCTGCTCCTGCCCGACCTGGCGGTCGGCAGCGACGGCCCGGTGCTGTCCGTCAACGTCGTCTCCACCCGCCCGCTGGCCGAGCTCGGCCACGGCAAGGTGGCGCTGGGCTCGACCTCGCGGACCGGGGTGCTGCTGGCCCAGTTGCTGCTCGGCGAGCGGTACGGGGTGAACCCCGAGTACTTCCGCTGCCCGCCCGACCTGACCCAGATGCTGCTCGAGGCCGACGCCGGGGTGCTGATCGGCGACGTGGCGCTGCGCGCCCTCTACGAGGCGCCGAAGCGTGGGCTGGAGGTCACCGACCTCGGGCAGGCGTGGCGGGAGTGGACGGGCCTGCCGATGGTCTTCGCCGTCTGGGCGGTACGCCGCGACTTCGCCGCCGCCCACCCCGGCCTGGTCAAGGAGGTGCACGAGGCGTTCCTGCGCTCCCGGGACCTCTGCCTGGCCGAGCTGGACCAGGTGGCCGAGGCGGCCGCGCGCTGGGAGCCGTTCGACGCGGCGACCCTGGCGACGTACTTCCGGGCGCTGGACTTCTCCCTCGGCGAGCGCCAGGTGGCGGGCCTGCGCGAGTTCGCGCGCCGCGCCGCCGCCATCGACGCCGCCCCGCCCCTGCCCCCCTCCGGCCCGGCCTTCTTCACGGGCTGAACCTCTGGCCGGCCCGGGGCGGTGGTCGGGTCTAGGTGGTGGGGCGGAGGAGGGCTTCGGTGATCTTCTGGCAGTTCTTCATGCCGTACTCGTAGCCCTTGCCGATCGGGTAGCGGACCATCACGCCCATCGTCCAGGTGTCGCCGATGGCCAGGCAGTTGATGTGCATCTCCTGCTCCTTGGTCCGGTCGATCCAGCCGTTCTTGATGGCGATGTTCTTGCGTTCGGCGGCCGGGAACGCCTTACGGATGCCGAAGTCGCCGCCGCCCCTGACCAGCCGCATCTCGTTGAGCAGCCACTTGGTCCACTTCGGCCCCGCGGCGCGGCCGTCGGCGATGCAGGCGCCCATCCGGGCGGTGTCCCGGGGGGAGAGCTTCGTCCGGCTCCAGCCGCCGTCGCTGGCGACGCTGCTGTCGGTCAGCTCGCACTTGGCGAGCAGCCGCTTGATCGAGGCGGACCCGCCCAGCGCGTTGTAGAACTGCTGGGTCCGGGTGTTGTCGCTGTCCCGGATGATCTTCGTGGCGTCGGCCAGCTTGGCGGCGCTCGGGGTCTGGCCGTTCTCGTCGGCGCGGCGCAGGTGGTCGGCGACGATCCACGCCTTGATCAGCGACGCTGTGGTGCTGGTCTCGTCCATGTTGTCGGAGCCGACGATCTCCCCGGTGCGGCGGTCGAGGACGCTCCAGGAGTACCAGCCCTCGATGTCGAGGTCGAGCTCCTTGGCCTCGAACGGCAGCGGCTCCGGCTCCGGCGTCGGGCTCGGCGACGGCGAGGGCCGGGAGCTGCGGTCACTCGGGGCGGTCGTGGCGCGCTCGGCCGGGCCGGCGGGGGTGCCCCACTCGGCGGCGGCGCGGGACTCGAACGGCGAGCCCGGCAGCAGCCGCAGCGAGACGAGCACCAGGCAGATGAGGACCACCGCGATGGCGATGAGCCTGCGGGGGGAGGCGTCGGCGGGCTCGTCGGCCCGGCGCTGTCGCGGCATCAGAGCTTCCCGGCGGGCTGCTGCGGCACCTTGAGGGCGGCACCCGGCTGCGGGGTCACGAGCTGGCTGGCGACCGAGGCGCAGACCTGCGCGCCGTAGTTCAGCCCGCTCTTCTGCGGGTAGCGCAGCATCACCGCGAGGCTCCACCTGTCGGTCACCGCGAGGCAGTTGACGTGCCAGTTGCCGTCGTAGTTGAGGGGCGTCCAGCCGTTCTTCATGCTGACCGGGCCCTGGCTGACGATCGCCGGGGGGAGGCCGTCGATGATGCCCCAGCGGCCACCGCCGGAGCGGGCCTTCTGGTCCTTGGCGGCCGTGCTGCCCCTGACCTTGCTCATCTCGTCCAGCAGGAGCTTCGTCCACTTGGGGCCGGCGGCCGTGCCTTCGGCGATGCAGTCGCCGAGCCGGACGGCGTCGCGCGGGGACATCCGGGTGAAGCTCCACCAGCCCACGTAGCCGGGCACGTTGCCCGGCTTGGTGTCGGTGAGTTCGCAGGTGCTGATCATCCGCTTGATCGTGGCGGCCCGACCCACCGCGCCGTACAGGGCGTTGGCGGCGTCGTCGTTGCTGTCCCGGATGGCGGTGGTGATCTGCTTCTTGCGCTCGGCCGGCAGCGGCTTGTCGCCGAGCTGGCGGAGGTAGTCCGCCGCGAACCAGGCCTTGATCATCGACTCGGTGGAGCTGGTCGAGGCCAGGTTCTTCGACCCGGAGATCTCGCCGGTCTCCCGGTCCATCAGGGCCCACGAGAAGAACTCGCCCTTGAAGTCCACCGCCACCGGGCCGGCGGCCAGGGTCGGCGGCGCGGGCGGGACCGGCGCGGGCGCCGCCACGCTTCCGCCACCGCTTCCGCCGCTCGCGGCGTCGTCGCCGGTGAGTCGGGCGTACGCGGCCGGGACGAGCAGGCCACCACCGAGGAGGACCGCCACGACGGCGAGCACCAGGGTCACGCGGGATCGCATGAGTGGATGAGCTCCAGATGTCAGGGCCGGGGGACCGGCTGGTTGTCGGACGGATCGGCGGCTCGCCGAGGCGGGGGATGCGCCCTCCGTGTTTCTCGGGCGATCGTCGGCAGCCGATCGGTGTGACGGGGGAAGTCTACGTGCGGATCGGCGGCGCGCCAGGACCCGACACCTGGCAACTTGCCATGTAGGCGGGATATCGAGCCGCTATGCGGCTGTTGAGAGGATTCAGCTTCTCATAGTGAGCCAAGTCATAGTTTGCCCGGCTGCCGGAGCCCCTTCCCCGTACCGAAACTGCCTCCGGAAACCTGTTACACCCTCTGGTGTCCCGAGAGGCGAGCTGTAACACTTGACCCCATGTATGGCAACGACTTCTCCGCCGAGGACGCACCCGGCGGTGGCCTGCTCGGCGAGGTCGAGGCGGCGGAGGCGGCCCTGCGGGAGGCCGCCGCACGTGGCCGCCGGGGCGGCGCCCCCGGCCCGGACGAGGACCTCGAGGCGTACTTCGCCGAGGTCATCGACGCCGACCAGAAGATCGAGCCGCGCGACTGGATGCCCGAGGCGTACCGCAAGACGCTGATCCGGCAGATCGCGCAGCACGCGCACTCCGAGATCATCGGCATGCAGCCGGAGGGCAACTGGATCAGCCGCGCCCCCTCGCTCAAGCGCAAGGCGATCCTGCTGGCCAAGGTCCAGGACGAGGCCGGCCACGGCCTCTACCTCTACGCCGCCGCCGAGACCCTCGGGATCAGCCGGGACGAGCTGGTCGAGCTGCTGCTCAACGGCCGGCAGAAGTACAGCTCGATCTTCAACTACCCCACCCTGACCTGGGCCGACGTGGGCGCCATCGGCTGGCTGGTGGACGGCGCCGCCATCGTCAACCAGGTCCCGCTCTGCCGCTGCTCCTACGGGCCGTACGCGCGGGCGATGATCCGGGTCTGCAAGGAGGAGTCGTTCCACCAGCGGCAGGGCTACGAGATCCTGCACACGCTCGCGCACGGCACCCCGGCGCAGAAGGCGATGGCGCAGGACGCCCTCGACCGCTGGTGGTACCCGTCGCTGGCGATGTTCGGCCCGCCGGACACCGACTCCACCCACTCGGCGCAGTCCATGGCCTGGAAGATCAAGCGCTTCTCCAACGACGAGCTGCGCCAGCGCTTCGTGGACATGTGCGTGCAGCAGGCGGAGATCCTCGGCCTGACGATCCCGGATCCCGACCTGCGCTGGAACGAGTCCCGGCAGTCGTACGACTTCACCCAGCCCGACTACGACGAGCTGATGCGGGTGATCAAGGGCAACGGCCCGTGCAACCGGGAGCGGATGGAGCACCGGCGCCGCGCCCACGACGACGGCGCGTGGGTGCGGGAGGCCGCCGCGGCGTACGCCGCCAAGCGGGTGGAGCAGAAGGAGAAGGTAGCGGCGTGAGCGAGCGTAGCGAGCGGACGGAGCAGCGCGGCGTGAGCGCCCCGTCGCCCCTGTGGGAGGTCTTCGTGCGGGCGCGGCGCGGGTTGTCGCACACCCACGTCGGCAGCCTGCACGCCCCCGACGCCGAGCTGGCCCTGCGCAACGCGCGGGACCTCTACACCCGCCGCCAGGAGGGCGTCTCCATCTGGGTGGTGCCGGCGGGCGCGATCACCGCGTCCAGCCCGGACGAGAAGGACGCCTTCTTCGACCCGGCGGCCGACAAGGTCTACCGGCATCCCACCTTCTACGACGTGCCGGACGGGGTGGCCCACCTGTGAACGGCCCCTTCGACTTCGCCCTCGCCCTCGGCGACGACGCGCTCGTCGCGGCGCAGCGGCTGGCCGAGTGGACCACCCGCGCGCCGGAGATGGAGGAGGACATCGCGCTGGCCAACATCGCCCTCGACCAGCTCGGCGCGGCCCGGCTCCTGCTGTCGTACGCGGGCGAGGTGGAGGGCGCCGGCCGGGACGAGGACGCGCTGGCGTTCCTCCGCGACGACCGGGAGTTCCGCAACTGCCTGCTCGTGGAGCTGCCCAACGGCGACTTCGCGGTCACCATGGCGAAGCTGCTCTTCCTGGCGGCCTACCAGCTTCCCCTCTACACCGCGCTGGCCGGCTGCGCCGACGAGCGGCTGGCCGCGATCGGGGCCAAGGCCCGCAAGGAGTCGGCCTACCACCTCGACCACGCCTCGACGTGGGTGCGGCGGCTCGGTGACGGCACCGAGGAGTCGCACCGGCGCATGCAGGCGGCGGTCGACCAGGTCTGGCCGTACGCGCACGAACTGTTCGCCTCCGACCCGGCGGCGCCGGTCGACCCGGCCACCCTGCGGGCCGACTTCGACGCCACCGTCGGTGCCGTGCTTGACGAGGCCACCCTGACCCGGCCGGAGTCCGGCTGGGCGCCGGGCGGCGGGCGGGACGGCGTGCACACCGAGCACCTGTCCTACCTGCTCGCCGAGATGCAGGTGCTGCACCGCGCCCACCCCGGGGCCAACTGGTGAGCGCGAGGAGTGCAGCGCAGCGGAGCCCCGCAGTCGCGAACGGAAGGCGGCACTGGTGAGCGCGAGGAGGCACTGGTGACTCCGAGGGAGGCCGTGGCGGCGGTGGTGGACCCGGAGATCCGGGTGGTCACCATCGACGACCTCGGCATCCTGCGGGCGGTCGACGAGGACCCGGCGACCGGCCGGGTGGTCGTGACCATCACCCCCACCTACACCGGCTGCCCGGCGATGGACGTGATCCGCGCCGACATCCGGCGGGCGCTGGCCGCCGTCGGGCGTCCCGAGGCCGACGTGCGGACCGTCTACAGCCCGGCGTGGAGCACCGACTGGATCTCCGACGCCGGCCGGGCCAAGCTCGCCGCCGCCGGCATCGCCCCGCCGTCGCCCGTACGCGCCGACAACGTGGTGCCGCTGACCCTCGCCGTCCGCTGCCCGCGCTGCGGATCGCCCGAGACCGAGCAGGTCAGCCGCTTCGGCTCGACCGCGTGCAAGGCGCTCTGGCGCTGCCGTTCCTGCCGTGAACCCTTCGACCACCTGAAGGCGCTGTGACTGTCACCATCACCCGCCCGGTCCGTCGCCGGCCGGTCTTCCACCCGCTGTCCGTCGCCGCCGTCGACCGGCTCACCGACGACGCCGTGGCGGTCACCTTCGCCGTGCCGGCGGAGCTGCGGGAGACGTTCGCGTTCTCGGCCGGCCAGCACCTCACCGTCCGCCGCCCCGGCGCCGCCGGTGAGGACGTGCGGCGGTCGTACTCCATCTGCTCCACGCCCGACGACCTGGCCCGGCACGGCCGGCTGCGGATCGGCGTGCGGGAGATCCCCGGCGGCGCCTTCTCCGCCTTCGCCTGCGGCGCGCTGCGCGGCGGCGACACGATCGAGGTGCTGCCGCCACTCGGGCACTTCACCACGGCCCTCGCGCCGGACCGGGCCCGCCACTACGGCGCGGTGGTCGCCGGCTCGGGCATCACCCCGGTGCTCGCGCTGGTCGCGACGGCGCTCGCCGTCGAGCCGGCCAGCACGTTCACGCTGGTGTACGGCAACCGCACGGCGAACACGGTGATGTTCGCCGAGGAGCTGGCCGACCTGAAGGACCGATGGCCCACCCGGCTGCACCTGGTGCACGTGCTCTCCCGGGAGCAGGGCGAGTCGCCGCTGCTCTCCGGCCGGATCGACGCCGACCGGCTGGGCCGGCTGCTGGACACCGTCGTTCCCGGCGACACCGTCGACGAGTGGTTCCTCTGTGGCCCGTACGACATGGTGGTGGACGCCCGGGAGGTGCTCGCCGCGCGCGGCGTGCCGGAGTCGGCGGTGCACACGGAGCTGTTCCACGTCGCCGAGGCCCCGGCCCCGCCGCGACGCCCGGCCGACGAGCCGGGGGGCGGCGCCGAGGTGACCATCCTGCTGGACGGCCGGTCGTCGCGCTTCACGATGCGGCGCGACGAGCGGGTGCTGGACGCGGCGCTGAAGGTGCGCGGCGAGCTGCCCTACGCCTGCAAGGGCGGGGTCTGCTCCACCTGCAAGGCCAAGGTGGTCGACGGCGCGGTCACGATGGCCCGCAACTACGCGCTGGAGCCGGACGAGGTGGCCGCCGGCTACGTCCTCACCTGCCAGTCCAGCCCGACGACCGACCGGCTCACCGTCGACTACGACGCCTGACCGGTCCGCCCGCCGCTCGGCGGGCGCAGCCGGGTCGGCGGGTCGGCGCAGGCACCGCGTCGCACCCGCCGACCCCCCTGCGTGCGGTCAGCTCGGGGCCTTGACCTGGCCGTCGTAGGCGATGCTGCGCCACAGGTCGAACTGGCGGTCGAATGCTGATGGTTCGATCTGTGCGGCGGGAGGGCCCGATCGTGGCGGTCGAGCGGGGCGGTGCGGCGACCGCCCAACATCTATATTCCAGTCCGTCACTGACAGGTGACGCGGCCGACCGGTGTGCCCCGGGCGGACCGGCGGGTCGAGACGGCCGGCGCCGGAGCGCGGGCGGCCGGCCGCCGTGCCCGAGGAACGGAGAGTCGATGGATCAGCAGGTACGACGACGGCGAAGAGCCCTCGTCATCGGTGTCGCCGCCGCTTTGACGGCGGGTGCCGTCGCAGGTGTGCCGGCCCGGGCGGTAAGCGGGGGCAGCCCGGTCACGGACAGCGCGTACGCCTTCGCGGCGAAGGTCACCTTCGGTGAGATGGGCGCCTGCTCCGGGGCGCTGGTCGCGCCCCAGTGGGTGTTGACGGCCCATTCATGCCTTCCCCCCACCCCGGGCCCCCGCTCGACTGCGAGCGCGCCCGCCTGGCCCACCACGGTCACCGTGGGCCGGCTGGATCTGACCACGAACGACGGCCGGGTGCAGCGTGCCAACCTCGTGGTGCCGCACCCGGATCGGAACCTCGCGCTGCTCCGGCTCACGCTGCCGGTGGTCGGCGTCACCCCGGTCGCGCTCGCCACCGGGGCACCCGTGCCGGGCGAGACGTTGCAGGCGCTCGGCTTCGGTCGTACCGCCACCGAGTGGGTGCCCGACAAGCTGCACGGTGCGCCGGTCACGGTCGGCGACGTCTCGGCCACCTCGGTCGCGATCAGCAACGAGCAGGGTGGGCCGACCACCTGCAAGGGCGACGCCGGAGGGCCGGCGGTGCGGGTGGTGGACGGGCGTCCCGAGCTGGTTGCCGTACACGCCACCTCCTGGCAGGGCGGCTGTCTCGCCGAGACGGAGACCCGGCGGGACGCCATCGAGACCCGCACCGACGACCTGGCCGGCTGGATCCGCCAGAACACGCCCAACAACTGCAGTGCCGGTGGCGCGAGTCACGGCCCGGCAGACCAGGCAGGTGTGGTGATCCTGAGCGACTGGACCGGCGACTGCCGCACCGACGCGGTCGTCCAGCTCGCCGACGGCAGGCTGCGGGCGTACCGGTCGAGCGGGGACCTCTCGGGCACCGCCCCGCTCTTCCCGTCGCCCTACCGCTACGTGGGGACGAACTGGGGCGGGGCGAACCGGCCGCGGGCGCTCACCGGGGACTTCACCGGGGACGGCCGGGCGGACATCATCGCGCAGAGCGGCGACGGCACCCTGACCGCCTGGGAGTCGACCGGCGACCTCTCCGCCGACTACCGGCTCTTCGCCGGGGCGTCCGCGATCGTCGGCACCGCCTTCACCAACGGCTCGATCCCCCGCCTGATCCCGGGCGACTTCAACGGCGACGGCCGCACCGACCTTCTCGGTCAGCTGCTCAACGGCACGCTGCGGGTCTGGACGTCGACGGGCGACCTGTCGGCCGACGCCCGGCTGTTCGCCGGGACTACGAGGGACGTCGGCACGGGGTTCACCACCACGGAGGTGCCGCGCATCCTGACCGGCGACTTCAACGGCGACGGGCGGACCGATCTGATCGCCCAGTACGCCGACGGCACCATGAAGGGCTACCCGTCCAGCGGGAATCTTTCCATGGACATGAGGCTCTTCCCGACGACGCTCGCGGCGAAGGTGGTCGGCACCGGTTGGCGGAGTTCCTCGATTCCTCGGATCCTGCCGGCCGACTTCGACGGTGACGGCACCACCGACCTGGTCGCCCAGCTCGCGGACGGGCGGCTGCGGGCGTACCGGTCGTCCGGGGCGATGACCGGCGAGGGGCTGCTGTTCTCCGGGCCCTACCCGTACGTGGGCACGAACTGGGGCACGACGAACCGGCCCCGCATCCTGGTCGGGGACCTCACCGGCGACGGCCGCACCGACCTGATCGGCCAGGACTCCGCCGGCGTCATGCTCGGCTTCCAGTCGACCGGGGACCTGAGCGCCGACTTCAAGCTCTACGCCACCAGCACCAGTGCCGTGGGCAGCGGCTGGACGTCCAGCAGCATCCCGCGCGTCTTCTGACCGGAGGGTGCGGCGTCGTCCGTCGTCGGACGGGCGGCGCCGCACCACCGGCAAGGGTGAACACCGTCACACCCGAGGGGCCGCCGGGCGGGCTGTTCGGCGGCCATCGGCCGGCCCCCTGCGCGGGCGACGTAGGCTCGGGGGGTGAGTGTGAGCCGGGAGATCGACGACATCCTGCAGCGTGGCGCGGACGGCGGGCGGATCACGCCCGAGGAGGCCCTGCTGCTCTACACCGAGGCGCCGTTGCACGCCCTGGGCGAGGCCGCCGACGCGGTGCGCCGCCGCCGCTACCCGGACAACGTCGTCACGTACCTGATCGACCGCAACATCAACTACACGAACGTCTGCGTGACGGCGTGCAAGTTCTGCGCGTTCTACCGGGCCCCCAAGCACAAGGAGGGCTGGACCCACCCGACCGAGGAGATCCTGCGCCGCTGCGGCGAGGCGGTCGAGCTGGGCGCCACCCAGGTCATGCTCCAGGGCGGGCACCACCCGGACTACGGCGTGGAGTACTACGAGGAGTTGTTCTCCTCGGTCAAGAAGGCGTACCCGCAGCTGGCGATCCACTCGATCGGCCCCAGCGAGATCCTGCACATGGCCAAGGTCTCCGGGGTCAGCCTCGACGAGGCCATCGCCCGGATCAAGGCGGCCGGGCTGGACTCGATCGCCGGCGCCGGCGCGGAGATGCTGCCCGCCCGGCCGCGCAAGGCCATCGCGCCGCTGAAGGAGTCGGGCGAGCGCTGGCTGGAGGTCATGGAGCTGGCGCACCGGCAGGGCGTCGAGTCGACCGCCACCATGATGATGGGCACCGGCGAGACCGCCGCCGAGCGGATCGAGCACCTGCGGATGATCCGCGACGTGCAGGACCGCACGAAGGGCTTCCGGGCGTTCATCCCCTGGACGTACCAGCCGGAGAACAACCACCTCAAGGGCCGTACGCAGGCCACCACCCTGGAGTACCTGCGGCTGGTCGCGGTGGCCCGGCTCTTCTTCGAGACGGTGCCGCACCTCCAGGCGTCCTGGCTGACCACCGGCAAGGACGTCGGGCAGCTCGCCCTGCACATGGGCGTGGACGACCTCGGCTCGATCATGCTGGAGGAGAACGTCATCTCCTCGGCCGGCGCGCGGCACCGCTCCAACCTGCACGAGCTGATCGGCATGATCCGCTCGGCGGACCGGATCCCCGCCCAGCGCGACACCCTCTACAACCGGCTGGCCGTGCACCGCACCCCGGCCGACGACCCGACCGACGAGCGGGTCGTCTCGCACTTCTCCTCGATCGCCATGCCGGGCGGCGGCGCCGGGAAGTCCCTGCCGCTTGTCGACGCCCGCTGAGGCAGGGCGTCCGCAGGCACCCGCACCACCGACACCCCACCGTCGTTTGGCGGTGGGGTGTCGTCGTACGTGGACCACTGCGTGGATCACGGGAATACGGAAAGTGACCGTAAATGGCTCGCTCGGCTGGCCGATCGGGTGAATTCCCGTCGGCCGTTGATCTCAATTAGATTGCCGTTCGGAGCCGGTGTCGGGGTGGCCGGGGCAGCAAGACATATCAATCCGGGCATTCCTTAAGTGATTCTTAGCCAGGCTGTTCAACGCGCCCGTTCCGTGGGGTGGCGGGCGTGATCGCTTAGCGCTAACGTCCCCGGCCGTACCTTTCCTTCACCCCAACGGGGGGAACTCTTCCATGATCTTCCGTAACCGTTCGCTGGCGCGTATCGGCGCCGGCGCGCTGCTCGCCTCCGGCGCGTTGACCGCCCTCGGTAGCCCGGCTCACGCCTCGGGCACGGAGACGGACCTCGCGATCGAGGTGGCTGGCACGCGGGTCGCCGCCAACGCGCAGGGCAAGTTCGCCTACGCCAAGGTGACCAACCTCGGCAAGAACACCCCGAGCGAATTGTCCGTGCGGGTGGACGTGTCCAAGGTCGACTTCGACAAGGTCGCCGCCTGGCCGGCCGTCGAGGACGGCTGCGACGTGGAGCTCGCCGGGGAGAAGCCGACCGCGTTCATCTGCCACGCGACGGAGAAGGGCCTGCCGGGCCCGGGCGAGACCACCGACCTGCCGATCGTGCTGTTCAAGAGCGAGGCCGAGGGCACCTACAAGGCCCCGCTCTCCTTCAAGCTCATCTCGAAGGACGACACCAACGCGGCGAACAACACCAAGACCGCGACGCTGGACTTCTCCGACGCCAGCGGGCCGGACCTCTCGGTCGTCGCCGAGGACGTCAAGCAGGCCGTGAAGATCGTCGACGGCAACCCGGTCTACTCCGGCGACCTGCACGCGGGCGGCCGCTCGGCGCTGACCTACTTCATCGCCAACCAGGGTGACAAGGCCGCCGCCGGTCTGAAGATCAGCGTCAAGCTGCCCAAGGGCGTCACCCCGACCGAGGTGGAGCCGGGCTGCGAGTACGCGGCCGACAAGTCCACCTTCACCTGCACCTACGCCAACTTCGGCCTGATCCCGCAGGACGAGGACACCAACCCCGAGGACAAGCTCTACTCGGCCTACGGCTTCTACCACGTGTTCGACGTGGCGGCGGACGTGAAGCCGGGTGCCCTCAAGGGCGGTCTGGTCAGCGTCGAGCCGGTCGGGTCCGCGCCCAGCCGGATGCGGGCGGCCGCGGTCACCCTGCCGGAGAACGTCACCGGCCTGCGGGCGACCGACGTGGACGCCACCGACAACTCCGACGCGTACGCCGTGATCGTCGCGGCGAAGGGCGGCGCGGGCGGCGGCGGTGACGACGACGGCGGCCTGCCGGTCACCGGCGCGCAGACCACGCTGATCGGCGGCATCGGCGGCGCGGTGCTGATCGCGGGCGCGGCCATGTTCATGGTGGCGCGGCGGCGCCGGGTCGTCCTGGTGACCCCGGGCGACGAGAAGCCGACGGCCTGACGGTCGTCCTCCATCGACCCGCGAGGGTCGTTCACATAACGCACGGCAGCGGGGGCGGGATGGGTGACCATCCCGCCCCCGCTGTGCGTCGGACCGTCCGTCCGTCCGGATCGGCCGGACGGATGAAACACGATCTCCCTGCTGGCGTGCCGCTTCGACCTTCGATAGCGTCCGCCCGGGTTCCGCAACCATCCGTTTCTTCCTAACCCCCCGGGGGACCGATGACCCTGTTCCATCGCTCGGCCCTGGCCCGCGCCGGTGCCGTGGCACTCCTCGCGGCGGGTGGCCTGACCACCGTCGCCGTTCCCGCCCAGGCCGCCGACGGGCCGGACCTCGCCCTGACCCCGATCAGCACCCAGCTCGCGAAGGGTGTCGACGCGGCCCGGAGCAAGCCGTTCAAGTTCACCGTCACCAACGTCGGCACGGCCACGGCGGAGGACGTCTCGTTGCGGGTCAACACCCAGCAGCTCAAGGAGAAGCGCGTCGGCTTCCTGGTGCCCGAGAACTGCCGCGCCATCGAGAGCCACCTCTACCAGTGCTCCCTCGGCGACCTGCCCGCCGGCACCAGCAAGGACTTCGGCGTCCCGCTGTTCAGCACGGGCGGCCGGGGCGACGGCGGCAAGCTGGTCGTGCACGTCGTCACCGCGACGCCCGGGGGCAAGGTTCGCGACAAGGTCGTCGTGCCGGTGACCGTCACGAAGCCCGGCTACGACCTCACCGCCTGGGCGCAGGACGTCCAGGCAGGCGTCGTGGTCAACGGCGCGGTGGCCGACGAGCCGGACCTCAGGCCGGTGCGCCGGGGCGAGACCGTCCCGCTGGACTGGGCGGTCTACAACGACGGCAGCCGGCCCGCGACCGGCGTCTTCTACGGCATCACCCTCCCGGCGGGTGTGAGCTTCGTGACGGTGCCGCAGGGCTGCGTCACGCAGGTGTTCCTCGGTAGGGAGCAGGCGTTCTGCGAGGACGCCGGCGCGACCATCCGCCGGGGGCAGTACTACACCGCCGACGTGACGGTGAAGGTCGGCGACGACGTGACCGAGCCGGTGCTGCGGGAGGGCGACCTCTTCGCGTACGGGCTGGACGTCGCCGAGGGCGAGCCGGAGGAGGAGCCGCGGATCGCCGGCCAGGCGCAGCGGAAGGCCTTCTCCGAGGCCGACATGGGCGACAACCACACGGTCTTCGAGGCCTTCGTCGACCTGTCGGCGCAGCCGACCCCGACCCCGACGCCGACCGGTGAGCCGACGCCCACCCCGACGGCGACCCCGACCGGCGTACCCACGGCGGCCCCGACCACCACCCCCGGTGGCGGTGGCGGCGGCGACGGCGGGCTGCCGGTGACCGGCGTGCAGGCCGGGCTGATCGGCGGCATCGGTGCGGCCGTGCTGCTGGCCGGCGGCGCGCTGCTGCTGCTCTCCCGGCGGCGCAGGGTCGTCCTGGTGGCGCCCGGCGACGAGAAGTCGACCGACTGACGTACGACGACGCGGGGGCGGGGTGGGCGACCATCCCGCCCCCGTGGTGTGTCCGGGTGGTGGTGCGGCCGACCCACCGGCCGCCCGCGCGGGCCGGACTGGCAGAGTGGAGGGGTGAGCCGTACCCCGCAGGGCCAGCGCGCCAACCTGGACAAGCAGCCGCACGAGGTCGCCGCGATGTTCGACGGCGTGGCGGCTCGCTACGACCTGACCAACACCGTCCTCTCCTTCGGGCAGGACCGGTTCTGGCGCCGGGCCACCCGGGCCGCGCTCGACCTGCGGCCGGGTGAGCGGGTGCTCGACGTGGGCGCCGGCACCGGCGTGTCCACCGAGGAACTGGCCCAGTCGGGCGCGTACGCGGTGGGCGCCGACCTGTCCCTCGGCATGCTGCGCGTCGGCAAGCGCACCCGTCCCCAGGTGCCGCTGCTGGCCGGGGACGCGTTGAAGCTGCCCTTCGCCGACGCGAGCTTCGATGCGGTGACCATCTCGTTCGCGCTGCGCAACGTGAACGACACCGACGCCGCCCTGCGGGAGCTGGCCCGGGTGACCAGGCCGGGCGGCCGGCTGGTGGTGTGCGAGTTCAGCACCCCGGTGAACCCGGCGTTCCGCACGGTCTACCTGTCGTACCTGATGCGTTCGCTGCCGAGCGTGGCCCGCACCGTCTCCAGCAACCCCGACGCGTACGTCTACCTGGCGGAGTCGATCCGGGCGTGGCCCGACCAGCCGGCCCTGGCCGCGCGGATCGGCGCGGCGGGCTGGGGCAGGGTGGCGTGGCGCAACCTGACCGGCGGGATCGCGGCGCTGCACCGCGCGGTCCGCGTCTAGACCTGTCGGCGCCCTTTCCCTGAATATCCGTTTTTGATCCACTTTGTTCCGTAAGCTCGCCCCCATGACGGGACGACACCAGGCGGTCGGCGCGGAGGCCACCGACGACGACGGGACCGAACTCATCGCCCAGCTCAAGGAGCTGGCCGGCGCGGATCCCGCCGACGTCCGTCAGGTCGTGGCCGAGGTGCTGGCCGCCCTGGACCGCGCCGCCGGCGGCGCGCTGCGCGAGCACCTGCCGGAGACGATCCGGCACGACGCCGGCCTGGATCCGGCCGCCTCCGCCCGGCGCTGAGGCCCGCCCCGGCGCCCCGCCTCCGACCTCGGCCGACGTGTCTCCGGCAAGTTAGGTACCCCTGGTCCGGCGTGGTCATGACGTCGGTCATAGACTCCCACCGTCTGGCTTGTGAAGCATTTCACGAGCATGCGGGAGGAGGCGCGGGATGGCCGCGGTGGAGCATGACGCCGACGTGATCGTCGTGGGCGCCGGTCCCGGTGGGTCGGCTACCGCATACCACCTGGCTCGGCACGGCGTACGGGTGCTGCTGCTGGAGAAGACCGAGTTCCCCCGGGAGAAGGTCTGCGGCGACGGGCTGACCCCGCGCGCGGTGCGGCAGCTCATCCGGATGGGCGTGGACACCTCGCCCGAGGCGGGCTGGCTGCACAACCGGGGCCTGCGGGTCATCGGTGGCGGCGTCCGGCTGGAGCTGGACTGGCCCGACCTGGCGAGCTTCCCCAACTACGGCCTGGTGCGCACCCGGCTCGACTTCGACGACCTGCTCGCCCGGCGCGCCGTCGAGGCCGGCGCCGAGCTGCGCACCGGCGTGAACGTCACCGGCCCGGTGCTGGGCCCGGACGGCCGGGTCACCGGCGTCGAGGCGGAGGTCGGCCCGGGCAAGGAGCCCGCCACCTTCCACGCTCCGCTGGTCGTCGCGGCCGACGGGGTCTCCGGCCGCTTCCCGCTCGCCCTCGGGCTGGCCAAGCGCGAGGACCGGCCGATCGGCGTCGCCGTCCGGCGCTACTACCGCTCGCCCGCCAAGCACGACGACAACTACCTGGAGTCCTGGCTCGAGCTGCGCAGCAAGGACAGCGGCGACAACCTGCTGCCCGGGTACGGCTGGATCTTCGGGCTGGGCGACGGCCGGGTCAACGTCGGCCTCGGGGTGCTCAACTCCTCGTCCGCGTTCGGCAAGACCAACTACCGCCGGCTGCTCACCGACTGGCTGGCCAACACGCCCGCCGACTGGGGCATGACCGACGAGGCGAACGCGGAGGGGCCGATCCTCGGCGCCGCGCTCCCCATGGGCTTCAACCGGGTGCCGCACTACACCCGCGGCGTGATGCTGGTCGGCGACTCCGGCGGCATGGTCAACCCGTTCAACGGCGAGGGCATCGCGTACGCGATGGAGTCCGGCGAGCTGGCCGCGGAGGTGGCCGTGCAGGCGCTCGCGCGCCCGGCCGGCGCGGACCGGGAGCGTGCGCTGACGGCGTACTCGACGGAGCTGAAGCTCCGCTTCGGCGGCTACTACCGGCTCGGCGGCATCTTCGTGAAGCTCATCGGCCGCCCCGAGATCATGCGGATGGCCACGAAGCACGGGATGCCGCACCCGATGCTGATGCGCTTCGTGCTCAAGCTGCTGGCCAACCTGACCGACCCCCGCGACGGGGACGCGATGGACCGCGTCATCAACACGATGACGAGAGTGGCGCCGGCCGTGTAGCCCGAGGAACGAGCCTGCGAGCGCCTGCGGTCGCGAACGAAGGCAGCCCCGTGTGACGGCCCCGTCCACGGTCTGCGATGACCGCAGGTGCGGACAAGGGAGATCGACCCCCGCCGACGACCGTCGCGAGGGACGTGAATAGTGTGATTTTTGACAAGGACCAGGGCAGGGAAGGACGAGCAGGAGAAAACGATGTCGCTCTCGCCTTATGCACCGATCATCGGGCTGTTCGCCCTCGCCGCGGGGTTCGCGCTGTTCTCCGTGGCCGCTGCCCGCTTCGCCGGTCCCCGGCGCTACAACAAGGCCAAGCTCGAGGCGTACGAGTGCGGCATCGAGCCCAGCCCGCAGCCGGTCGGCGGCGGCCGGTTCCCGATCAAGTTCTACCTGACGGCGATGCTCTTCATCGTCTTCGACATCGAGATCATCTTCCTCTACCCCTGGGCGGTCTCGTTCGACGCCCTGCCGATCTTCGGCTTCGTGGAGATGGTCCTGTTCATCGTCGCTGTCTTCGTCGCGTACGCCTATGTCTGGCGGCGTGGCGGCCTGGACTGGGACTGAGGGAGGAACCTCAGATGGGTATCGAGGAGAAGCTTCCCGCCGGTGTCCTGCTCACCTCGGTGGAGAAGCTGGTCAACTGGTCGCGGAAGACGTCGGTCTGGGGGGCCACCTTCGGTCTGGCCTGCTGCGCGATCGAGATGATGGCCGCCGGTGGCCCGCACTACGACATGGGCCGCTGGGGCATGGAGGTCTTCCGGGCGTCGCCCCGGCAGGCCGACCTGATGATCGTGGCCGGCCGGGTGAGCCAGAAGATGGCCCCGGTGCTGCGCCAGATCTACGACCAGATGGCGGAGCCCCGCTGGGTCATCTCGATGGGCGTCTGCGCCAGCAGCGGCGGCATGTTCAACAACTACGCCATCGTGCAGGGCGTCGACCACATCGTCCCGGTCGACATGTACCTGCCCGGCTGCCCGCCCCGGCCCGAGATGCTCATCGACGCGGTCCTCAAGCTGCGCGAGAAGATCGGGCACGAGCCGCTCGGCCCGAACGGCCGCAAGATGCTCGAGGCGCGCAAGGCCCGCGGCGACGTTCCGGTCGTCCCCTACGGCTCGATGCCGTCGTCGTACCGCAGCGACAAGGCCCGGCGGGCCGAGTGGACCAAGGCGGTCCGTGAGGGTCGCGAGGAGCAGCTGCGGATCGAGAACTGGATGAAGGCCCAGAACCACCTGCAGCACGGGGGTGTCCAGAAGTGACCGCGCCTCAGGACAGGCAAGACGACGGCGGCGTGCCGGTTCCGGTCACGCCGGCCGGCGCCAGCACCACCGCACCCGCCGAGTACCCCCCGGCCAGCCCGGCCGGCCGGGGCATGTTCGGCAACCAGGGCTCCGGCGACGTGTCCGGCTTCGGCGGCCTCGTCCGCCAGCGCCGGACCATCGAGGACGCCCCCCGGCCGTACGGGGGCTACTTCGACGAGGTCCGCGACGCGCTGGAGGAGGCGTACCCGGACTTCGCCGACGCCGTCGAGAAGGTCGTGGTCGACCGGGGCGAGCTGACCCTGCACATCCGCCCCGAGCGGATCGCCGAGGTCTGCCAGGTGATGCGCGACGACATGGCGCTCCGCTTCGAGCTCTGCTCCTCGGTCTCCGGGGTCGACTACCTCGGCGCCGACGCCCGCCGCCTGCACGTCGTCTACCAGCTCACCTCGATGACCTACCGCCGCACGGTGCGGCTGGAGGCAGCGGTCTCCGTCGAGGACCCGCACCTGCCGAGCGTCACGTCGATCTACCCGACGGCGGACTGGCAGGAGCGCGAGGCGTACGACATGTTCGGCATCGTCTTCGACGGCCACCCCAACCTGACCCGGATCCTCATGCCGGACGACTGGGAGGGGCACCCGCAGCGCAAGGACTACCCGCTCGGCGGCGTACCCGTCGAGTACAAGGGCGCTGAGATCCCGCCGCCGGACCGGAGGAGGTCCTACCAGTGACCACGTCGAACTACGCCACCGAGCGCGACACCACCGAGGGGAAGGTCTTCACCGTCACCGGTGGCGACTGGGACAGCGTCGTCTCGGGGGCCGACCCCATCAACGACGAGCGCATCGTCGTCAACATGGGTCCGCAGCACCCGTCGACGCACGGCGTGCTCCGGCTGATCCTGGAGCTGGAGGGCGAGACGGTCCGCGAGGCCCGCTCGGTCGTCGGCTACCTGCACACCGGCATCGAGAAGAACCTCGAATACCGCAACTGGGTCCAGGGCAGCACCTTCGTGACCCGGATGGACTACCTCGCCCCGATCTTCAACGAGACGGGGTACGCGCTGGCGGTGGAGAAGCTGCTCGGGATCTCCGACCAGATCACCGAGCGGGCGAACACCATCCGGGTCCTGATGATGGAGCTGAACCGGATCTCCTCGCACCTGGTCTGGGTGGCCACCACCGCCATGGAGCTGGGCGCCATCAACATGATGCTCTACGGCTTCCGCGAGCGTGAGTACATCCTGGAGATCTTCGAGATCATCACCGGCCTGCGGATGAACCACGCGTACGTCCGTCCGGGCGGCGTGGCCCAGGACGTGCCGGACGAGGCGATCGTCAAGATCCGCGAGTTCCTCAAGCTGCTGCCGAAGCGGCTCAAGGAGTACGAGAACCTCCTCTCCGGGCAGCCCATCTGGCTCGAGCGGACCAAGAACGTCGCGGTGCTCGACGTGACGGGCTGCCTCGCGCTCGGCGTGACCGGCCCGGTGCTGCGTTCGGCCGGCCTCGCCTGGGACCTGCGCAAGACCATGCCGTACTGCGGCTACGAGACGTACGAGTTCGACGTGCCGACGCACACCGACGGCGACGTGTGGGGCCGCTACCTGGTCCGGCTCGCCGAGATCCGGGAGTCGCTCAAGCTCGTCGAGCAGGCGTTGGACCGGCTCAAGCCGGGCCCGGTGATGGTGGCCGACAAGAAGATCGCCTGGCCGGCGCAGCTCGCCATCGGCGTCGACGGCATGGGCAACTCGCTGGAGCACGTCGCCAAGATCATGGGTCAGTCGATGGAGTCGCTGATCCACCACTTCAAGCTCGTCACCGAGGGCTTCCGGGTGCCGCCGGGCCAGGTCTACGTCGGCATCGAGTCGCCCCGCGGCGAGCTGGGCGTGCACGCCGTCTCCGACGGTGGCACCCGGCCCTACCGGGTGCACTACCGGGAGCCGAGCTTCGTCAACCTCCAGGCGCTCCCGGCGATGGCCGAGGGCGGCCTGATCGCCGACGTGATCGCCGGTGGCGCCTCGCTGGACCCCGTCATGGGCGGGTGTGACAGGTGAGCGCGAGGAGTGAGCTTGCGAGCCCCGCAGTCGCGAACGGAAGGCGACGCTGATGAGTGTTTTCACTGACGAGACCAGGGAGCGGGCGCGGGAGATCATCGCCCGCTATCCGGCCGACCGGTCCCGGTCGGCGCTGCTGCCGCTGCTGCACCTGGTGCAGTCCGAGGAGGGCTACGTCTCCCCGGCCGGTGTGGCGTTCTGCGCCGAGGTGCTGGGCCTGAACAAGGCCCAGGTGGGGGCGGTCGCCACCTTCTACACCATGTACAAGCGCCGGCCGACCGGCGACTACCTGGTGAGCGTCTGCACCAACACGATGTGCAACGTGCTCGGCGGCCAGGAGGTCTACGACACCCTCACCGAGCACCTCGGCGTGGGGCACGACGAGACCACCGCCGACGGGAAGATCACCCTGGAGCACGCCGAGTGCCTGGCGGCGTGCGACTACGGCCCGGTGATGACCGTCAACTACGACTTCTTCGACGGTGTGGACCCGCAGACCGCGCGTGGCGTCGTCGACGAGCTGCGCGCCGGTGGCCGGCCGATGCCGACCCGGGGCGCCCGGCTCTGCACCCTCAAGGAGATGGCGGTGCAGCTCGCCGGCTTCGCCGACGAGCGGGAGGGCGCGGTCGCCGACGGCGGCCCGGGGGAGCCCACCCTGCGGGGGCTGCGGCTGGCGCAGGAGCACGGCATCTCCGTGCCGGGCTTCGACCCGAACACCCCGATCCGCAGCAAGGCCGAGGCCGACAAGGCCGCCGCCGAGGCGAAGGCCAGGAGCGAGGCCGCGAAGCCGGCTCCCGAGCCGGCCAAGGCCGCGCCGGCCCCGAGCGGCAACGGCACCCGGCCCGCCACGGGCAACGCGGGCACCGGCGAGCCTGCACCCGCCGCCGAGGCGGCCGGCAGCACCACCCGTGACGTCAGGGCGCCGGACGCCAAGTCGCCCGAGGTGCGTACCGCCGAGACCCGGCAGCCCGACGCGGCGACCGCCGTGCCGGACGCCCCGGGCACCAAGGTTCCGGTGGACGGCGCCCCGCCGGCTCCCCGCGACGCGCAGGAGGCGGAGGCCGCCGGGGCGGCGGCCAACGCGCCGGCCGGCGACGGCAAGCCCGCCGGCGACGAGGCCGGTGCGCAGCAGCGCAACCTCAAGGAAGCCGAGGCGGGCGCCGGTGGCGCGGGCTCCGCCGTCGCGAGCGAGACGGGGGTCCAGAAGTGACCACTCCCCGGCCGGAGACCCTGGCCAAGCTGACGCCGGTACTCACCAAGCGCTGGCTCTCGCCGGACGCCTGGCGGATCGGCACCTACGAGAAGCTCGACGGCTACGCGGCCCTGCGCAAGGCGCTCAAGGCGCACCCGGACGACCTGATCCAGCTGATCAAGGACTCCGGCCTGCGCGGTCGCGGCGGCGCCGGCTTCCCGACCGGCCTCAAGTGGGGGTTCATCCCGCAGGGCGACGGCAAGCCGCACTACCTCGTCGTCAACGCCGACGAGGGGGAGCCGGGCACCTGCAAGGACCTCCCGCTGATGACGCACGACCCGCACGCCCTCGTCGAGGGCGTGATCATCGCGTCGTACGCGATCCGGGCCAGCCGCGCCTACATCTACATCCGGGGCGAGGCGGTGCACGCCGCACGCCGGCTGCGCAACGCCGTACGGGAGGCCACCGCCAAGGGCTACCTGGGCCGGAACATCCTCGGCTCCGGGTACGACCTGGAGCTGGTGGTGCACTCGGGCGCCGGGGCGTACATCTGCGGCGAGGAGACCGCGCTGCTGGACTCGCTGGAGGGCTTCCGGGGCCAGCCCCGGCTGCGCCCGCCGTTCCCGGCGACCCACGGCCTGTACGCGAGCCCGACGGTGGTCAACAACGTCGGCACCATCGCCAGCGTCCCCTACATCGTGCTGGGCGGCGCCGACTGGTGGAAGACCATGGGCACGGAGAAGTCGTCCGGCCCGATGATCTACTCGCTCTCCGGCCGGATCGCCAACCCCGGCCAGTTCGAGTGCGGCATGGGCGTCACCCTGCGGGAGCTGATCGAGCTGGCCGGCGGCATGCAGCCCGGTCACAACCTGAGGTTCTGGACGCCGGGTGGCTCGTCGACGCCGCTGCTCACCGCCGAGCACCTGGACGTGCCGCTGGACTTCGAGGGGGTGGCGGCGGCCGGCTCGATCCTCGGCACCACGGCCACCCAGATCTTCTCCGACCAGGACTGCCCGGTCTACGCGACCTACCGGTGGCTGGAGTTCTACCACCACGAGTCGTGCGGCAAGTGCACCCCGTGCCGCGAGGGCAACTACTGGATGGTCCGGGTCTACCGGCGGATCCTCGCCGGTCAGGGCACCCACGAGGACCTGGACACCCTGCTGGACACCTGCGACAACATCCTCGGCCGATCGTTCTGCGGCCTGGGTGACGGCGCGACCAGCTCGGTGACCTCGTCGCTGAAGTACTTCAAGCAGGACTACCTCGACTACATCGAGGGGCGCACGGCGCCGAAGCTGTCCGACAAACAGTTGGTGGGAGCCCACTAATGACTGACGTCGTCAAGGCCCCGGAAACCGTCACGCTCACCATCGACGGCGTCGAGGTCACCGCCCCGAAGGGGGCGCTCCTGATCCGGGTCGCCGAGCAGTTGGGCACCGAGATCCCCCGGTTCTGCGACCACCCGCTGCTGGCCCCGGCCGGCGCGTGCCGGCAGTGCCTGGTCGAGGTGGAGGGGCAGCGCAAGCCCGTCGCCTCCTGCACCCAGACCGTCGCCGACGGCATGGTCGTACGCACCCAGCTCACCTCCCCGGTCGCCAAGAAGGCGCAGGAGGGGGTCATGGAGCTGCTGCTGCTGAACCACCCGCTCGACTGCCCGATGTGCGACAAGGGCGGCGAGTGCCCGCTGCAGAACCAGGCGATGTCCACCGGACGCTCCGACTCGCGCTTCCACGAGCACAAGCGGGAGTACCCGAAGCCGCTGCCGATCAGCACGCAGGTGCTGCTCGACCGCGAGCGCTGCGTGCTCTGCCAGCGCTGCACCCGGTTCTCCGAGGAGATCGCCGGCGACAAGTTCATCGACCTGATGGGCCGGTCGTCCGCCGAGGAGATCAACATCTACCGGGACGAGGACTACGGCGTCGAGACGGGCGCGGGCTGCCCCGGCTCGGCCGCCGACGAGTCCGGGGACGTGCCGTTCAACTCGTACTTCTCCGGGAACACGGTGCAGATCTGCCCGGTCGGCGCGCTGACCGGCACCCAGTACCGGTTCCGGGCCCGGCCGTTCGACCTGGTCTCCTCCCCGAGCGTCTGCGAGCACTGCTCGGCCGGGTGCGCCCAGCGCACCGACTGGCGGCGGGGCAAGGTGCTGCGCCGGCTGGCCGGCGACGACCCGGCGGTGAACGAGGAGTGGAACTGCGACAAGGGGCGGTGGGGCTTCCAGTACACCCGCGCCTTCGACCGGCTCACCACCCCGCTGGTCCGCGACCCGCAGACCGGCGAGCTGCGTGAGGCGGCGTGGAGCGAGGCGCTGGCCGTCGCCGCCGAGGGGCTGCGCGCGGCGCGGGACGGCGGGCGGGGCACGGCGGTGCTCACCGGCGGTCGGCTGACCGTCGAGGACGCCTACGCCTACGCGAAGTTCGCCCGGGTCGCGCTGAACACGAACGACGTCGACTTCCGGGCCCGGCCGGTCTCCCGCGAGGAGACGGACTTCCTGGCCAGCTCGGTCGCCGGGGTCACCGACGTCACGTACGCCGACGTCGAGAAGGCGCCGGCCGTGGTGCTGGTCGGGCTGGAGCCGGAGGAGGAGTGCCCGATCCTCTTCCTGCGGCTGCGCAAGGCGTACCTGAAGAAGAAGCTGACGGTCTACGCGATCGCGCCGTTCGCCACCCGCGGCCTGGAGAAGCTCGGGGCCAAGCTGGCCCGGGTGGTGCCGGGCGAGGAGGCGACCGTGCTCGCCGAGCACGCGACGGTGGCCGAGGCGCTCAGCGCCGAGGGCGCGATCCTGATCGTCGGCGAGCGGCTGGCCAGCGTGCCGGGCGGCCTCTCCGCGGCGGCCGACGTGGCCCGGCGTACCGGCGCGAAGCTGGCCTGGGTGCCGCGGCGCGCGGGTGACCGCGGCGCGGTCGACGCGGGCTGCCTGCCCAACCTGCTTCCCGGCGGCCGCCTGGTCAACGAGCCGGCCGCCCGGGCCGAGCTGGGTGAGGCGTGGGACATCCCCGCCGGGGTGATCCCGAGCCAGGCCGGCCGGGACACCGACGCGATCCTCGCCGCCGCCGCCGGCGGTCAGCTCGGCGCGCTGGTGGTGGCCGGGGTCGACCCGGCCGACCTGGCCGACCCGCGGCTGGCCGAGAAGGCCCTGGACGAGGTGCCGTTCCTGGTCAGCCTGGAGCTGCGGATGAGCGCGGTGGCCCGGCGGGCCGACGTGGTCTTCCCCGTCGCCCCGGTGGTCGAGAAGGCCGGCAGCTTCCTGGACTGGGAGGGGCGGCTGCGCACCTTCGAGGCGGTGCTGCGCACCGCCGCGATGACCGACGGCCGCGTGCTGGACGCGCTCGCCGCGCAGCTCGACGTGCAGCTCGGCACCGGTGACGTGCTCAGCGTCCGCCGCGAGCTGGGCGCGCTGCCGCGGACCCGGACCGACCGCCCCGCCGCCCCGTCGGTGGAGCCGGCCACGGTGCGGGAGCCGGGCGCCGGTGAGGCGGTGCTCGCCACCTGGCACCAGCTGATCGACCTGGGCAGCCTCACCGACGGCGACGAGCACCTCGCCGGCACCGCCCGCCCGCCGGTGGTCCGGCTGGGCAAGGGCACCGCGGAGGCGCTCGGCGTCGCCGACGGCGACCCGGTGACGGTGGGCACCGACCGGGGGGCGCTGACCCTGCCGGCGGCGATCACCGAGATGCCGGACGGCGTCGTCTGGCTGCCGACCAACTCGCCCGGCTCGACCGTGCGACGCAGCCTCGGCGCGACGTCCGGAGCGCTCGTGCGGATCTCCGCCGCCGCGGTCGCCGCCGACGCGGCGGACCGCCCGGGCCCGCTCCTCAACGCAGGGGGTGTACAGCAGTGAACGCGGTCTACCTGGCCCAGGATCCGACGCTTGCCGACTTCGGCCGGGATCCCTGGTGGCTGGTCCTCGGCAAGATCGTCTTCGCGTTCGTCGTCGCCGTGCTGGCCACGCTGCTCGGCGTCTGGTTCGAGCGCCGGGTCGTGGGCCGCATGGCCGTGCGGCCCGGCCCCAACCAGGCCGGCCCGTTCGGTCTGCTGCAGACCCTCGCCGACGGCCTGAAGCTCGCCTTCAAGGAGGACCTCCTCCCGCGGACCGCCGACAAGGTCGTCTTCTTCTTCGCCCCGGTGATCTCGGTGGTCTGTGCGATCACCGCGCTGTCGGTGATCCCGTTCGGGCCGATGGTCAGCATCTTCGGGCACCGGACGCCGCTACAGGTCACCGACGTGCCGGTGGCGGTGCTGGTGGTGCTGGCCCTCTCCTCGCTGGCCGTGTACGGCATCGTGCTCGGCGGCTGGGCCAGCGGCTCCACCTACCCGCTGCTCGGCGGCCTGCGCTCCGCCGCCCAGCTGGTCTCGTACGAGGTCACGATGGGCCTGAGCGTCGTCGCGGTCTTCATGACCGCCGGCACCATGTCGACAAGCGGGATCGTCGCCGCCCAGGGTGACGGCACCCGGCTGAGCATCGGGGGCTTCGAGGTTCCGGCCCCCGGCTGGTACGCGCTCCTGCTGCTCCCCAGCTTCATCATGTTCTTCATCGCCATCGTCGGTGAGACGAACCGGGCGCCGTTCGACCTGCCCGAGGCGGAGTCGGAGCTGGTGGCGGGCTTCCAGACGGAGTACAGCTCGCTGAAGTTCGCGCTCTTCATGCTCAGCGAGTACGTCGCGATGGTGACCATGTCGGCCTTCACCGTGACGCTCTTCCTCGGCGGCTGGCACGCGCCGTGGCCGATCACCAGCATCTGGGCGGGCGCCAACTCCGGCTGGTGGCCGATGCTGTGGTTCTTCGGCAAGGTCGTCATGCTGGTGTTCGTCTTCGTCTGGCTGCGGGGCACCCTGCCCCGGCTGCGCTACGACCAGTTCATGCGCTTCGGCTGGAAGGTCCTGCTCCCGATCAACCTGGTCTGGATCCTGGTCCTGGCCGGCCTGCGCTCGATCGAGGACTGGGACTCGCGCAGCAAGCTGATCGCCGTCGGCATCCCCGCCGGCATCCTGCTGCTCGCCACGCTGCTCTGGCCGAGCCGGAAGCAGCAGCCGAAGCCGACGGTCCAGGAGCAGGTCAACGACCGGCCGCACGGCAGCTTCCCGCTGCCCCCGATGGACCTGCAGGTACCACCGAGCCCGCGCACGAGGCGCGTGGTCGCCGAGCGGGAACCGGCCAACATCGCCGCCGGCCCGGACTCCAGGGAGGTGTGACGTGGGCGCGATCACCGGAACGTTCAAGGGATTCGGTGTCACCTTCTCGCACATGTTCAAGAAGGTCATCACCACCGACTACCCGTTCAAGCCGCCGGTGTCGGCGCCGCGCTACCACGGGCGGCACATCCTCAACCGGCACCCGGACGGGCTGGAGAAGTGCATCGGCTGCGAGCTGTGCGCCTGGGCCTGCCCGGCGGACGCGATCTACGTCGAGGGCGGCGACAACACCGACGAGCAGCGCTTCTCGCCGGGTGAGCGGTACGCCAGCATCTACCAGATCAACTACGCCCGCTGCATCTTCTGCGGGCTCTGCATCGAGGCCTGCCCGACCCGCTCGCTCACCATGAGCAACGAGTACGAGCTGGCCCGGGACAACCGGCAGGATCTGATCTTCACGAAGGAGCAGCTGCTCGCGCCGCTGCTGCCGGGCATGGAGCAGCCGCCGCACCCGATGCGACTCGGCGACAGCGAGAAGGACTACTACGTCGGCGCGCTGACCAACCCGGGCACCTCGGCCGGCGCGGAGCACTCGGCCAACAACCCGGGCCGGTACCAGGTGGAGGAGCACCCCGGTGTGACCTTCCCGGGCGCCGAGCAGCACGCCCAGCGGGCGGCAGCCGCCAAGGGAGACGGAGCATGACCACGCAGACGATGCTCGCCGCGGCGGGCGAGGTCTCCAGCGGGGAGCAGGTGACCTTCTACATCCTGGCTCCGCTGGCGCTGATCGGCGCGATCGGGATGGTCGCGGCGCGCAACGCCGTGCACTCGGCCCTCTGGCTGGTGCTGACGATGCTCTGCCTGGGCGTCTTCTACGTCCTGCAGGCCGGGCCGTTCATCGGCATGGTGCAGATCATCGTCTACACCGGCGCGATCATGATGCTCTTCCTGTTCGTGCTGATGCTGGTGGGTCGCGACGCCTCGGACTCGTTGATCGAGACGCTGCGCGGCCAACGGGTCGCGGCGGTGGTGCTCGGGCTCGGCTTCGCCGGCCTGGCCGGCGGCGGGCTGTGGCGCGCGCTGGAGGGCACCACGGCGGTCGGCCTGGAGCAGGCCAACGCCGAGGGCAACGTGCAGGGCATCGCCCGGCTGCTCTTCACCAAGTACGTCTTCGCGTTCGAGCTCACCTCGGCGCTGCTCATCACGGCCGCCATCGGCGCGATGGTCCTGGCCCACATCGAGCGGCGCAAGGAGGACAGGCTGGACCAGCCGAAGACGATGCGGGCGCGCTTCGCCCCGGGCAACTACCCGGGCCCGAAGCCCGGCCCGGGCGTCTACGCGACCTCCTCCTCCGTGGCCACCCCGGCCCGTCTGCCGGACGGCCGGCTGACCGAGCGGAGCACCCCGGAGATCCTGCCGGTGCGCGAGCTGGACGACCGGGAGACGACCCTGAAGGGGACGGAAAAGTGACGCCGGACTACTACCTGGTGCTGGCCGCGGTGCTCTTCACCATCGGCGCGGTCGGTGTGCTCATCCGGCGCAACGCGATCGTGCTCTTCATGTGCATCGAGCTGATGCTCAACGCGGCCAACCTGACGCTGGTCACCTTCAGCCGGATCAACGGTGACCTCAACGGCCAGATCATGGCGTTCTTCGTGATGGTGGTGGCGGCGGCCGAGGTCGTGGTCGGGCTCGCGATCATCATGGCGATCTTCCGGACCCGACGCTCCGCGAGTGTCGACGACGCCAACCTGCTGAAGTACTGAGGGGTCCTGCGGTGGGAACGATTCTGACGAACGCCCCGGCTGAGCCGGTGGGCACCGTCGCCTACGCGACGGCGGACGGGCTGCTGGGCAGCGTCTGGCTGCTGGTGGCGATTCCGCTGCTCAGCGCGGCGGTCCTGCTGCTGCTCGGCCGGCGGGCGGACCGCTGGGGGCACTGGCTCGGGGTGGCCGCCATCGGCGCCGCGTTCGTGCTGGGCCTGACCTACTTCTTCCAGCTCCGCGGGCTGGAGAACAAGTCGGTCGAGCTGAGCCTGTGGGACTTCATCACGGTCGGCGACCTGCGGGTGGACTTCGGTCTGCTCTTCGACCCGCTGGCCGCCGTCTTCGTGCTGCTGATCACCGGGGTGGGCTTCCTGATCCACCTCTACGCGGTCGAGTACATGGCGCACGACACGGGACGCCGGCGGTTCTTCGCCTACTTCAACCTGTTCGTCGCCGCCATGCTGCTGCTGGTGCTCGGCAACAACTACGTGATGCTCTACTTCGGCTGGGAGGGCGTCGGTCTGGCGTCGTACCTGCTGATCTCCTTCTGGTACGAGCGGCCCAGCGCCGCCACCGCCGGCAAGAAGGCGTTCCTGATGAACCGGGTCGGCGACGCCGGCCTGGCGATCGGCATCTTCATCATGTTCGCCAGCCTCGGCACCACCCAGTACGACGAGGTCTTCAACGGGGTCGGCTCGCTGACCGCGACCACGGTGCTGGTGCTCGGCCTGCTGCTGCTGCTCGGCGCGACCGGAAAGTCCGGCCAGTTCCCGCTCCAGGCGTGGCTGCCGGACGCGATGGAGGGCCCGACCCCCGTGTCGGCGCTCATCCACGCCGCGACCATGGTCACCGCTGGCGTCTACCTGATCGCCCGCTCGAACCCGATCTTCTCGGCCAACTCCACCCTCCAGCTGGTGGTGGTGAGCGTCGGCGCGCTGACGCTGCTGATCGGCTGCATCATCGGCGCGGCCAAGGACGACATCAAGCGGGTGCTGGCCTGGTCGACGGTCAGCCAGATCGGCTACATGTTCCTCGGCGTCGGCCTCGGCGGCGGTGCCTACGCGCTGGCGATCGTGCACCTGCTGGCGCACGGCTTCTTCAAGGCCAACATGTTCCTCGGCGCCGGCTCGGTCATGCACGGCATGAACGACCAGGTCGACATCCGCCGGTTCGGCGGGCTGTCGAAGTACATGAAGGTCACCTGGATCACCTTCATGACGGGCTGGCTCGCGATCATCGGCATCCCGCCGCTGTCCGGCTTCTTCTCCAAGGAGCCGATCATCGTGGCCGCGTTCGAGCGGGAGGACTGGACCGCCTGGCTCTTCGGCGGCGCGGCCCTGCTCGGCGCCGGACTGACCGCGTTCTACATGACCCGGCTCTTCGTGCTCACCTTCCACGGGCCGAAGCGCTGGACCGAGGACATCGGGCACCCGCACGAGTCGCCGAAGCTGATGACCATCCCGCTGATCCTGCTGGCGGTCGGCTCGGTGGGGGCGGGTTGGCTGCTCTCCACCTCGGTGCCGGACTGGCTCACCGCCACGGCCGGACTCGGTGCGGCAGAGGGGGAGCACCACGCGGTGCTCTCGCACACCGTGATCAAGATCCTGTCGATCCTGGTCACCGTGCTCGGTGCCGGGCTGGCCTGGTTCCTCTTCCGCAACGGCACGGCCACCGCGCCGCAGCCGGCCGGGGTGCTGGTCACCGCCGCCCGCCGCAACCTCTACACGGACGCGGTCAACGAGGCGATCTTCGAGAAGCCGGGCATCTTCCTCACCCGGGCGCTGGTCTACCTCGACAACCGGGGCGTCGACGGGCTGGTCAACGGCCTCGCGGCGGGGATCGGTGGCGGCTCGGGTCGACTCCGGCGGCTCCAGACGGGCTTCGTCCGGTCGTACGCCACCTCGATCCTGACCGGCGCGCTGCTGGTCCTGGCGGCGTTCCTGGCCGTCGAGGCGGGGTGGCTGGCGTGATCGACCTCTTCCAGGCGGCCGTCTCCGGCGGACCGCGCAGTGACGACGGAGGTAAGGCCGCATAATGTCCGACTTCCCGTTCCTCTCGGTGCTCACCGTGGCACCGCTGGTCGGCGCCCTGGTGGTGGCCTTCCTGCCGCGCAGCCGGCCGGAGCTGGCCAAGCAGGTGGCGCTCGGCTGGTCGCTGCTGGTGCTGGTGCTGTCGGTGGTCATGTGGGTGACCTTCGAGGTTGGTGGCGACCGCTTCCAGTTCCGTGAGTCCTACACCTGGATTCCGAACTGGGGCGTCAGCTTCACCTTCGCCGCCGACGGCATCGCGCTGGTGATGCTGATGCTGATCGCGGTGCTCGTACCGCTGGTGATCCTGGCGTCCTGGCACGACGCCGAGTCGTCCAAGCGGTCGGTGCCGGTCTACTTCGCCCTGCTGCTCGTCCTCGAGTGCACGATGATCGGCGTCTTCGCCGCCGCCGACGTGTTCCTGTTCTACGTGTTCTTCGAGGTCATGCTGGTGCCGATGTACTTCCTCATCGGCAGCTACGGCGGCCACCAGCGGCAGTACGCGGCGGTGAAGTTCTTCCTCTACTCGCTGGTCGGCGGTCTGTTCATGCTCGCCGCGGTGATCGGCCTCTGGGTCGTCGGCGGGAAGACCTTCGACTGGCAGGCGCTGTCCCAGGTGGACATCTCCACCGGCACGGAGCGCTGGCTGTTCCTCGGCTTCTTCCTCGCGTTCGCGATCAAGGCGCCGTTCTTCCCGTTCCACACCTGGCTGCCGGACGCCGGTGGCGCGGCCCCGGCGGGTGCGGCGGCGCTGCTCGTCGGCGTGCTCGACAAGGTCGGCACCTTCGGCATCCTGCGCTACTGCCTGCCGCTGTTCCCGGACGCGGCCAAGTGGTTCGCCCCGTGGGCGCTGGCGCTCGGCGTGATCGGCATCATCTACGCCGCGCTGCTGGCGGTCGGCCAGAACGACCTGAAGCGACTGGTGTCGTACACCTCGATCGCGCACTTCGGGTTCATCGGGGTGGGCATCTTCGCCTTCACCACCCAGGCCGGCACCGGCGCGGTGCTCTACATGGTCAACCACGGGCTCGCCACCGGCCTGCTCTTCCTGGTGGTGGGCATGCTCATCGCCCGGCGGGGCTCCGCGCTGATCAGCGACTTCGGCGGCGCCGGCAAGCTGGTGCCGATCCTGGCCGGGGTGCTCTTCTTCGCCGGTCTGGCCTCGCTCGCGCTGCCCGGCACCGCGCCGTTCGTCTCCGAGTTCCTGGTGCTGATCGGCACGTTCACGGTGAACAAGCCGGTCGCGGTGATCGCGACGCTCGGCATCATCCTGGCCGCCGCGTACGTGCTGTGGATGGTGCAGCGCACCACCCAGGGCACGCTCAACCCGGCGCTCACCCAGATCGACGGCATGAAGCGTGACCTGAACCTGCGCGAGAAGTTCGTGGTCGCGCCGCTGATCGCGCTGATCGTGCTGCTCGGCTTCTACCCGAAGCCGGTCACCGATGTGATCAACCCGGCCGTGCAGGCGACCATGCAGGACGTCGGCCGGACCGACCCCGCCCCGACCTCGGGCGGCACCGTCCAGGAGGCGGCAAAGTGAGCGCGAGGAGCGAGCTTGCGAGCCCCGCAGTCGCGAACGAAAGGTTTGCGCAGTGACTGAGCTGAAACTGCCGTCGATCGACTACGCGGCGCTCGCTCCGACCCTGATCATGCTGGGCGCCGCTCTGCTGGGCGTGCTGGTCGAGGCGTTCGTGCCCCGCCGGCTCCGGCACGTGGTCCAGCTGTCGATGGCCCTGCTGGCGGTGCTCGCCGCGCTGACCATGGTGGTGCTGGCGGCCGACGAGCGGAAGATCACGATCGGCGGGGCGATCGCGGTGGACGGGCCGACGCTCTTCCTCCAGGGCGCGATCCTGGTCCTCGCCGCGATGGCGCTGCTGCTCATCGGCGAGCGTTCGGTGGAGCGGGGCGGGGCGTTCGTCGCCCAGGCCGCCGTCACCGCCGAGTCGGCCGACGACCGGCGGCAGGCCGAGGGCAAGAACGGCCTCACCGAGGTCTACCCGCTGACCACGTTCGCGATCGGCGGCATGCTGATCTTCGTGGCGGCGAACGACCTGCTCACCATGTTCATCGCGCTCGAGGTCTTCTCGCTGCCGCTCTACCTGCTCTGCGCGCTGGCCCGCCGCCGGCGGCTGCTGAGCCAGGAGGCCGCGCTGAAGTACTTCATGCTCGGCGCGTACGCCTCGGCCTTCTTCCTGTTCGGCGTGGCCCTGATCTACGGCTTCACGGCGGGTATCCCGGGCCGGCAGGCGGGTGTCGACTTCGCCACCATCGACGCCGCGGTCGAGAACTCCCCGGCCAGCCCGGTGCTGCTCTTCGCCGGCATGGCGCTGCTCGCCATCGGGCTGCTCTTCAAGGCGGCGGCGGCCCCCTTCCACGTCTGGACCCCGGACGTCTACCAGGGCGCGCCGACCCCGGTCACCGGTCTCATGGCCGCCTGCACGAAGGTCGCCGCGTTCGGCGCCCTGCTGCGGGTGTTCCACGTCGCGTTCGACGGGGCCCGGTGGGACTTCACCCCGGTCCTCGGCGTCGTGGCGGTGCTGACCATGCTGGTCGGCGCGGTGCTGGCCGTCACGCAGACCGACATCAAGCGGCTGCTGGCGTACTCCTCCATCGCCAACGCCGGCTACCTGCTGGTCGGCGTGCTCGCGCCGGGTGCCGGCGGGATCTCCGGGACGATGTTCTACCTGGTCGCGTACGGCTTCTCGGTGCTCGCCGCGTTCGCCGTGGTGACCCTGGTGCGCGACGCCGACGGGGAGGCCACCCACCTGTCCCGCTGGGCCGGGCTGGGACGGCGCTCGCCGTTCTACGCGGGGATCTTCACCTTCATCCTGCTGGCCTTCGCCGGAATCCCGCTGACCAGCGGCTTCACGAGCAAGTTCGCGGTCTTCGGCCCGGCGCTCGAGGGCGGGCAGGCGTGGCTGGTGATCGCCGGCGTGCTGACCAGCATGGTGCTGGCCTTCCCGTACCTGCGGGTCGTGGTGATGATGTGGCTCTCCGAGCCCGGCGAGTCGACGCCGACCGTCGCCGTGCCCGGCGGGCTGACCTCGGCCGCGCTGATGATCGGCGTGCTCGCCACGCTGGTGCTCGGTGTGGCGCCCGCGCCGCTGCTCGACCTGGCCACCGGCGCCGCCGAATTTGTCAGATGACCGACGCTCACGCCCGCGGGGGCCGGTACGCCACGGCGTGCCGGCCCCCGCGCCGTATCCCCCGTCCCGGGCAGGTCGCAGGGGTGTGGCATGGTTGATGGCGTGGTGAATCCGGCTGGCGAGCGTTCAGGTGCCTCCGGGTCCGGCGGCCGTCGGACCAGGGTGAGCACGAGTCAGTTCGGCGCGCTCGGCCTCTATCTCGCCGATCCCCGCGTCGAGGCGTCCGTGCTGGGCCTGCTCGAGGGCGTCGAGTCCGAGCTGCGGGCGAGCGTGGCCAGCGCCGACCCGTTCGTCACGGAGGCCGCCCGGCACCTCGTGGAGGCCGGCGGCAAGCGGTTCCGCCCGCTGCTGGTGGCGCTGGGCGCCCAGTTCGGCGATCCCACGGGGCCGCAGGTCGTGCCGGCCGCCGTGGTGATGGAGCTCACCCACCTGGCGACGCTCTACCACGACGACGTGATGGACGAGGCCGCCGTGCGCCGGGGGGCGCCGAGCGCCAACTCCCGGTGGACCAACTCGGTCGCCATCCTCGTCGGCGACTACCTCTTCGCCCGCGCCGCCGACATCGCCGCCGACCTGGGCATCGAGGCCGTACGCCTCCAGGCGCGCACCTTCGCGCGGCTGGTGCACGGCCAGATCGCCGAGACCGTCGGCCCCCGCCCCGGCGACGACCCGGTGGCCCACTACCTCGACGTGATCGCGGGCAAGACCGGTTCGCTGATCGCCACGTCGGCCCGCTTCGGCGGCATGTTCGGCGGTGCCGCCCCGGAGCACACCGAGGCGCTGGCCGGCTACGGCGAGACCATCGGCGTGGCCTTCCAGCTCTCCGACGACCTGCTCGACATCGCCTCGGAGTCGGTGGAGTCGGGCAAGACGCCCGGCACCGACCTGCGCGAGGGCGTGCCGACCCTGCCGGTGCTCTACGCGCTCGGCTCGGACGACGCCGACGCCGCCTCGGTGCGGCTGCGGGAGATCCTGGCGACCGGGCCGCTTACCGACGACGACCTGCACGCCGAGGCGCTCGGTCTGCTGCGCGAGAGCCCGGCGCTCAAGCGGGCCCGGGAGACGGTCCGCAGCTACGCCGAGGACGCCCGGGAGCAGCTCTCGCCGCTCCCGCAGGGCCCGGCCCGCCGCGCCCTCGAATCCCTCTGCGACTACATCGCCGACCGCACCAGCTGACGTCCGCCCCGCACCAGTCCGCTAGCGGCGGGCGAGCAGGCGGCTGCCGGCGAGCATCAGGGCGGCGGCGAGCAGCATCGACCCGGCGGCCACGAGCCACATCACGGGGTAGCCGGCGTGCGCGGCCACGGCACCGAGGCCGAGCGGGCCGAGGCAGCCGCCCGCGTACACCCCGGTCTGGGTGACCGAGGTGGCGGCGGCCGGGGCCTGCGGGTGCAGCCGGACCACCGCGAAGGTCATCAGGCCCGGCCACGCCCAGCCCAGGCCGAAGCCGAGCAGCACGCCGGCCACCAGCGGCACCGACCCGGCCGTCGCGAGCAGGCCGAGCCCGGCCGCGCCGACCACGAGCATGCCGGCGATGAGGGCGACGTGCCCGGTGGCGCGGCGGTCCGCGAGCCAGCCGACGACGACCCGGGCCGCCACGCAGACCGCGCTGCCCAGCGTCAGTGTCAGCCCGGCCAGCCCGGGTGACAGCCCCCGGTCGGCGGAGGAGTCGACGACGAAGGTGCCGAGCGCGTTCGCGGCGGCAGCGGCGAACGTCCCGGCGGCCCCGACCACCACCAGGGCCGCGGTGGCGCGGCCGCCGCGGGTCGGGGCGGCCGTCCGGGTGGGGCGCGGCTCCCGCGCGGGTACGGCCGGCAACGCCGCCAGGGCCGCGCCGGCGGCCACGACGAACGCCCAGCGCCAGCCGGCCGTCAGCGCCACGGTCGGCACCGCCGCCCCGGCCAGCAGGGTGGCCACGGGGATGGCGGCCTGCTTCACCCCGAACGACAACCCCTGCCTGCGGGTCGGCACGTGCCGGGCGAGCGTGGCGTTGCTGGCGAGCTGACCGAGGGCGTTGGCGGTGCCGGCGAGCGCGAGCAGCCCGAGCAGGACCGGGTACGACCGGGCCAGCCCCGCCACGGCCAGCAGGCAGGCGGCGGAGAACAGGATGCCGGCACGGGCCACCACGGTCGGCCCGTGCCGCTCGGCGAGGACGCCGGAGGGCACCGAGGCCAGCGCGCCCACGCCGAAGTAGACCGACACGGCCAGGCCCAGCCCGGCCGGCGAGAAGCCGAGGTCCTCGCCCATCTGCACGGCGAGCCCGCCGAGCAGGAAGACCGGCAGGACGCAGGCGATGGTGACGGCGACGGCCCCGGTCACGGCCCGCGTGGGCCGGGGCGGGGCGATGCCCGGGTCAGGCTGGAGCGCGATGTCGGTCATGGTCCGGCAAACCTACGTGAGCGGGGCTTTCGTCACGGAAAGTGCCTGTTGAGCAACGCGACGTTCATGACGATCTGGCATCCTCCACCCGAACGGGCATTTCGAACCCGGCCTGTTTTTCATATGGTGTAAGTCCCCGGCGGCGGAGGTGGTTGTGCGCGACCCCTTGGCGGAACCTTCGGATCTCATCCGGAGCGTGTCCCGCGCGCTACGCGTGCTCGAGTCGGTCGGTCGCGCCCCGAAGGGGCTCACCGTCAAACAGATCGCCCGGCGCTGTGAGCTGACCGTGGCGACGACGTACCACCTGGTCCGCACCCTGGCCTACGAGGGCTACGTGATCCGTCGTGAGGACGGCACGTACATCGTGGGCCTGGAGGTGGCCGACCGCTACCGCGAGCTGGTGACGGCGTTCCGGGGGCCGCCAGCGGTCGGGGAGAGCCTGCGCCGGGCCGCCATGGACACCGGCTACAGCCACTACCTCGGCCGGTTCGTGGGCGGCCAGGTGGCGGTCACGGCCGTGGCCGAGGGCCCACGCTCGCCGTACCTGGAGGACCTGGTGCCCGGGTTCGACGAGGGAGCGCACGCGACCGCCCTCGGCAAGGCGCTGCTCGCCACGATGACCGCCGAGCAGCGCTTCCGCTACCTGCGCGACTACGGCATGCGTCCCTTCACCACCGCCACCCTGACCACCTCCGAGGCGTTCGAGGTCGACCTTGCCGCCGGGGAACGGCGGGGCATGCAGCTGGAGCTGGGGCAGTTCCGGCAGGGCGTGGCCTGCGCCGCGGTGCTGGTCAGCCCCGACAAGGACATGGAGCGCCGGGTCGTGCTGGCCTGCGCGCTGCCGGCCGGCGAGATGATGACCTCCGCCCGCGCGGTCCGGGCGAAGCTGCTCACCGTCGCCCGGACGATCGCCGACGGCCTGGCCGCCGACAGCTGACCCGCCCCCGCCCCGGTCGGGCCGCGACGACCGTGGCCCTCCCCCCGGCTGGGAGAGGGCCACGGTGGCGGTCCGACGGCGGACCGCCCGACGGGTGGTCAGCTGCCGATCGGCCCGCCGTCCAGGCGCCAGGCGACCACCACGCCCGGCTTGGCGTAGTCACCGTCCGGCCAGTTCGAGGCCGGCTTCTCGACCGAGGCACCGCTTAGCTCGCCCGGGTGCTGCACCGCCACGAAGACCGAGCGGTTGTCCCCGGTGATGAACGGGCCGCAGGCCTCCCCGCCCACCGGCACGGTGAGGAACTGCTTCAGGTGGCCCCGCTCCGGCCCCTCGACGGCCGTGGCGAAGAGACCGTCGTTGCTGCCCAGCGCGTTGCCGTCCGTGGAGATCCAGAGGTTGCCGGTGGCGTCGAACGCCACGTTGTCCGGGCAGGAGATCGGGGAGACCTTCGTCTTGTCGTACCCGGCGAAGAAGGTCGACGGGTCCGCCGGGTCACCGGCGACGATCGGCAGCGACCAGGCGAAGGTCTCGCCCGCGTTGTCGCCACGGTCCTCGACCAGCTCCAGCACCTGGCCGTGCTTGTTCGAGTTGCGCGGGTTCGCCTCGTCGGCGGCCGGCTTGCCGGCCCTGCCCCGGTCGGTGTTGTTGGTCAGCGCCACGTACACCTTGCCGGTGAGCAGGCTCGGCTCGACGTCCTCCGGGCGGTCCATCTTGGTCGCGCCGACCTTGTCGCCGGCCAGCCGGGTGAAGGTGAGCACGTCGGCGGCCGTCATCCCGTCGACGTACGAGCGGTTGCCGCTGACCAGTTTGATCCACCGGCCCCGGCCGTCGAACGCCCCGTCGGAGGGGAGCTTGCCGGAACCGTCGATCTCGCCGGCGCTGCTCTGCTTCAGCTCGGCGACGTAGAGGGTGCCCGACTCCAGCAGAGTCAGGTTGTGCCGGCGGGCCACCCAGGAGTTGCCCTTCATGAACTTCTTGTCGGAGACGAACTTGTACAGGTAGTCGAACCGCTCGTCGTCGCCCATGTACGCGACCACGTGCCCGCTCCTGGCGACGATGACGTTCGCGCCCTCGTGCTTGAACCGGCCCAGCGCGGTGTGCTTGCGCGGGCGGCTCTCCGGGTCGTACGGGTCGATCTCGACGATCCAGCCGTGCCGGTTGGCCTCGTTCGGGTGCTTCGCCAGGTCGAACCGCTCGTCGGCGCGCTCCCACCTGCGGCTGCCGCTCGGGTAACGGGTCGTGGTGGTGATGCCGTACCGGGCCAGCTTCGGCTTGATCTCCTCGGCCACCGCGTCGCCGCCGACGAAGTACTGGTTGAAGTTCTCCTCACCGGAGAGCACCGTGCCCCAGGGGGTCACCCCGCCGGCGCAGTTGTTCAGCGTGCCGACGACCGTACGGCCCTTCGGGTCGGCGGCCGTCCGCAGGTGGACCGAGCCGGCGGCCGGCCCGGTCAGCTCGAACTTCGTGGCCAGCGCCGTGACCCGCCGGTTGTACGGCCGCCGGCCCTTGGTGACCGGCCGCCACTGCCCGGTGCCGTCGACCCGCTCCAGCTCCACCACCGACATGCCGTGCGCCGCCATCGCGATCCGCAGCTGCTCGACGCTCAGCGCGTCCTGGCTCGTGAAGCCGGGGAACATCAGGTCCTCGTTTGTGTACTCGTGGTTGACCACGAGCAGCGCGCGCCGGCGCCCGTCCAGCGGCAGCACCCCGACGAAGTCGTTGTTGTAGCCGAACTGCCCGGCCTGGGCGGCGGCGCTCTGGGCGCGTACGTCGAACTCGGGGGCGCCCGGCACCACCGGGTCGCCCCAGCGCAGGACGACCGCGTGGTCGTACCCGTTGGGCACGACGAGGCTGTCGAGGGTGTTCGGCGGGACGGGCTTGAAGGTCAGCGCGCCGCTGCCGACGCCGCCGGCGGGGCGGTCGAAGCCGGCGGCGCCGGGGACGACGGGGGTGGCGGGGGCCGCCGCGGCGGGGGCGGCGCCGGCCACCGCACCGCCGAAGCCGAGGACCAGCGCGCCGACCGCGCCGGCCCGGACCACGCCGCGCCGGGACACCTCCGCGTTCACCACGTCCCCGAAGTACGCGTTGTCGGACGTGTTGGGCACCGGGTGGTCGCACGCGTTGCCGCACCGGTAGAGACAGGTCATGGCGTCGCGGCTGCCGTGGCGGGTGGCGCCCAGCAACGGGAGCAGCCGGGGACGGTCGCTCATGGAAGGAGCCTCCTGATGGGGGTCGGTGCACGCCGGACCAGCCGCTGGCGTGCGTACCCGCCGGACGCTAGGAGGGCGCGGTGAGCGACCGTCGGCGACGGTGTGAACCGGGCGTGAACACCTCGGCCGGGGGTGCCACGGTGACCTGCGGCTGAACCGTTCGGGGCGGCGGCACGTATTCCCGTGCGAACGCCACCGCCGGACTCGCGCCGACAGCGAGGAGACCGCCATCAGCGACCACGACGCCCAACTGCTCCGCGCGCTGCACGACGAGCACGCGGAGGCGCTGTACGCGCACGCCCTGCGGCTGGTCAACGGCGACCGGCAGCGGGCCGAGGACCTGGTGCAGGAGACGCTGCTGCGGGCCTGGCGGCACCCGGAGGCGCTCGACCCGACGCGCGGCTCGATCCGGTCCTGGCTCTTCACCACCGCCCGCAACCTGGCCATCGACGCCTGGCGGCGCCGCTCCGCCCGGATCGGGGAGGTCTACACCGACGAGCTGCCCGAGCCTCCCGAGGCCGTGGACGAGGCGGAACGGGCGGTGGAGGCGTGGACCGTCGCCGAGGCGCTGAACCGGCTCAGCCCCACCCACCGGGAGGTGCTGGTCGAGTGCTTCTACCAGGGGCGGTCGGTGGCGGAGGCGGCCTCCCGGCTGGGCGTGCCGCCCGGCACGGTCAAGTCCCGGACCCACCACGCCCTGCGCTCACTACGGTTGGTCCTGGCCGAGATGGGGGTGACGGAATGACCCGGTGCGAGTTCGCGTACGACGACGGCGCGTACGTGCTGGGTGCGCTGGCTCCCGCCGACCGGGTGGCCTACGAGCGGCACCTCGCCGGCTGCGTCGCCTGCCGGGAGGCGGTCGCCGAGATCGCCGTCCTGCCCGGGCTGCTCGGCCGGCTCGACCCGGCGGGGCTGGAGCAGTTCCTGCCGCCACCGGAGAACCCCCGGGTGCCCGAACTGCTCGCCGCCGCGCGGGAGCGCCGCCGCCGCGACCGGTCGGCCACCCGCCGCCGGTACGCCCTCACGGCGCTAGCGGCCGCCGTGGCGGCCCTGGTCGTCGGCGTCGGCACCGCCGCCCTGCTGCCCCGGGAGGTGGCCGGCCCGACCCCGGTCGAGGTGCGGATGGTCGCCATGCAGCCGGTCGCCGGCGCGGTGCCGGTGCACGCCGAGATCGCCCTCAACGGCACCGACTGGGGCACCGAGGTGCGGATGCGCTGCGGGTACGACGCGAAGGCCGGCTACGCCAAGGCGTACACCTTCCGGCTGGTGGCGCACGGCCCGGACGGCGCGACGGAGCAGATCGGTTCCTGGCTCGCCGCTCCCGGCGACGACCTGCGGATCACCGGCGCGACCCGGTTCACCGACGCGGAGCTGGTCCGGCTGGAGCTGCTGCGCGCCGACGGCACCCCCGTCCTCGTCTACGACGTCCGCTGACCCGCGCGGGTCAGCGGGGCGCGGCGACGGCCTCGGCCCGGCGGGCGGCGAGGGTGGCGGCGCGGGTGCGGCGGGAGTTGCGGACGGCGTCGACGGTGAAGACGATCAGCGCGGCCCAGACCAGGGCGAAGCCGGCGATCCGGGCCGGCGGCATCGGCTCGTGGAAGATCAGCACCCCGCAGCCGAGCTGGAGGATCGGGGCGAGGTACTGGATCATGCCGAGTCCGGTAAGCGGCAGCCGGTTCGCCGCCCCGGCGAAGAGCAGCAGCGGGATCGCGGTCGCCGCCCCCGCCGACACCAGCAGCAGGGTGTGCCCGACCGACACCTGTCCGAACGTGCCCTCGCCGGCGGCGGCGAGCCAACCCACGTACGCCAGCGCGGGCAGCGCCAGCACCGCCGACTCGACGAAGAGTCCCTCGGCGGCGGGCAACCCGAGCTGCTTCTTGGCCAGGCCGTACCCGGCGAAGCTGAACGCCAGCACCAGCGCCAGGTACGGCAGCCGGCCGTAGTCGATGGTCAGCACCGCCACGGCCAGCCCGCCGATGCCGAGCGCCACCCACTGCGTGGGCCGCATCCGCTCGCGCAGCACGGTGACGCCCAGCAGCACCACCACCAGCGGGTTGATGAAGTAGCCGAGGGCGGTCTCCACCACCCGCTCGGAGGTCACGCCGTAGATGTAGGTGCCCCAGTTCACCGCGATCAGCGCGGCGGCGACGCCGATGCCGGCCAGCGCCCGGGGCCGGCGCAGCAGTGCCCGCAGGAAACCGACGTTGCGCATCGCCGCCAGCAGCAGGGCGACGAACACCACCGACCAGACGATGCGGTGGGCCAGGATCTCCAGCGGCCCCGCCGGGCGCATCAGCCGCAGGTAGAGCGGGAAGAACCCCCAGAGCAGGTACGCGACGAAGCCGTAGAGGTAGCCGAGGCGGAGTGGCGTCACGTTTCCACCGTAAGGGCCGGGAGGCCGCCCGGTTCCTTTCCGGTGATCGGACTCACCGGCTGGTTCCGCTGGTCGAGCTGCATCCAGCGGTGCGGATCGGTCATCGGGGCGAACCCGACCTTGGCGTACACCGCGTGGGCGTCGGCGGTGGCCAGCAGGATCCGGCGTACGCCCAGCTCGGCGAGGTGGTCGCGGACCGCCCCGGCCAGCCAGGTGCCCAGTCCCCGGCCGCGCTCGCCGGGGTCGACGTAGACGTCGCAGAGCCAGGCGAAGGTGGTGTGGTCGGTGACCACCCGGGCGACCGCGACCTGGCGGCCGTCACCCGGGCGGTAGACGCCGAACGGCACCGACCCGGCGAACGCCCGCGCCACCGTCTCCCGGTCCCGCCCGAGCGCCCAGTAGGCGTCGGTGCTGAGCCAGTGGTGCACCAGGCCCAGGTCGATCCGGGCCGGGTCGGTGCTGAGCAGGTAGCCGTCGTCGCGGGTCAGGGTGAACATGCCCGCGACGCTAACCCGGCCACCCGGCCCGATCAGCGGCCAATTCCCGCCCTCTGGTCGGCCCGCCCGCCCGCCTCTCCCTGGTCGAGGCGGGTCAGTCCCGGTCCAGGACGGCCCCGAGGATCCAGGTGACGATGCCGACGAACAGCGCGCCGAGCACCGCCTCCGGCCAGAAGCCGTCGACGTGGAAGGGCAGCCCGACCTGGTCGGCGATCCAGCTCGTGAGCAGGAACAGCAGCCCGTTGACCACCAGCGCGATCAACCCGAGGGTCAGCAGGTAGAAGCCGCAGCCGACGGTCTTGATGATCGGCTGGAGCACCGCGTTTACCACGCCGAAGATCACCGCGACGAGGACCAGCGTGACGACCGCCTCGCCGGCGGACGCCGACTCCAGCGTGATGCCCGGGATGAGCAGCGTGGCCAGCCAGAAGGCCAGCGCCGTGCTGCCCAGCCGGATCAGCAGCCCTTTGAGGAAACCCATGGCCGGATCGTGCCACGGACGGACAAGCTGCGGAAGCCGCGACCGTCGCCCCGCTCAGCGGCGGGACGGACGGCCGATCAGCTGCGACTCGATCGGGGTGGGGGAGAGCAGCGCCCAGCGCAGCGCCCGCCGGTTGACCACCGCGACCATGTCGTCCCGGATCCGGGTCAACCACTCCGCCGACCCGCCGAGGCCCAGCGCGGCGCCCGCCACGGCGGCCTCGGCCGGGTCGAGCGGTTGCAGCACGGCCAGGTCGGCGCGGCCCAGCGCGTCGGCGTCGGCGGGGGTCAACTCGTCGCGCACCAGCAGCGTCGTCCGCCACGGGGACGCCGGCTCCGGCTCGGCGGGCGTGGAACCGGCGTCGACCACCACCAGCAGCGGGCGCAGCGGCCACCCCGGCTCGCCTACCGGGCGGCCCGGCGGCACCACCGGGATCATCGCGCCGGGGGTGCCGACGCCCCGGACGAACGGCTCCCACCCGCGCGGGCGGGCGGTCTGCACCACCACCCGGGCCCCGAGCGCCATGGCCCGCACCGCCACCAGCTGCGCCGCGCCTATCCCGCCGACAAGCATCACCCGGGTGCTCTCCGGCCGGAACAGCCGGACGGTCACCGCGCCGCCGTGCCGGTTCGTGCCGACCATCAGCCCCGCCTCGCCGAGGGTCAGCTCCAGGCCGTCGGGCGCCGGACCCGGCCCCGGTCCCACCGCGCCCGCCGCCGCGAGCGGCAGCGTGCCGGCCAACCCGGCGAGCTGCGCGCCGTCGAGCCGGTGCACCTCGCCGCCCACCTCGGCCACCAGCCGGCGCAGCGCCTGCGCCGCGATCGAGAGCTCCGCCGGGGTGGCGGCAGCCACCCGTACGGCCAGCTCGGTCGGTGCCGCCGCGGGGTCGGCGCCGGCCCACGGGCCGACGCCGAGCGAGACGGTCGTCGCCGTCGCGGGCAGCGCGAGCAGCCGGGTCACCAGCCGCCGGCCGGCGTCGGTACGCGGGTCGGGCCAGCGGCGCAGCCGGAACGTGGTCTGGAGTAGGTCGCCCGCCCGGACCGCCTGCCAGGACTCCTGCGCGGGATGGTCGTCGTGGTGGGCCAGCTCCGCCAGCACCCGCAGCGTCGCGTGCTCGCCCAGCGGGCGGGCGGTGACGGGCCCGACCCGGCGCGCGATGCGGCGCACCGTTCCGGCGAGCGCCCGCCGCAGCTCCTCTCCCGTCCAGCCCTCGGCACGCAGCACCCGCACGGCGAGCACGGCCCGTTCCCGGCCGGCGAGCCGCCCGTCGGTGAGCTGGCGGTACGAGGTGGCGACGGCGCCGCCACCCGCGCCGACGGTCGGCGCCGGAGAGCCCGTCAGGAGGAGCTGGAGCCGCACCGGGGGGCCGTCCGGTGCGGCGGCCGGCAGCAGGGACGCCGGGACGGGCAGCGCGCGGGGAGCGTCGCCGAGCAGGTCGGCCGGATCGCCGACCTCCAGCACGGCCACCATGCCGGCGGCGTCGTCCAGCACGGCGGCCGGCGTGCCGGCCAGCTCGGCGGGACGCACGACCGCGCCCGGGTCGACGAGGTCCAGCAGGGCCGCGGGGCCGGCGGCCGGCGGCAGGGCGCGGCGGCGGGTGGCGTAGCCCAGGCCCGTGGTCAGCCACTCGAAGAGCCACCGCCCCCGCAGCCGCACCCAGGCCAGGGGCAGCAGCAGCGCGGCCACCCCCACGGCGGCCAACGTCATCAGCGCGCCCCGGCCGGCGGCCGCGACCACGGCGGCCACCGCCACCTGCGTGGCGACGACCTGACCGGCCCGGACACCGGCGCCCCTCCGCCGGCCGGCCGGGTTCCGCGACGGCGACAGGGCGGCCGGGGTTGCCGGCGCGCCGGCCACGGTGCCGGTCGGGCCGGCCGGGCCGATCGGGTTAGCCGGACCAGCCAGGCCGATCGGGCCAGCCGGGCCAGCCGGACCGGCCGGAACGGCCGACCCGGGCGGCGCCGGCACGCGGGGCGCGGCGGTCGGGCGGGGATCGTGGCCCGGGGCCGGCCGGTGCGGGCCCGGGCCGGTGGTCACCGTCACCGCGCCTCCTCGACCGGTCACTCGCCGCGACATCGACGCCGCCCATCGTAAGGGGAGCATCCGGCGGGATGGGGGCCGCGGTCGTCCACAGGGGATGGCCACGGGGTAGCAGAACCGCGACGGTACCGCTACCGTCAGCGACGAGTTTCGCTGACCCCGCGCCCGCCACGCTCGACGTCCGGGCGGCGCGAGCGGCGCGCCCGGTGGGCGGGTGCGCCCACGGCCAGCCACGACCGAGGAGACGAGGTGACGTCCCGGGTGTCCCAGACCCAGGCAGAAGCAGCGGTGATGCAGCAGACCGCCGCGAAGTTCGAGCAGGTCGACCAGTCCCTGCAGTCCATGCTGAGCAGCCTGATGGCCGAGTTGGAGGTGTTGCAGCAGGCCTGGCGCGGTGCCGGCGGGCGCTCGTTCGAGCAGGTCAAGCAGCAGTGGGCACAGGACCAGGCGGCGCTTCAGCGGGCGCTGCGGGAGACCGCCGGCGCCGTCCGCACGGCCGGCCGGCACTACGACGTCTCGGACGCCGAGGCCGCCAGCCGGGTGTCCACCACCAACCGCGGCGGCATCCAGCTGCCGCTCTGACCCGGTCTCGGGGGAGGAGACATCCGATGGACGGTGTACTCGTCGTCAACTTCGCCGCCCTGCAACAGGCGAGCGTGGACATCCAGAAGGCGCTGAACGCGCTCGACTCGCAGCTCGGGCAGCTCGAACGGGACGCCGCCCCGCTCGTGGCGAGCTGGTCCGGCGAGGCCCTCCAGGCCTACGAGCAGCGGCAGCGCCGCTGGCGGTCGGCCTCGCAGGACCTCCAGGTCATGCTGCGCGACATCAAGCTCGCGGTGGACGACTCCGCTGCCGACTACCTCGACACGGAGAAGAAGAACGTCGGCCTGTTCCAGTAGGCCCCGCCCGGTGGTGGCGTCGATCGCGAGCCGGTCGGCGCCACCATCGGCCGTCCCGGGCAGCGCGACCGCCGACGGTGGACGACCCCGGACGCGACGGCCGTAGACCACCGGCCGGGTCAGGCGGGGCGACGGGTGCAGACCGCCGGCCGGGTCAGGCGGGGTCGGCCGGCCGCCAGCGGCGGCGGGCCCCGCGCGGCACGACGAGCGCCAGCAGCGCCGCCAGGGCCACCACCGCCCCGCTGGCCCCCGCCACCAGCAGCGCCCGGTCCCGGGCCGTCGCCCGGCGGGCCCGCTGCGCCAGCACCGCCGGTTCGGCCCGGTCGTCCGCGAGCGCGCTGACCTGGCGCGCCCGCTCCGACGTTCCCCCGGTCTCGGTGACCGCCCGGTACGGGTTCAGCACCCCCACGCCGTACCCGCCGCCGCCCCGACCGTCGCCCGGGGCGGGATCGGCGGTCGCCACGATCCGCTGCGCCACCTGCGCCGCGCTCAGCTCCGGCCGGTACTGGCGCAGCAGCGCGGCGGTGGCCGTCACGAAGGGCGCCGCGTAGCTGGTGCCCTCGGCCCGGTGGTGGCCCTCACCCGGGGCGGCCATCAGCACGTCGCTGCCCGGGGCGACCAGGTCGACGTACGAGCCGGTCTGGGAGAACGGTGCCCGTGCCCCGTCCGCCCCGATCGCGCCCACCCCGAGCACCCCGTCGTACGCGGCCGGGTAGGGCCGGGGGTCACCGGCGTCGTGCAGGTTCCCGGCGGCGGCCACCACGACCACGTCCCGGTCGACCGCGTAGCCGATCGCGGCCCGCACCGCCGGGTCGTCCGCGTACAGGACGACGGAGAGATTGAGCACGTCGGCGTCGTGGTCGACCGCCCAGCGGACGGCGCGGGCGAAGTCCCCGGCGCTGACCGTGCGCCCCGACTCCCGCCCCTCGACCACCTGCTGCTCGCTGACCCGTACCGGCAGGATCCGGGCGCCCGGGGCCAGCCCACGGAACGCCGTCCCGTCGCGGGGGACGGCGGCGATGATGCTCGCCACGCCGGTGCCGTGGCCGGCGCAGTCCCGGCTGCCGTCGCCGCCCGGGTCGAGCAGGTCGGTGCCGTCGAGCACCCGGCCGGCCAACTGCGGGTGCCGCCGGTCCACCCCCGAGTCGATCACCGCCACCGTCACCCCGGCGCCGGTGGCGAGCGGTGCCAGCCGCTCCGGGGCGTACCGCTGCTGGGGCCAGGGGCGCGCGGACACCGGCCGAACCGGGGCGAGGGGCGAGGCGCAGCCGGGGGCCGCACGCGCGGCGGCCGGCGCGGATGCGGACCAGCCGGCCGGCACCGGGCCGGGGGCGGACCCGGCCGGGCGGCCGGCGATCGTGGGGGCGGCCGGAACGGCGGTCAGCACCGCCGTCGTGAGGGCGGCGAGGAGCGGGCGTGAGGTGGACCGGGACATCGACCGCCTCCGTATCGTGTCGACTCCGGAACGGGATGTTAGCGCCTGTGGCGGCCCAGGGCGCACCGCCGCCGGCCAGCGATTGTGATCTTGCTTCTACCTTGTAGGTTGTACGCGATACCTATGGCCTGTTCGCGGGAGGAGGGGTGGCCGTGACCGAGTGGGAGCCGGCCACCGACGCCGAAGCGGCGATGCGTGACGCGCTACGCGCCAACGACCAACAGCTCTACTTCCGCGTCCTGGCCCGGACCGAACTGCTGCTGCCGGTCTCCGCCGAGGCGCTCGCGGGGACGGCGCCAGTGGGCTGGGGCACCTGGAGCACAGGTGGCCGTACCCACGTGCTGGCGTTCACCTCGGGAGCGGCGGTGCGCGCCTGTCTCGGCGAACACGGCGGTGCCGTCCGGCGCATCTCGTACGCCGATCTGTCCGACAGCTGGCCCAACCACGAGTGGTGGCTGGCGGTCAATCCGGGGCTGCCCATCGAGGGCTACCTGCCGGCCTGGTTCGTCGCCCAGCTCTCCCGGGGCGACGTCCGGCTGCCCGGCCGCACCATGGGTGCGCGGGCCCGGCTGGAACGCGTGGAGACGGCTGCCCGGGCGCGGGCCCAGGCCGCCGGTCAGGACACGTCGGGCGGGCCGGCGACCGGGCCGACCACCGGTGTGGCCCGGCCCGACGGCACGCTCCGGCCCGAGCCCACGGCCGCGTCGGCCACCGGCCGGATCCCCGCACCCGCCCGACCCGGCCCGGCCCACCCGCTTGTCCCGCCCACGCCCCCGGCGGACCACCTGGATGCGCGGCGTGGCGACCCGACGGCCGGCGGGCCCGCCCGGTTCGACGCCGTGGCGGCCCCCGACCGGCTCCCGCCGCCGCGCCCCGCGCCGCTCACCGAGCGCCCGAGGGGCCTGCCGACGCCCGACGCCCACCCCTCGCCGTCGACAAACGGTCGCCCGGCCGGGGAGGCCCCGGAGCGGCCGAACCGGTCGTTCTTCGAGCCGGCCTCCGGTCGCGCGGCCGCCCACCGGCAGGAGGCGCTGCGCTCGGGCGAGCGAGCGGTTCCGCCGTCCCGCCTCGCACCCGGCAGCCAGCCGTTCCCCCGCCGCCGGCCGCTCGGGGAGCCGGTACCGGGGGAGGCGACCCACCCGATCCCGAGCGCCCCGACCGGAGCGGAGCCGACCCACGCCTTCACGACGCCCGCCGGCGAGCCGACCCACGCGTTCACGGCGCCGACCGCGGAGCCGACCCACGCCTTCACGACGCCTGCCGGCGAGCCGACCCGCGCCTTCACGGCGCCGACCGCGGAGCCGACCCACGCCTTCACGACGCCTGCCGGTGAGCCGACCCACGCGTTCACGGCGCCGACCGCGGAGCCGACCCACGCCTTCACGACGCCTGCCGGTGAGCCGACCCGCGCCTTCACGGCGCCGACCGCGGAGCCGACCCACGCCTTCACGACGCCCGCCGGCGAGCCGACCCACGCGTTCACGGCGCCGACCGCGGAACCGACCCACGCCTTCACGACGCCCGGCGGGGAGCCCACCCGGGCCTTCGCGATGCCCGGCGGCGAGGCCACGCAGGTGCTGCCGCCGCGCGGACCCGGCGAGGACGCCACCCGGGACCTCCGGGGCCCCGCCCCGGATCCCGGGCTGCCACCACCGGCGTACGGCGCAGACCGACCGCAGCCGGCCGAGGACCTCACCCAGGCGCTGCCGCGCCGGCAGGCCACCCCCGAACCGGTCGGGCCGGAGCCGGTGGCGGACGCGGAACCGGTCTCCGGACCACCCGCCTCCCGACGCGGGTTCACGCCCATCGTCATCGAGGGCACCGTCATCGAGTCGCGGGACCTCACCGGGCCGCCTGCCCCCGAGCCGGCCCCGCCCGCCGAGGAGACCGTCTCGCTGTTCGAGCCGGTCCGGCGCCGCCGGGAACCGGTGACCGCCGCCACCGCCGACCCCGCACCGCCCGCGCCCGCCCACCCGTCGTCGCCGGCCGACACCGTGCGGTCCGCCGCCCCGTCGTGGTCCGGCGACGCCACCGCGTCCCTGGATCCGACGGTGTCCCTGGATCGGACGCAGCCGGTCGTGTCGTCGGGCGATGCGACGGTGTCCCTGGATCCGACGGTGTCCCTGGATCGGACGCAGCCGGTCGTGTCGTCGGGCGACGCGACCGTTTCTCTGGATCCGACGGTGTCCCTGGACCGGACGCAGCCGGTGGTGTCGTCGGGGTCGGGCGACGCCACCGTTTCTCTGGACCCGACCGTGTCTCTCGACCGGACGCAGCCGGTGGTGTCGTCGGGCGACGCGACCGTTTCTCTGGACCCGACGGTGTCCCTGGACCGGACGCAGCCGGTCGTGTCGTCGGGCGACGCGACCGTGTCCCTGGATCCGACCGTTTCCCTCGATCCCGGGCCGCCTGCCGACGCGGCGAGGCCCGGAGACGCGACCGTGTCCCTCGGATCCGGGCCGCCCGTCGACGCGTGGTCCGGGGACCCGACGGTGCCGACCAGCGTCGCCGCGCCCGCACCGGCGGCGGACGGCGCCGCCCGACAGGGGGCGGCGACCGACGCCGGCGTTCCCGACGCCGGGCCGGCGGAGGATCCCGGTCCGCCGGTCGCCGACGAGCCGGTCACCGCGCCCCTGACCGGGAGCGCGGACGTGTCGTCGGGTGCCGGTCCCGTGCCGGTCGACTTCGAGCCGGCCAACGAGGTCGAGGAGAACCTGCTCGACGCCGCAGGCGCCGGCAGCACCGACACCTTCCTGTCCACCCTGCTGCTGGCCCGCGTGCTGCTGCCGGTGGCGGCAGACTCCGCGCCGGGCAGCCGGCCCGGCGAGCCCGGCTTCGTCTGGCGTACGGAGGAACTCGACGGCGAGACGTTCGTGGTGGTGCACACCTCGCCGGAGCGGCTCGCCGACCACACCGACGCGACCGTCGAGACCATCGAGGTGAAGTTCGTCCAGTTGATCCGCCGCTGGCCGGACGAGTCCTGGTCGTTCGCGGTCAACCCGGGCACCCCCGTCGGGGCGAAGCTGCCCGGTGAGCAGATCGTCGGGCTGGCCAACTGGGCGGCGGAGGTGGGACTCGGCGACGACATCGAGACCGAGCCGCCCGCCGCCGAGGAACCGGTGAGCCGCCCCCGCTACGCCCCGCCCGCGCCCGACCCGGCGCGCCCGATCGTGATGCAGAAGGCGGTCGCCCCCAGCCAGCTCGCGTACTACCTGGAGCGGGGCTACGACCGGGTCTCCGGCTTCGTGCACCGGGCCGGCGAGCTGGCCCACCTGAACACCCCGGCGCAGCTGCACGACGCGCTCGGCCTGGGCTACCCGGATTCCCCCTTCGCCCGGGACGCCGGCGAGATCTACGTGCTGCGCTGGCCCGCGCACCGGCCGAGCCTCTACCGGATCCCGTACGGCGGGCAGAACGAGGCCGCCATGCGGGCCATGGAGGGCTGGGTCATCGAGCGCCCGCCGTTCCGGGGCAACGGGTTCGCGCCGGGCGAGAGCAGCGACGTGGTGGCCGAATTCAAGGTGGACAGCGCCCGGCTGCCGCACGGCGCGCAGCTGTGGCGGATCGGCGCGGACGGCACCGAACGGGTGGTCGCCATCCTCGACACGGACGCGCTGCGGTGGCGACAGGTCGGTGAGCAGTGACGCGCGACGGCTACGTGGCCCGCTGGAAGGGCCGGGAATACCTGGCGAGCCCGGACGGCGACGACGTCCGGCTCTACCAGCCGGAGCCGGGCGAGGGCTTCGAGGAGATCCGCCCCGGCCGCTACGTCCGGGTGCTGCCGGCCACCGAGCTCGACGACCTGGCGTACGTGCGGACCACCTGCACCTGGCAGGGACAGCCGTTCATCGTCCTCGGCGAGCACGACGGCTGGCTGCGGGTGGAGTACACGGGCGGACGCTGGCCGGTGGCCCGGGCGATGGGGCTGGAGGTCTTCGACTTCGGCGTCTACCAGGGCTGGGCGCCCGCCGCGGAGGTCGCCGACCTGCGCGAGCAGCGGGTCTGACTCAGGACTTCGCCCAGCGCAGGACCTCGCCCAGCACCAGGTCGCCGGCCTCCACGTGCGGGAAGTGCCCGATGTCGTCCAGGAGCCGCCACTCGTAGGGCGCCACCACGTACCGGCCGGAGCCCTGGGCGGTACGCGGCAGGGAGGCCTCGTCGAGCGCGCCGTGCAGCTGGAGGGTCGGCGTGATCAGCGGCTTCTGCATCAGCCGGACGAAGCGGTAGCCGTGCAGGCGGAGCACCGAGCGGAACGCCCAGCGGTAGCCCTCCAGGGCGCAGAACGCCGCCTGCGGGATGCGCATGGCCTCCCGGCACCGCTGGGCGTACGCCTCGAAGCCCGGCCCGTCGACCCAGCGTGGCCCGCCCCAGCGGCGCAGCATCTCCTCGACGGCCTCCGCGTCGTCGCGGGTCAGCACGTGCTCGTAGCGGGGCAGCTGGAACTTCAGGGTGGGCGTGGCGGCGGCGAACTGCCCGCGCGGATCGGCGAAGATCGCGGCCCGCAGCCGCAGCGGGTGGGGGGCGCCGAGCACCACCAGCCGGCGGACCAGCGACGGGTGGAACGAGGCCACCGTCCACGCGATCATGCCGCCGACGCCGGTGCCCACCACGGTGGCGGAGCGCTCGCCGAGGGCCCGGATCAGACCGGCGACGTCGGCCGCGAGGGTGTAGCCGTCGTACCCCCGGGGCGGCTTGTCGCTGGCGCCGTAGCCGCGCAGGTCGACCGCGACGGCCCGGAAGCCGGCGTCGGCGACGGCCGGCAGCATCTCGTGCCAGGCCCACCAGTGCTCGGGGAAACCGTGCAGGAAGAGCACCATCGGGCCGGTGCCGGCCTCCACGACGTGGAAGCGACTGCCGTTGGCGCCGACGAACCGGTGCGTCCACGGCCCCTCGGTGAGGACGCAGGACTCGTCGACGGGCCCGCCGCGCTGCTCGGTCATGGCAGACAGCCTAGGACCCCGGTGCCGCTCACCTCCGGGCCCGACCCCACGGGCCGCCGGGAGCGCCCGTGGAAAGGGCGATGCCCGGGCAGGTGACCTGCCCGGGCATCGCGTGGTGCTGGTGGTACGGGATCAGCGATCAGGAGATGCGGATCTTGGTGTTGAGGCCGTCCTTCTCCAGGACCTTGATCTTGGTGCCGGTGGCCGGGAGCTTGACGCCGTGGTTCGGCAGCTCCGGGAACCAGTACTGCTTGGTGTCGTCGAACAGCGGCTGCGCGGCCTGGCCACGGATGTACTGCGGCTGGCTGTTGAGGTGCAGCGTGAACGAGTCGGCCTTCTTCAGGCTGAACGGCGCGTCGTAGACCTGGACGCGGGACCGCCAGGGCTGGCCGGTCAGGTTGTAGATCGGCCGCGGGTGCGCGTCGATGATCAGGTTGCGACCCTCACCCGGGTGCGCGAACGTGTCGTTGTCCGCCCAGCGGGTGTTCCAGTAGGAGATCAGCAGACCCTCCTGGTACGCGTAGTGGTCCACGTAGTCCGGGCGGGTGTTCTGGTAGCCGAAGAAGTACGGGCCGGTCTTCAGGTACTTGTCGTACGAGATGTACTGCCGGGTGCCTGCGATGTAGTAGTTGTCGTAGGCCTTGGTGTAGCTCTCCTCGGCGGTCTCGAAGCCACCGGCGAGCGTCCAGCCCGCGGCACCGGTCTCGGCGCCGTCGGAGAGGACGGTCTGGCCGTCGGCCGTCACGGTGATCGCGTCACCGTAGAAGCCACCCTCGGAGACGCCGCCGTCGGTCTGGTAGCGCAGCCGGAACTGCGCGACCTTGCCCGCCGCCACGTCCATGGGGATGACGACGTCGACCCACTCGCCGTTGCTGCTGCCGTCGAGCGCGTAGCGACCGGCGGAGATCTCCTTGAGCGGCTGGCCGTTGGCCGTGCCGGGCAGGGTCACCCAGGTCTGGCCGCCGTCCAGCGACGCCTCGAAGAACAGGTAGTCGTAGTCGGCCTCGATGTTGTAGCGGCCCTTCATCGACAGCGACGCCGACGACTTCCCGGTGAAGTCCAGGGTCCGGGTCATCGTGCTGTTGAGGTCGTCCCGGTTGCCCGAGAAGAACTGCTTGGAGCCCTCGAACGGGGCGCCGTGCTCGAACGTGTACTCCCGCTGCGGGAGCACCACGACGACGCCCTGCGCCTCGTCGCTGTTGTACTCCTGCGGGCCGAGGGTCATGGTCCGCTTCTGCCCCGCGACGACCACCTCGTAGTCGAGCCAGCCGAGCTGGAGCTTGTTCCAGGCGCCGAGGTCGCCGCCCCGGTCACCGATGCCGGCGTCGTTCTTGGCGCCGAGCCGGCTCTGGGCCATCAGGGTCCAGTGCTCGTTGTTGTTGTCCCCACCACTGGTGACGTTGTAGTCGTCCGGCAGACCGAGGTCGTGCGCGTACTCGTGGTAGAAGACGCTCCGGCCACCGTTCTCGGGCTGGATGGTGTAGTCGCCGATCCAGAAGCCGGTGTTGCCGATCTGGGTGCCGCCGGCCGGGAAGTTGACCGGGCCGGTCGAGCCCTGGTCGGACGCGAAGGCGTACCAGCGGTGGCTCCAGATGGCGTCCTCGCCCTGGTACGGGTCACCGTCCGCCTCGTCGCCGCCCGAGTGGACGATCTGGAAGTGGTCGATGTAGCCGTCCGGCTCGTTGAAGTTGCCGTCCGAGTCGTGGTCGTACCGGTCCCACTGGTCCATCGCCTTGAGGTCGGCGGTGATCTGGGCGTCGGTGCGGCCGGCGGCCTTCTGGTCGGCGACCCACTGGTTGGCGGCGTCGCGGACCAGCGCCCAGGTGTTGGTGCAGACGTTGGAGGCGCACGGGTAGCCGCCGGAGCGGCCGTAGCGGGCCTCGTTGTACTTCACCTTCACCCAGTCGGTGACGGTGCCGTCCACGCTGTAGCGGCCCGAGGACTGTGCCTCGAAGTACTGCTTCACCGACTCGTCACCGGGGTTGGTGCCGAAGTAGAGCTTGCGGTAGTAGTCGGCGTTGTAGTCCGCCTGCCACACCGTGGAGTTGTCCACCGCCCGGTTGGGCTGGGGGATCTCGTTGTGCAGCGGCCCGTCGAACCGGGTCGGACCCGCGGTGTCCGGGTCGGTGTCCTGGTCCGGGTAGCTCGGGTGCCGCTCGTTGCCGAACTCGGCGAGGATGACGAAGATCCGGTCCGTCTTCTCCCGGGAGAGCTCGACGTACTGGTCCTCCGTCTGGGTGGCGGCGTTGGCCCGGGTCGAGCGGGCGTTGGCCCCCTCGGCCTGGGTCTTGCCGACCTTGACGACCGTGCTGCCGTTGACCTTCTGCGGCTTGATCCGGCCGGAGAGGACGTCGCTCAGACCCTCCTGGCGCAGGGCGCGACGCTTGTCCTCCAGCGGGTTCGGCAGGTCGTGGTCGACATGGGCTGGCTCGGCGACCGACGGAGCGGCCGTCGGCAACTTCGGCTGCGGCGCGGCGGTGGCGGACGAACCGAACGCCAGTCCTGTCGCCGTCAGCGAAAGCCCGAGCAGACCCACTGCGACTTTGCGCACGTGGTACCTCCGGTTTGAGGGAACCGGCCCAACGGGGGTACGGGCCGGTGCTACCGATCCCACTAGTGGGACCAATGGTGAACATAGACACTCGTGTGACCGGTGGGAAGATGTGTGCGTCGATTTGTTGCAAAGTTTTGTTGGGAATGCTTTTCACCGTCACATCCCGGCCGTTCACCAACACGGTGAGCAGGGCGAACGGCCCCACCTGGGGACAAAGAGACGGTTTTCGATAAGCGTGATCGCGTAACGGAAATGCGGGGCGGCGGCGGGCCCGTCGGCCGTCCCACGGGTGGTCCGTCGGGCCTTTACGACCGTCGGCGACGTGTACAGGCGGCGGGGCCCGCCCGGGGAGCACGGGTGCTCTCCGGACGGGCCCCGCCCGTTCTTCCGCTCGGCCTACCCTCGGTCAGTTCCTCGCGGGGGTGACGTACACCGTGGCGTACGAGTTGTCCCGGGCGGTGCGCTTGATGGTGATGGTCACGCCGTAGGACACCCCCTGGTCACCGGGGTTCCCGGTGCCCAGCACGATGGCGCCGCCACCCAGGGTGACCCCGTAGTAGGACGTCGCCGGCGTACCGTCCGGGTTGGTGACCCGGGTCGTGTACGGCGCGTTGCCCTTCGACGGGATGACCACGGAGGCGTCGTTGTCCCGCGCGTACGGCGAGCCGTCACGCATCTCGATGCCCGGGTACCAGGTCTTCGCGTCGGTGAAGCCCTTCACCGGCGCCTGCGGACCGAAGCTCGTGCAGTACTCGCTGTACGGCTCGTCCGCCGCCTCCAGGCACTCCTTGAACGGGTACGTGGGCTTCAGCGAGAAGGCCGCGTTCGCGGACTGCGGGCGGCTGGGCAGGTTGTCCAGCACCGACGGGTCCTTCACGGCCGCCTCGCCCTTGCGGCGGTACGGGTCGAAGTGCGAGTCGACGATCAGCAGACCGCCCTTGGCGCCGTAGCTGGGCAGCGCGGTCATCTGCGCCGTGGTGTGGTTGACGTCGCCCCGCTCCGTGTCCCGGTACCAGACCAGCATGCCCGGGGCGTTGTAGGAGACCCGGTCGACCTTCCACGCGTCGCGCGAGTAGATCGTGTCGTAGGTGTACTTGAGGCCCTTGTCGAAGCCGTCGAAGTTGCGCCACTCGGCCAGGTAGTAGTGCGCCTGGGTCGAGGTGCCGGTGTCGATGTGCCAGCCCTGGCCGGTGGTGTCGACGAAGCTGCCGCCCGTCGCCGTCCAGCCGTTGGCCCCGCCCTCGACGTCGTCGCTCCACGTGGTGGCGCCGCCGCCGGTCACCGAGAAGTCGTCGGCGAACCAGCCGCGCTCCGCGAACGCCTCGTCCGTGGCGTAGCGGAGCCGGACCTGCACGGTCTGCCCGGCGTACGCCGACAGGTCGACGTAGTCGTGCCGCCAGCCGTGCGTGTCACCGGTCAGGCCGTACTTCTTGTTGCCGAAGTCCACCATCCGACCGTTCGGGTCGGCGTAGCCGTCGTTCGTGGTGACGAGGTTGCCGGCCGCGTCGTAGACCTTCTGCTCGGTCCAGGTGGCGCCGCCGTCGGTGGAGAGCTCGACGAAACCGAAGTCCCAGTCGGCCTCGATGACGAAGTTGTTCCACATCCAGAACTTCGCGTCGGCCGCCGCCGGCACGGCCACCTGGCGGCTGATCTTGACGTCCGCCCAGTCCTGGTCGGCGCCCGAGTACCACATGTTCGCGCCGCTGTGCGGCGTCGCCAGCGTGATCACCTTGTCCGGCAGGTCGACCTTGATGCCGTCCTCGGTGCCGCGCGGGGTCCGCGAGGTCTGGCCGAGCTGGACGGCACGCGGGTTCGAGCCGGGCGCGAGAGTCAGCGGGTCGGCCCAGCCGAGCACCCACTTGTCCCACAGGCCCATGTGCGTCGGCAGCGCCTGGAAGATCTCGCCCGAGTGCGAGCCCGAGGCCATCAGGTCCCAGAAGTCGACGTCGGAGTCGGCGTTGCCGGAGGTGTCGTAGAGGTCCGGCAGGCCCAGGTCGTGGCCGAACTCGTGGGCGAAGACGCCGACGCCGGCGTCCTCCGGCTGCACGATGTAGTTCGAGACCTGGAGGTTGGTGCCGGGGATGGTGTAGCCGCCGGTCACCGTCGACGAGTGCGCCCAGACGGCGTACGTACCCTCGGCACCGCCGCCGCGGGACTTGCCCTGCCCGGCGTGCACCAGCACCAGGTGGTCGATCACGCCGTCCGGCTCGAAGAGGTTGCCGTCACCGTCGCGGTCGCCCTGGTCCTCGATGTCGTAGTCGGCCCACGGGAAGTTCGGGTCCGCCTGCGCGAGGGCGCCGATCGCGTCGGTGGCGAGCCGGCCCGCGCCCTGCGGGTTGTCCGGGTGGCCGTTCATCGACTGCTGGCGGCCGGGGACCCAGTTGCCGTTCTCGTCCTGGAAGCAGCGCGAGGCCGCGTACCAGCCCTCGGAGTGCGGCACGGTGATCCACGGGCTGGCCTGCCCGTCGACCGTGTACGCGCCCTTGGACATCTCCAGGTACATGTTGTGCATCGTGCGGCCGGTCAGGTCGATGCCCTGCCTGCCGTCGGGGCCCTTCAGGTCCTTGCGGACCCGCTCGGTGATGCCCTTCTTGGAATAGAGCATCTTGTCGTAGTGGGTGGGCGAGAAGTCCGGCACCCACATCGAGTTGTTGTCCTCGTGGGGCAGGTTCGCCGGGTTCGGGATCTTGTTGTGCTTCGGCCCGTTCTGCACGGTGCCGGGGACGCAGGTCCGGTCCTCGAAGACCGTCCTGGGGACCATGACGCCGGTGAAGTCGTCGTTGGCCTGGTCGTTGAACTCCACCAGCAGGGTCAGCAGCTTGGCGGTCTGGGTGCTCGGGGCCTTCTTGATCTGGCGCGGGCTCTTGCCCGTCATGATCGACTTGGCCTCGTGCCTCGCGAGCTGCCCGGCGGCGACCGGGTTGCCGCGGGCGTACTTGCGGTCGTAGGCGCGCGCCTCTTCGACCGCCGGGGCGTAGACGCCGCCCTTGCCCTTGACCTCGCGGCCGCTGCTGTCCGGCTGGACGGCGGGCTCGGCGTAGTTGATGTAGTGCTCGTCCGCCCCGATCGTGGCTCGGGCGGGGCCGGGCTCCGCCGCCGCCGCGCCACCGGTCACGGTCAGTGACGAGGCGGCGAGGGCGATGGCGGGCAGCGCGACGAGCAGGCGTCGACGCGACCCGGATTGCGGATTTCTGTTCATGCCGCTCCGTTTCTCGGGCATGGGGAGGAGGGAGCCGGTCGGTCTCCATCGATGCGACATCCATCGAACCGACCCGACGAGCGTGAACCTAGAACAGAAAACAGGGGAACGACAGGGGTCGACCTCTCCCTGTGACCGTTCAGCTTCACTCGGCTCACCCAACCGACCGATGTGACAGCACGCATCCGGCCGGTCGCACACCCGTAAGAAACGACGATGGGTGACGGTCCGCGAGGGACCGCCACCCATCTGGGCGTACGCCTGCGTCAGTCCTCGTCGGACTTGCCGCCGCCCATGCCGGACGAGATCAGGTCCATCACGGACGAGTCCTGGAGCGTGGTGACGTCGCCGAGCGAGCGGTTCTCCGCCACGTCGCGCAGCAGCCGGCGCATGATCTTGCCGGAGCGGGTCTTCGGCAGCTCCGGCACCAGCATGATCTGCCGGGGCTTGGCGATCGGGCCGAGCGTCTTCGCCACGTGGTTGCGCAGCTCGGCGATGAGCTTCTCGCCGGCCTCGCCCGCCGTGTCCGTGGTGCCGCGCGGGATGGCGAACGCGACGATGGCCTGCCCGGTGGTCGGGTCGGTCGCGCCGACCACCGCCGCCTCGGCCACCGACGGGTGGGAGACCAGCGCCGACTCCACCTCGGTGGTGGAGATGTTGTGCCCGGACACCAGCATCACGTCGTCGACGCGGCCCAGCAGCCAGATGTGCCCGTCGTCGTCCTTCTTCGCCCCGTCCCCGGCGAAGTACATGCCCTCGAAGCGCGACCAGTACGTCTCGATGAACCGGTCGTCGTCGCCCCAGATGGTGCGCAGCATCGACGGCCACGGCTCGCGCAGCACCAGGTAGCCACCGCCGCCGTTCGGCACCGACTGGCCCTGGTCGTCGACCACGTCGGCGACGATCCCGGGCAGCGGCGTCATCGCGGAGCCGGGCTTGGTCGCCGTCACGCCCGGCAGCGGCGAGATCATGATCGCCCCGGTCTCGGTCTGCCACCAGGTGTCCACGATGGGCAGCTCACCCCCGCCGACGTGCTGCCGGTACCACATCCACGCCTCGGGGTTGATCGGCTCACCCACGCTGCCCAGCAGCCGCAGCGAGGACAGGTCGTAACCGGCCGGGATGTCCTCGCCCCACTTCATCATCGTGCGGATGAGCGTCGGGGCGGTGTAGAGGATGCTGACCTTGTACTTGTCGACGATCTCCCAGAACCGGCCCTTGTGCGGGGTGTCCGGGGTGCCCTCGTACATGACCTGGGTGGCGCCGTTGGAGAGCGGGCCGTAGACGATGTAGGAGTGCCCCGTCACCCAGCCGATGTCGGCGGTGCACCAGTAGACGTCGGTCTCCGGCTTCAGGTCGAAGACCGCGTGCTGCGTGTACGACGTCTGGGTCAGGTAGCCGCCGGTGGTGTGCAGGATGCCCTTCGGGCGGGCCGTGGTGCCGCTGGTGTAGAGGATGAACAGCGGGTGCTCGGCGTCGAACGGCTGCGCGGCGTGCTCGGCCGGGGCGGTCTCCACCGTCTCGTGCCACCAGCGGTCCTTGCCCGACCAGGCCACCTCCTCGCCGGTGCGGCGCACCACCAGCACGTGCTCGACCGACGGGCAGTTCGCCACCGCCTCGTCCACGGTCGGCTTCAGCGCCGACGGCTTGCCCCGGCGGTAGCCGCCGTCGGCGGTGATCACCACCTTCGCGCTGGCGTCCTGGATCCGGTTGGTCAGCGCGTCGGCCGAGAAGCCGCCGAAGACCACGCTGTGCGTGGCGCCGATCCGCGCGCAGGCCAGCATCGCGACCGCCGCCTCCGGCACCATCGGCAGGTAGATCGCCACCCGGTCGCCGGCGGTGACGCCCAGGTCGGTGAGCGCGTTCGCCGCCTGACAGGTCAGCCGGTGCAGGTCGGCGTACGTGATGGTCCGGGTGTCGCCCGGCTCGCCCTCCCAGTGGATCGCGACCTTGTCGCCCAGCCCGGCCTCGACGTGCCGGTCCAGGCAGTTGTACGCCACGTTGAGCTGCCCGCCGACGAACCACCTCGCGAACGGCGGCTTCGACCAGTCGAGCACCTGGTCCCACTGCCGCGCCCAGGTGAGCCGCCCGGCCTGCCGCTCCCAGAACGCCAACCGGTCGGCGTCCGCGTCCGCGTACGCGTCGGCGGTGACGTTGGCGTTCGCGGCGAGTTCGGCTGGCGGCGGGAACTGGCGCGTCTCGTTCAGCAGATTGGCCAATGCCTCGCTCATGCCGTACTCCCTCGTCGCTCGGGTGACCTGCGTCTCTCTAGGGCACGAGGTTAGTCGGGGCCGCCGGCACGGGCGACCGCCGGTCCGGCCGACACGCGCCGAGCGGCCCCCACCGCGCGCCGGACGGCGACGCGGGCCGTCGCCTCGGCGCCATTTGTCCGGGCAGGCTCGCCGGCCGGACGCTCGCGGGGGTGGCACCTGTCGCTTCCGGGCGGCTCGTCGGCGGGGCGCGCCGGGCAGTCGATAGCGTGACGGGGTGACCGCTGACCCGCTCGCCCCGCTGCTCGCGCTCGCCGACGTCGCCCCCGCCGTGGAGCGGGCCCGCGAGCGGTTCGACCAGGCCCTGGGGCACCGCGCGCTGCGCCGGCACGGCGGCCAGGTCGCGGCCGAGGTCAGCCTCCGGTCCGCGGTGGCCAGCGCCGCCCTTGAGGGGTACGCCCGCGAGCGCGAGGCGGTCCGCGCCGGGACGGTGACCGAGCCGGTGGTGCAGGGCGCGCTGCGGGTCGCCGGGGCGCTGCCGGGGCTGTCCGAGCTCTGGCCGAAGGCGCCCCGGCAGGCGCTGGCCAGGCTGCACGTGCTCGCCGCCCGCGACGTCGTCGGTGAGGCCGAGCTGGGCCGTCCGGTGGCCGACCCGGTCGTCGCCGCCCGGCTGGACGGGCTGGCGGGGCTCGTCGCCGGCGGCACGAAGGTCTCGCCGCTGGTGCTGGCCGCCGTCGTGCACGGCGAGCTGCTGAACCTGCGCCCCTTCGCCGGGCCGTCCGGCGTGGTGGCCCGGGGCGCCGCCCGCCTGGTGCTGCTGTCCAGCGGGCTGGACCCGCGCGGCCTGCTCGCCGTGGACGTCGGCCACCACGAGCGCGAACCGGAGTACGTCGGCTCGGCCGGCGCCTTCGCCACCGGCACCCCGGACGGGCTGCGCTCCTGGCTGCGCCACTACATGGCGGCGGTGGAGGTCGGCGCGGACCAGCTCACCACCATCGGCGACGAGGTCCTCGCGGCGGCCTGAGCTGGCCTGCGCCGGCCCCTCCACGGGTTGCGCGCGGTCGCCGGGCCGAGCGGGTGCCGGCCGCGTGTCTCAGGCGGGGGCGGTGCGGGTGCGGCTCGCGGGCGGGTGGGCTCAGGCGGGTGCGGGGGCGGTGCGGGTGCGGCGGTGCCGGCCGTACCAGGCGATGCCGATGGCCACGCCGACGCCAACGCCCAGCGCCGCGGCGGCGACCGGGACGGCCGGGCGCTCGCGCAGCCGCCGCCCCAGCGGGATCGGGTGCCGGAACTCCAGCACCGGCCAGGAGTTCTCGACCGCGAGCCGGCGCAGCTGCCGGTCCGGGTTGACCACCGAGGGATGTCCGACGCACTCCAGCAGCGGCCGATCGCTGTACGAGTCGGAGTAGGCGTACGAGTCGGCCAGGTCGTAGCCGCGCTCGGCGGCCAGCTCGCCGACCGCGTCGACCTTGCTCGATCCGGCCGCGTAGAACTCGACCTCGCCGCTGTAGCGGCCGTCGACCACGCCCATCCGGGTGGCGATCACGTCGGTGATCCCGAGCAGCACGCCGATCGGGCGGACCATCTCCTCGCCGGAGGCGGAGACCAGGACGACGTCCCGGCCGGCGGCCTGGTGCTGCTCGATCAGGGCGGCGGCCTCGGCGTACACGTAAGGGTTGATCAGCTCGTGCAGCGTCTCCGCGACGATCTGGCGGACCTGTTCCACCTGCCAGCCCTTGCAGAGCGCGGCGAGGTAGTCCCTGGTCCTGGCCATGGTCTGCGCGTCGGTGCCGCCCAGCCGGAACATCAGCTGGGCGTACGCCGACTTGACCACGTCACGCCGGGTGATCAGGCCGTCCCGGTAGAACGGCCGACCGAACGCCAGGGCGCTCGACTTGGCGATGACGGTCTTGTCCAGATCGAAGAAAGCGGCACTTCGGCCCACGGCGCGAAAGTCTAGCCGGATGGTCTATGGTCGGCGGGTGCCCGGGGCCCGGCGACCCCTCGGACCTGCGGGCCGACCCTCCGCCACCCTCGCCCATCGTGATGATGGTCACACTCTGCGAACATTATTTCGCACGGAGTGGAGGAGACACCACTCGACGTATACAGGTCCGCTCAGGCAGACTTGCTGATGCGACGAGTGTTCACATCTCGTACGACAGGCAGACCCTCGGCGGTTGCACCCCCCGTGACCGCTGAGTGGGTTCGGCTCGACCCCCCCGGAGCCGAACCTTCGACGACCCCCGTCTCCCCCCGACGGGGGTCGTCCCTTTCCGGCGGGAGCGCTTCTACACAGGTCACAGGCCGTCTCGACCACCGCTGAGTCCACTTGTCCGAGGGCCAGGTTAGGGCCGGAGGCGACGAAGCCGCCGACGGGGCCGTGGGTTGGGCAGTGGAGCCATCCGGGACGTGCTCATAACGATTGAGTGTCGTTGACGTCGATCCGTCGCCTGCTCGCCGCGCCGACCGATCCGGCTCGCCCGGGTCGCTCTCGGCGTGCTGGCACAGGTGTCACGGCCAGGTTCTGGCCTCGGCGTCGAAGACCTCCGGCCGGCTCTCCACCGGCAGCACGCAGACCAGATGTCCACCGGGTACGCGCAGCACCTGGCACTCCTGCCACTGCGCGACCCGCGTGGCACCGAGGGCGACCAGGCGAGCCGTCTCGGCCTCGACGTCGTCGGTCTCGAAGTCGAGGTGGAATCGGGGCTCGTCGTCGACCTCCTGCACGGCGGTGACGAGCCCGGGCAGGGCGTCGTGCAGGCCGATGAACTGCGGGTACGACGGGTCGGGCTCGGCTGTGACGCCCAGGGCTCCCGACCAGAAGGCCGCCGCCCGGGCCGCCTCCGCACGAGGGGCGTCGATCAGGATGGCGTACACACGACTGCGATGCATGCAGCGCAGGCTATCGATTTGTACGGCCCGTCGGGCGCCCGCGACGCCCCGGCGGTAGGCGGAGTGTTTCGGGAGCTGGAAGGCGCTGCGACCCGTCGGGGGCCATAGCAGATCGACTCGTCCGGTGGGCGTTGTCCACAGGGCGCGCGGTTGTCCACAGGCTGTGGGGACGGGGCGGCGTTCGGGGTGGCGTCGGAGCAGGGTCACGGGTCAGCAACCCCGAGCCCGACCGCTGGAGGCCGCGATGCCACCCCGTACCTCCGTCCCGCCGCACCGGCCCCGGCCGCTGCTCGTCACCTCGGACGGCGACCTGCTCGACGACCTGCTGCGGCTCGCCGCAGCGGGCGGAGTCGAGGTGGAACTCGCCGCCGACCCCGCTGCGGCCCGCACCCGCTGGCTGCCGGCCCCGCTCGTGCTGGTCGGCGCCGACCAGGCCCAGCCCTGCCTGCGGGCGCGGCTGCCGCAGCGGCCACGGATGGTGCTGGTCGGGCGGTCCGGGGAGCTCGATCCCGGCTGGCAGGTCGCCGAGCTGATCGGCGCGGAGCACGTGGCGACGCTGCCCGCCGCCGAGCCCTGGCTGGTCGACCGGTTCGCCGAGTGCGGGCCGGAGGGCGTCGAGCGAGGCGGCGCCCGGATCGTCGCGGTCCTGGGCGGGCGGGGCGGCGCCGGGGCGAGCATCCTGGCGGGCGGGCTCGCCGTCACCGGCGCCCGGGCCCGGCTGCGGACCCTGCTCGTCGACGCCGACCCGCTCGGCGGCGGGCTCGACCTGGTGCTCGGCTGGGAGCAGCTGGAAGGGCTGCGCTGGCCGGCGCTGACCGGCGCCGACGGCCGGGTGGACGCGCCGGCGCTGGTACGGGCCCTGCCGAGCCGGGGCGACCTGGTGGTGCTCTCCTGGGACCGGGGCGATCTGCTCGCCCTCCCCGCCCAGGCGATGGCGGCGACCGTCGACGCCGCCCGGCGGGGTCGGGACCTCGTGGTGGTCGATCTGCCCCGGCAGCTGGACGACGCGGCCGTGACCGCGCTGCAGGCGGCGGACCAGGTCTACGTGGTGGTCCCGGCCGAGCTGCGGGCCACCGCCGCGGCGGCCCGGGTGGTGGCCGCCGCCGCCCCGCACTGCACCGCGATGTCGGTGATCGTGCGCGGTCCGGCACCGGGCCGCCTGGGAGCGGCCGAGGTGGCCCGGGCGCTCGGGCTGCCGCTGGCCGGCACGCTGCGCCCGGAACCGGCGCTGACGCGCGGGTTGGAGCGGGGCGAGGCGCCGGCCGCGCACGGCCGAGGCCCGCTGGCGGCGCTCTGCCAGCGGATCGTCGCCGAACTGACGGGCGCGCCGGCGGCGGGTGCGGCATGACCGGGCCGTCCGAGGGCGACAGCCTCGCCGCCCGGGTGCGACAGCGCATGGCCGCCGCGGCGACGCCGGTCACCGCCGCCGCGATCGTTTCTGCCGTACGGGCGGAGCCCACCGCCGCCGTCCTCGGCGACACCGCCGTGCTGCGGATGGCCGACCAGGTGCACGACGATCTGGTGGGAGCCGGTCCGCTCGCCCCGTTGCTGGCCGATCCGGAGGTCACCGACGTGCTGGTCAACGGCGTCCGGGTCTGGGTCGACCGGGGGCGGGGCCTGCACCAGGTCGCGGTGCCGATCGGCACGGTGGACGACGTACGCCGGCTCGCGCAGCGGCTCGCCGCCAGCGCCGGTCGGCGGCTCGACGACGGTTCCCCGTACGCGGACGCCCGGCTTCCCGACGGCACCCGCCTGCACGCCGTGCTGCCGCCGGTGGCGACCGACGGGCCCTACCTGTCCCTGCGGACCTTCCGGCAGCGGCCCTTCACCCTCGACGAGCTGGTGAGCCGGGGGACGGTGCCCCGACCGGTGGCGCCGGTGCTCTCCGCAGTGGTGGCGGCCCGGCTGGCGTACCTGGTGACCGGCGGCACCGGCTCCGGCAAGACGACCTTGCTGAACACGCTGCTCGGGCTGGTCCCCGCCACCGAACGGATCGTGCTGGTGGAGGACGCGGCCGAGCTGCATCCCCGGCACCCGCACGTCGTCGGGTTGCAGGCGAGGACGGCCAACGTGGAGGGCTCCGGCGCGGTCGGTCTGACCGACCTCGTCCGGCAGGCCCTGCGGATGCGGCCCGACCGACTGGTGGTCGGCGAGTGCCGGGGCGGGGAGGTGGTCGACCTGCTCGCCGCCCTGAACACCGGCCACGACGGCGGAGCCGGCACCCTGCACGCCAACGCCCCGTCGGACGTGCCGGCGCGGCTGGAGGCCCTCGGGATGCTCGGCGGGCTGCCCCGTCCCGCGCTCCACGCCCAGGTGGCCGCCGCACTCCAGGTACTGCTCCAGGTGCGCCGGAACACCGAGGGGCGCGTACTGGAATCGGTCTGCCTGCTCCTGCCGGAGGGCCCGGACAGGCTGGTCACGGCAGTTCCCGCCTGGGTACGCGGGCGAGGGCCGGACCGCGCCGCCCGGGCGCTCGCCGACCTGCTGCGGGAGCGTGCCGTACCGGTTCCGCCGGTCCTGACCGAGCCGTGGCCCGGATCGGCGGGATCGAGGTGACCGCCCCGTACGCGCTGGTGGCGCTGCTCTCGGTCCTGGTGACGGCGGTGCTGGTGGCCCGGGCGGTGCGTGGTGGCCGGATCCGGCGGGGCGTGCTGGCCGCCGGCGTCGGCGGGAGCGCGCGTGCCGGCGGGGAGGACCCGCTCGTCGCATGGGTCACCGAGCTGCGCCAGACACCCGGTCGGGACGTGGACGGTGCGGCGGCGCGCGGCGGCGAGGGGGTTCCTCGCCCGCGGACCGTCGATCGTCGCGACCCGCGCGACGAGTCCCGGGTTCGCCGCCGGCAGCCGCCGGCAGGCCCGAACGTCCCGGCCAGCGGCACCCCCGGAAGTGGGCGCGAGCTGGAGGCCCCGGCCACCGACCTTGACCTGCGCCTTGACGACCACCCGACCGCCGAGGCGTTCGGCGGGGATCGGTGGGCGTCGCGGGACGTGGCCGACCGGTCGCCCTGGCCCTGGGCGGCGGAAGACGACCGTGACGCTGGGCGAGGCGGGGACGGCGATCCTCGGCTGACGCGACCCGCGGGCCCGACCCGACCCGAGCGCCACCTCGCCTACCGGGACGCGCCGCGCGGTGGCGGAGACCCCGGTCGGGCCCGGCCACCCGGTCGGCGGGACGCCCGGCGACCCGGCGGCACGCCCGCGCCGGCGGCTACCCCGCCGCGCCGGCCCGGCGCGGTGACCGATCCGCCCGGCGAGGGCCGGCGACCGGGGTGGCTCCGGCCGGACGCGCTGGCGGCGTCCCCCAGGCGCACCCTGCTGCTCGCCGCGTCGGCCGGCGTCGGAGCCGGGCTGCTGCTGGGCGGTCCGGTCGCGGCGGTGGCCGTCGGCGCCTACGGCACGCTGGCCGCTCGCGCGCTGCTCCGACGCAAGGACGGCCGGAACGCCGTCCGGGCCCGGCGGCACCGGCTGGACCAGCTCTGCGGGCTGGCCGCGGACCTCCGGGCCGGCCTGCCGGTACCGGTCGCCGCCGAGCGGCTCACCCCCGGCCCGGCGGAAACCGATCGCGGATCCCCGGGCGGCGACGCGGCGGCCCGCGACGAGCGGGGCGGGGCACGGCGCCTGGATCGACTGGCCCGCGCGGCCGTACGCCTCGCCGACCAGACGGGCGCGCCGCTGGCGGAGCTGCTGGAGCGGATCGAGGCGGACGCCCGCTCGGCCGACCGTGGATTGGCTGCGGCGGAGGCCCAGGCGGCCGGGGCACGGGCCACCGCTCTGCTGCTCGCCGCCCTGCCGCTCGGCGGCATCGGGCTCGGCTACGGCATCGGCGTCGATCCCGTGGCGGTGCTGCTGCACACCCCCGTCGGTGGGGCGTGCGCGGTCGTCGCCATCGCGCTCCAGGTCGCGGGACTGTTCTGGGCCGAGCGGCTCGGCGCGTCGCCGGGACGGGTGAGCTGATGCCCCGGATGGCGCTGGCAGTGGGCTTCGTGGCGGCGGCGATCCTGCTCGTCACGATGCTGGCGGCAGGCCGGCGGCCCCTGCGCCGGCTGCGCGCGCTGCGCCGGGCGCCGGTCGGTGTGCACCCGGCCGCCTCGCTCCGCCGACCGGTCGGTCCCGACGACGACCCGACCGATGACGTCCCGCCTCGGCGGCGGCCGGACGCCATCCGCGTCGCCGCCGGTCTGGCCGGCGTGGCCGTGGCCGTCATCGTCGGCGGCTGGCCCGGGGCGGTGGCGGCCCTGCCGACGACGCTGCTGCTCGACCGGCTGCTTCGTCGGATCGAGCCCCCGGCCGTGCGGAACCGGCGGCTGCGCGAGGCGGCCGATCTTCCGCTCGCCGCCGACCTGCTGGCGGCGGCCATGCGGGCGGGAGCGCCCGTGGACAGGTCGATCATGGCCGTGGCCGGGGCGCTCGACGGGCCGCTCGCCGACCGGCTCGCCCGGGTCGGCCGGTTGCTGCGACTCGGCGGTGGCCCCGAGGAGGCGTGGGCTCCGCTCGCGGCAGTACCGGGGGCCGAGCGGCTGACCGCCGCCGTGCTTCGCAGCGCGAACAGCGGAGCCGCACTGGCCGGCGCGCTGACCCGACTCGCCGACGACCTCCGCGCCGACCGCTCCACGGCCGCGGAGGCGGCCGCCCGCCGCGCCGGCGTGCTCATCGTCCTGCCGCTGGGGCTCTGCTTCCTGCCGGCCTTCATTCTCGCCGGCCTGGTGCCGGTGATCGTCGCCGTCCTCGGTGACGTGCTCTGACCATGTCGAGAAAGGACAGGAACGTGCGCAAACTGCTCGCCCGCCTGCGCGGGGACGCCGGAATGAACACCGCCGAGTACGCCGTCGGCACCCTCGCCGCGGTCGCCTTCGCCGGGATCCTGCTGAAGGTGCTGACCTCCGGCAACGTGCAGTCCGCGTTGACCGCCGTCATCGACCGGGCGCTCAAGTGACCGGGCGCCGGCCGGCCGGCCGTGACCGGGGTTCCTTCACCGCCGAACTGGCGGCCGGCCTGCCGGCGCTCCTGCTGCTCCTGCTCGCCGGGCTGTCGGCGGTCAACGCCGTCGGTACGAGGGCGGGTTGCCTGCACGCGGCCCGGGAGGCGGCACTGGCTGCCTCCCGGGGCGCCGACGGGGCGGCCGCTGCCAGCGGGGCGGCACCGCCGGGAGCGGAGGTGACCGTCACCGTCGACGGTCAGCGGGTCGTCGCCACCGTTCGGGCGCCCGTACGCGCGCTCGGCTCCCGGCTGCCCCGGATCTCCGTGACGGCGACGGCGGTCGCGGCGGTGGAACCCGGTGTCGTGGGGACGGACGCCGTGGGGCCCGGTGCCGCGGAGCCCGCGCCCCCGGGCGTCGAGCCGGCGGAGGAAGGACCGTGACGGGACGGATTGCACGCCGCGACCGGCAGAACCCTGACCGGCAGGGCGACGGGACCGGCTGGCCCGGCTGGCCCGGCTGGCCCGCGACCCCCGCCGGGGTGGAAGTCCGTGAGAGCGCGGCGGGAGTGCGGGGAAGCACGAGGGTGGTGCGTGAGGGCGCGGTGGCAGTGCGGTGGCAGCGCAGGGGGAGCGTGGCGGGAGCGCCGGGAAGTGCGGCGGGGCGGACGGGGGAGCGTGGTGGGGCGACCGTCTGCCTGCTCGCTGTGGGGCTGGCTTTCGTCATGGTCGGGTTGTTCGGTGCCGCCGTCGGCGCGGCCCGGACGGCCCGGCAGCAGGCCCGGGTGGCGGCGGACTTCGGCGCGCTGGCCGGTGCCGGCGAGGCACTCCTGGGCGAGCCGGCGGCCTGCGGCCGGGCTGCCGAGATCACCGCCGCCAACGGTGGCCGGCTGCTCGCCTGTCGACTCGACGGCCTCGACGTCCTGGTGACCGCAGAGGTGGCCGTCACCCCGCTGCCCGGCCTGGCGCGGGTCGCGGCGGCCAGTGCCCGCGCCGGCCCGGTCCGTGGCTGAGCGGCGGGCGGCACCGTGCCGGCCCCGGTCCGTGGCTGAGCGGCGGGCCCGGTCCGTGGCTGAGCGGCAGGCGGCACCGTGCCGGGGGAACTGCGGGAGACGTGACGCACTCGCGCCGGACGCGACCGGGCCGGGGCGACGGAAGTCGGCACCCCGACCCGGGTGGATCAGCGTCCCTGGAGGGCGTCGAGGGCGACGGCCATCGCGATCACGAGGCGGCGGTCGACCTGCGGGCTGTGGATCTGGACGACGTACCGGTCGCGCAGGCCCCACTGCTTGATGACGGAGAAGACCGGCTGACCGCCGGCGACGAAGTCGAAGTGGTAGGGCAGCCAGGACAGCGAGTCGACGAACCGGCGCAGCAGCGCCACCGGCATGCTGCGCTCCTGGCCGGTGACCTGCGGCAGGCCGGGCTGCTCCACGTGCCAGGTGGACCGCAGCAGGGACTGGGCGAAGTCCTTGCGGAACAGGCCGATCGGGTTGCCGGCGTGGTCGGTCACGTCGTACGTGGCGCCGATGTCGAGGCGCTGGCGGGCCTTGAACCCGAGCAGGGGCTGCTGCTTCGAGTCGTCGGTGTAGATCGTCACCTGCTCCTTGAAGGCGAGCCGCTTCTGCTGGGCGAACGCCAGCAGGCCACCTTCGGAGCCGTCCGGTGCCACGGCGTGGACCTCGTACTGGTTCACCATCATCCGGAGCCGTTGCCGGATGTGGAACTGCTGCTGGGCCTGCAGGTTCTCGAGTTGCATGGGTTCTCCTTCGAGGGGTCGCCGGAGTGTCGCACAGCTTCACCCGTGCCGCCGCCGACAGGTCACGCGTCCCTTCCCGCAGGCTACGCGGCCCGTCCTGCCAGCACGCGGCGGTTCCCGCCGGCCCCCGCTACCCCGTCCGGACCCTGCCCGTGCTGCCCGACCCGCTACCGTCCCGGCCCTGCGGTGCCGTCCGACGGGCAACCCCGCGACGACAGCGCCCGCCGTGGACGATTCCTTCCCGGATTGGCAACTACCGCCAACCTCGGGACCCTGTGCGACCCGACCCCCTGCCGCGACGGCGACCCTGCCACGACCGCAGCCCCGCCACGAGACCGCAGCCCCGCCACGACCGGAGCACCGCCGCGGCCGTGCTGTGCGGTGCGGAGCGGGTTCACCGGCCTCCGTCGACCGTGGCCTTGAGCGCCCACGCGTTCAGGACCTGATGGATGCTGCGCAGCCGCTCGTTGATCTGCTCCAGGCGCTCGGCCTGCGCCAGGCTGGCGAGCGCGGTGGCCAGGGCGATCTGCTGGTCAGGGGTGAGTTTCTCCTGGTCGATCGTGTAGAGCAGGTCGACGGTCTCGGCGATGGTGTCGGCCACGACTCCTCCTTCGACGGGAAGCACGGCAAGGGTCCGCGAGCAGCGATGGAAGCGCTCCCACGTATTCGTTTGCCCCGAGCGAAGGGTTTCTATGCCTGCCTTCCACCACCCGGGACGGGGGCGGCCCCCGAGCCGGTCTCCACCACCGAGGGCGGGGCGCCGCCCGGACCTCCGGGACCGCCAGGGGCGGCGTCGTCGGGAGCGACGCGTTCCCCCGGGACCGTAGGGCCGCCCGGAAGCACGGCCTCCCGAACCGCACGGCGCCCCGGAACCGCGACATCGCCGCCGGACGAACTGACGGAAGAGCCGCCGGGCGAGCTGACGGACGGAACGCCGGGCGAGTCGCCGGATGGGCGGGGTGCGGGTACGCCGTCGGGCAGGTTCGCGAGCACCACGTCCAGCACCTTGACGGCGTCCGGCTTGGAGAGCGGGTTGTTGCCGTTGCCGCACTTCGGGGACTGCACGCAGGACGGGCAGCCCGCCTCGCAGCCGCACTCCGCGATCGCGTCGCGGGTGGCCCGCAGCCAGGCCGCCGCCGTCCCGTACGCGCGCTCGGCGAAGCCCGCCCCGCCCGGGTGCCCGTCGTAGACGAAGACCGTCGGGGCCTCGGTGTCCGGGTGCGCCGCCGTCGACAGTCCGCCGATGTCCCAGCGGTCGCAGGTCGCGGTGAGCGGCAGCAGGCCGATCGCGGCGTGCTCGGCGGCGTGCAGCGCGCCCGGCACGTCGGCGGGCTCCACGCCGGCGGCCGTCAGGGACTGCGGTGACAGGGTGAACCAGACCGCGACGGTACGCAGTTCCCGGGCCGGCAGGTCCAGCGGGCGGGTGTCGATGACCTCGCCGGTGGCGATCCGTCGCCGCTGGTACGACACCACCTGGCTGGTCACGTCGACCTCGCCGAGGAAGAGCCCGACGGGGCCGGCGTCCACGTACGAGCGGACCGACACCACCGACAGCGAGGTGACGTCGCGGGCGTGGGTGGACCAGTCCGGCTCCTCGGGGTGCACCAGCGCGCACCCGTCGGCCAGGTCGAGCGAGTCGACCACGTGGGAGACGCCCTGGTGCAGGTAGACCGCGCCGGGGTGGAGCAGGAAGTGCGAGGAGCCGCCGTCGACGGTGCCGAGCAGCCGCCCGGTCGCCGCCTCGACCACGCAGACCGGCGCGCCGCCCTCGCCGCGCAGGTCCACCTCCGGCCGCTCCCGGTGCCGCCAGTACCAGCCGGTCGGCCGCTGTCGCAGCGCCCCCGCCGCCACCAGTTGGTCCACCGCCTCCTTCGCCCCGTCGCCGAAGAGCGCCAGGTCGTCGGGGGTCAGCGGCGCCTCGACCGCGGCGCAGGCGAGCTGCGGTGCCAGCACGTACGGGTTGGCCGGGTCGAGCACGGTCGCCTCCACCGGCCGCCCGAACACCGCCTCGGGATGGTGCACGAGATAGGTGTCGAGCGGGTCGTCCCGGGCGACCAGCACGGCGAGCGCCTCCTGCCCGGAGCGCCCCGCCCGGCCGGCCTGCTGCCACAGGGAGGCGCGGGTGCCCGGGTAGCCGCAGATCAGCACCGCGTCGAGGCCGACCAGGTCGACGCCCAGCTCCAGCGCGTTGGTCGAGGCCAGCCCGAGCAGGTCGCCGTGCAGCAGCGCCCGCTCCAGTTCGCGTCGCTCCTCGCGCAGGTAGCCGGCCCGGTAGGCGGCGACCCGGTCGCCGAGCCCGGGCACCGCCTCGTCGAGGGACCGGCGGGCGTTCGCCGCGACCACCTCGGCACCGCGCCGGGAGCGCACGAAGGCTAGCGTGCGTACCCCCTCGGCGACCGTGTCGGCGAGCAGGTCGGCCGTCTCCCGCAGCGCCGACCGGCGGACCTGGGTGAGGTCCGCCTGCTGGTCGGCGGCGGAGTCCCGGGGCAGCAGCGGTGGCTCCCAGAGCGCGAACGTCACCCCGCCGCGGGGCGAGGTGTCCTCGGTGACGGCGGTCACGGGCACCCCGGTGAGCCGGCCCGCCGCCGTCGCCGGGTCGCCGGACGTGGCCGAGGCCAGTACGAAGACGGGTGTGCTGCGGAACCGGGCGCACTGCCGCCGCAGCCGGCGCAGCACGTGCGCGACGTGCGAGCCGAAGACCCCCCGGTAGGTGTGGCACTCGTCGATCACCACGTACGTGAGCCGGCGCAGGAAACCGGACCACTGGGCGTGCCCGGGCAGGATGCCGTGGTGCAGCATGTCCGGGTTGGTCAGCACGAACCGGGAGTGCTTGCGGATCCACTCCCGTTCGGCGCGCGGGGTGTCGCCGTCGTAGCAGGCGGGGCGTACCCCCTCCAGCTCCAGCGCGGCGACGGCGCGCAACTGGTCGGCGGCGAGCGCCTTCGTCGGCGCCAGGTAGAGCACGGTGGCCCGGGGGTCGGCGAGCAGGGTGGCCAGCGCGGGAAGCTGGTAGGCCAGGGACTTGCCGGACGCGGTGCCCGTGGCCACCACGACGTGCCGGCCGTCGTACGCCAGGGTGGCCGCCTCCGCCTGGTGCCGCCAGGGCGCGACCACGCCGCGCCGGGCGAACGCCGCGCGCAGTTCCTCCGGTGCCCAGTTCGGCCACGGGGCGGGCTCGCCGGCCCGTGCCGGCACCCGCTCGACGTGGGTGACCGGGTCGGCGCCGGCGCGGGCGCGCAGCCGGCCCAGCAGGTCGGCGGGCGCCGGGTACGCCGGGCCGGAGTGGTCGGGCGACGGCTTCAGGTCGTGGCGCGGCGCTGGCTGCGCCGAGCTGGAGCCGTCGGTGGTCACGTCCTGCACTCTCGCACTGGTGTTCGGAGATGGAAAGCGGGGGGCCGGGGTAAGGGGAGGCTCCGCCGGTGAGCAGAGCCGGTCTCCGGCGGGGATGGTTAGATGCCCAGGAGAGTTTACGGCTCTTGCGAGGGAGGACCGATGGAGCTGTCGCTGGCGACCCGCACCGTGGGCGAGCACACGGTGCTCGAGGTCGGCGGTGAGGTGGACGTCTACACCGCGCCCCGGCTACGGGAGCGGCTCCTCGAGCTGATCGACGGTGGAGCCCGCCACGTGGTGGTCGACCTGGGTCGGGTGGACTTCCTCGACTCCACCGGGCTGGGCGTGCTGGTCGGCGCGCTCAAGCGGCTGCGCGCGGCCGGTGGCTCGTTCGCCCTGGTCTGCGACAAGGAGCCGCTGCTCAAGATCTTCCGGATCACGGCCCTCGACCAGGTCTTCCCGCTGCACCCCACGGTCGACGCGGCGGTCGGCACCGACCCGGCCGGCACCGGCGTCTGATGGCCACGGTCAAGCTCTCCTTCTCGCCGGCCCCGGTGCACGTGCGCACCGCGCGCCTGGTCGGCGTGGCGGTCGCCCGGCGGGCCGGGGTCCGCGAGGAGCTGCTGGACGAGGTACGGCTGGCCATCGGCGAGGCGTGCACCCGCGCGGTCGCCCTGCACCGCCAGTACGGCGTGTCCGAGCCCGTGCTCGTCGAGATGTCCGACACGGGCGCGTACGCGGTGCGCGTCGTCGACCGCGCGCCGATCGAGGCCGGTCTCGGCCTGGCGGCGCTCAACGCCGACCAGCTCGCCAACGAGTCGCTCGACGAGGACGACCTCACCACCGGCGTGGGCTTCGCGCTGCTTGCCGGTTTCGTCGAGGACCTCCAGGTGCGCCCGGTCGACGAGGGCGTCGGCACCGAGGTGCGGATGGTCTGGCCCGTCGGCCGGTGAGCTGATCTTCCACCGCCCTCGCCGAGGGCGTCGTACGCCGTGAGAGGCCGTGTCCCACCGGGGCGCGGCCTCCTTGGCATGGATGGGCTCCTATATCAGATTTTTCCTCATAACACAGCGACGAAGATCATCGCGGCGCGGTGCCCCCTCGGTGTGACCTCCAACACTGTGGAGGGCTAGAGTACGCGAGTTGTCAGCAAGTGATCCATCCCGCGGCCAGCGGGAACGGTTGTTCATCGCTGGTCCGACCGGGGTGGAGTGGCGCGCGCTTGCGACTCCGCATCCAGGCGCCGGGTCGGTGCGTCTCCACCGGCCGGCGCGAGCGTTCGGTACAGGAGGACACAGATGTCCGACACCTTGGCCGCCGACGGCGGCGGGATCTCCCTCACCGGAAACAACGTCACGTACGTCGTCATCGCCGCGGTCATCGCGCTGGTGGCGCTCGCCTTCGCCGGCGCGCTGACGAAGGCCGTACTGGCCGCCGGCAAGGGCACCAACAAAATGCAGGAGATCTCCGGCGCGGTCCAGGAGGGCGCCTCGGCCTACCTGCTCCGGCAGTTCCGGACCCTGGCGATCTTCGTGGTCATCGCCGTGGTGCTGCTCTTCCTGCTGCCGGTGCACGGCACCGACGGCAGCGAAGTGGCGGTGAAGATCGGCCGGTCCGTCTTCTTCGTCGTGGGCGCGCTGTTCAGCGCGTTCATCGGCGGCGCCGGCATGTGGCTGGCCACCCGGGCCAACCTGCGGGTCGCCGCCGCCGCCCGGGAGCGCGAAGGCGGCCGGGAGGCCGCGATGAAGATCGCCTTCCGCACCGGTGGCGTGGTCGGCTTCCTCACCGTCGGCCTCGGCCTCTTCGGCGCCGCGCTGGTCGTGCTGTTCTACCGCAGCGACGCGCCGACAGTGCTGGAGGGCTTCGGCTTCGGCGCCGCGCTGCTCGCCATGTTCATGCGGGTCGGCGGCGGCATCTTCACCAAGGCCGCCGACGTCGGCGCCGACCTGGTCGGCAAGGTCGAGCAGGGCATCCCCGAGGACGACCCGCGCAACGCCGCCACCATCGCCGACAACGTGGGCGACAACGTGGGTGACTGCGCCGGCATGGCCGCCGACCTCTTCGAGTCGTACGCGGTCACCCTGGTCGCCGCGCTGATCCTCGGCCGCGCCGCCTTCGGCGAGCAGGGCCTGGTCTTCCCGCTGATCGTCTCCACCATCGGCGTGCTCATCGCGATCGTCGGCGTCTTCGTCACCCGGCTGCGCGCCTCCGACCGCAACGCCCTGACCGCTATCAACCGGGCCTTCTACATCTCGGCGGTGCTCTCCGCGGTGCTGGTGGCGATCGCCACGTACGCGTACCTGCCGGCCACCTTCGCCGAGCTGGACGGCGGGCTGACCGACGTCAGCGAGAACCCGCGGGTGGTCGCCATCGGCGCGGTCGTCATCGGCATCGTGCTGGCGGCGGCGATCCAGGCGCTTACCGGCTACTTCACCGAGACCAACCGGCGCCCGGTGCAGGACATCGGCAAGAGCTCCCAGACCGGCGCGGCCACCGTCATCCTGGCTGGCATCAGCATCGGCCTGGAGTCGGCGGTCTACTCGGCGCTGCTCATCGGCGCCGGCGTGTTCGGCGCGTTCCTGCTCGGCGGCAGCTCCATCACGCTGTCCCTGTTCGCGGTGGCGATGGCCGGCATCGGCCTGCTCACCACGGTCGGCGTGATCGTCGCCATGGACACCTTCGGCCCGATCTCCGACAACGCCCAGGGCATCGCCGAGATGTCCGGTGACATCGACGAGCACGGCGCCCGGACGCTCACCGAGCTCGACGCGGTCGGCAACACCACCAAGGCGATCACCAAGGGCATCGCGATCGCCACGGCGGTGCTCGCCGCGACGGCGCTGTTCGGCTCGTACACCGACACGCTGCGCACCGCGTACTCGGACGCCGGCGTGGGCGACGTCGGCACCGAGATCCTCAACTCGCTGAACGTGGCGAACCCGCGCAACCTGGTCGGCCTGATCATCGGCGCGGCGGTGGTGTTCCTCTTCTCCGGCCTGGCCATCAACGCGGTTTCCCGCTCGGCGGGCGCGGTCGTGATGGAGGTACGCCGGCAGTTCCGCGAGCTGCCCGGCATCATGGACGGCACCCAGCGCCCCGAGTACGGCAAGGTCGTCGACATCTGCACCCGGGACGCGCAGCGCGAGCTGATGACCCCCGGTCTGCTCGCCATCCTCGCGCCGATCGCGGTGGGCTTCGGCCTCGGGCCGGGCGCGCTGGCGGCGTACCTGGCCGGTGCGATCGGCGCCGGCACGCTGATGGCGGTCTTCCTGTCCAACTCCGGCGGCGCCTGGGACAACGCCAAGAAGCTCGTCGAGGACGGCGCGTACGGCGGCAAGGGCTCCGAGTCGCACTCCGCCACGGTCATCGGCGACACCGTCGGCGACCCGTTCAAGGACACCGCCGGCCCGGCGATCAACCCGCTGATCAAGGTGATGAACCTGGTCTCGCTGCTGATCGCGCCGGCCGTGGTGGCCTGGAGCGTGGGCGACGAGCGGAACACCGCCCTGCGGGTGGGGATCGCCCTGGTGGCGACGCTGATCATCGCCGCGGCGGTGGTGTTCAGCAAGCGCAAGGGCGTGGCCATGTCCGACGCCGACTCCGGCACGGGCGCGGGCAGCCCGGACCAGCGGCCCGAGACGGTCAACGCCTGATCCGTCCGGTATCGGAGGTCCCCGGTCGGCCCACGCGGCCGGCCGGGGACCGCCCGTGCCACCCGGCAAACCTGTCCGGTGCCCGGACTCGACAGAGGCCGTACGCTGCAACGCATGCGCACGTGCCGGGCGGCAGCCGCCGGAAAGCTCACGGTGGTCCTGGCCACGCTCGTTCTCGTGCTCGCCGGATGCGGCGGCGGCCCCGACTCCCGGTCGTGGGCGGCGTCGGTCTGCTCCGCGCTCACCCCGTGGCGGGCCGAGATCAGCAAGCTGACCAGCAGCACCGACCAGCAGATGACCGCCCAGACCACCCCGGCGCAGGCGAAGGAGAACCTGGTGCGGCTCTTCGGCGGCGCGGAGCAGGCCAGCGAGACCGCCCGACGCAAGGTCGAGGAGGCCGGCGTACCGGACGCTGAGCGCGGCGAGGAGGTCTCGGCGGGCTTCCAGGCCTCGCTGGCGAAGGTGCGCGACGCGTACGGCAGGGCCCGCGACACCATCGACGGGCTGGGCACCGGCCAGCCCACCGTCTTCTACGACGGCGTCCGGGCCGCCGTGGACACCCTGAACAAGGAGTACGACGCCAGCGCGCTCGACACCAGCCAGCTCAACTCCGAGGAGTTGAAACGCGCCTTCGACGAGGTGCCGGAGTGTCGCTGAGCGGGACCGGTGACCCGTCCGGCGGCGAAGCGCTGCCGGTGCTCTTCCCGGCGCCGGCGGACCGGGTCGCGCCGGTCGCCCGCCGACCCGTACCGCCCCCGCCGGCCGACGCCGACGAGTCCGCCCGGCAGCTGACCTTCTTCGGCGCGGAGGCGGCGGACCCGTCCATCGCCGATTTCGCCGGGCTGCTGGCCGGCCCGGGCGAGGCGGTCCGGATGGGCGGCACGGCCCGGCTCTCGATCGTGGTCGACGCGGCCTGGCGGGTGCACGTCCTCGTCGCCGAGCTGGCGCTGCGCGGGGTGGCGGCCACCTGGGAGGCGACCACCGACGGGCGGCACGCGGTGCGCACCTCGTACGCCCGCACGCTGAAGCCGCTCGCGGCGGCCTGGCTGCGCGGTACGGGCAAGCGACCGCCCGCCGGCTTCCACCTCAACGGGCGGCGGCTGCGGCTCTGGCTCGCCGCGGCGGGGGCCGCCGAGCCGTCCGGCTTCCTGCTCCGGCTCGGCGCCGCCGACGAGGAGTGCTGGGGGCCGGTCGGCGGGGCGCTCGACGCGGTCGGCCTGGCCGGGGCGCTGCTCGGGCCCGGCGAGGGCGGGCCGGCGTACCGGATCACCGGCCGGCGGCGGCTCGCCCGCCTGGCCGAGCTGGTGGGCGACCCGCCGCCCGCCGCCCCCGCGACCGACTGGCCGGCCCGCTCCTGACCGCCCCTCGGCGCCCGCCTCGTCGAGCCGGTCGGGCCTGTCCGATGAGGGACAACAAGTGCGCAATTTCGCGGAAAACAGCCGGGTGGCGCCTCGACCGAGGGCCCGCCATCGTCACAGTGTCCCGCCCGGCGGCACACGCACGGTGTACGGTGGCGCCGTCCGGCACGCCCCGCCGCCGGCGGAGAAAGAGGCCGCCCCGCCGGGACGGTTTGCCGCCCGCGAAACCCGAAACGCGGACGGCGCGTTACGTTGGACATCCGGACCGCCGGGGGTCGGCGGGCCGAAAGTGGCCCCGAACCGGGCGCCGGTGGCTGCGAGCAGGAGTGAGGTCGGGGAGAGACGTGCCGAGCAACGCTGGAACCACCCGTCTGGTCATCGTCGAGTCACCGGCGAAGGCCAAGACGATCTCGGGCTATCTCGGCCCGGGGTACGTCGTGGAGGCCAGCTTCGGCCACGTCCGGGACCTCCCGCGCAACGCCGCCGACGTGCCGGCCAAGTACAAGGGCGAGTCGTGGGCCCGGCTCGGGGTGGACGTCGACAACGGCTTCCACGCCCTCTACGTGGTCTCCGCCGACCGCAAGCAGCAGATCAGCAAGCTGGTGAAGCTGGCCAAGGAGGTCGACGAGATCTTCCTGGCGACGGATGAGGACCGCGAGGGCGAGGCGATCGCCTGGCACCTGGTGGAGACGCTCAAGCCCAAGGTGCCGGTCAAGCGGATGGTCTTCCACGAGATCACCAAGCCGGCCATCCAGGCCGCGGTGGCCAACCCCCGCGAGATCGACCGGGACCTGGTCGACGCCCAGGAGGCCCGACGCATCCTCGACCGCCTCTACGGCTACGAGGTCTCGCCCGTGCTGTGGAAGAAGGTCATGCCGAAGCTCTCGGCGGGCCGGGTGCAGTCCGTGGCGACGCGGATCGTGGTGGAGCGCGAGCGGCAGCGGATGGCCTTCCGCACTGCGGAGTACTGGGACATTTTGGCCACGCTCGCCGTGGCCGACGCCGGCGAGGGGCCCCGCAACTTCAACGCCACCCTGGTCGCGCTGAACGGCGACCGGATCGCCACCGGCAAGGACTTCGAGCCGACCACCGGCCGGGTCAAGGCCGGAGCCGGTGTCGTCCACCTCGACGCCGGCGGCGCCCGGGGCCTCGCGGCCCGCCTGGAGGGCCGGCCGTTCACCGTCACCCGGGTCGAGGAGAAGCCCTACCGCCGCCGCCCGTACGCGCCGTTCATCACCTCCACCCTCCAGCAGGAGGCGGCCCGCAAGCTGCGGTTCTCGTCGCAGCAGACGATGCGCACCGCGCAGCGCCTCTACGAGAACGGCTACATCACCTACATGCGTACCGACTCGGTGAACCTGTCGGAGACCGCCATCACGGCGGCCCGCCGGCAGATCGTCGAGCTGTACGGCGAGCGCAGCGTGCCGCCGGAGCCGCGCCGCTACACCGGCAAGGTGAAGAACGCGCAGGAGGCGCACGAGGCGATCCGCCCGGCGGGGGACAACTTCCGCACCCCGGGCGACGTGGCCAAGGAGCTCTCCGCCGAGGAGTTCAAGCTCTACGAGCTGATCTGGCGGCGCACCATCGCCTCGCAGATGACCGACGCCGTCGGCTCCAGCGTCTCGGTGCGCATCCGCGCCGTCTCCTCCGCCCAGGAGGAGGCCGACTTCGGCGCCACCGGCAAGACCATCACCGACCCGGGCTTCCTGCGGGCGTACGTCGAGTCCAGCGACGACGAGAACGCCGAGGCCGAGGACGCCGAGCGTCGCCTGCCCAACCTGGTCAAGGGCCAGCCGCTCACCGCCGACGAGCTGGCCGCGCAGGGCCACCACACCCAGCCGCCGTCGCGCTACACCGAGGCGTCGCTGGTCAAGGCCCTGGAGGAGCTGGGCATCGGCCGCCCGTCGACGTACGCGTCGATCATGCAGACGATCCAGGACCGCGGTTACGTGACCAAGCGCGGCCAGGCGATGATCCCGACCTTCCTGGCCTTCGCCGTGATCGGCCTGCTGGAGCGGCACTACCCGCGCCTGATCGACTACGACTTCACCGCCAGCATGGAGAACGAGCTGGACGAGATCGCCGGCGGCGACCACGCCGCCGTCGACTTCCTCACGGCGTTCTACTTCGGCGGCGCCAACGGCGCCGGCGACCGGGACATCGCCCGCTCGGGCGGGCTGAAGAAGCTGGTCACCGAGAACCTCAACGAGATCGACGCGCGCAGCGTCAACTCCATCCCGCTGTTCACCGACGACGAGGGCCGCGAGGTCGTCGTGCGGGTGGGCCGCTACGGGCCGTACCTCCAGCGGGCGGTGCCGGGCGAGCAGCAGGCGCCCGCCGCCGAGGGTGAGGAGGGTGGCGGCCAGGGCGACCGGGCCCCGATCCCCGAGGGGCTGGCGCCTGACGAGCTGACCCCGGAGAAGGTGCACGAGCTGTTCCTCGGCGGCGGGGGCGAGCGCAAGCTCGGCGACGACCCGGCCACCGGTGAGCCGATCCTGCTCAAGTCGGGCCGCTTCGGCCCGTACGTGGCCAGTGGCGAGCGCAAGTCGTCGCTGCTGCGCTCGCAGTCGCCCGACTCGCTGACCTTCGACGAGGCGCTGAAGCTGCTCAGCCTGCCCCGGCTGATCGGGGTGGCCCCGGACGGCGCCGAGGTCCTGGCGAACAACGGCCGCTACGGCCCGTACGTCAAGCAGGGCGACGAGTTCCGCTCGCTGGACTCCGAAGAGAAGATGTTCACCGTCACGCTGGACGAGGCGCTGGCCCTGCTGGCCGCCCCGAAGGCCCGTCAGCGCCGGGCCGCCGCGCCGCCGCTGCGGGAGATGGGCGTCGACCCGCTGACGGAGAAGCCGCTGGTGATCAAGGACGGCCGGTTCGGCCCGTACGTCACCGACGGCGAGACGAACGCGTCGCTGCGGCGCGGCCAGACCCCGGAGGCGCTGAGCATGGAGGAGGCCTCCGAGATGCTCGCCGAGAAGCGGGCGAAGGGGCCGGCGCCGAAGAAGAAGGCCGCGGCGAAGAAGGCGCCCGCCAAGAAGGCCACGGCGGCGAAGAAGACGGCCGCGGCGACCAAGTCGACGGCGGCGAAGAAGACCACGACGGCCAAGGCCACCACCGCCAGGAAGACCCCGGCAAAGAAGGCGGCCCCTAGAAAGGCCACCACCAGCCCCGACTGACCACCCGGCTCGCTCGCCGGCTGGCGTCGCGAGAGATCTTGGTACGAGCGCGCCCCTCGGAGGACGTGTTCGTACCAAGATCCGGCGCAGGTGGGCGGATCCGGGTCAGGACCAGCCCGTCCAACCGGCGGCGCGCAGGGCTGCTCGGACCTGGGCGAGGACCGTCCGCGGGTCGTTGCGTACCGCCCAGGCGGGGAAGCGGAGCACCCGGTCGCCCTCGACCCAGAGGTCGTTCTGCCGGCGCATGTCCGTCCACGCGGTGGCGGGGTCGAGGTGCTGCCCGCCGTCGATCTCCACGTGCACCCGCCACTGTCCGAACCACACGTCGAGATAGCGGCGACGCCCGTCGGCATCGCGTCGGACGACCTGCCGGGAGGGCTCGGGCAGCCCCGCTCGTCGGACCAGGTCGAGGAAGTCCAGCTCGGCCAGGGAATGCGCGCCTCCGGCGGCGTCCGCGGCGGTCTGTCGGATCAGGTTTCGGCGCCGGATCCGGGGCATGGCGTCCAGAACCAGGTGCAGGTCGTCGCCGCCGACGAGGCGTTGCTGGAAACCGGCGGCGATGATCGCCCGAGCCTGCTCGTCGGTCGCCGCCCACTGCGCCGCGTCGACCAGCGACCGGGCAGGCATGGTGCGGGGAGGCTGCCCGACGTGCAGCACGTCCTCCTCGCCGAGCAGGGTGGTCCGGTGCAGGCGTACGCCGGGCGGCAGGGCGCGGCTCTGGTGCGCGGCCGGCAGGAGCACGTCCACGATCCGGCTGTCGTGACCGCGTAGACCCCAGGCATGGGCCGCCGTGAGCCCGCCGAGCATCGCGGCCGGCCCGGCGGCGAGCACGGCGATCCATCGATGCTGGGCGGGACCGACCGGACCGTTGTGCGCGACGAAGACGGCACGGTGCACCTGGCGCCAACGACGGGTGGCGACCCGGTGCCGGATCGCCTTCGACGACAGATGGCGCCGGGCCTGGTCGAGGCTGATCACGTCTTCCTGATGGAACAGCAACCAGGTCAGCCCGTCGGCGTCGTCACCGGGCAACGCCCGCCGCAGCCCTGCCAGAGAATTTGGAGACTTCGCCACACCCGCACTCTGCCCACCCGGTGCCGCCCGTGTCCGCCCCTGTGGACGGCGGACAGATCTTGGTACGACCGCGCCCCTCGGAGGGCGTGTTCGTACCAAGATCGCACCGGCGGCCGCTCTCGCGAGCGGCGAGCGAGCGGGGCGGGGGGCAGGGGCAGGGGCAGGGCAGGGTCAGCCGAGGGTTCGGGTCAGGTGGGGGTTGGTGAAGAGGTGGTGCGGGTCCAGGCGGGCGCGTAGCGCCTGGAAGTCCGCCCAGCGGGGGTAGGCCGTCGCGAGCGACTCCGCGTCGCGCCAGTGCAGCTTGCCCCAGTGGGGCCGGCCGCCGAGGCTCGCGGCGACCTGCTCGAAGGCCTGGAAGTACGGCTCGTACGGCATGCCGACGTACTGGTGGACGGCCACGTACGCCGACTCGCGCCCGTAGCCGTGGGAGAGCCAGATGTCGTCGGCGGCGGTGAACCGCACCTCGACCGGGAAGAGCACCTTGAACGGCAGCCCGTCGACGATCCGCCGCAGCGCGTCGAGCGCCTCGGGCAGGGCGTCGCGCGGCAGGGCGTACTCCATTTCCATGAAGCGGACCCGGCGTGGGGTGCAGAAGACCTGGTCGGAGCGGCCGGTGTAGCGGCGCTCGGTGAGCGCGCGGGCGGAGACGGCGCTGATGCCGGGGGCGAGCGCCGGCACGGCGCGGCCGAGCCGGCAGGCCCCGGCGAAGACGGTGTTGGACAGGAACTCGTCGTCCAGCCAGCCGCGCCACTTGGGCAGTGGCCGGTCGTCGTCGGCCACCCGGTCGTTGGCCTTGACCTGCACGCGGGCGGTGTACGGGAACCAGTAGAACTCGACGTGGTCGTGCCTGTCGATCAGCGCGGGCAGCTCGTCGAGTACGGCCGCCAGCGGCGCCGGCCGCTCGTGGGCGCGCAGCACGAAGGCGTCCACGCAGCGCAGGGTCACCTCGACGAGCACCCCGAGCGCGCCCAGCGACACCCGGGCGGCGGCGAAGACGTCGGGGTGCTCGTCGGCGGAGCAGCGCAGCACCTCGCCGGTGCCGGTGACGAGGGTGAGCGCCTCGACGAACGTCGACAGGCAGCCGTACGCGGCGCCGGTGCCGTGGGTGCCGGTGGAGATCGCGCCGGCGATCGTCTGCGCGTCGATGTCGCCCAGGTTGGGTAGTGCCAGGCCGTGTGCGGTGAGCAGTTCGTTGAGTGCGCGCAGGGTGATCCCGGCCGGTACGGTGACCAGTCGGCGGTCGGCGTCGACGCGTACCCCGGTGTCCAGGTGGGTCAGTTCCATGCGTCGTCCGTCGGTGATCGCGACGCCGGTGAAGGAGTGGCCGCTGCCCACCGCCCGGATCCGGTCCCCGGCCGTCGCGGCGGCGCGGACGGCCTCGGTGACGTCGGCGAGGGAGGCGGGGCGCAGGATGGTGGTGGCGGTGGCGCGTTGGTTGCCGGCCCAGTTGGACCAGCCTGCCAGGGTGGGCGGTGCGGTACCGGCCATGCGCACTCCTCCACATGAATGTGAACTGACTTCATATCAGCAACGTTGTCGCAGGTAAATACCGCAATCGAGGTTTGCTCGTTGTACCGGTAGTCACGAACCCGTGACGTGCAGATATGTTCATCCGTCGAAGGGGGGTGGCGAGTGTCCACACCAGCCGCCACAGCCGGGCCGCTGCGCCGCGTACCGGTGCAGGGTCGAAGTGTCGCACGGGTCCAGCGGATGCTGGACGCCTGTGCAGAACTCGTCGACGAGGTGGGGTACGAGGGTCTGACCACGACCCTGCTCGCCGAGCGTGCCGAGGTGGCGATCGGGTCGGTCTACCAGTTCTTCCCGGACAAGCGGGCGATCGTGCAGGCGCTGACCCTGCGCACGATGGAGTCCTACCTCCAGCGGCTCGACGAGCGGTTCGCCTCCGACGACCTGACCCACTGGTGGGACGGGGTCGACGCGGGCATCGACGAGTACATCACGATGCACCGCACCGTTCCGGGCTTCCGTACCCTGCACTTCGGCGACGTGGTCGACCTCCACCTGCTCGACGAGCAGCGGGACAACAACGGCGTGATCGCGGACCAGCTGGCCCGCGTACTCGCCGAGCGCTTCGGGCTCGACGTCCCCGACCTCCGGTTCCACCTGGAGATCGCCGTGGAGGCGGCCGACGCGCTGATCAAGTTGGCGTTCCGCCGGCTGCCCGAGGGCGACGACCGCGTCCTGGTCGAGGCGAAGGCGCTGATCCGGGAGTACCTGCACCGCCAGGTCGACGCCCCGGCCGACGCCAACCAGTCCGGCTGACCGGGGCCGCGCCGGCACCCGGACCGGGCGAGGCCGGCCCGGGGTGCGCCGGGCGCGGGGATCAGAGGAAGGCGTGGCCCTCGCCCCGGTAGGTGGGCACGGTGGCCACGACCGCATCCCCCTCGACCAGGTGCAACTCGTTGACGTGCTCGCACAGCTCGCCGGCCTTCGCGTGCCGGAACCAGACCCGGTCGCCGACCCGCAGCGCGCCGGCCGCCGCGCCGGCCAGCGGGGTCTGCACCTCGCCGGCCCCCTCGGTGCCGATCAGCTTGAGGCCCGCCGGCAGCCACGGCCGGGGCAGCCGGCTGTCCTCGGCCGGGCCGGAGGCGATCCAGCCACCGCCGAGCACGGTGGCCAGGCCGGGCCCCGGGCGGCGGACCACCGCGCAGGCGAAGGCCGCCGCCGGGGTGGGGCGCCAGGCGCGGTACGCGTCGAACAGCGTCGGCCCGTACAGGCCCGATCCCGCGGTGACCTCGGTGACCGCGGGGTCGGCGCTGGTCGCGGCCACGCTGCCGGTGCCGCCGCCGTTGACGAACTCCAGGTCGGCGTGTTCGCGTACGGCGGCCACCGCCGCGCCCCGGCGGGCCAGCAACTCGCGGTACGACCCGCGCTGGGCCAGCCGGATCGCGGAGCCGAGGACCGCCCGCCCGGGTGGCGCGTCGCCGAGGCCGGCGATCTGCGCCTCGTACGCCATCAGTCCGACCAGCCGGAAGCCGGCGCGGGCGGCGACGGTGGCGGCGAGCGTGCCGGCGGCCCGGGCGCTGTGCACCGGCGAACGGCGGACCCCGACGTGCACCCGGCCGCCCAGCGGTCGCCAGGAGGCGTCCAGGTCGAGGCAGACCCGCAGCGCGGGGCGGCGCCCGGGCGGGCACACGGCGTCGACGAGGTCGAGCTGGTCGGTGCCGTCGATCATCAGCGTGACGGCCTCGGCGAGCGCCGGGTCGGCGGCGAGCGCGGCGAGCGCCCCCCGGTCGGCCGTGGGGTACGCCACCAGCGCGTCGTCGGTCACGCCGGCGCGGACCAGCCAGAGCGCCTCGGGCAGGGTGAAGGCCATCACGCCCCGCCAGCCGGGACGCCCCAGCGCCCGGCCGATCAGGTCCCGGGCACGGACCGACTTGCTGGCGATCCGGACCGGCTTGCCGGCGGCCCGTTCCGCCAGCGCGGCGGCGTTGCCGTCGAAGGCCGCGAGGTCCACGACGGCGTACGGCGGGTCGAGGTGCGCGGTCGCCCGGTCGAGGCGGTCACGAAGTTTGTCGCTTTCGATGGCCACGTGTGCACGCTAACTGTCTGGGAGGCAATGCGAAATACCCTCGCGTCTGTCCGGGCTGCGGGCGGTGGTCGCGGCGGCCTAGGCTCGGCGAACAGGAGAATGTCGCGGCGGGGTGGGTCCCCGCCGGGTCTAGAGTGTTCCACCGGGACTGCCCAGCGATGGGCCGGCACGTGGAGGTACGGCCATCGAAAGCCAGTTCAACGGCGAGTCGCCCGGCGTGTCGTCGTCCTCGACCAAGCCCGGCGGCGCCGAGAAGCCCGGCCCGGACCACTCCGGCTACGCCGCCATCCGCTCGGTGCTGCGGATCACCCCGTTCCGCCGGCTCTGGATCGTGCTCGGCGCGGCCTCCTTCGGCGACTGGTTCGGCCTGCTCGCCACCAGCGTCTTCGCCGCCTCCCAGGTCGAGGGCAGCACCGCCCAGGGCGCCGCGTTCGGCGGCGTGATCGCCATCCGGCTGCTGCCGGCGCTGGTGCTCGGCCCGGTCGCCGGCGTGTTCGCCGACCGGTTCGACAGGCGCTGGACCATGGTCATCTGCGACGTGCTGCGCTTCCTGCTCTTCGCCTCGATCCCGCTGGTCGCGCTGCTCGGGGCGAGCGGGCCGGTCGTGGTCGGCTGGGCGGCGATCGCCACCTTCCTGATCGAGTCGATCACGCTGATGTGGATCCCGGCCAAGGAGGCCGCGGTCCCCAACCTGATCCCGCGCGCCCGGCTGGAGGCCGCCAACCAGCTCACGCTGATCACCACGTACGGCCTCACCCCCATCCTCGCCGCGCTGATCCTCGCCGCGCTCGACGGCATCGTGCGGGGGGCCACCGGGGGCTCGACGCCGGACTGGGCCGCGCCGGCCGACCTGGCGCTCTGGTTCAACGCGTTCTCCCGCCTGGCCACCGCGCTGGTGGTGGCGTACGGCATCAAGGAGATCAGCCAGGGGCAGTCCGCCGAGACGGACCGCACCGAGCAGAGCATGATGCGCCAGTTCAAGGAGGGCTGGCGCTACATCGGGCAGACCCCGCTGGTCCGCGGCCTGGTGCTCGGCATCTTCGGCGCGTTCGCCGGCGGCGGCATCGTGATCGGCACCGCCAAGTTCTTCGCCACCTCGCTCGGCGCCGGTGACGCCGCCTTCTACCTGCTCTTCGGCGCGATCTTCGTCGGCCTCGCGCTCGGCATCGGGCTCGGGCCGATGATCGTCAAGGAGATGTCCCGGCGGCGCTGGTTCGGCATGAGCATCGTGCTGGCCAGCGCGTCGGTGATGGCCCTGGCCTTCGCCATCCACCTCTCCATGGCGATGGTCGGCGCGGTCCTGGTCGGCGCGGGCGCCGGAATGGCGTTCCTCTCCGGCACCACCCTGCTCGGCGGCGAGATCGCCGACGAGGTGCGCGGCCGGGTCTTCGCGGTGGTGCAGATCGGCACCCGGCTGGTGCTGATCCTCGCGATCGGCCTCAGCAGCCTGCTCGCCGGCGTCGGCGGCTCGCGCCGGCTGGAGCTGGCCGACCTGGGCGTGTCGATCTCGTCCACCCGACTGCTGCTGCTCGCCGCCGGCGCCGCCGGCATCTTCGCCGGGATCAGCGCGTTCGGGCAGATGGACGACAAGAAGGGCGTTCCCGTCCTGGCCGACCTCTGGGGCTCGATCCGGGGTCGCCCGCTGATGCCGGCCGAGCCGTTCGTCTCCGCCGGCCTCTTCGTGGTCTTCGAGGGCGGCGAGGGCGCCGGCAAGTCCACCCAGCTCGCCGCGCTCGCCGAGCGGCTGCGCGGGCAGGGGCGCGACGTGGTGGTGACCCGCGAGCCGGGGGCCACCGCCGTCGGCGAGCGGATCCGGTCGCTGCTGCTCGGCGCGCCCGGCTCCGACGTGCCGTCGCCGCGCGCCGAGGCACTGCTCTACGCCGCCGACCGGGCGCACCACGTGGCCACCGTCGTCCGGCCGGCGCTCGTCCGGGGCGCGGTCGTGATCAGCGACCGGTACGTCGACTCGTCCCTGGCGTACCAGGGGGCGGGGCGGACGCTCCCCGTCGACGAGGTCTCCTGGCTCTCGTCGTGGGCCACCGGTGGGCTCAAGCCCGACCTGGTGGTGCTGCTGGACGTCGAACCGCACACCGGCCTGGCCCGGGTGGCGGCGCGCGCCGAGGCGGCCGACCACCTGGAGGCCGAGTCTGTCGCATTCCACGAGCGGGTCCGCTACGCCTTCCTCGACCTCGCCGCCGCCGACCCGAAGCGCTACCTGGTGCTCGACGCGTCCCGCCCGGTCGAGGAGATCACCGGGCAGGTGACCCGGCGGGTCGAGGAGATGTTCGGCAGCCCCGGCGGCATCGTGCACCCGCGCCCCGCGCAGGGACCGGACACCTCGGTGCAGCCGGAGTTATCCGAATCGGAGCTGGTACCGATGGAGCACCGGACCTGATGCCGGACGTCTTCGCCGACCTGGTCGGGCAGGACGAGGCGGTCGACACGCTGCGCCGGGCCGCCGCCGCGGCGTCCGCAGTGCTGCGCGCCGCCGCCGCGCCCGCGACCGACGCCGCCGGGGACGGGTTCGACGCGCTCGCCGACGAGTCCGACGGCGGTCAGCCGCCCGCCGTCGACACCGGGGCGGGGATGACGCACGCCTGGATCTTCACCGGGCCGCCCGGGTCGGGCCGGTCGGTGGCGGCGCGGGCCTTCGCCGCCGCCCTCCAGTGCGCGTACGGCACCGGCTGCGGCGGGTGCCCCGGCTGCCACACCACGATGACCGGCACCCACGCCGACGTCCGGATGGTGGTGCCGGACGGGCTCTCCATCGGCGTCAACGAGATGCGGGCGCTGGTGCTGCGCGCTGCCAGCACCCCGTCGGGCGGGCGCTGGCAGGTGGTGGTCATCGAGGACGCGGACCGGCTCACCGAGGCCGCCGGCAACGCGCTGCTCAAGGCCATCGAGGAGCCGCCGCCGCGGACGGTCTTCCTGCTCTGCGCGCCGTCGACCCACCCGGACGACATCTCGGTGACCATCCGGTCGCGCTGCCGGGTCGTACCGCTGGTGCAGCCCGCGCCGGAGGCGGTGGCCGAGGTGCTGGCCCGCCGCGACGGTGTCGCGCCCGACGTGGCGCGGTGGGCCGCGGCGGCGGCGCAGGGGCACGTGGGGCGGGCCCGCCGGCTGGCCCGCGACCCGGAGGCGCGCACGCGCCGGGAGGCGGTGCTCGCGGTGCCGCGCCGGCTGACCGGCGTGGGTGCCGCGTTCGACGCGGCGTCGGCGCTGATCGAGGCGGCCGAGGCGGAGGCCGAGGCGTCCGTCGCGGAGACCGCCGCGGCCGAGCGGGCGGCGCTGGAGACCGCGCTCGGCGCCGGTGGCACCGGGCGGGGGGCGGCCGGCGCGATGCGGGGCGCCGCCGGTCAGCTGAAGGACCTGGAGAAGCGGCAGAAGTCCCGGGCCACCCGGGCGCAGCGGGACGCGCTGGACCGGGCGCTGGTCGACCTGGCCGGCTTCTACCGCGACGCGCTCACCATGGCGCTGCGCGCCCCCGTCGCGCCGGTGCACACCGACACCGCCGCGCTGGCCGGGGCGGGCGCGCAGAAGTGGGACGCCGAGGGGGCGCTGCGCCGCCTGGAAGCGGTGCTGGAGTGCCGGGCGGCGATCGAGGCGAACGTCAAGCCCCGGATCGCCGTCGAGGCGATGATGCTCTCGCTCTGGAAGGGCTGAGCCCGCCGACGAATCCGCCCGAGCCGGGGCTGCGGCGGCCGACCCGACCCCGGAGTCCCGGCGGCCGGACCGGTTGTCCACAGGCATCGACAGGCGCAATTGCTGTGCGGTACGGTCCGGTGTGCCGCCGTGACGGTGGCAGCACGCACAGTGATTTTCCTGTTCCGGGAGGGGTCCGCCGATGCCGCGGGGGGAGATCGACGAGGCCTGGATCGAGGAGGCGGTGCGGCGCTACCGCCGGATCGAGTCCCTCCAGACCGAGTTCGACCAGGCGGTGTCGACCGTCGAGGTCACCGTGCGATCGCCCGACGGGCTGGTCGAGGTGGTGGTCACCGCCGGCGGGCGGATCACCGACGTGCGCTTCCTGGGCCCGCTGCACACCCGCAACCCCCGCGACGTCGCCGGCTCGGTGCAGGCGGCGGTCACCGCGGCGGCGGACGCCGCCCAGTGGGCCCGGGAGAAGCTGCACAACGAGACCTTCGCCGCCTACCGGCCGCTGGCGGGAGCCTGAGATGGAGAGCCTGCGCGCCCTCGCCGCCCGGCTCGACGAGGCGAGCGAGACCATGACCGCCGTGTCCCGCACGGTCACCGCCGGCGACCCGGCACAGGCCGCGTTCGGCGTCGACGCCCCCGGCCGGCCCGGGGAGATCGGGCGGGCCCTGCACCGGCAGTGGACCGCCGCCACCGGCGACCGGGCCCGGGAGGCGCACGTCGCCGCCCAGCGGCTGGCCGCCGCCGCGGCGGCGGTGCGGGCCGCCGCCGACCACTACGCGGACGTCGACCGCGCCGCGCGCCACCGGCTGACCGGGGAGGCGTGATGGACGCGCTGGACCGGCTCGCCGAGCCCGGCCTCGACCTGCTCCGCCGGGTCGACACGCTGCTCGCCGCAGGAGCCCCCGAGGGGCACCGCGTGTGGCCGCTGCTGCGCCGCATGCAGGTGCTCCCCGGCGAGGCCGTCCGCAACTTCCTCGACCTGCATCCGGCGCCGCTGGCCGCCGCCGGCCACACCGCGCGCCGCCTGATGCGGGGCTACGACGACGCCTGCGCCGCGCTGACCGACCCGGTGCTCTGGTCCGGTCCGGCCGCGTCGTCCTACGGGCAGGCCCGGACGGCCCTGCTGCGCCACCTCGACGAGGGGCCGGAGAGCCTGGTCGGCCGGCTGGAGTCGACGGCCGGCTACGCCGACGCGCTCGCCGACTGGGTGGAGGGCAGCCGGCTCGCACTGGCCCGGGCGCTCGCCGACGTCCTCCGGTGTGCCGAGGCGGTGACCGTGGTCGCCGCGACGTCGACGCCGGGCGGCGCACCGGGGCACCGAGCAGCCGCGGGTCCGGGCGGGAGCGAGGCCGCCGAGATCGCCGCGCGGGTGCTGGCGGTGCTCTGCGTCGCGTACGACGGGGCCGAGACCCTGCTGCGCCAGTGGGCGCCGAGCCTCGCCGAGTCCCGCTGGCGGGCGCCGGTGGTCGACCGCCCCCGCTACGACACCCCCACCCGCGTCGGCTGGTGACGCACGCCGGGTGCACGCGCGGTAGCCGGGTGTCGACTGCCGGCCCGGCCGCCCCGGCCCGCGCGTCGTAGGGTGTGAGGCATGGGCATGCTCTGCGCGGTCAGCTTCCAGCGGTACGGGCGCCTCTACTACCTGGACCCGGGCGAGCTGCGTCCCCAGGTCGGCGACAAGGTGCTGGTGCCGACCGACGACGGGCCCGAGGTGGCCGAGTGCGTCTGGGCGGCGCAGTGGGTCACCGAGGAGACCGAGGGCTTCCCCCGGCTGGCCGGCCTGGCCGGCGAGGAGGACCTGCGTCGCGACGAGACGGTACGCCGCCGCAAGGCCGAGGCCAAGGTCGCGGCGAAGCGGCTGATCCGGGAGCACGCCCTGCCGATGAAGGTGGTGGCGATCGACCACGTGCTGGGCGCCGCCGAGGGCGGTGGCGAGCGGAGCACCATCTACTTCACGGCCCCGCACCGGGTGGACTTCCGCGCGCTGGTCCGGGACCTCGGCGCCACCCTGCACTGCCGGGTCGAGCTGCGGCAGCTCTCCGCCCGCGACTCGGCACGGGTGCAGGGCGGCATCGGCTCCTGCGGCCGGGACCTCTGCTGCGCCACCTTCCTCACCGACTTCGAGCCGGTCACCATCCGGATGGCGAAGGACCAGGACCTGCCGCTCAACCCGCTGCGCATCTCCGGGGCGTGCGGCCGGCTGATGTGCTGCCTCAAGTACGAGCACCCGCTCTACCAGCGGTTCCAGGAGTCGGCCCCGGCGATCGGCACGCGGGTGTCGACGCCGGAGGGCGACGGCCGGGTCGTCGGCCACAGCGTTCCCCGGGACTCCGTCACGGTACGTCTCGACGCTGACGGCTCCCGCTGCTCCTGTTCCCGCGCCTCGGTCTGCGGCCCCCGCCAGGCCCACGACCAGCACTACACCTCCTAGCCCACCCTTCCTCCACCCCCGCCTGCCCTGCCCCGGGTGGGGTCAGGTGAGGGTCGTGGGGGGTTCGGCCAGGCGGGGGCGCAGCGGCCGCTTCGGAGCCAGCCAGGAGGACTCGGGGGACTGGTCGGGGTTGACCTGCCAGTCGCGGGACACCCGGTCGACGGCGATCGGGTAGATCGTCAGCGTCCCGTCGGGGTCGATGCGCAACCGCAGGAACGCCTTGGCGTCCTCGATGCCCTGCCCGGCGAAGAGCTCGTTGAGGTTCACCCCGAACGCGCCCGCCACCAGCAGGTACGCGGCCACCAACTGGCTCGCCACCAGCCCGGCCACCGGGCCGTAGAGCACCGCCGCGGCGACGGCCGGTAGCGGCCACGGCCAGTCGTAGAAGGGCAGGGCCAGCCAGGCCCAGGTGCCGGCGGCGGCCAGCCCGATCTGGGCCAGGCCGTGGCCCACGCCGAGGACCCAGTGCCGGGCGTGCCGCTTGCCGCCGGAGCTGGGTGGCTTCGCGAAGAACGCCGCCGCGAGCATCGTGACGATCAGCATCGCCATCAGCGGCACGCTGAACAGCCGCTGGTCCGTCCCACTCGGGTTGGTCGCGACGCCGGCCATCGCCAGCATCAGCAGCGTCTGCAGGGTGCCGAGCAGGGTGGTGAAGCCCGGGTTGCGCAGCGGCAGGCGGGGGAAGATCCCCCACGCGTACCGCCGGGAGCGGGCCTGCTCCGGGTAGCGGCCGGCCAGCTCGTACGGGTGGGAGGTGCTGGCCCGCCGGGCGAGGGTGTCGCGCGGCGGCACCTCGATGCGCTCCGGGAGCTGGTGCGTCGGGTAGAGGTACGCGCCGCCGCCCCCGCAGGTGATCAGCTGCCGGCCCGGGCCGGCGTAGCGGGCGTAGTGGTGCAGGTCGCCGGAGATCAGCAGCCGCACCTGGGCCCCGGTGGGCGCGACGATCGTACGGATGAAGTAGTCGATCGAGTCGTACGCCGTGGGATGGTCGACGGCCTTGACCCACGTCGGCGCCGGCACGGCCACGATCACGCGGCTCTGCGGCCCCAGCCGCTCGGCGACCCGGTCGAAGTAGGTGAGCTGCGGGTCGTCCAGGTACGAGCCGGACTGGTCGTCGAGGCCGAGCAGCCACCAGTCGGCGGGCAGCTCCACGGCGAAGTACGAGCGGGACTGCCCGGTCTCCCAGCCGCCGAAGTGCCGGTCCCGGGACCGGACGAAGAGCCGCAGGAAGGCGGTCAGGCCGTCGTACCAGTCGTGGTTGCCGGGCACCGCGAAGAGCGTGGGCCGCTCGGGCGGGGTGACCGGCAGCGCGGCCTGGTAGGGCCCCTTGCACCGGTCCTCGTACGCCTCGAAGGCCGCCGACGGGTAGACCTGGTCGCCGCCCATCACCAGGGTCTGCGCGCGGGGCAGCCGGTGCCCGTCCACCTCCAGCTCGGGCTGGGCGATCAGGTACGCCACCGAGTAGGTGGCGTTGAATCCGTCGCCCAGGTCGGCCACGTAGTCCAGCCAGAGCCCGCCGTCCGGCCCGACCTGCCGCGCGATGCGCGCGTCGAGGGAGTTCTGCAGCTCGCGCTTGTCCAGGTACGCCCCGAAGAGCATCGCCAGCAGCGTACGGATGCCGGTGCTGATCAGCAGGAACGGCGCGAGCCACGGCACGGGCTTGCGCGGGGTGAAGCCCAGCTCCCGGGGATCAGTGCCGCGTGGCCGGCGCGCCGCCCGCCCGCCGGCCGACTCGCTCGTGTGGGCACTCTCCGCCGCGCCGTCCTGCGGATCCACGTCGGGGGCGCGATCGTCGTTCACCCGCCGCAGCGTAGTCCCGGCCGGCGGCGGTCGCTGTCCGGCGGACGACGGTTCGGGGTCGGATGTCCGGATGGGGAACCCGCTCGGCCCGTCGGCGGGTCGTGCCGTACACTTGCTGATCGTTGCCGCCTTAGCTCAGTCGGCTAGAGCGACGCACTCGTAATGCGTAGGTCGACGGTTCGATTCCGTCAGGCGGCTCCACGGAAAGGCCCAGGTCAACGGCTTGATCGCCGATCATGACCTGGGCCTTTCGCTTGCTGTCGCTGGGCTGAGCAGCCAAGCGAGCAGCCAAGCCTCATTCACCCGACCGCAGCGCCCCCTCCATCCGGGAGGCGGCTTCCCGTGCGATCTCTGGAGCTACGTGGGCGTAGATGTTGAGGGTCACGCTGATCTGTGAGTGACCGAGGATCTCCATGACTACGCGAGCAGGCACGCCCTGAGCGAGGAGAACGCTGGCAGCCGTGTGGCGTAGGTCGTGCAGCCGGACCTGCCGGAGACCAGCCTGCCGGATGATTTCCCGGAACGAGCGGTAGTCGTTGCGTGGGTGGATGGGGGTACCGACGCTCGTTGCGAACACCAAGCCGGGGTCATCCCACCGCAAGCTGAGAACCTCACCTTGCCGAAGCCCAAGCGCGATCCCAATGATCCACCGCGAGTCGAACCGGGAGTTACAGTGCGCGTCATGGCACGTGACGGAGTGCACGAGACGCACGGCTTGACGGATGACATGTACGGACATGTCGTCGAGACTGACGGCGCTGTCGTGCAATTCATGCTCGGCGGCGGCGAAGAGCCCGAGACGGTCAACAACGTCGACGCGCACATCCACCTTGCTGACGGCAGCCACCGGTACGCCACCTTCTTCACTCTCGACGCAGTGAAGGAGATCCTGAACAGACACGCCAACACCGGAGAAACCGATGGTGGTCGCTACTTCTGGTGCTCGGATCAGGTGATCGTTCCCGAGCCCGGTGTTGATGCCATGGTGGCGGCAGTTGACGAGATGATTCGTTCTGGCGACATCGAGGTTATGTGCAGCCTGATCGAGGAGGATGCCGAGGAGGACCGCACCGCCTAGTCGTGCCCGGTGCAATGGTCAACATGGGTCAACGCCGGGCATGCCGATAGTCCCAGCATGTACGCCCCGCGCTCGTTTCCAGCCTGCACGCGTATCCAGCGCGTGGATCAACCCGCTTCCCAAGCTGACAGTCGGTGGCTACTGGTCGTTGTCCTCGTCGTCCCGCATCAGGCGGTCGAGGTCCTCAGGACGCATCCGCTTGATCTGGACTTCTAGTTTGCGGCTGTACTGGCGATCGTTGGGATTCATCCCGTTGCGAGATCGAGAGCTGCGGCCATACTCCTTGAGGAAGCCGCCCAGCTCTCGACGTATGCGTTCCCGACGGCCCGACATGGAGGCCACTCTAGGATCCGATGGGCGACTCGCGCCTTCCCATAACCGCTGTCGACAGTAGCCAGCCAAGATGAGGACAGCCGGTGGCGGCCAAGCACAGACAGCCGCCCGAGGTCGCAGACGCGGACGGACCATGCCGGACGAAGCGCCCAGAACTTGTAAGCGAGACGTCCAGGTCAGGCGCTGGGAGCGACTCCCACTATCTGAGCTGCGCTTGTCGCGAGGTGCCTACGCCTCCCTCTTGCCCGGAGGTTCGATGACGATTGCTCGACCCGACCAGGCGGCGACCGAGTCCGCCGTCGCACGGTTGCTGTCGGACTCCTTGCTGATGATCCGCTTCCTTGCCGCGCAAGGCCAGCCGACGTCATCTGATGAGTTCCCCGGGTGGCGGCAGCAGGTTCATGCGCTCGCGGACCTTTGCCACAATCTCCCGGCGTTGCTCGACCCGTCATGGCGGGATCGAGTCCACGACGGTGTCGCCTACACGTGGAAGATGGCGTCGCCAGGGAAGCGGGACTGGATCCGCCAATGCTGGGATGCAGCGGGCTACGACTACCGGTGGCTCCTGGACGCGTCAGTGGACGAGCAGCCAATCGAGCAGCCAAGCCAGCGGACACAGGCGGACAAGCGCGGATCGGAACACACAAGCGACAAGGGCGAGCATCCCCAGCAGCAGGAGCCAGCAACGGACTCGTAACGCGTAGGTCGACGGTTCGATTCCGTCAGGCGGCTCGGTACAGACGCCGCCACGGCCAGGCTCGCCGCTGTATGCCGCAGGGTCGTGAGGAGGGCCGCGCCGGCCGCGCTCGGCCTGCTGGCGGCGCAAGCGTCGGCCTCGGCCGGCGCGCCGGCCGATTGCAGACTGCGTCAGTTCCCGGAACCGATTCCTCCGGCGGGAATCTTCGACAGAGATGGGCTTCAGGCAGAGGAGCGGCCCACCCGCTTTCGTGCGCTACGGTGCTCGCTGTGATCCGGCAAACCATGGCGGCCTCCGTAGATAAGCCGAGCGAGGTCGAGGCGGCTGAGGTTTGGCTGAACGCCAACCGGGACGCGCTGCCCTACGCCGAAGAGGAAGGCGGCTGCGGCTGCTGCGTCCGGATGTGGAAGTTGGAGGGGCCTGCCGAGGTTTTAGCGACGATTCCCTACGAGGTCTCGGCTTCCTCCGACTGGGACACCGCCTAGCCGCTCCGTGCGGCCGGGCCGGGCCATTCAGGGGCCGTAAACAGGCACCACCAGGGCCAAACGAGGCCGTCCAGGACCGAATCGAGCAGCGGCTACCCGGCAGGACGATCCGATCTTGGGCGCTTCCCAAGCTGCGAGTTCCTGACGCCAGTCCTGATCGTAGCGAGGCCGGGGCACACTGAGCGGATGTCGCACCGGGATCTCGCTGGTGACATGGATGCTTGGTCGAGTGCCCGTGTCCGCCGGTGGATGAGCACCTTGACCGAGGACAACGCACCCCGATCGGTCAATTGGTGGCTCAGGAGGCGATCGATTGCGCAGCGCCACGTCTACGACCGGACCTTGACCGGAGACACGCGCCGGGAATGGGCCGAGGTGGCGTTGTCGTTGACCGACCGCGCCGAGCAGTTCGCCGGTTACGACCGCTGGAGCGCAGCTGCCGACGGATTCAATCTGCGTAGCCTCCTGATCCAGGAACTCGGGTCGGTCCCGGGTGACGAGAAGTGGGAGCTGGCCGCGCTGGTCCGAAGCATCCTGGCGGCCGTGACGCTGAAGCCCGCCGAGGGGGGCGAGTTGGCTGACCGCTGGCAGACGCTGCCGGTCGAGCAGATTCTGCTTCTTCGTCGCCACAAGAACCTCCTTGCCCCGCTCGCGCCGCTTGTTGATCAGTTGCCCGCCGGGCCGGATGCTGAGCATGTCCGCACATGGTTGTTGGTACTGCCGCACTTGCCGTGACGCGCCAGCAGGTGACTCCCACTTGACCCCAGTGCGACGCCACCGAGCGCCATCACGAGAACATCGGCCCGCATCTGCCGACGAGGCGAGCGGGGAAGGAGCCGACCTCGGACGCTCCTACGGATCAGATGGGCAGGAGCCGGTCGGTCGTGCGGCCGCCGCTCGTCGGCAGGACCGCCTTGTTCGGGCTCGACCTACGACGCGTCCGCCTCGCGGGAGCCGCGCACCGCGCCGACGGCCACCAGCCCCGCGCCAGCGAGCGCGGCTGCCGTCTCCACGGCCTGCGACACCTGAGGGAAGCCTTCCGCCGGCATGCTCACCGCCACCCCCATGGTCAGGAAGGCGCCGCCGGGAGGGTTGGCCAGCTCCAACCATCCTGACGACACCGCAACGAGATCCGAGGAGGCGCGCGCCGCTGCGAGTGACAGCAGGAGGAACCCCGCCGGGAGCAGCCAACGCCGATCGGCCCGCCATCCCGACAGCGCGAGTGCCCCCACGGCCACGAGGACGGCGAGTAGCGCCGGCCACACCGTCGGGAGCAGGTGACGGCTGAACTCCCGCGCGGAGCACAGCCCGAACCAGGCCAGGGGCAACAGCGCGAGGACTGCCGTCGCCGCTCCCCGTCGCCTGTCGCGTGCCGGTAGCGCCGACGCGCCGGCCGCGAGACAGAGTACGCCGAGCGTCAGACCCAGTGCGGCGAGCCTTCCCCGGTCGATCGTCTGCTGGCCGTGCGCGAGCAGGGCCGTCCTCGTCAGTCCCTGGCCGGGCGACAGCCAGCCTGGTCCATCGACCTGCTCCTGGTGCCAGCGCAGTCGCATCACCGCCACCACGGCAAGCAGCCCGATTCCGGCGGCGACGGTCCACCTCACCCGGCGCGCGCCACGGCTCACCAGCACGTAGCCGAGCAGCGCGAGCAGCGTCACCAGGCCGAACAGCAGCGCTGCGGCCGGCACGGCCAGCAGCGCCGCCGCAACCGAGAGCAGGCCGGCCGCGAGGGACGCCACGAGCAGGCCGAACGAAGCACGCACGGCCAGGATCGTGGCAGATGAACTCCCGACCCGCTGTCCCGCCTCGGGGCACGGGTGGCCGGTCGGTCGTCCGGAACATCGGCGGCCGGGTGTCGTACGGTCGACGCATGCCCGCACCCGATGACGTCCTGGCCGCCCTCCGCGACTTCGTGGCCCGCGTCGGCGCGCTCGATCCGGCCGCCGCGCCGCAGGGCGAGCTGGTCGTCGGCCTGCGGGGCGTGGAGTCGCGGCTGGCGCTGAGCGCCCCGGTCGCCCGCGCCCTGGTGGAGGCGTTGCGGGCGTACCACGACCCGCGCGACCGGGGTCGCTGCGACCACTGCGGCGGCGGGCGACTCGACGACAACTTCCTGTGCGGAGACTGCGGCCGACCCAGCGGGCTGTTCGGCCAGTTGGTCTCCGAGCGGGCCGCCCGGCACACGGAGCAGGGCGCGGTTCCGGCGGCGCCCGCCGCGGTCGGCCGGCACGCCCGCGCCGACGGTCGCTGACCCCGGCGGGCCCGACCCGACCGCGCGGTGCCCCGACCACGGCCGGGAGGCACGGCGTACGTCGGCGACCACGACTTTTGTCGGTCCTCGTCGCTACCCTCCCGGCGTGACTGATCTGGTGGATGGCGTGCGGGTGCCGAGCGTCGAGGAGGAGGCCCGGTTCTGGGCCCTCGTCGAGGCGGCCTGGGAACGGCTCGGCGACGAGCCCGCCGCGCTCCGGCGGGCGCTGCCGACGCGGGACCCGGCAGCCGGCGACGAGGGCCTGTACGCCATCGACGCGTGGCTCGACCGGTTCCTCGACAACCTGCGGCAGCTCGCCGAGGGACTGTCCAGCCGGGAGCTGACCGACCTGGACCGGGTGCTCGAGCGCAAACTGCACGACATCGACCGGGCCGACGTGCACGAGGTGACCGACGGCTCCGACGACGGTTTCCTCTACTCCCGGGGCCACATCGTCGCGCTCGGGCGGGATTTCTACGAGGCGGTGCACGCCGATCCGACCCTCGCTCTGCCCGACACCGCGTGCGAGGCCATGTGCTACTTCTTCGCCAGGCTGCACAGGGAGCGCTTCGGTGCCTGGCCGGAGACCGGCTCGGGCATCTCCCGCGAGTCCTGCACCAACCCGGCCGGCTGGAGCGCCTGACATCCGTGCCCGCCACGGCGGGGGCAACCAGGAGTTCCCCACGACGGCCCGCACACTGACCGTACGCAGTCGTCAACCCTCCGGAGGCAGCCTCATGCAGTACGCACCCGTCGTCGTCGCCCTGCCGATCGCCGACCGCCCCACCTCGTACCGCTTCTACTCGGAGGGGCTCGGCCTGGAGGCCGTCGGCGAGTTGGCCGAGGACGGCATCCCCGAGCCCCTGCAGTACGCCGTCAACGACGGCCTCCGCGTCATGCTGGTGCCCACCGGCGGCTTCGGCTGGGTCATCGGCGACCACGAGGTGGCCCCGCGCGGGCAGAGCGAGTGCCTCGTCAGCCTCCCGGCCGCGACGCCGGCCGAGGTCGACGAACTCGTCGGGCGGGCCCGGGCCGCCGGCGCGCAGGTCGTCGTCGAGCCGGCTGCACAGCCGTGGGGCTACACGGGCACCTTCGCCGACCCGGACGGTCACCTCTGGACGGTGCAGGCCGACGGGCGCTGACGCCACCGACCGGACCGGGACGAGCGGACGGCCCGGTTCGCGGGGAACCGGGCCGTCCGCCGACAGGGGCAGGCGTGCGGGGAGATCAGAGGGTGCGGTGCGGGTAGCCGGCGGTGCCGGGCTCCGGAACGACCTCGACCTCGGTCACCACGTACTCCGTGTCGGTCGTCGTGGTGGCCGGCCGGTCGTCGGCGTCGGAGCGGCGCTTCGCGGCCGCGGCGGCTCCGGCGGCAGCGGCGGCCCCGGCCACGGCGGCGCCCGCCGCCACGGCCTTGCCGGACACGCCGGCATTGCCGCTGTCGCCGCGGGTGGCGGCGGCGTGCTCGACGCCCGGGGTGCCGACACCGAGGCCGCTGTCGACGGTGCCGCGCCAGGCGCCGGTCTCGACGCCGCGCTCCTCGATGTACGTCTTGAACTTCCGCAGGTCGGATTCGGCCTGCCGCTCGATGATGTTGAGCTTGTCGCCGGCCTTCTCGAGCAGGCCCTCGGGCTCGTACTCGAGGTGCAGGCTGACCATGGTGCGGTCGGCGTCGACGGGCTGGAAGTAGACCGCGCCGGCGTTGGTCACACCCTCGGTGGCCGCCCAGGCCACCTTCCGGTCGGGCACCTGCTCCAGCACCCGGGCGTCCCACTCACGCTGGACGCCACCGATCTCGGCGACCCAGTGCATCCGCCTGTCGTCGAGCTGGCGCACCTCACGGACGCCCCCCATGAAGCGGGGGAACTCCTCGAACTGCGTCCACTGGTTGTACGCGGTGCTGACCGGAACCTGTACTTCGATGGACTTCTCGACCTTCGTGGTCATGGGCAATCCTCCTCGTCAGGTCGAACCTTCTCGTTCGGCAGGTTGAGCCGTCTTCGTCGACGAAACTCCTACCCCGACCGAGGGCACTCAACCGCCGGACCTGCCGACACACCACATCGGAGGGCCGCCGATCGCCCGTCGGGGCCGGTCAGCCGGCCTGGTCGGGGAGCCCGCGCAGGCGGCGTACCGGGGAGAAGGCGACCCACAGCACCCCGGCGAGCGCGCCCGCCGTCGCGATCCACAACGCCGGCCGTACGCCGAGGGCGGTGCCGAGCGCGCCGCCGAGCAGCGCGCCGATCGGCCGGATGCCGTAGTTGATGGTGCGCCGGGCCCCGGCGATCCGCGCCAGCAGCGCCTCCGGGGTCAGCGCGGTCTGCACCGAGCCGACCGTGATGTCGAGCAGCATCACCCCGACGGCGGAGAGGAACTCGGCGGCGAAGAGCATCCCGACCACCAGCGGTGTCGGCCCGCCGGCGAGGGGGATGAGCACCAGGGGAGCGGGGAAGAGGACGAACCCGGCCAGCAGCGTCGGGCCGACCCCGAAGCGGCGGACCAGTCGGCCGGTGAGCGCCGCCCCGATCAGGCCGCCGACCGCGCCCGCGCCCAGCACGGCGCCCAGCAGGCCGGGCGCGAGGCCCAGCTCCTGCGTCGCGTAGAGCACGAAGAGCGCGATGAACATGAAGTTGAACAGGTTGATCGTGGTGGTGCCGAGCACGGTCGCGCGCATCATCGGCGTCCGCGCGATGAACCGCAGCCCGGCGCCGAGGGCCAGTCCGCCGCCGCGCGCGGGCGCCGGCTCCGTCGGCCGGATGCGCACCAGGAAGTACGCGGACACGACGTACGACAGCGCGTCGGCGACCAGGGCGATGGGCGCGGTGAGCACCTGCACCAGGACGCCGCCGATGCTCGGCCCGGCCACCAGGGACATCGCCCGGCTGCCGTTGATGAGGGTGTTCGCCTCGACGTAGTCGGCGCGCCCGACGACGGAGACGAAGAGCGGCCCCCGGGCGACCTCGAAGATCACGGCGAGCGTGCCGACCGCGAAGGCCGCCAGGTAGAGCTGCGGCATCGTCAGCAGGTCCAGCACGTACGCCACCGGCACGGCGGTGAGCAGCAGCGCCCGCCCGAGGTCCGTCAGGATCATGAGCCGGCGCTTGTGCGGGTACCGGTCGACCCAGGCGCCGGCGAGCAGCGAGAAGAGCAGGTTCGGGGCGAGCGCGGCGGCGGTCAGGTAGCCCATCTCGGCGGGGGTCGCCTCGAAGACCAGCACGGCCAGCAGCGGCAGGGCCAGGGTGGAGATCTCGTCGCCGAAGTACGAGACGGTCTGCGCCGACCAGTACCGACGGAACACGCGTTCGCGCAGCAGCCGGGGCAGCGGGCCGCGCCGAGTGGGACCGCCGGACGGGGCGGCAACCGGGACGCCGGTCGCCTGACCAATCACCGGTCGCCCCGCTGCTCACCGATGTCGCGGGCAACCGGCCCGCTGACCGGGGGATCTCCGGCGGAACGGGGGGCTGTGCTGGCGGAGTTTCCGGCCGGCGGCGGGTCGGCGAGGACGGCCAGGTGCATGATGCTGACCTTCCGGCTGCCGGCCGGCCGCCGCGTCGGGTCGGTGATCCGGTCGTCGTACTCGGCGAGCAGGGCGTCGATCCGGGTGGCCAGCTCGGCCATCTCGTCGGCGGTGACGTGCACCGGCCGGTCGGTGAAGCCGGTGACCGCCCGCCAGGCTGTCGACTCCTCGGCGCGTCGGGCCAGGAACGCCTCGGCCTTGCGGACGTAGAGGGCGAGCTGGACGGCGCTCAGTTCGTCGACGGCCGCGCGGGTCTGCGGGTCGTCCGAGACGTCGTCCCAGGAGGTGTTGAGGGCCGTGGCCCGCCAGGGCCGCTCGCGGGCGTCGGCGCCGGGTGCCCGTTCGGCGAGCCCGTACTTGGCGAGCTGCCGGAGGTGGAACGAGCAGTTCGGGACACTCTCGCCGAGCCGCTCGGCGGCCTGGGTCGCGGTCATCGGGCCCTGCTGGCGCAGCAGCCCGATCAGCGCCATCCGCAGCGGATGCGCGTACCCGCGCAGGGCCTTGGGGTCGGAGAGTTTCACCTCGGGCAGCGACATACTCTAAAGCTATCTTTATAAAGAACCCTTTAGCAACACCGCGGCCGCCACCACGTATGACCAACACCCACCCGCCGATGGCAGCCCCAACACCACATCAGCCGGAGGTGATCAGGACGCCATCGACGTCAAAAGCGCCCCGTAACGTCCATGGCGTCCTGATCGCCAGGGCGGGGTGCCGCATCTGCCTCGGGTGGCCGCGCGGTGTGCCACCCGCGTGGGCGGCCAGGGGACGCGGCTCGGGGGACGTGGCCCAGTGCGGGAGGGTTCAGGAGCTGACCGCTAAGCGTCAGGTGTGCACGAGCGAGGGCTCAGGTGTAGATGGTGGTGGCGTAGTTCGGGCCGTAGTGGCGTTCCAGGTCGGCCAGGCTCTCGGCCGGGTTCTCGACCTCCTTGATCAGCCGGGCCCGGGACGGCAGCGCGTCCGGCTGCCAGCTCTCCGGCTGCCACAGCTCGGAGCGCAGGAACGCCTTGGCGCAGTGGTAGAAGATCTGCTCGATCTCCACCACCACGGCGAGGATCGGGCGGTGCCCCTTGACCACCATGTCGTCGAACCACGGCGCGTCGCGGACCAGTCGGGCCCGGCCGTTGATCCGCAGCGTGTCTGTACGCCCGGGGATCAGGAAGATCAATCCGACGTGCGGGTTGTCCAGGATGTTGCGGTAGCCATCGGCGCGCCGGTTGCCCGGCCGCTCCGGGATGGCGATGGTCCGCTCGTCCAGCACCAGTGCGAAGCCGGGCGGGTCGCCCTTCGGCGAGACGTCGCAGCTGCCGTCCGCGCCGGCCGTCGCCACCAGGCAGAACGGCGACGCGGCCAGCCAGTCCCGGTCCCGGGCGTGCAGGACGGGACGCTCCTTGGTCACCGCGCGCGGCATCGGCGCCCCCAGCAGCTCGCGCAGTTCCTCGTGCGAGGTGATGTCCACCGTCACGTGATCCTCCCCCGTGCGTTGACTCCGGTGGCGGGGTGTCCGCCACGAGTCAGCCTAGAGCGCGACCAGCGCGAGGTTTGTCCCTCCAGGGCGGGGGTACCGCCTCACCCGACCCGCCCGGGAGAGCCCGACCCGACCCGGCCGCAAAGACCGACTCGACCCGCCCGGAGAGACCGAGCAGTGGAGGCCCGATGGAGAGCCGGCTCAAGGTGCTGGGTCATCCCGTCCACCCGATGCTGGTCATGTTCCCGGTCGGCCTGCTGGTCACCGCGGTCCTGTTCGACCTGGTGGACACCGTCGGCGGGCCGGACTTCCTCGGCGAGGTCGCGTACTGGAACATCACCGTCGGCCTGATCGGCGGCCTGCTGGCCGCGGCGGCCGGGACGTTCGACCTGCTGGCCATCCCGTCGGCCACCCGCGCGAAGCGGGTGGCGCTGACGCACGCCGCCGCCAACGTGGCGGTGATCCTGCTCTTCGCCGCGATCTGGGTGGTCCGGCTCAACGCCGAATCCCGGGCCGCCGGGGGCGCGCTGATCGCCATCGAGGTGGTCGCGCTGGCCATCCTCGGTGTGAGCGCCTGGCTGGGCGGGGAACTGGTCGACCGGCTCGGCGTCGGCGTGGACCGGGAGGCCGGGCTGGACGCGCCCAGCTCACTGCGATCCCCGGCGGCCACCCACCGGATCGGAGAGGTGCAGTGAGCGAGCGTAGCGAGCGGGTCGTCAGCGGAGGGCCGGCATGAGCGAGCAGAGCGGCGGGACCGGCCGGGGTTGGCGCGGCCGGCAGCAGGGCTGGGATCCGATGGGCGAACTCCAGTCACTGCGTTCGGAGCTTCGTCGGCTGGTCGGGGGCCGGGCCGGGCCGCCGGACGTCGAGATGGCCGAGACCGCCGACGGCTGGGAGGTCGTGGTGCGGCTGCCCGGGGTGGCGCCGGAGGAGGTGGCCGTCGAACTGGACGACCGCGAGCTCTGCGTCCGGGCCCGCTCCGAGGCCGAGGTCAACGCCGACCACGGCATCCCCGGTGGCTTCGAGACCAGGGGCTTCGAGTACCGGGTCGACCTGCCGTCCCGGGTGGATCCCGACAGCATCGACGCGGTCATGGACCACGGCCTGCTCCGGGTGCGACTGCCCCGGGCCGCCCGGCCCGCGCCGCGCACCATCACCGTCGGCCGCACCGGCCCCCGACCCGCCGGCCCCGACGGGGGTACGCCGAACGTCCTCGACCCGGCCGCGGACCGGGAGATGCACCACCCGGACATCGCCGTCGGCGAGACCGACCGGCCGTAACGAGCCGCGTGGGCACCCCGAACCTGCTCGGCCCGGCCACCGGCCGCGTGCCCGACGTCGAGCGGATCGCCGTGCTGCGCGCCAACGCGCTCGGGGACTTCATCTTCGTCCTGCCGGCGCTGGACGCGCTGCGGGCCGCGTACCCGGAAGCGGAGATCGTGCTGCTCGGCGCGCCGTGGCACGCGAAGTTCTGGCGCGACCGGCCCGGGCCGGTGGACCGCGTGCTGGTGGTGCCGCCCGCGCCGGGGATCCGGGGTCCCGATCCGGGCGAGCCGGAGTCGACGCTTGACGATTTCCTGGCCACGGCCCGCGGGGAACGCTTCGACCTGGCGTTGCAGCTGCACGGCGGCGGGGCCAACTCCAACCCGTTCGTCGGTGCCCTCGGGGCACGGGTCACCGCCGGGCTGCGCGCCGAGGACGCGCCACCGCTGGACCGCTGGATCCGGTACGTCTACTACCAGCAGGAGGTGATCCGCTACCTGGAGGTGGCCGGCCTGGTCGGCGCGGGCGCCACCACGATCGTCCCGGCGCTGGCCGTGACCGACGCCGACCGGGCCGAGGCGGCCGAGGTGCTCGGCCCGGCGGAGCGGCCGAGAGTGGCGCTGCACCCCGGCGCCACGGACACCCGCCGCCGGTGGCCCGCCGAGCGCTTCGCCGAGGTGGCCCGCGAGCTGGTCGGCGACGGGTACGAGGTGCTGGTCACGGGCACGCCCGCCGAGCAGGACGTGGTGCAACGGGTGGTCGCGGCGGCCGGGGTGCCGGTCCGGCCGCAGGTGGGCACGCTCAGCCTCGGCGGCCTGGCCGGCTGCTACGCCGGCTGCGAGCTGGTGGTCTCCAACGACACCGGGCCAGTGCACCTGGCCGCCGCCGTGGGCACCGCGACCGTCGGCATCTACTGGGTCGGCAACCTGATCACGGTGGCGAACCTGCTGCGCGGCCGGCACCGGCCGATCAGCTCGTGGACGGTGCTCTGCCCGGTCTGCGGCGTGGACTGCACCCCGGGCATCTACCCGCACCGCCCCGGCGACGGCGAGTGCCCGCACCGGGACTCCTTCGTCGTCGACGTGCCGGTGGTCGAGGTCCTGGAGGCGGCCCGTGAGCTGCTCCGCCCGGAGCCCGGCGCCCCCTGAGCGGCCGGTAGACCTGACGCGCTCAGGGCGGAAGAGCAGGGCAGATGGGGCCGACAGGCGGTCAGCGAGGGCCAAAAAGGAGTCCTCTCGCGGCGAGAGGACTCCTTTGGCTCGAACGGCGTGGTGGGCCTGTTGATCGTCAGGGATCACTTCTGCCCGTAGGCGAAGTGGGCGATGGCCAGCAGCAGTGCCACGGTGCCGGCGAACGCGCTACCGCCCGTGAGGATGGCGGCCGGCACGTTACTGCCGGCAGCGAACGCGAGCAGGCCGGCGATGCAGCCAACCAGGCTCGCGGTGAGCAGCATGAGCAGCACCCAGATCCAGCGTGGTGTATGCGGCGCTCCGGCGGGAGCAGGTGTCGGGCCGTGGGGAGCGGTGGTGTTCGACATGAGACTCTCCGGCTGCGTCGGCGGTGAAAGATGTTCTGCATGGGTAATATGCGCAGCACCGGACTTCCCCCCTGAATGATCTTATGGGGAGGTTCACAAAGGATCTTACGGAGACGCCGAGGGGCAGCGGTGTTGCCGTGACATAGGACTTGACTGAAGATCACCAGACCCGTGGGGAGGCTCTCGCCTGTGGATATTCAAGGGAGCAGTGATCTGGAACGCTTCGAGAACGGAGCGACAACACTTCCCCCTACGGAGACGCCTGCCAGCCCTGGTGAATCGCCATCTGACATACAACTGCGGGTAGAGGCGGCAAACCTCGCTGAGGCTTCCGAGTTCGACCCCACTTCCAACTATGTGAAGGAAATTCAGGATGGCAGGATCCGGGCTCTCACTCCGCTGGTCCACACTGCTGCCCCGAAGGCCCCTAAGCAGGGTGACGGCGACGCGCGCGAAGGTGATCGGTTGCTGGTGGCACGGCTGGCGAAGAACAACTTCGCCGGACCAGAGTACGACCTGGTGGCTGAGCGGCTGGTCATCGCTGGTCATCGCTACTGTAGGTCTTGGATCAAGAGCGGCAAGATGTCTCGTAAATGCCGAGAGGTAGGTCGGCCGGTGGGTGTGCTGCCGGAGGGCGTCGATCGGCAGGATGTCGACGACCTCGCGACGGATACCGCCGTGGAGGGGGCTGCGCTGTTCCGCCGCGTCGCACTGATCGGCGGCCGTTGGCGTCCGGATGGTGGCGCGTCCCTCCTCACCTACTACATCGGTGCGTGCATCCAGGTCTACCCGGGGATCTATCGCAAGTGGCATCGTGAATACCGTCGGCGGCATCCGGTCGAGGTGCGAGAGGAACTGCCTGAAGCGGGACACGGCGGGGTGGAGGACTACATCGTCCTGACCGCCGCGCTCACCGCAGAACTGGATGAAGCCACCTGGGTTGCCCTGAAGATGAGGGCGGAAGGTGCCTCGTACGCAGATATCGCCGAGATGTTGGGACGCACTCCGAAGGCGGTTGAGAACCTGCTACGACGGGGTAGACCGCGGGCGATGGAGATCATCGAGCGGTCGGGAGGACACCATGTCTGATTCCACCCCGCCGGATCTGGAACTCATTGCTCAGTTGATCGACGACTCCTCGCTCGGCTGCAGGGAGGCGTTCGAGGCGCAGAACGACATCCCGCTCGACTCGGCCATGCGGCTGCGTGGGTTGACCCGTCAGGACGTACCAGACCGGCAATGGGACAGCTTGCCTGAATCTTCGACTGTGTTGGTGAGCCTCATCAGTGTTGTCCCGAACCTCGATGGCTCCCTGCCCGTCGACAATCCGCTTCCCGCCGATCGTGAACTCCTCGCCGTCAGTCGCGATGGGCAGTGTCTCGAACTCAAGCCCCCGAGATATTGCCTGCCGGGAGGTGCCCACCGCCAAGAGTGGAATATCTTGGTTGCAGAGACTGGCCAGGCATACCGGTGCAAGCTAGAGTGGTTGGTGCCAGTGCCGCTCGAAAATCGAGGGAGTGTGGCGATAGAAGCAGCGATCTGGTGGGAACTTGCCGAGCCTGAAGAGGCCGCCCGACATCAGTTGAATGCACTCTCTTCCGATCTGATCCCTATTGCTGCGCGTCGCCTCGGATACGCCGGGAGCGAGATTCCGGACAGCATCGGCAAGCAGATTCTTTTCGAGAATGCTCTCAGTCAGGTGCTGCGGGAGCATGGAATTTCGGCAGAATGCGCAGTCCGCGTAGTCCGGCGCGACCAGTGCGGGCAGCAGCAAGAGCCTGCCGGCCAGCAACCAGAATCAGCGTTGCCGAGTGAGCCGACCTTGTCGAAGGTGAGGTCGGACGATGGGCCTGTGCCCGGTGCACAGGCGCGAGCGGTGTCACCAAAGGAAGCAGCTGAACTGCCGAGAGACGCCGAGTACATCGTCAACTTGATGGAGTTGCTGCACCGGGAAGGGGGCATCAACTATCTGCCTGAATACGTATCGTTGCTGGCGAGAGGCATCCGATTGCGAAGGGAAGCAGTGGGCCGGCTGCCAGGAGAGCTTGACGTGAGAGGCGCAGCCTATGTGCTTACTCTGGTGGACGAGGCGCTGCGAATTGCGGGAATGCAGGTCGACGACGCTCGAGACAGGATCGTCCAATGGGTGAGCAGCGTTAGTCTTGACCGAACTTTGGAGACAACGGTCGAAGCCTGTGCGGGATGCCGTGCCGGGCAAAGGGGCTTGCCTGCCCTGGTGGGCATGGTGGTGCGAATGCTGCTGGGGGTGGAAAGCGAGGTGCCCTACAGGCGGACGCCCTTCCCCCGATCCCGGACAGCAGACGGACTGCCGCTTCCCCTGGTGGGAGACATGGAGGCGCGACGGCAGGGGCGCTACGAATACGACGGGCAGTTTGCGTAATAGTACGGCGCGCAATACGAAACGGGTGCAAGCATTCCCTCTGCCAAAGGAGCCCCTGCGCCGCCGCTCAGGCCGGCTGCGCCGTCTCCTCCTCGGCGAGCACGACCTCCCACGCCTCCACCTCCCGGTCGGTGACCGTGGTGGGCGACTCCAGGTGGTACGCGCCGCTGGGCAGGACGCCGGCGCCGCCGAAGCGCGCCAGCACGGCGAGCTGGGCGGCGACGTCCTCGCCCTGGTGCTTCTCGTGCACCCGCCGCCAGAAGTCGAACCCGCCGGAGTCGACAAGCTTCGCCCGGTCGTAGAGCACGCAGCCGCCGATCCAGGACACCCTGTACGCCCGCCAGCCACCCGACGGCAGGTCGAGCTGCCGCGTGACGTGCAGCAGGTTCGCCGCCGAATGGATCGTCGCCCGCTCCCACTGCGGCGTGCCGGGGCGGATCCGTTCCGGGGCGGGCCGCCCCGTCCACTCCTCGTAGTGCCGGTGCGTCTCCGGCCGGACGTCGTCGGCGTACGACAGTCCGTGCACCGCGTTGCCGACGAAGCCGCAGCCCAGCTCCTCGATGGCGGTGACCAGCCGGCGCAGCGTGCCCGGCTCCAGCCAGACGTCGTCGTCGAGGCAGAGCACGTACCGGGCTGCGGACGCGGCCAGCAGGTACGCCCGGTGCTCGGCCAGCCCGCGTCGGGGCAGCCGGCGGGTCAGCAGCACGGGGTGCCCGCGGTGGCGCAGCGCCCGGACCATGGTGGCCGCCGCCGGGTGCCGGTACGCGGCGTCGCCGTCGGACTGGTCGCTGACCACCACGCCGAAGCCGGGCACGCCCTCCTGGGCGGCCAGCCCGGAGAGGGTGACCGCCAGTTCGGCGGGGCGGTTGCGGGTCGGGATCAGCACGTCGAGCAGCCGATCCGCGCGGAAACCGCCGGCCGTGCCGGGGTCGAGCGGGCGGTTCACGACGGCTCGGGCGTCAGGGAGGTGTCCTCCTCCTGCGGCTCCTGGCCGTGCGCCCGGATCCGGTCGATGATCGCCGAGGTGGACCGGTCGGGGACGTACCCGAGGGTGCGGACCTGCCCGCCGAGGCGGCGCACCAGCGGCGCCTCGGGCACCATCTCCGGCGGGTAGTCGCCGCCCTTGACGTACACGTCGGGGCGGACCGCCTCGATCAGCTCCGCCGGGGAGTCCTCCTCGAAGACCACCACGTGGTCGACGCAGGCCAGCGCGGAGAGCAGGGCGATGCGGTCCTCCACCGGATTCACCGGCCGGTCCGGGCCCTTCAGCCGGCGTACGCTGCCGTCGGAGTTGACCGCCACCACCAGCAGGTCGCCGAGCGCGCGGGCCTGCTCCAGGTAGCGCACGTGGCCCCGGTGCAGCACGTCGAAGCAGCCGTTGGTGAAGACGATCGCGCGGCCCGCCCGGCGGTGTTCCTCGACGATCGCGGCCAGCTCGTCGGTGCCGACCAGCGCCCGGTGGCCCGCCCCGTCGACCGGTGCGTCCAGCGCGACGAGCAGGTCCTCCCGGCGGCACACGCAGGTGCCGGTGTCCGAGACGGTGATGGTCGCCGCGAGCTGGGCCAGCTGGGCGGCGGTGGGCAGCGGCGCGTCGGCCGCCAGCGCCAGCGTCATCGCCGCCAGGTACGCGTCGCCCGCCCCGACCGCGTGGCTGGCCGGCACGGGGGTGCTGTGGCTGCGCCGGGGCTCGCCGTCCGCCCCGCCGACCACCGCGCCGTCGGTGTCCAGGGTCACCGCCACCACGTCCGCGCCGGTGTGCGCGCGCAGCTCGGCGAGGCGGGACTCGGCCAGCACGGCCCGGTCGACGCCCTCGCCGGCCGTGGCGTTGACGGTGACGCCGGTGCCGGTCACGGTGAGCCCGTTCCCGGTCATCGCCACCCGGCCCTCGCCGGCCGTCGGCTCGCCGGTCGGGTTCGTCGGGCCGGGGCGGTGGACGGCGTGGTGCGGCGCGACACCGCCGGGGGAGACGCCCACCGTGAGTTCGGAGGGGCCGTCGGCCGGGTCGCCGTCCGGGTGGTCCAGATGCAGCCCGGCACCGGGCGCCGGACGGGCGCCGGCGGCCCGGGCGAGCAGCCGGGTCGCCTCGGCGAAGCTGGGGGTCACCACCGTCGGGGCCAGGCCGCGCCAGTCCGCCAGGTCGTGGGCGTCCAGCGCGACCGTCGCGTACCGCTCCCGGTGGGTCACCAGCCAGGCGCGCACGGGCGCGGGCAGCGCGCCCAGGCCGTAGTCGCAGACCACCAGGGTGGGCGCCTCGCCACCGGCGGCGCGCAGCTCCTCGGTGGCGCAGTCCAGCGCGGTGAGCAGCCGGGCCACCCCGTCCGCGTCGAGCACGTCGTCGGGGTCGCCGGAGTCCTCCCGGAGCAGGATCTGGTTGCCCGCCAGCATCCGCCGCTTCACCGGCGTCGGGCGTGCGGGCTGGTTGACCGTACGGTCCCAGACGCCGGCCCGGTCCAGACAGTCGTGCAGTTCGTCGCCGGCGACGTCCGCGCCGACCGGCGCCACCAGCACCGCCCGTCCCCCGAGCGCGGCGACGTTGACGGCGGTGTTCGCCGCCCCGCCGGCCGCCGAGATCCGCCGGCGCAGGGTGAGGACCGGGGCCGGCGCCTCCCGGCAGAGCCGGTCGGACTCGGCGAAGCGCCACTCGTCGAGCATGGCGTCCCCGACGACCAGGACGGGACGACCCAGCCAGCCCTCCACCACGGTGGCGAGCCGGCGCTGTTCCGCTGCTCCTCCTGCCATGCCGTCCCGGGTCCCCCGGGGCATCCGGGCCAAACCTGCCGCCGCCGGGGAGGGGTTTCGGGCACCGGGCCCCGGGAAGGGACGGACGGTACCCCCGGGAGAGGAGAGAGACCGAGATGGCAGCGACGACACTTCAGGGCAAGCGGATCGCGTTCCTGGCCGCCGACGGCGTCGAGGAGGTCGAGTACGTCCAGCCCCGCGAGGCGGTGGAGCAGGCCGGCGCCACGGTGGAGCTGGTCTCGCTCAAGCCCGGCACCATCCAGTCCTTCAACCACCTGGACCAGTCGAAGACGTACGACGTGGACGTGACCGCGGCCGACGCGGACGCGTCCGGCTACGACGCGCTGGTGCTGCCCGGCGGGGTGGCGAACCCGGACTTCCTGCGGGCCGACGCGGACGCGGTGCGCTTCGTCAGGGCGTTCTTCGACGCCGGCAAGCCGGTCGGGGTGATCTGCCACGGGCCGTGGACGCTCATCGAGGCGGACGTGGTGCGGGGCCGCCGGCTCACCTCCTGGCCCAGCCTGCGCACCGACCTGGTCAACGCCGGCGCGGACTGGGTCGACGAGCAGGTCGTCACGGACGGCGGCCTGGTCAGCAGCCGCAAGCCGGACGATCTGCCGGCCTTCTGCGCCAAGATCGTCGAAGAGTTCGCCGAGGGCCCGCACTCGTCCCGCTGACCGATCGTTGGTCGTGAGGTCGGTGGCCGCAGTGCCACCGGCCCCACGATCGACGAGGTGCCCTACGCTCCGCACGCATGTTTCGGGTGAGCGGGGAAAGGAGGCGGGATGACCACGGAAGCCCCGGCGCTCGGCGGGCGACAGATCCGGCTGCTGATGTTCGGCCTGATGACCGGCATGTTGCTGGCCGCGCTCGACCAGACCATCGTCGGCACCGCGCTGCCGACCATCGTCGGCGAGTTGGGCGGGATCAACCACTACTCGTGGGTGGTGACCGCGTACCTGCTGGCCTCCACGGCCTCGACGCCGCTCTACGGCAAGATGGCCGACCTGTACGGGCGACGCCCCGTCTTCCTCTTCTCCATCGGCACGTTCCTGCTCGGCTCGCTGCTGGCCGGCCTGTCGCAGGACATGACCCAGCTCATCGTCACCCGGGGGGTCCAGGGCCTCGGCGCCGGCGGCCTGATGACGCTCGCGTTCACCATCATCTCGGACGTGGTGTCGCCCCGGGAGCGCGGCCGCTACCAGGGCCTGTTCGGGGCGGTCTTCGGCCTCTCCTCGGTCGCCGGGCCGCTGGTCGGCGGCTACTTCGCCGAGACCGACTGGCGGTGGATCTTCTACATCAACGTGCCGCTGGGGATCCTGGCGATCATCGTGTGTTCCCGGGTGCTGCGGCTGATCCCGTTCACCAGGCGCGACCACTCGATCGACTGGCTCGGCGCGGCGCTGCTGGTCGCCGGGGTGAGCTGCCTGCTGCTCGCGCTGAGCTGGGGCGGCAACGAGTACGCCTGGGGCTCCGGGGTGATCATCGGCCTCTTCGTCGCGGGCGCGGTGCTCGGCGTGCTCTTCGTGCTCCAGGAGGCCCGGGTGGCCGAGCCGATCCTGCCGCTGCGGCTGTTCCGCAGCGCCACGTTCGCGCTGGCCAACTCGGCCGGCTTCGTGCTCGGCCTGGTGATGTTCGGCTCGATCATCTTCATCCCGCTCTACCTCCAGATCGTCCGGGGCGCCTCGCCCACCCGCAGCGGCCTGCTGATGCTGCCGATGATGGCCGGCATCATCGTCACCTCGGTGCTGACCGGCCGGGCGATGAGCCGGATCGGCCGGTACAAGTGGTTCCCGGTGTCCGGCGCGGCGGTGCTGCTGGTCGGCATGCTGCTGTTCACCCGGCTGGAGGTGGACACCTCGCTCTGGGCGGCCTTCGGCTTCATGGTCGTGATCGGGGTCGGGCTGGGGCTCTGCATGCAGTCGCTGATCCTGGCCGTGCAGAACTCCGTGTCGATGCGCGACCTGGGCGCCGGCACCTCGTCGGCGACGTTCTTCCGGTCGCTGGGCGGCTCGTTCGGCGTCGCCATCCTCGGCGCGGTGCTGTCGTCGCGGCTCACCTCGGAACTCGCTGACCGGCTGCCGGGCGCGATCGCCGTACTGCCGCCGGAGCAGCAGGCCGCCGTCGCGGCGAGCGGCGGGGCGGACGTCTCGGTCAACGATCCGGCGACCATCCTGGCGCTCCCCGCCCCGGTGCGCGCGGCCGTCCAGGCCGCGTTCGTCGAGTCGCTGCACCTGGTCTTCCTGACCACCGGCCTGATCGCGATCGTGGCGGTGCTGGTCACGCTGGCGCTGCCGAACGAGAAGCTGCGCGGTGCGGGCCCGGGCGGCGCCACGGGCGGCACGGACGGCCTCGGCGGCGAGGGCCCGGCGCCCGGCGGCAAGCCGCTGGACAGGGAGTCGAAGGAGGAGGCCGCCGCCGAGATGGAGGCGAAGAGCCAGACGATGCTCTGACCGGCCCGACCCCGGCTCCGACCCCCGCCTCGGCTCCGGTCCCGACCTGGGGCCCCGGATCGGGACCGGTCGGGGGCCGGGGCGGCGCGGCCTACTTGAGGATCAGCCGGTTGGTCTGCTCGAAGACGTCCAGGTCGGCGACGGTCTCGGCGACGCTCGTGGAGAGCGGGGCCGGCAGTTGCGCCCGGTGGAAGAAGCCCGCGTCGGTCGTCTCGTCGGTGACCCGGGCCAGCTCGCCGTCCCACTCGTCGACGCGGAACGCGGTAGTGAAGATCTGGTACGTGTGGCCGTACATGTTGGTGTGGGTGCGGTCCGGGCCCGTGTAGAGGGCGAAGGCGCTGACCCGCAGCGCGCGCAGCCCGGTCTCCTCGCGTACCTCCCGGACGGCGCAGTCGGCGATGGACTCGCCCAGCTCCATCGCCCCGGCGGGCAGGGCCCACTGCCCGTTGTCGGAGCGCTGGATCAGCAGGAGGCGCCCCGCCCTGTCGCGGACCACGGCGCGGGCGCCGACGAACATCAGCGTCCGGTCACCGGCGAGCGCGCGTAGCTGTCCCACGTACGAATCGGCCCAGGAGATGCTCACCCGGACAATTTACGGTGCCGTTACGGTCTCGACCGGCATTCCAGGGTTCCCAACCTGTGACCGCCGACACTACTTTGTTACCCATGCGTAGCACGATGATGGACGCTCCCCTCCAGGTCGCCCGGATCCTCGGCCACGGCGCCACCGTGCACGGCACGGCGGAGGTCGTCACCTGGACGGGCGGCGAGCCGCGCCGGATGACGTACGCCGAGGTCGGGCGCACGGCGGCCCGGCTGGCCCACGCGCTGCGCGACGAGTGCGGTGTCACGGGCGACGAGCGGGTCGCCACCTTCATGTGGAACAACGCCGAGCACCTGGTGGCGTACTTCGCGGTGCCCAGCATGGGCGCGGTGCTGCACACCCTCAACCTCCGGCTCTTCCCCGACCAGGTCGCCTACATCGCCAACCACGCCGAGGACCGGGTGGTGCTCGTCGACTCGACGCTCATCCCGCTGCTGGCCCGGGTGATCGGCGAGATGGGCACCGTGCGGCACGTGGTGGTCGTCGGCGGCGGCGACCCGGCCCCGCTCACGGCGGCGGCCGGCGACCGGATCGCCGTGCACCACTGGGACGCGCTGCTGGCCGACCGGCCGGACGTCTTCGACTGGCCCGAGGTGGACGAGCGCGACGCCGCCGCCCTCTGCTACACCTCGGGGACCACCGGCAACCCGAAGGGCGTGACCTACTCGCACCGCTCGATCTACCTGCACTCCCTCCAGGTCTGCATGCCGGAGGGCTTCGGCCTCGGCCCGACCGACCGCGAGCTGGCCATCGTGCCGATGTTCCACGCGATGTCCTGGGGCCTGCCGTACGCGGCCTTCCTCTCGGGGGCGTCGCTGATCATGCCGGACCGGTTCCTCCAGGCCGCGCCGATCGCCGACATGATCGCCGCCGAGCGGCCCACCCTGGCCGGCGCGGTGCCGACCATCTGGACCGACCTGCTGGCCCACCTGGACGCCCACGACGTGGACAGTTCCTCGCTGCGGGAGGTGATCGTCGGCGGCTCGGCCTGCCCGCCGGCGCTGATGCACGCGTTCGCCGAGCGGCACGGCATCGACGTCATCCACGCCTGGGGGATGACGGAGATGTCCCCGCTGGGCTCGGTCTCCCGGCCGCCGGCCGGCGCGACCGGCGAGGAGGCCTGGCGCTACCGCTACACGCAGGGCCGGGTGCCGGCCGGGGTCGAGGCCCGCATCGTCGGCCCGCTGGGCGAGCCGCTGCCCGCCGACGGGGCGTCGGTCGGCGAGCTGGAGGTCCGCGGGCCGTGGGTGACCGCGCGGTACGTCGGCGACGACGTGCCCGACGAGGAGAAGTTCCGCGACGGCTGGCTGCGTACCGGCGACGTCGGCACCCTCTCGCCGGACGGGTACATCACGCTCACCGACCGGGCCAAGGACGTCATCAAGTCCGGCGGCGAGTGGATTTCCTCGGTCGAGCTGGAGAACGCCCTGATGGCCCACCCGGCGGTGCTGGAGGCCTGCGTGGTGGGGGTGCCCGACGAGCGCTGGGGTGAGCGGCCGCTCGCCACCGTCGTGCTGCGCGAGGGTGCGGCGGTGACGGTCGAGGAGCTGCGGGAGTTCCTGGCCGGGTCGGTGGCCCGCTGGCAGCTGCCGGAACGCTGGGCCGTCATCGACGCGGTGCCGAAGACCAGCGTCGGCAAGTTCGACAAGAAGGTCGTCCGTTCCCGGTACGCCGGGGGCGAACTGAGTGTCCGGGAGCTGACCGCCCCGTAACGTTCTCAGGCGCACCGTCGCCTGTTGGGGTAGGGAACACTCCTGAACTCCCTCCCCAGGGGCGGCCCCGGCGTTCGCACCGCGCCGGGGCCGCCCGCTCCATGCGGGGGTACCCGCACCGTCATTGTTGCGAAACTTGTTCGCCTCTGTGCCCACTACGGGGAAATCCGCCCAGCTCAGAGGGCTTTCGGCCGCCAGCCGTCACTCGTCCCCACTGGTGGTGATCAGCACCTTCCCGACCACCGAGTTCTCGACCGCCTCGTGGGCCGCGACGGCCGCCGAGAGCGGGTGGCGGTGCAGCGGCAGGCCCGCGTCCTCGCCCACCCGGATCCCGCCCTGCGCCGCCGCGGCGGCCACGTCCACCACCGCCTGGGCCTTGGCCGCCTTCGGCTCGGTGTAGACGAGGACGAACTGGAACCGCGCGTTCGGCGCCATCAACGGCCAGATGGGCAGGGTCACCTCGTCCCCGCCGTCGTCGGCGTAGACGCAGACCGCCCCGCCGCGCCGGAGCAGTTGGACGTCGGCGGCGGCGTTGCGCGCCGCGGAGACCTCGACGATCGTGTGCACCCCGTCGGGCGCGATCTTGCGGACCTCCTCGACCACGTCCTGCGTCCGGTAGTCGACCACGAAGGACGCGCCGGCCGCCGCCGCCAACTGCGCCTTCTCCGGGCTGCTGACGGTGGCGACCACGCAGGCGTCCGCCCAGCGGGCGAGCTGGATGGCCGCGTTGCCCACCACGCCCGCCCCGCCCTGCACGAGCACCGTGTGGTCGCTGAGCGCGCCCGCGTGCAGCCGGTCCGGCGTGTACTCGCCGGCCGTCAGGCAGCGGTGCGCGGTGAGGAAGGGGATGCCCAGGCTGGCCCCCAGCTCGAAGGAGGCGTCCCCGAGGGGCACCGCCTGCCGGGCCGGCACCACCGTGTATTCGGCGGCGGTGCCCCAGGGCCGCTGCCACGCGGCCTCCCACAGCCAGACCCGCTCGCCGATCAGGTCCCGGTCGACGCCCTCGCCCACCGCCTCGATCACCCCCGCGCCGTCCTGCCCCGGCGTCTGCCAGTCGCGCGGCATCGGCCCCTGCGAGCGGGCCTTCCAGTCCGTCGGGTTCACCCCGGAGAACGCCACCCGCACCAGGACCTCGCCGGGGCCGGGCTCCGGCACCGGCCGGTCGACCAGTTGCAGCACCGAGGCGTCGCCGGTGCGCTCGTACACGATCGCCTTCATCCCCGTCTCCTCACCCGGCGGCCCCGGCCGGGGCGCCGTGGCTGCCGTACCCGGCGGATCCGCGCTCATGCCCGCGTCAGGCGGGTGGGCCTGGGTTGGGCTGGCGTGCTTCGGGGGCGCCGAGTCAGGGTGTGTCGGCCTGGTGGGCTGCCTACCCGAGGCGGTCGACGGCCTGCGGCGTCAGCTCCCCGACCGTGCCCAGGAGCAGCGTCGCGAGGCGCTCGGCGTCCGGGTCCAGCGGGTACGCCCCGTGCGGCACCGCCACGACCGTCATCCGGGCGGCGGCGGCCGAGCGGACGCCGTTGGACGAGTCCTCCACGGCCACGCAGCGGGCCGGGTCGACGCCCAGCCGCTCGGCGACCGCCAGGTAGACGTCGGGCGCCGGCTTGCCCCGCTCGGTCTCCTCCGTCGACAGCGTGGCGCCGAACGCCCCGGTCAGGTCCGTCGCGGCCAGCGCCGCCGCGATCAGCCGGGTCGGCGACGAGCTGGCCAGCCCCAGCGGCCACCGTTCGGCCAGCCGGCGCACGACCTGGTCGGCCCCGTCGATCAGCGGTACGCGCTCCGCGTACCGCCGGGTCATCTCCTCGATCACCTCGGCGGCGACCTGCTCGGGGCTGCGGTCGACGCCCAGCTCACCGCTCAGGTAGCGGGCCCACTCGCCGGTGCTCATGCCCATCAGCCGGCGCTGCGTGTCGGGCTGCCAGGTGCCGCCGTGCGCCGCGACGTACGCCCGCCGGACCTCCTCCCACACCGGCTCGGAGTCCACGATCACGCCGTCCAGGTCGAAGACCACCGCATCCGCCACGAACCCATCCTGCCCCATCGGTGGCGTCCGGGCCGGTGGGCGGGGGTCAGCTCCGCAGCGCGGGCAGGCCGATCGGGTTGCCCTCCGGGATGACGGTGTGGGCGGCGCGGGCGATCGGTTCGAGCAGCTCCCGCAGCCGCTCGGTGCGCTCCGGGCCCAGCGTCCGCCACGGACGGGCGGCGGCGGCGTCGGTGGCGTCCTCGATCGCCTGGAACCGGGCGAGACCCTGCTCGGTCGGCTTCCCGTCCGGGGTGAGCCAGCCTCGCTCGGCCAGCCGGGCGCGGGCGGCGGCCCACTGCTCCTCCGACCAGCCGCGCCCGAGCAGGTTCAGCGGCGAGATGTCGACCGCGACCCGCCACGCCAGCGTCTCCACCGGGTCGAGGTCGGCCGCGACCAGCGCGGCGATGTGCCCGTCGCCGCGCTGCTCGCGCAGGGTGGTGGCGGCCTGCCAGAGCCGGGCCAGCGGGTACTCGCCGCGCGGCAGGGCGGCGTTGGCGGCGCCCAGCACCCGGCCGGCGGGCTCCGCCTCGGCGGCGGCGGCCTCCAGCAACTCGGCCGCCTCGACGAGGTGCGACTCCGGCAGCTCGTAGGTCAGCTCGGCCAGCGCCTGCACCGCGCCCGTGAGCCGCGCCCGCAGCGCCTCCTCCGGGGTGGCCAGCCGCCAGACGGCCGGCAGCGCCCGCGCCACCGTGTGCGGGGCGAAGTTGAAGAACGCCGCCGTCACCGGGGCGGGCTCGGCGGCCCCCAGCGGCGCGGCCCGGCCGGCGAAGTAGCCGCGCCAGAAGCCCCGCAGCCCGACCGCCTCGAAGGCGGCCCGGGCGCGGGGGTGGAAGTAGGTGATCGCGTGGACCGGCTCGTAGTGGGTCCACAACACCCGGGCGGTCCGCCCCGCGTCGTCCAGCGCCGTCACGTGCACCTCCGCGTCCGGTCCGGTCATCACCCCGGACGGCCGGACCGCCCGGGGTGACGCTGAACCTACTGCCGGTGGCGGAGGGGCCGGAAGCCCCCTGTGGGGTACTGCATCAACGACGGGCGACATCCCGGGCGAACCGGGCCGCTATCGCGGGGCAACGGCCCGGTCACGGAACTCGACCGGGCCGGTTCGCGGGTCACTGCGCCGCGAGCACGTCCACGACGAAGCGCAGCGGGCCGGCGGGACGGCCGCCGGGCGGGTTCGTGCCGTACGCCAGCTCGGCCGGAAGGTCGAGCTGCACGCGGCTGCCGACGGTCACCCCGACGAGGCCCTGGTCCCAGCCCGGGATGACCTGGCCGACGCCGATGGCGAAGGTCGCCGGCTGCCCGGCGTTCCACGACGAGTCGAACTCCTTGCCGTCCTTGTAGAAGACGCCGACGTAGTTCGTGGTGATCGTCTGACCCTTCTTCACCGCCGGGCCGGTGCCCTTGACCAGCGGGGTCACGACGAGCTTCTTCAGCTCGCCCTCGCCGGCCGTGACCTTCGGCTTGGTGCCCAGGGCCGGGTCGGCCCCCTCCGGGAGCTGCGAGGCGGGGGGCGTGTCGGCGGCGGGGGCGCTGGCGGACGGGCCGGCCGAGGGGGCGCTGGCCGTCTGGTCCTTGTCGCCGTCGCTGTTGCGCCCGATCGTCACGAAGACGGTGATCAGCACCGCGACGACGGCGACCCCGGCGAGCCCGCCGGCCCAGGCCTGCCGGCGGCGCTTCGCCTCGGCCGCCTTCTGGGCGGCCAACTGGGCGGCCAGCCGCCGCTCCGACTTCTGGGACCGGTTCTGCGTACGCTCGCTCACGGCGTCGACTCCCTGCTGCGAAGGTGGTGGCCGGCATCGGAGTGCCGGGGGGAAAGCCGACGCACACGGTACCCGCCCGGCCGCCCACCGCGCCGCCTCGACCGTGGCCGCTCCCGCCGCACGGGTCACGCCGGCCCCGGCACCACCATGAAGTCGGTCACGAACGAGGTGACCCGGCCGTCGGCGGCCCGCCCGATCCAGGTGCCGTAGCAGCCGTCGCCCCAGCCGGACCAGACCGTCACCACGTTGGCCCCGGTCGCCTCGTCGAGCACCGCGGCGACGTGCCCCGGCACCGGCCCGCCCGCGGGCTCGTCCGCGACGAAGACGTCCGTCACCGCGCCCTCGTCCCACGTTTCCAGGGCGGCCAGCGCGGTCGGGTCGGCCAGGGTGCCGATGCCGGTGTCCACCCCGTAGCCGAACCAACCGTCCGACTTGAGGGCCGCGACGTCCTGGTCGCCGACCAGCGCCATCTCCCAGCGGGCCGCCGGCTCGTCGTGGACCACCAGTTCGAGGGCGGCCACCCGCCGGTCCGCCTCGGTGTCCTCGCCCCGCACCACCGCGACCCAGGCCCGCGCCGGGTAGCGGCCGGGGGCCACCCCGACCGTGAACGGTTCGTCCTCGGGGCAGGCCACCGGGTCGCAGCCGACCACCCGCCCCGTCGGCAGCACGACGTCGCCCAGCGGGTGCACCTCCATGACGTACGTGGCGTGCTCGTCGGCGAAGCGGGCACCGGGTGTCAGCAGCCGGTCCAGGTCGGGGGTGTACGGCATGGGGTTCCTCTCGCGGCGGGGGCCGGCGGAGCCTACCCGCGGCGGTCCGCACCTGCGAGACCGCACCGCGCCGGCCGGCGGTTCAGCCCTCGAGATGCCGTGCCAACCCCTGGCGCAGGTGGTGCTTCGGGCGGGAGCCGACGATCGAGCCGACCACCTGCCCGTGGCGGAAGACCAGGAGGGTGGGCAGGGACATCACGCCGTAGGTGCGGGTGGCCGTCGGGTTGGCGTCGGTGTCGATCGTGGCCACGACCAGCCGCCCGGCGAACTCCTCGGCGAGCTCGGCGAGGCTGCGGGAGATGGCCCGGCACGGCGGGCACCAGTCCGCCCAGAAGTCCACCACCACCGGTCGGTCGGCGGCGAGCACCACGGTGGCGAAGGTGTCGTCGGTGACGGCGGTCAGCGAGCCGCCCGGCGCAGTCTCGAGCATGTTTCCTCCCGTTGGGTGATGGCGTGGGCGAGTTGGTCGCGCAACTCCTGGCGGACCGCGTGCAGCCGGTCGATGCCGGCGTCGACCTCGGCCAGCTTGCGCCGCAGCACGGCCACCGAGTCGGGGCAGACGTGACCGGAGGCGTTGCCGGCCCGCAGGCAGGCGACGAACGGGCGGATGTCGTCCAGGCCGAAGCCCACCGCCAGCAGCGCCCGGATCTCGCGTACGACGTGCAGCTCCGCCTCGTCGTAGACCCGGTATCCGTTGGCCGAGCGGGCCGCCCGGACCAGGCCGTGCGTCTCGTAGTAACGCAGGGCCCGGGTGCTCGTGCCGGCGCGCTCCGCCAGCTCACCGATCAGCATCCGACCTCCCTCGTCCGACCCGACCGACGCTAGACCTTCCCACCGGCGTCAAGGCAACCTCAGCCGCGCGGGAGGCGCGTACGACCGGGCGGGGTCAGGCCGTCTTGCGGGCTGTCTTCTTCGCGGCGGCCTTCTTGGCGGCGGGCTTCTTCTCGCCCTCGGCGGCCTTCTTCGGGGCGGCCTTCTTGGCGGCGGCCTTCTTCGGCGCGGCCTTCTTCTCGGCGGTCTTCTTGGCCGGCGCCTTCGCCGCCTTCTTCTCGGCGGCCTTCTTCTGCGCGGAGCGGGCGGCCGAGATCGGGGTCGGCTCCCCGCCGCCACCGGCCGGCGCCTCGCCCCGGGCGGACCGGGCGCGCTCGACGGACGCCTTCAGCGCCGCCATCAGGTCCACCGCCGCAGCCGGAGCCTCCTCGACCTCCTCCGGCTGGACCACCTCGCGACCCTCCACCTTGGCGTCGATGACCTCCTGCAGGGCCGCCCGGTAGTCGTCGGTGAAGGCGTCCGGCTCGAACTCGCCGGCCATCGAGTCGATCAGCGAGCTGGCCATCGCCAGCTCCGGCGGGCGAACCTTCAGGTCCTCGTCGAGGAAGCCGAAGTCGGGCTTCCGGATCTCGTCCGGCCAGAGCATCGTGTTGAGCAGCAGCACCCCCTCGCGGACCCGCAGCGTGGCGAGCTGCTCCCGCTGGCGCAGCGCCACCTTGACGATCGCCACCCGCTCCGAGTCGGCGAGCGCGTCGCGTAGCAGCACGTACGGCTTGGTGGCGGTGCCCTCCGGCTCCAGGAAGTACGCCTTGTTGTAGAGGATCGGGTCGACCTGCTCGGCCGGGACGAACTCCAGCACGTCGATCGCGCGCGAGCTGGACAGCGGCAGCTCGGCGAAGTCCTCGTCGGTGAGGATCACCATCTCGCCGCCGCCGATGTCGTAGCCCTTGGCGATGTCGTCGTAGGTGACCTCCTCGCCGCAGATCTGGCAGGTGCGCTTGTAGCGGATGCGCCCGCCGTCCTCCCGGTGCACCTGGTGGAAGCGGATGTCCTTCTCCTCGGTGGCCGAGTAGAGCTTGACCCCGATGGAGACGAGCCCGAACGAGACGGCTCCCTTCCAGATGGCCCGCATCCCCGTGCTCCTCTCGCCGGTACAGCCCAGGATCGCAAATGATCGAAGGCCACGCGAGCGCTTCGGTGCGCAAGTACAGTCGGGACGTGCCCGGCGCGCCGCTCAAGCCGATGCTCGCGATGACCGGGCAGCTCCCGGCGGGTGCCGGCTGGGCGTACGAGTTCAAGTGGGACGGCGTCCGCGCGCTCGCCGACATCTCCGGCGGCCGGCAGCACCTGTACGCCCGCAGCGGCGTGGAGATCACCGCCGCGTACCCCGAGCTGGCCACCCTGCACGAGCAGGCGGGCGACGCGCTGCTCGACGGCGAGGTGGTGCTGCTCGGCGAGACCGGTCAGCCCTCGTTCACGGCCCTGGCGGAGCGGATGCACGTGCGCGACCGGAACAAGGCCGCCCGGCTGGCGGCGGTCGCCCCGGTGACGTACATGATCTTCGACCTGCTCCGGCTCGACGGCGAGGACCTGACCGGCCGGTCGTACGCCCGCCGGCGGGAGGCCCTGGACGGCCTGGCGCTCGGCGGCGCCCGGTGGGCGGTGTCGCCGCTCTTCGGCGACGGCCCGGCCACCTACGAGGCGGCCGGCGAGCACGGCCTGGAGGGGGTGATGGCCAAGCGGGTCGACTCGGTCTACCGGCCGGGCGTGCGCTCGCCGGACTGGGTGAAGGTCAAGCTGGAGGTCACCGGCGACTTCGTGGTCGGCGGCTGGCGGCCCGGGGCGCGCCGGATCGGCGGCCTGCTGGTCGGGGTGCCGCGCCCGGACGGACGGCTCACCTACCGGGGGCGCGTCGGCGGCGGCATCGGCGCGGCCATCGAGCGGGAACTGCTCCGCGAGCTGGAGCCGCTGCGCGCCGGCGCGTCGCCGTTCGCCGGGGACGTGCCGCGCGAGGATGCCCGGGGCGCGATCTGGGTAACACCCCTGGTCGTGGTGGAGGTGAAGTACGGCCAGCGCACCCCGGACGGGCGCCTGCGGTTCCCCAGGGTGCTCCGGCTGCGGCCGGACAAACCCGCCGAGGAGGTCGACGATGCCGGCTGAGCGGTTCAAGGTGGACGTCGAGGGGCGCGCGCTGGAGCTGTCCAACCTGGACAAGGTGCTCTATCCCGAGGCCGGGTTCACCAAGGGCGAGGTGATCGACTACTACACCCGGATCGCCCCGGTGCTCCTGCCGCACCTGGCCGACCGGGCGCTCACCCGGATCCGCTTCCCCAACGGGGTCACCGGCGGCTCCTTCTTCGAGAAGAACGCCCCGGCCGCCACCCCCGGCTGGGTACGCACCGAGACGCTGCCCGCGCCCGGGTCCAGCAAGGGCCGGGACACCATCGACTACGTGGTCGCCGACGACCTGCCCACCCTGGTCTGGCTGGCCAACCTCGCCGCCCTGGAGCTGCACACGCCGCAGTGGAAGGTCGGCGAGCAGCCCGACATGATGGTCGTCGACCTCGATCCCGGGCCGCCGGCGGCGCTGCGCCAGTGCTGCCAGGTGGCGCTGCTGATGCGCGACCGGCTCGCCGACGACGGCATCGACAGCTATCCGAAGACCTCGGGGAAGAAGGGCATGCAGCTCTGCTGCCCGGTCGCCGGTACCCAGTCGGCCGATCTGGTCTCCGACTACGCCAAGCGGATCGCGCAGGAGCTGGAGCGGGCGCACCCGAAGCTGGTCGTGTCGAAGATGGCGAAGAACCTGCGGCCGGGCAAGGTCTTCATCGACTGGAGCCAGAACAACGCCGCCAAGACGACCGTGTCGCCGTACTCGCTGCGGGCGCAGTCCGTGCCGTCCGTCTCCACCCCGCTGACCTGGGACGAGGTCGAGGCGGGCGCGGCGGGGAAGCGGCCGGCGACGAAGCCGTACACGGCGGGGGAGGTGCTGAAGCGGGTGGAGAAGCAGGGCGACCTGCTGGCCCCGCTACTCGACGGCGGCCCCGAACTGCCCGCCCGTTGACTCGCCGGAGGAGTCCACGTCGGTCACCTGGCGTCGTCGTACTCTCACCGGGTGCTGCTCACGTACGTCGACGAGTCGTTCACCGACCGCCTCTACTGGATCGGGGCGCTGCTGGTGCCCGACGTGGTCGCGATGCCGTTGAGCGAGGCACTCGACCAGGTGATGGACCACGCCACCAAGACGTACGGCGTGCCGCCCGCGACCGAGTTGCACGGTTACGACATCTTCCACGCCAGGTCTGTCTGGAAGGGAGTGCCGCCCCGCGCCCGGATCGCGGTCTACCGGGCGGCGATGGAGGCGATCGGCGCCCACGACGTCACGATCATCATCCGGGGCGTGCAGCGGGCGGCACTGACCAAGCGGTACGCCGCAGACGCGCGACCGGCGCACGAGGTGGTGCTGTCGCACCTGCTGGAGAGGGTCGACGGATATGCGGCGAGCCGGGAGGAATATGCGCTGGTCATCGCCGACGAGGTGCAGGAGCAGGCGGTGCACCGGGCCGACCTGACGCGGTATCGCGTGTCCGGGACCGGCGGGTACCGGTCGAGGAAGCTCACACGGATCGTCGACACGCTGCACTTCGCCCCGTCGCACGCGAGCCGGCTCGTTCAGGCAGTCGACCTGGTGACGTTCCTGTTCCAGCGCCTCGACCGGCCCGGTGCCGACACTCGGGAAACGGCGGCAAACGAGCGCTTGTGGTCCCTGGTCGCGTCCCGTTGCTATCACAGCTGGTGCTGGGATCCGCTGGCCAAGGTCCCGTGACCCCGGACGCACGAAGGGCCCGCGTCAGCGGGCCCTAAGGCGGGTGCGGGAGCCCCGAAGGGCGTCCTGCGACCTCCAGGCTAGCAGGAGTTTGTGCGTCAGCACACGAAGAAGCCCAGGTGACATGGCGTGCGGGAGGCTGGCGCCCGCCCCGTGACAGGCCCGGCTGGCGGGGAGCGCTGCCTGGCCGGGCGCGTCGGTGCCCCGTCGGCCCGTCCCCGGTTCAGTAGGCTGACCGCAGCCTGCTGAGGAGTGCGACATGAACATGACCGATGCCCTCGTCCGGGAGCCGCTGACCGGGGGCCGGGCGGCGGAGGTCGACCGGCCGCTGCTCACCTACCTCGACGACGCCACCGGTGAGCGGGTCGACCTGACCGCGACGGAGCTGGGCGGCTGGGCGGCGCGGGCCGCCGGGCTGCTGCGCGAGGGCTGCGGGCTGGGCGTCGGCGACCGGGCGGCCGTGCTGCTTCCCGCGCACTGGCAGAGCGCCGCCGTGCTGCTGGGCGCCTGGTCGGCCGGGGTGGCGGTGTCCTTCCGGCCCCGGGCGACCGCCGGCCTGCCGCCGGTCGAGCCGGGCGCCGACGAGCCGTACGACGCCGTCTTCGTCAGCGCCGAGCGGCTCGACGACTGGCTGGAGGAGGTGCCCGAGGCGCGGCACCGCTTCGTCCTCGGCCTCGGCGTCACCCCGCGCGCCCCGGCCCCCGAGGAATACCGGGACTGGCTGGCCGAGGTGGGCCGGCACACCGACGCGCTGCCCGCGTCCGCCCCGCTGACCAGCGCCGACGCGGCCAGCCCCGACGGCACGAGCTACCGCGAGTGGGGCAGCGTCGCGCTGGCCGTCGCGGAGCGGCTCGACCTGCGGGCGGGCGACCGGCTGCTTGTCGACGTCGCCGAGCACGAACAGCCCGTGTACTGGCTGTTGGCGCCGCTGGCCGTCGGCGCGTCGGTGGTGCTCTGCGCCAACCTGGATCCGGCCCGGTCGGACGCCCGGATCGCCGCCGAGCAGATCACCCGGGTGCTGTAGATGGCCGGGGTCTACACCGAGGCGAGCATGTCGCTGGACGGCTACATCGCCGGCCCGGGCGAGAGCGGCTTCGACCAGCTCTTCCACTGGTACGGCAACGGCGATGTCGCCACCGCGACCGCCAAGCCGGAGATGACGTTCCGCACCTCGCAGGCGAGCGCCGGGCACCTGCGGCACACCCTCGACGACACCGGCGCCCTGGTCGTCGGCCGGCGGCTGTTCGACCTCGTGGACGCCTGGGACGGCCGGCACCCCATGGACAAGCCCGTCGTGGTCGTCACCCACCACGTGCCGGACGGCTGGCCCCGGCCGGGCGCGCCGTTCACCTTCGTCACCGAGGGCGTGGAGGCCGCCGTCGCGCAGGCCAGGGAACTGGCCGGCGACCGCTGGGTCGCGGTCAACGGCGGCAGCATCGCCCGCCAGTGCCTGGCGGCCGGGCTGCTCGACGAGATCCGGGTCAACCTGGTGCCGGTGCTGCTCGGCGACGGCGTGCCGTTCTTCGACCACGTCCGCGACGCCCCCGTCGAGCTGTCCGACCCGACGGTCGTCGAGGGCGACCGGGTCACCCACCTCTACTACCGGGTCCGCCGGCAGTAGCCGTCCGAAAGGACGAAACGGGCCTTGCCGGTACGCCCCGAGGAGGCGCGGCGCGGGCCGCGGAACGCCCCGCGCGCCTTCGATCAGCGCTCCCCGGCCCCCTGGCGTTACAGGGAAAACAGGCTCTTTGCGCAGGTCTGTTGCATGCGCGATCGACGTGGTCTCATACCGGGGAGACGACGTCATCGACCTGGTCATGACAACCCCGCGTCGACTTCGCACCGCCTCCATCCTCCTGAAAGGTGCACCGATGCACAGGAGACCCATCTTCCGACTCGCGGTCCTCACCGCCACCGCCGCGACGCTCCTGGCGTCCGGCGGCGCCTACGGCGCGGTGTCGGCGGCGCCCGTGCCCGTCTCCCCGGGCGCGGCCGAGTGCGAGCCGGACGCCCACGGGCACGGCGCGGCCCGGCTCGCCGAGGGCGCCACGGCCAAGGAGCCGGAGCTCTACGCCAAGAACGAGGCGAAGGCCTACGGCGTCATCAAGGACGCCCCGCGCCTGGCCAACGGCAGCGTCACCGTGCCGACGGTCTTCCACATGATTTCCGACCACCCGCTCACCGCGGCCGAGACGACCAGGTGGAACACCCTGATCGCGGCCCAGATGAAGGTGCTCAACGACTCGTTCGCGGGCCGTACCGCGCCGGACGCCTCCGACACGCCGTTCCGGTTCGACCTCGTCGACACGACGTGGACGGTGAACAGCAACTGGTACACCGTCGTGCCGGGCAAGAACGAGCGCGACATGAAGAAGGCGCTGTACACCGGCGACTCCGAGACCCTCAACGTGTACGCGGCCAACATCGGCGGCGGCCTGCTCGGCTGGGCGTACTTCCCGAAGGGCTACAACAACGGCCGCGACTACATCGACGGCGTGGTCATGCTCGACGAGTCGATGCCGGGCGGCACCGCCGGCAAGTACGCCCTCGGCGACACGCTGACGCACGAGGTCGGGCACTGGCTGATGCTGGAGCACACCTTCGCGCACGGCTGCTCCGCCTCCGGCGACTTCGTCGCGGACACCCCGCGCGAGGCGACGCCGCAGTTCAACTGCCCGATCGGCGCGGACACCTGCACCGCACCCGGGCTGGACCCGATCCACAACTTCATGGACTACACGCAGGACTCCTGCATGAACATGTTCACCCCGGGCCAGGCTGACCGGATGAGCGACGCCTGGGTCGCCTTCCGGGCCGGCGGCGCCGGCTGACGCAGTGCGCGGGTGGCGGGGGGGGGGGGGCCCGGCCCCCCCCCGCCCCCCCCGCCCCGCCCCCCCCGGCCCGCGCGCCCTTGAGTAGGAAGCGGC